>CAZRRO010000007.1:0-289530 GCA_964602595.1 uncultured Verrucomicrobiota bacterium | reverse complement strand
AGGGTGAAACCGGCCCGGCAACGCGGGCGTCGGAACGTGGCATTGGGCTTCATGGACATGAGTGTTTTGAGGTTGGGCAGGACGCGATGAACGACTGCGGGCAGATGGAATTGCCGGGAACGCTACCTGCCCCGGCCGCCGATGCCAGCGACAAGTTTGGCTTCCCGCCACCCAAGGGTGATCCGCCCCAACGCGCGGGGGATTTGGCGGTGCAACCCGGCGGGCTCCGATCCAAGCTACCGCCCATGAGTTGTCCCCGGTTGCTCGGTTTGGTCGGACTGCTGCTGACGCTCCGGCTCACGCCCGCCGCCGCGGCGGAATCGTTCTTTGGGTTGACCAATCTTTGGGAGATCCACCTGACGCTGCCGGCCGAAAACTGGGCGGCACTCACCCCGAAGGAACGTTCCGTATCCCGGTTCCCCGCGGGTGAGCCACGGCCGCCGGGGCCGGGAGCGGTGGAGCGCGATTACCCGTGGAGCACCGCCACCTTCGAATGCGCCGGACAGGTGCTCACGAACGTCGCCGTGCGGTTCAAGGGCAACTCCTCGTTCAACATGTCGCGGAATGGCCTGAAGCGGCCGTTCAAGCTCGATTTCGACCGCGGCGCCAAGGGCCGGACCTTCTTCGGGCACGAGGAGCTCCTGCTGAACAACAATCTCAACGACGGCGCGCAATTCCGCGAGGCGCTGGCTTACGACGCCTTCCGCCGCGCCGGAATGGCCGCCCCGCGCACGGCGTTCGCCCGCGTGTTCCTCACCATTCCCGGCGAACGCACGAACACCTTCCTCGGGCTCTACACGGTGGTCGAGGCGGTCGAAGGCGATTTCCTGACGGCGCACTTCGGCACCAAGAGGGGGCTGCTCGCCAAGCCGGAATGGGTGCCGGGCCTGCAATACCTCGGCCCGGACTGGGCGGCCTACACCAACCGCTACGAACCCAAGACCGAGATGACGCCGGCCGACACGGACCGGTTCATCGCGCTGACCCGGCTCGTGGACCAAGCCGATGACGCGACCTTTGCCCGCGAACTGCCGCGCCGGGTGGACCTCCCCCAACTGCTCCGGTTCATCGCCGTTAACGCGGTCCTGGCCAACTACGACTCGTTCCTCGGCACCGGCCACAATTTTTACCTGTTCCAACCTCGCGGCGACGGCAAGACGGTGTTCATTCCCTGGGACCTGAACGAGTCATTTGGCGGCCATCCCGGCGCCGGCTCGCGGCGGGCACAGGCCGAATTCACCGTCCTGAAGCCGCAGACGGAAAATCTCCGGGTCATCGGTCGGGTGCTCAGCAATCCGGAATTCGCCGCGGCTTACCGGCGCGAAGTGTCCGCGCTGCTGACCAACGCGTTCAATCCCGCCCGCCTGCGGGCTGATGCGGAGCGGATCGCCCGGATCACCCATGAATCCGTCTTCGCCGAATCACCGCGAGCCCGAGCGGCGTTTGAGCAATCCGCCCTAGGCCTGACGAACCGCCTGGCCGCCGCGGAACCGCGCCCCGACCGGGAAGGCGAACCCCGCGGTTTCGGTCCGGGATTCCCGATGCTGCGCGACGACATCACCTTCGCCGACTGGGTCCAGTTACGCGCCGACAATGTCGCCGCCGAGCTGGCCGGCCAGCGGACCGGCACCGCGCCGCAGATGCTGTGGGGTCCCGGTGGCCCGCGGCCCCCGGGCCGGCCGCAGTTGGGCGGCCCCGGCGGATTGGTGCCCCGGCCGGGCGATGGCGAATCATCACGCCGGCCGCCGGAGCGGTCTTTCGAGCCGCGCTGAACCGGGCGCATTTGGTCATTGGCCAGCGGTCCTTGGAACTTTCACCCTGTCCGCATGTCCGCAGCCGACGCCGCCAAGCGCCACGCCGAACTTGCTACCGAAATCCGCCGGCACGACCACGCTTATTACGTGCTTGCGCGGCCCGAGGTGAGCGACCGCGAATACGACGCGCTCTACCGCGAGTTGCAGGAACTGGAGGGCCGGTTCCCCGAGTTGGTCAGCCCCAGTTCCCCGACCCAACGGGTCGGCGGCGCGCCGATGGACAGCTTCCGCCGCGTCGCGCACCTCCAGCCGATGCTATCGCTCGACAAGGTCGAGGCGGCCGACCATCCGTCCAAGGATGAGGAACCCGACCGCGACCGACGCAACGCGGCGCAGGACCGGAACACGCTCGCCGAGTTCCGCGCGTTTGACGCCAGCATCCGCAAGCAGCTCGGCCGGGACGACGTCGGCTACGTCATGGAACCCAAGGTGGACGGCGTCTCGATCAGCGTCCATTACCGGCACGGCAAGCTGGAGCTGGGCGTCACGCGCGGCGACGGCCAATTCGGCGACGACATCACCGCCAACCTCAGGACGCTGCGGTCCATCCCGTTGGAATTGGACCTGCCCAATCCGCCGGCGCTGCTGGAAGTCCGCGGCGAAGCCTACATGGCCATTGCCGAGTTCGACGCCCTGAACGCCCGACTCGCCGCCGCCGGCGAGAAGTCCTTCCCGAACGCCCGCAATGCCACCGCCGGGGCGCTGAAGCAGCTGGATCCCCAGCTCGTTGCCCAGCGGCCAATCCGCGCCGTGTTCTACGCGGTCGGGGCGTGCGACGGCATCGCCTTCACGACCCACGCCGAGATGCTGGAAACGTTGGCGAAGTTCGGCCTGCCCACCCAGACGCTCTGGTGGACCGCCCGCGACATGGACGAGATTCTGCGGCTCTACGACACGGAGGTCGTGGCGGGTTACGACGAGGCGAGGGACCTGCGGCGGCGGCTGCCCTACGAAATCGACGGTGTGGTCATCAAGGTGAACACCCTCGCCGACTGGGCCCGAATCCCCGGCCGGTCGCGCGCGCCCGGCTACGCGATCGTCCACAAACCGGTGCCGTGGATCACCCCGGCCGAAACGGTGCTGCACGCCATCACGGTCCAGGTTGGGCGCACCGGGGTGCTGACGCCGGTTGCGGAACTGGAGCCGGTGTTCGTGCAGGGCTCCACGGTCGCGCGTGCCACGTTGCACAACGAGGACGAGATTCGCCGCAAGGACATCCGCATCGGCGACACCGTGGTCGTCCGCAAGGCGGGCATGGTCATCCCGGAAATCTTCGAGGTCGTGAAGACCAAGCGGCCGGCCAGTGCCGCCGAGTTCGACCTGTTCGCCCACATCGGCGGCCATTGTCCCGCCTGCGGTGGCGCCGTGGCGAAGGAGAAGCTCGCCGGCGAAACCGAGGAAGTCGCCTGGCGTTGCCAGAACGTCGCCGGCTGCCCCGCGCAGCTGACCCGGCGCGTAGAATACTTCGCGCAACGCAAGGCGCTCGATATCGAGTCCCTCGGCGGCATCGTCGCGGAAAAGCTCGTTGAGCGAGGGCTGGTGAAGGAGCCCTTGGACCTCTTCGAGCTGACCGTCGAGCGGTTGGGAAAACTGAACCTCGGCACCGACGACGAGCCGCGCACCTTCGGCGAAAAGAACGCCACCAAGGTCGTTGAGGCGCTCCAGCGCGCGAAGACGGCGCCGCTGCACCGGTGGATTCATGCCTTGGCCATCGCTGATGTCGGCGAGGCGACGGCGTATCAGCTCTCGCAGACCCACGAATCCTTGGCCGCCCTCGTCACCTCGGAAGTGTTGCGCGATGTCCGTGCTCTCGGGGCCAAGGAAGCCGAGCGTCAGGAAATCAGCCCGCGTTCCCGGAAGAATCCGCCCAAGGACGAGGCCGAGAAGAAGGCCCGCGAAGCGCGGGACGCCGAGCTGAAGGCGGAGATTGCCGACCTCGAAACTCGGCTGGCCACCGGCGGATTGAAGGCGCGGATGCCGGAAGTTGGCCCGGTCGCGGCGGCGAGCGTCCTGGACTATTTTGCATCGTCCGCCGGCGCGACGGCGCTGGAGCGGATTCGCCAACTGGGCATCGCGCCGCAAGGCAACGTGGCCAACGCGAGTCCGGCAGCCGCCGGTCCGTTCGCGGGCAAGACTTGCGTGCTGACCGGCACGCTGACCTCGCTGACCCGTGACGAGGCGGGCGACCTGATCCGCCAAGGCGGCGGCACGGTCAGCGGTTCGGTGAGCCGGAAGACTGACTTCGTCATCGCCGGTGAAAGCGCGGGTTCCAAGTTGGACAAGGCGCGGGAGCTCGGCGTGGCCATCCTGGACGAAGCGGAATTCCGGCAGCGTCTGGGCTTGCCCGCGGCGCCGCCGCCCCAGGGCGGGTTGCTCTAGCCCGGCGACTTTCGAGACGGGCGGATTGGGCGAACCAGCGTGCCCCATATTCGCACTCCTCGACTCCGCGCGATGCGTCAGTTGTCCCCAATTCCGGGTTGAGCCGAAACCGCCGATTGACGCTTCCCGGCTCACGGCAGTTCGATGCCCACTTCTATGCATACGAGTTCGCCCCTTCCCTGGGCGTCGGGTCTTTGGGCCTTGGGCTGTTGTTTCGCCACCTTGGGGGCCGAACCTGCTTCCGTGCCTTGGCGTCTCGGCAAGGCGCTGGATCTGCCCTCTTGGCTGAAGCTGGGCGGCGAATATCGCATGCGTTACGAAACCTTGGACGGCCAGTTTCGCGCAGGGCGAATCGGCGGCGACCAGGCGCTGACGTTTCGGACGAGCCTTGCTGCGGAGTTTCGCACCGAACCGGTCCAACTGGTGACTGAGGTGCTCGACGCGCGGCAGTATCTTTCCGACGCCGGCAGCCCGCTGGACACCACGATGGTCAACGCATTGGACGTGCTCCAGGCGCACCTCCGCTGGCAGGCCGGCGACCTGATCCCCGGCGGCACCAACACGGTCCGGATCGGCCGCGAGACGCTGGACCTGGGCAACCGTCGGCTGGTCGCCCGCAATGCCTTCCGGAACACGATCAATTCGTTCACGGGCGTGGACTGGCTCTGGGAAGCCCGCGGCGGCGGCTCGGTCCGGGCCTTCTGGTTCCTGCCCGTGCAGCGGTTACCGTCGGACGTCCCCTCGATGCTCGACAACGAGATCGTCGCCGACACCCAGGGCTTCGGGCAGCAGTTCTGGGGACTCTACGGCACGTTGCCCACCTGGGGGCCAGGGATCCGGTCCGAGGTCTATTGGCAGCAATTGCACGAGGATGCCGACGCGGACAGCCGGCGGCGCCGCCTCCACACGCCGGGGCTGCGCGTCTTCCGCAACCCGGCCGCGGGGAAATGGGACTTCGAGCTGGAAGCCGCCTATCAGGTCGGGGACACGCGGGTCCGCGCGGGCCTGAACGAGCCGGTGCTTGATCACGAGGCGCATCTGCTGCACGCGGGCGTGGGGCACACGTTTGACGTCGCCTGGAAACCCCGGCTCGGCGTTCGTTACACCGAGGCGACCGGCGACAACAGCCCCTCGGATGGCTCGAACGAACGTTTCGACACGCTGTTCGGGGCGCGGCGCTGGGAGTTTGGCCCGACCGGCATCTACGGATTGGTCGCCCGGGCCAACCTGCGTTCGCCCGACTGGCAGATTGCCGTCCGGCCGCGCTCCAACCTGGAGCTCTCGGCCACCCATCGCTTGATCTGGCTCGAATCGGCCCGCGACGCTTGGACGGCCGCCGGGGTGCGGGACGCCACAGGCAACTCCGGCGATTTCGTCGGGCACCAGGTGGAGACCCGGGTGCGTTACGACGCGCTGCCCGGCAACCTCCGGCTCGACACAGGCGTGGTTTATTTCGCCGCGGGCGGATTCGCGGAGACCGCCCCCAACGCGACCCGCCAGGGCGATTCCGTCTTCAGCTACGTGGAACTGACGCTGACCTTCTGAGGCTCGGCGGGACGAACCGTCGCATTGACGGCGGATTTCCGGCTCCGCTAAGTTCCCCCGGTAAATACCGGAGCGCCCCGAATTTACCGTTCGGGGCGTTTTGTTTTCCAAGTCACGCAATCATGGCCAACACGATTCTGGTCGGCGCCCAGTGGGGCGACGAAGGCAAAGGCAAGATCATCGACGTCCTGACCGAACAGGCCGACGTCGTGGTCCGCACCCAAGGCGGCAACAACGCCGGGCACACCGTCTGGGTGGGCAAGACGAAATACGTCCTCCACCTCATCCCCTCCGGCATCCTCTGGAAGGGCAAGACCAACGTTGTGGGCAACGGCGTCGTGGTGGATCCCGTGGCCTTGGTGGGTGAGCTCGACGGCCTGGAAAAACTCAACGTGAAGGTCGAGGGCAAGTTCTTCATCAGCGAGACGGCCCACCTCGTCCTGCCCTACCATCGGGAGCTCGACGCCCAGCGCGAGGTGCTTAAGGGCAAGAACAAGATCGGCACGACCAAGCGCGGCATCGGCCCCGCCTACGGTGACAAGGTGGCCCGCGTCGGCCTACGGATGATCGACCTGATCAACCCCGAGCGTTTTGCCGCCAAGCTCAAGGACCGCATCAAGGAGAACAACGCCGTGCTCAAGGCGCTGGGCGCCAAGCCGCTGTCTTACAAGAAGGTCCACGACGCTTACCGCGCCGCTGGCGACCGCCTGCGTCCCTACGTGACGAACACCGTGGTGCTGCTCCACGAGGCAATGCAGCAGAACAAGCACATCCTCTTCGAAGGCGCCCAAGGCACGTTCCTCGACATCGACCACGGCACGTATCCCTACGTCACCTCGTCCAACACGACCGCGGGTGGCGCCTGCACCGGTTCCGGTGTCGCGCCCCACCGTATGGATCGCGTGGTCGGCGTGATGAAGGCTTACACAACCCGCGTCGGCGAAGGGCCCTTCCCGAGCGAAAGCGCCCAGATCTCCGACATGCTCCACGGAATGGGCCGCGAGTTCGGCTCCACGACCGGCCGCGCCCGGCGCTGCGGTTGGTTCGACTCGGTGGTCACGCGCCACGCCACGATGGTCAACGGCATTGACGAGATCGCGATCACCAACACGGACGGCCTCGATACGGTCGAGAACATCAAGGTGGTGATCGCCTACCGCCTCGACGGCAAGACTCTCAACCACCTGCCAAACGACTTGGAAGAGCTCGCCCGGGTGGAGCCCGTCTTCGCCGAATTCGAGGGCTGGTGCACGCCGACCGACCAGATCACCGAGTGGAAGAAGCTGCCCGCGAAGTGCCGCACCTACCTCAAGGCCATCGCGGAGCTGTCGGGCGCCAAGCTGAAGATCGCGTCAGTCGGGCCGGGGCGGGAGCAGACGATGTTCCTCTGATACGTCGTGAGTGCGGCCAATCCATCGTTGAGCGAAGCGGCGTTGGCGAACCTGCCGACCCACGTCGCCATCATCATGGATGGCAACGGGCGTTGGGCGAAACAACGCGGGATGCCGCGGGTCGAAGGCCATCGCAACGGCGTGGAATCGGTGCGCGCCATCGTGCGGGCCTGCGGTGAGGTCGGGGTCAAATACCTGACCCTTTACGCGTTCTCGGTTGAGAACTGGAACCGGCCCAAGGACGAGGTGGACACGCTCATGAAGTATCTCGCCCGGTTCCTGAAGAACGAGATCGGCGAACTCAACCGCAGCAATGTCCGCCTCGAAGCCATCGGCCAGATCTGGCGTTTGCCCGAGGCGGTCCAACAGCAGTTGGAGAAGACCAAGGCCGCCCTCGCGAAGAACAACGGCCTGACCCTGGTGCTCGCGCTCAGTTACGGCGGCCGCACCGAACTGGTCGAGGCGACCCGGGCCATCGCCGCCAAGGTAAAGTCGGGCCAACTCGACCCCGCCGAGATCAACGAGCGGGTCATTTCCGAGCACCTCTACACCCGGCATTCACCCGATCCGGACCTCATGATCCGCACCAGCGGCGAGATGCGCATCAGTAACTTCCTCCTCTGGCAGATCAGCTACGCGGAACTGGTGGTCACCCAGACGCTCTGGCCGGACTTCCGGAAGGCGCAGTTCTTCGAGGCGCTGGAGGAATACGCCCGCCGCCACCGTCGCTTCGGCGCCGTCTGAGCCCGTCGGGAACAGGGTTGCACGCCCCCAGTTTCCAGCTCCGCTGGCGTGCCTTTCCTATCGTGGTTTGGTTCAGCCTTTCCCGGCGCCTTCAACCGCCGGCCGAAGGAGGGCGATGGCTTCCTTGAAGTCGTCCGGCAAGGGCGCATCAAACTCACGCCACTGCCCGGTTCGCGGATGCCGGAACGCGAGCCGGCGGGCGTGCAGCAACTGGCGCGGGGCGGCGTAGCCGGTTTCCTCCTTCACCCGCAGGCTGGGCCGGCCGCCGTAAACGTCATCCCCAAGGATCGGGTTGCCGAGGTGCTGGAGGTGGACACGAATCTGGTGGGTGCGCCCGGTGTGCAGTTTGCACTCCACGAAGCTCGTCGCGTTGAGCCGTTCCAGGATGCGGTAGGAAGTCCAAGCCGGGCGGGCGCCCCGGCGGTTATCTTCCACGACCGCCATCTTCTTCCGGTGGCTGGCGTGCCGGGCAATGGACGTGCGGATCTCTCCTTCGGCCGGATTCGGAAAGCCACAGGCGATGCACTGGTAAATCTTCTCCACGCGCCGCAACGCAAACTGGTCCTGCAACTCCCGGTGCGAATGATCGTTCTTGGCGATGACCAGGCAGCCGCTGGTGTCGAGGTCCAGCCGGTGGACGATGCCCGGGCGTTGCACGCCGCCGATGCCGCTCAGCTCGCCCTCGCAGTGATGGAGCAGCGCGTTGACCAGCGTGCCGTCCTCGTGGCCCGCGGAGGGATGCACCACGATGTCGGGCGTCTTGTTCAGGACGAGCAGGTCACCGTCCTCGAAGAGCACGTCGAGCGGGATTTCCTGGGCGGCGACTTCCGTGCTCTTGGGCGACGGCCAGCGGACCTCGATGACATCGCCGCAGCGTGGGGCCTGGGTCGGCTTGGGCGGCCGGCCGTTGACCTTGATGCACCCCTCGCCGAGCAGGCGTTGAATTTCGCCCCGGGAACACTGCGTGTAGATCTCGGTGAGGTAACGATCCATCCGCTCCGTCGGCCGCGAGGCATCCACCGTGAAGACGTCGATTTCGGCCATGGCGGGTCAGGATTGGACCGGGAGTTTCTGTTTCCGCAGGAGCCACCAGAGCGAAATCCCAAGGGCGAGGATCACGGCGCTGGTGGTCTGGCCTGGCGTGAAGGTGCCGGCGAGCGGCATGGATCGGTGCGAGTAGTCGCCGCGAAAGAGTTCCGCGACCGTGCGGATGAACGCGTAGCCGATGAGGTAAACGGCGAAAACCTGCCCGTCGAAACGCCGCCGACGGAACAGCCACAGCAACGCGCCGAAGAACGCGAGGTTCAGCGCCGCCTCATAAATTTGGGCCGGATGCACGGCCATTCCCGACAAGGCACCAACCGGGAAGGTCTCGTGCCCGGGCGGGTATCGGACTGCCCAAGCCACGTTAGTGGCGTGGCCGTAGCAGCAGCCGTTCGCGAGACAACCCAGCCGGCCGAAGACATGGCCCAAGGCAATGCTGGGCGCGAGGCAGTCCGCGACGCGCCAGACGGGCTGCTTAAGCATCCGCAATCGGAACACTGTGACCAAAGTGGAGCCGATCAACCCGCCGTAGAAGACGAGCCCGCCGCGCCAGACCGCGAAGATTTCACCCAGGGGCCGGCCGGCGAAATCGCGTTCCCAGTAGCTCGCGACGTAGAGAGCGCGGGCTCCCACCAAACCGCCGATGATGAGCCATGGCGCGAGGTCGTAGACGAACTCCGGGCCGAAGCCGGCCCGGACCGCGTTACGCGACGCCACCCAAAGTCCCGCCAGGAAGCCGAGGGCGACCAGGAGGCCAAAGGTGTGCAGGGAGAAGTCCCCCAACTGGAAAAGGATCGGTTTCAACGACGCGGAAACGGTAGGGACGGCGGCGGGTGCTGGAAAGGCGGGGTTCGGCTCGTTTCCGCCATCAAATCCGCACCTTGAATTCCTCGCCCTTCGCCACACTCAGGACGAACTCCGCCATCAGCACGGGAATCTTCTCCAGGTCCGCCAGCGAGACGACCTCGACCGGGGAGTGCATATAACGGTTGGGCAGGCTGATCAGCGCGCTGGGGATGCCGCCGCGGGTCCAGAAGATCACGTCGGTATCGGTGCCGCTGGTCGCGCTCATCGCCTCGTGCTGGAGACTGATTCCGGCCTTGGCCGCAACGGTTTCGAGGCGGGCCACGACCTCGGGATGGTTGCAACCGCCGTGGGTCACCGTCGGCCCTTTGCCCATCCGGATGTCGCCGTGCTGACGTTTGTCGATGGTCGGGTAGTCCGTCGCGTGGGTAACGTCCACGACCAACGCCACGTCGGGCTTGAGCGTGTAGGCGATCTGCCGGGCGCCGAGCAGCCCCACTTCCTCCTGCACGTTCGACACGGCGCAGACCTCGGCGGCGAACTTGCCGGCGTGGTCCTTCAGGAGCCGGAGCGTCTCGGCGACCGCCCAGGTGCCGATGCGGTTGTCGAAGGCGCGGGCCACGGCCAGGTCGCCGCGGAGCAGCTCGAAGCGGTCGTTCAGCGTGATCGGGTCGCCGATGCGGACCAGCTTCATCACCTCGTCGCGACTGGTGGCGCCGATGTCGAGGAACAGATCATGGATCGCGGGCTCCTTCTTGTCGTTGTCGCCCTTGGTCAGATGCGGCGCGACCGAGCCGAACACGCCTGGCACCGGGCCGTTGCGCGAATGGATGGTCGCCCGCTGCGCCCGGGTGATCGCGGGGTTGATGCCGCCATTGCGGCGCACATGGATGAAGCCGTCGTCAGTGACGTAGTTCACCACCATCGCGATCTCGTCGGCGTGCGCGGCCAGCATGATGCGCGGCGAACCGCCCTTGTTGCCGACCGCCACGCAATTGCCGTAAGCATCGCTGAAGGTCTCGTCGGCGAAGGCGGCCGCGTAATCCAGCCAAACCCGTTGCCCACGGGTCTCATGGCCGACGGGGCTGGGCGTATTGACGAGCGTTTCGAGAAACTGAAGCGATTCGGTGCGCATGGGCGCGAAGGGTAAAGGCGCCGGCCGGGGCGGCAAGCGGCAGGCCATCCTGCCGGCAGGGACTCAAACAGCCGGTCCGGTCGGCGGACGTTCGCCCACTTGGAAGACTGCGAGGCAAACTTCGGCCCGCGCCGGGTCATTGAGGCAAACGGTGCCCGACCGCAGGCGCGGAACCGGTTCGCCTTCCAACCGGATAGGGTCCCGCTGCGTGAGCACAGCCGAGAGCGCCGGAAAGTCCGGTTGCCCGAGCGCGCGCAATTGAGGCCGGTTGACCAGGCGAAAGCAGCCGTGACTCCCGGGCGCGACCCGTTTCATCAGCTCCAATGTCAGCCGGCCCATCGTGTAGCGGGGGTTGATCTCGACGATCGGCTTGAGCCGGCTCTGGCCGGCCGCGTCGCGATAGACGAAGGCATCGATGCCCAGCGGGCCGAGAAAGCCCACCGCCCGCAGTTCGGCGGCGAGCCGGGGAAGCAGTTCGGGGTAGAGGCGCGGCAGATGGCGGAGCGCCTCACCGTGGCCTCGGAAAGCGTCGGTGACCGCGCCGGGCAGCCGCCGGCTGAAATCGGGCGCGGCGTAGTTCGCCTGGAATTGTCCGCGCAGGTCGTTGAGGAGCCCGGCGTAGCCGATCAAATCGAGCCCGTTCGCGGTCATCTCCAGCTGCACCGAGAAGTCGGCGACCCGTTCAAGACAAGGTTCCACGACTGCTCGCCGGCCTTGCGCGAACAGGTTCTCCAGCCAGAGGAGCTGCGTCGGCAGGAGTTCCGGTTCCCAGAGGCGCACGGCGTTCTGGCCCGCCAGACCGAGCGCCTGTTTTACGACGATGCGATGGTGACCGCGGTCGCGAATCTTGCGGATCGCCGACAAGGCGTCGGGCATGGAGTCCACGGTGACCCCGACATCCTTGGGTGAGATAAGGTAGGCGGAAAGTGACGTAGGGCAGACGGATAGACCGCCCTCTTGATCCTCCGTCTGGGGCAGGCTAGCAGCCTGCCCTACTTTGTTGACGCCCTCGCCCAGCCAAGTCCGTAGGAAATCCGCACTCCACGACTTCGAGTAAAGTTCCGCGAGCGCGGGATTGAAGCACTCGGCAGGACGTCGGACTTCGCCCGACAGATTCGCGAACAGCGGCGCGAGGAACTCCAGGCTGTCTGGGCCCCAGGCCCAAGGACGCAGCCGGCCCAGCTTGCGCTCGCGAAGCGGGGCAAGCGAACGCGGCGGCGTCTTGGAGTGCGGTGGCTTGCCACCGCTTTCCGCCGCCGGACGGGCGCCCGGGCGTTCCCCAGTTTGGTCCGGTGACACAGCGGTAGCTTCGCCTTGCTCCGCCGCCGCGCTCCCAGACGCTGCCGCGTTTTCCCGGTCACGGGCGCTTTGTGCACCGATCTCCACAAACTCTGGCAACGCAAAGCCCGCCTGTTTGAGACCGCTCAGGAAACCCACCGCCGGCCGTCGCGGCACCAGCACCACGTCATCTTCCCGGGCCAGGAACATCGGCAGCGCCGCCAGGTCGCGGGCAAGCGCCGCCTGGACTCTCCCCGGCGTGAACGAGCCGCCCTGCGCGAGGACAGCTTCGGACAGCGGGTTGAACCAAAACACGTTCGGCGTCCGGCCCTTGGACTGCGAATACACGTCCAGTTGCGCGATGAAGTCCGCGTCGAGTCCCGCCGCCTGCCGGCCGGCGGCATTCACCGCAAAACCCTTCGCGCGGCGGGGCGTGAGCGGGAACTTCAACTGGCGACAGAAGGCGTCCCAATCGCTCTCGCCGGGATTCTTCCAGCGCCGGAACCACTTCAGGCCGTAGGCCACGTGCCCGATCTCGTCGCGGTAGATGCGTTCCAGCAGGGCAGCGGATTCCGTGTCACCCACGATGGCGAAGCCCTGCGCGAAGTGGCGCGAGAAATCGAGATTGGCCTGCTCAAAGGTCAGGCTCAGGCCGGCGACGTAGTCCAGCGGACTCGCCATGCCCGAGACGGATCGCCAGAAGAACCCGCTCACGGGCAGTTCGCCGAAGGTCAGGCCACAAGCGCGCATCCGCTCGACGTAGAGGCGGGTGTGCTCCTGTTCGTCCCGCAACGTCTGCAGCACGCCCCGCCGGAAGGCGGCCGGCGCGTCGGGAAAGCGGAGGAGCACCAGCGCCATGAGTTCGGTGGCGAGCAGTTCGTGGTTGGCGAAGAAGTGCAGCAGGCGCCCGCGCTCGGTGGCGTTGTCGAGCCGGTGCAGGCCCGCGAACTCGGCCATGGCGCTGCCCGCCGGCTTGAAGCGCAGTTCCGCCGGCCGCCCCGGTTCGGCCGGGGCCGCGAGTGCAGGCCCGGGCCGTTCGTCCGTGAGCACATCGGGACAGGCGAGCTTGTCCGCGAGCGTCGTCGCGAAGAGCACGTGTTCGGCAAAGTCATGGAGTTCCATGCGGGAATGGCGATGCTGAAGGCGCCGGGCTAAATGACGCGAAAGCCGTGCACCGGAAGGTAGGCCAAGTTGACGCCACCAACAAACGCCAGCACGGCGGCCAGCAATAGCCCGATGACGAAGACTACCCGCCGAGCGAACTGGAGCCGAGGCGTCGGTCCGCGGCGACCGGCCCAGAAGAACTCAAACGCGTAGGCGAGACAGAAGACCAAGTTGGCCGCCACGATCAGGAGCAGCAACGCGAAGAGCATTCCACTGAGGCCAACTTTGCTCGGAAGGTCATCCAGGGAGTTCGCGAGACCGCCGAGAGCAAGGCCCAGGATCGTTGGGACCACCAGGGCGGCGTTATACCAGAGCCGCTTCCGCTCCCAGTAGCGGATGGCCGATCGTCGCTCGGCGAATTCGTCCGGAGGTTCGTTCATGCCGGCGGGATGCAGGTTTGTAGGTCACCGCCGCGGCCGGCGGGTGATCAGGAAGTTGGCGATGAAGCCGTTCAGGAAAAAGCCGATGCCAAATAATCCCAGCAGGGCGAAGCCCGGATTGTCACTCTTCACGCCCTGGGCGCCGACCTGTTCCCCGGCCATCGCGGCGACGGCCAATAGGCCCACCAAGGCCATGGCGCCGGCGTAGAGCGCCATGGTCCGCCGCGGCCAGCCCGCATGGCAGTTGAACACCGCCGAGACCGGCAACGAGACGCCGACGCCGACAAACACCAGCAGCAACAGCCAGACGGGGAAGCCCATCGCGATGCTGCCCGCGAGCGCCACCATGGAAACCAGCAGGCACGCGCCCACCCAATTGGACGCCCGGATCTGTTCGTCGCTCAACGCCAGCCGGCCGTAACGGTTCAGCCGCAGCAGCAGGTTGAACAGCGGTTGCGCCAGCCAGGTGAGCAGCACGAAGGCGAGGTATGCCAATTGGATCGGCAGCACCCACGGCGCGACTTCCGGATTGGAGCGCCGCCATGCGCCCAGCGCCCGGTTGCCGAAATAGCCGCCCATGATCACCGCCCATTGCGCCCCTTGGCTGAGCTTCTGCATCCACAGGAAGTAGCGCAGCATGAGCCCGTAGATCGGATTGCCCGCCTTGAGCGCCTCCACCACGCCGGCGCGCGCCCAGTCGTTGGTCGGATCCAGCCGGAGCGATTCCTGGAAGTGGTGCAACGCCTGCTTCCGGTCGCCGGATTCGAGCAGCGTCCAGCCGCGGTTGGCGTGGGTGAAGGAGTTCTCCGGGCTGCGCGCCAGCGTCGCGTCAATCGTCTGTCCGGCCTCGGCCTTGCGACCCAACTTCACGAGCGCCATCGCGCGGAGGTTGTTTGCGGCGACGTGTTCGGGATCGAACTGCAACGCCGTTTCCGCGGCGGCCAGGGCGAGGGCCCACTCGTGGCGGTTGAACCGGATCTGCGCGTGCTGCGCGTGGAAATCCGCGTCGGCCGGCTCCAAGCGGATCGCCTCGCCGATGGCCGCCGCCGCCCCGTCGTAGTCGTGGCGGTCCTCCAAGACGCGGGCCCGGGCGTAGTGGGCGAAGGCGAAGTCCGGCCCCTGCCCCACCGCGACCTCGGCCTCGCGCTGGGCCTCGTCAAACTGCTTCTGCTCGACCAGACAGAGCGACAGCAACGCGTGGGCCGGCGGATTCTCCGGCGCAACCGCGAGGATCTGACGGAGTTCGTGCGCGGCCATCTCGTGGCGCGACTGCTGGTAAAGCAGCTCCGCGCGCGCGAACCGGGCTTCGAGGGAATTGGCGGACATGAAAATGGAACCAGACCTTACCGGGCAGGATTTGCTGAGACGCTCGATAGTCTTTGGACCTCGCTTACGAACATCTCGCGTTCGGTATCACCAGAAAATGCCCTGCGCGGAATCAAGACGGCCGCATTGTTGTCCACCATGACGAACAGATGTTGCCCGGTGTCTCGAACGCCGCGAATAGCCGACCATGGGAACAGGGTTTCGTGCTTCTGGGAGGATTCGCGCAGCCCACTTTCCGACACGGTCACCGACCTCGGCCCAAGTATGTATCCATCCGGAGAAGGACCCAGGGTGCGACCACGGAGGCGTGAAGAGATGATAATCCAGAGCAACATACTGAGAACCCCGGCGCCAAAATTTGGGGCGTCTAGGGCATGGCCGGCGAAATGGAAACCAAGACCAACGGTCGCGCCTATGCCGAGCGCGATAAGCCAGCGCCCGAACCGTCCCAAGAAACCTTGGCCAGATTGCTGGACCACAAAGCGAACGAAGGCCTGCCAATCGGCGAGGGTAATGTCTGTTTGAATGGTCATCGAAGAATAGCCATGGAGATTCCGGGAGTTACGGAGTTAGCCGACCAGTTCCTCGTCTAACTTGCGCCGCGGGGCGACGGTTGGGTCGAAGGTGGCGACGAGCAGGTTAACGTCGGGCACCTTCAAGTCTCACCCTCCAGCAACCGCCGCACGTCCTCGCTCGAAATTCTCCCGCCGCCGGTGAACACGGAGGGCTTGCCGGCACGGTGCTCCAGCTTCAGTTGGGGAGCCTCCGTCTTCCGCACGGACGTCAGCACCAGCGTGCCATCCTCCATCGGCTGAACAACCACGCCAGCCCCATTGGGCAGGAAGGCGACGAGCGAGAAGCGGCCTTTTGCATCGCCGGACAGGATGGTGGCTTGCTTCATGCGCGTGGGGGATAATCCCCCGCGATGGCAGGCGTCAAGGCGGTTGGCCGGCCGCCCTCGCCTCCTGATCCGACCTTCACCGGTCGATGAATTTCAAGATGTCATCATACGCCCCGCCCTGGTTGGCGTAGAGCGCGTAGTTGCGGGCGGTGGCAAACCACTCCCGCGTGGTCGGCTTCAGCGTGCCGGCGGCGTTCACGAGATCCTTGGTGCGGATGGGCGCGGGCACGCCCGACTTCATCGCTTCGCGCAGCTTGTTTTCGATGGTCACGTCCACGACGGCCTTGAGGTCCGCGCCGGAGAAGCCGTCGGTCTTCTTCGCGATGTGATCGTAGTCCACGTCCTCGGTGGGTTTGCCCTTCAGGTGCAGGCGCAGGACGGCGGCGCGCGCGGCGGCGTCGGGCGGGGGCACGAAGAGGATGCGGTCGAAACGGCCTGGCCGGCGGAAGGCGGAGTCGAGGTGCCACGGGGCGTTGGTCGCACCGAGGATCAGCAGGCCGTCGTTGCTGGATTTCACGCCGTCCAGCTCGCTGAGGAACTGGTTGATGAGATGGCGGCCGGCGGACTGCTTCATGTCGGTGCGGCTTGCGCCAAGGGCGTCCACCTCGTCGAAGAACAGCACGCAGGGCTGGTTCCGACGGGCCTGCTCGAAGATTTCGTGCAGGCGGCGTTCGCTCTGGCCGATCCACATGTCGAGCACGTCGTGGATGCCGATGCTGATGAAGCCGGCCTTGATCTCGCCGGCGGTGGCGCGGGCGAGGTGCGTCTTGCCGCAACCGGGCGGGCCGTAGAGCAGGATGCCGCCGCCGATGCTCTTGCCGTAGGCGCGATACATCTCGGCGTGGGTGAGCGGGTAGATGATCTTGAGGCGGATTTCCTCCTTCAGCGCCTCCATGCCGCCGACGTCGTCGAAGCGGATCTTGGGCCGCTCGATTTCGGCGGGCGCCTTGGCCTCGTCTTCGCCCTGCCAAGAGGCGCGGAGTTTGCCGTCCACCAGCTCGTCGTCGTCCGGGCCGAACGGATTGTCGTCCTCATCGTCGTCCTTGGCCTCCGGTTCGATCCGGATGCCGAGGCGTTGGGCAAATTCCTCATCCGCGACGCCCCGGTCCTTTTCCACGCCGCGCTTGTATTGCTCGACGGCCTGCTCGACCTCGCCGATGCCGGCCAGGATGCGCGCGTGGAGCACAAACGCCCGCGGTGGGCAGTCGGCGCGCTTCACCAGGTCTTCACAGACGACGAGCGCGTGGCTGTGCTTGCCCTGGGCGTGGAAGGCGCGGGCGAGCCCGAGCTTGAGCCCCGCATGTTCGGCGGCGAGCGCGAGACCGGCACGATACTCGACCTCGGCCTCGGCGGCGCGGCTGGCGCCGAGCAACGCGTCGGCGAGCGCTTGCCGGAGCGGAAGGTTCTTGGGCGAGAGACGGACGGCTTCGCGGAGTTGCGCGATGGCTTCGGGATCGGAACTGGCCATGCCCGGAGGCTGCCGAGTCGGGTCGCCCGGGGTCAATGCGGCTTCCGGAAACTCCGTCGGGCACAGGCCCGCCCGTTGGTCCCCGTCGGCGGCCATTTCGCCCCCAAAAACCTGCGGGCCGATTCGGTGGGGCTAGAAGAGATACGCATACGTATCAATTCACGCCATGAATCCCTCCCCTTACCAGTCCCGGCGGATACGGCCCGGCCGTGTGGCCCCAGTTCCCCCAAACGCCTTCACCCTGATCGAGCTCCTCGTCGTCGTCGCGATCATCGCCATCCTCGCGAGCATGATCGTGCCGGCGTTGGCGAAGGGCCGGCAGAAAGCCCAGGGCGCCGAATGCATGAACCACCAGCGCCAGCTCCAGCTTGGATGGCAGATGTATGCGGACGATCAGGCGGGCGTTTTCGTGCCGAACTGGGGCAACGCCGAGGCGGGCAAGGATGAAAGCTGCCCCTCGTGGGCAGCCGGCTGGATGGACTACACCGCCAGCGCGCACAACACGAACGTCAACTACCTCGTCCGCCCGGGCGTGGGTGACCGGCCCTGGGGCGGATTGCTCGGGCCGTATGTCCCGGAGGCGAAGCTCTTCCACTGCCCAGCCGACCGCTCTTGGGTGGAGATCGACGGGAAACGTTACCCACGGGTCCGCAGCGTGAGCATGAACCTCTACACGGGCGCCAACTGGATGGGGCCGCTCGCGGTTCAGGGCGTCGAGGCCGGCTACTTCATCTACCGGAAACAGTCCGACTACCGTGTGCTATCCCCGTCGCAGGCGTGGGTGTTCCTCGATGAACACGAGGACAGCATCAACGGCGGCGGCTTCGTGGTGGACGTGATCCGGCGTGGCGACGCTGCCCAGATTTGGGACGTGCCGGCGAGTTACCATCACCGGGCGGCCGGCGTCAGCTTTGCGGATGGCCACGCGGAAATTCACCGCTGGCGCGACGCGGGCACCGTGCAACCGGTCCGCCGGGTGACGGTCACCACGCGCACCCCGTCGCCCAACGGCGTGGACGTGGCCTGGCTCCAGGACCGCACGACGGCGAAGGAAGTCGCGCGCTGAGGCCGGCTGCCGGAACGACCGCGCCGCGCCTTGGCTTGCTCCCGCCGCCGCTTCCGGGCACTTGTTGCGCCTCCGCATTTGAAATCACTCGTCGAAAACGCCAACCAAAAGTCCGAACGCGCCTTCTTGGTGGGCGTGGAACTCAAGACCCGCTCCGCCTGGGAAGTGCGCGATTCGCTCGACGAACTCGGCGAACTGACCGGGACGTTCGGCGCGAAGGTGATCGGCGAAGGGTTGCAGAAACTGGAATCCCCGAATCCCGCGACCTATGTCGGCAAGGGCAAGGCCGAGGAATTCTCCCAGTATTGCCAGGCCAACGCGGTCGACACCGTCATCTTCGACGACGAACTTTCGCCGGCCCAGACCCGCAACTTGGAGAAGCTCTTTTCCTGCAAGGTGCTCGACCGCACCGCCCTGATCCTGGGTATCTTTGCCCAGCGCGCCCGCACCCGCGAAGGCCGCCTCCAGGTCGAATTGGCGCAACTCCAATACCTGCTCCCGCGCCTGACCCGCTACTGGACCCACTTGTCCCGCCAACGCGGCGCCGCGGGCGCCATCGGCGGCGAAGGCGAAACCCAGCTCGAAGCGGACCGCCGCAAGACCCAGCAGCGCATCGACTCGATCCGCGACGAACTGGCCTCCGTCCGCAAACAACGCGCCACCCAGCGCGCCGGCCGGCAGCGCCACCAGTGGCCGCTGGCGTCCATCGTCGGCTACACCAACGCGGGTAAGTCCACCCTGCTCAACGCGCTCACCGGCGCCGACGCGTTGGCCGAGGACAAGCTCTTCGCCACGCTCGACCCCACCACGCGCCGGCTCCGGCTGCCGACCAACCAGAACGTGCTGCTGTCCGACACCGTGGGTTTCATCCGCAAGCTCCCGCACGGCCTCGTGGAAGCCTTCAAGGCCACCCTGGAGGAGGTCGTCGAGGCGGACCTGCTATTACACGTCGTGGATGCCAGCCACCCGCACGCCGAGGCCCAGATCCGCGCCGTCAACGAGGTGCTGACCGAGATTGGCGCCGACCAGAAACCGACCCTCATGGTTTTCAACAAGGTCGACCGTGAAGCGGGGCGGAACGCGGCCCAGGCCTTGGTGCCGCAATTCGCCAAGGCCGTGTGCGTCTCGGCCAAGACCGGCATCGGTTTCCCGGAACTGATGGCCGAATTGGGCGCGATGCTGAAGCCGATCCGCGACTTCCTCACGCTGTGGATTCCACACACCCAGCCCCAGACCATCGCCCGCCTGCACGCCGTCGCGCAGATTGTGGAGCAGGACTACAGCGGCGAGCAGGCCTACTTCCGGGCGCGCATCCCGCCGCATGTCCGGCACGAGTTTGATCGGTTTGTGCAGGAGGAGGCAGAACATGCCTGAGTTTTCCGGCAGTCCTGCGGTCGACGGGCCGCCGAGCGAAATCGAAATCGCAGCCCTGCTTGCCGCCTCCGGCGCGCAGCGCTACGCGTATTTCCTGCGGCGCGTCTGCGCTTCCGGAAAAGTTTGGGGCCTTCATTGCGATGGCTGGGCGATTCTCGGCGAAGGTAATCGGCGGTTGCTGCCACTTTGGCCTGACGAGGCATTCGCGGAACACTTCCGGCAGGCGGATTTGGCCGCGTATGCGCCCAAGTCCATCGAACTATCCGGGTTTCTTGATCAATGGCTCCCCGGGATGAGGGCAAAGGGCATGGAAGTGGCAATTTTTCCGGTCGGTTCGGGAGATTCTGTCTTTGTGGTCCTGGACGAACTGGAGGCGAACCTTCGCCACGGGCTCGGGCGTGATTGATGACCATTCGGTCAGGCCGTTGGAGGACATGACCCATTGGGTCCGCTGACGCTGCCGTTGCACCCGGCAAGATTCCACCAACGCCGCTTGAATTTGCCCCATCCCGCCTCAGTCCGAGTCCGCCGGCCGACGGGAACGGGTTGGGCATGGGTGTGTGTGGAACGCTTTGTTGTCTGGACGCTTCCCGTCGGCTGCTCCACAGAATTACGAACCATGTTTGCCTTGCCCACTCCGACACTCCGGCGCGCGTTCCTGCTCGCCACCGCGGCGGCCGCCCTCGCGGCGCTGCCGGCCTCCGCCCAGAAGGGCTCCAACTTCCGCATGATGCAGGACGATTTCCCGTTCCAGGCCGCCTGCATCGGCGTGAACGTCCCGACCAACAACGTGGCCTACAAGGGCTACGCCATCCGCGTGGGCAATGACGCCGCGGTGCTCTGGGACACCGACACCCTGCGCCTCGTCGCGGGCTGGACCGGTGGCTTCGTGGACACCCAGGGCGTCGTGTTCGACGGCAACCACGGCAAACATCCGCAGATGATCGGCGACCAGAAATTCGCCGTCGCCTTCGGTCCCGGCGTCGCCGGCGCCAACGGCAGTTACGCCGACACCCGCCCGGAACCCTATGGTCCGATCGACAAGTCGGTCGCGCACTGGCAGGGGCTGCATGTCAGCGGCATGAACGTGCTGCTGAACTACACGGTAAACGGCAACACGCTGATCTCCGAGCAGCCGGGCAGCGTCGCCGCCGATGGCCAGGTCGCCTTCACCCGCACGATCAAGGTCGAGCCGCCGAGTTCCGGATTCCTCTTCTTCAAGTCCCGCAAGACCACGGCGCCCTTCTCCCTCGCCGTCGCCGACGCCGAAGGGACGGTCAAGGTGACCGCCGATAACTCCGTGACCATCGCCGGCAACGGCAAGGTAACCGTCGTGACCGCCGCCAACCTGCCCAAGGGTGTGACGCTCGGTGCCGACGGCAGCCGTGTTTCGCTGAAGTTCGCCAAGGGCGCCAAGGCCGGCACGCTCAAGGTCGCCATATGGACCGGTTCCGAGGCGGATTCGTCGAAGTTCGCCGGCCTCACCGCGAAGGCGCCGGACCTCGCCGACTATTCCAAGGGCGGCCCGCGCCGTTGGACCGAGACCGTGAAGCTTCAGGGCAAGCTGAACACCAGCGCCACGCCCGACGGCGCCTACGCGACCGATTCCATCACGGCGCCCGAGGACAACCCGTGGAAGCGCCGCGTGCGTTTCGGCGGCATGGACTTCTTCGCCGACGGCAAACGCGCCGCCCTCTGCACGCACGACGGCGACATCTGGATCGTCTCGGGCATCGACGAAAAGCTGGAGAACCTCGAATGGAGCCGCTTCGCCTCCGGCCTGTATGAGCCGCTAGGCCTCCAGATCGTGGACGGCCAGATCTACGTCTCCGGCCGCGAGGGCATCACCCGTTTCACGGACTTCAACAACGACGGCGAGGCCGACTACTACGAGGCCTTCAACCACGACATCATGTCCACGCGCGGCTTCCACGAGTTCGTGTTCGACCTCCAGCGCGACGCGGCCGGCAACTTCTACTACGCCAAGGCGAACCCGGTGAACGCCGGCGGCGGCGGTTTCGGCAACGAGAAGGCGTCCCGTGGCAACGGCCAGGTCTGCTCGCACGCCGGCTGCCTGTTCAAGGTCAGCCCCGACGGCAAGAAGTTCGAGGTCGTGGGCCGCGGCTTCCGCGCCCCGAACGGCATCGGCGTCCGCGCCGACGGCCAGATCACCACGGGCGACAACGAGGGCACTTGGGTGCCCAGCTCACCGATCAACTGGCTCGACGGAAAGACGTTCCACGGCGTCATCAACAAGCTCACGCCCAAGGAAGTTGCCGACGCCTATGCGCCGCCGATCATGTGGCTATCGCATGCCGATTACTGCAATTCGAACGGCGGCCAGACCTGGGTGCCCAACGACAAGTGGGGCCCCTTCCAGGGCGAGCTGCTCTACGAGAGCTACGGCAAGTCGTCGCTTTTCCTCGTGATGCGCCAGGACATTTCCAATGGCCGCCAGCAGGCCGCGGCGGTGAAGTTCCCGCTCAAGTTCACCAGCTCCGTCATGCGCGCCCGCTGGCATCCCGTCGACGGCCAACTCTACATCGCCGGCCTGAGTGAGTGGCAGTCCAACGCCGCCAAGATCACCGGTTTCGACCGTGTGCGCTACACCGGCAAGCCGGTGTATTCCGTCCGCGGCGTGAAGGTGGTGAAGGATGGCGTGCAGCTCACCTTCACCCAGCCGCTCGACAAGGCTTCCGCCGAGGACGTCCAGAACTGGTCTGGCAAGCGTTGGAACTACATCCGCAGCGAGAACTACGGCTCGCCCGAGGTGAACATCGCCGACCCGAAGAAGAAGGGTCGCGAGGCCATCGACATCACGGCGGCCAAGCTCAGCGACGACGGCAAGACGGTGACGCTGAAGATCGCTGACCTGAAGCTGGCCAACCAGCAGTCGCTCAAGTGGGACCTCAAGGCCAAGGACGGCACGCCGGTCGCCCAGGACATCCAGCACACGATCCACGAGATTCCCTCGGGGAACGCGCTGAACTGAGCGGATTTGTTCCGTCGAATACCAACCCGGCGTGGTCGTGACAGCGACCCGCCGGGTTTTGGTTTGGCGGCTCCGAAAAGGTCTGACGGCGTCCCGCCGGCAGTCCCGGGCGACATCTTCGAACAAAAGCCGGATTGCAAACCGAGGCCTCGAATCTCGGGCGAACCTGCCCGTCTGGATTGTTGGGGCATCGGGGGTGTTTGTGGCCGAAACTTCACGCTGCTTCCTCAGCACCGTTGGAAAGCGGCACCAGCCGTTTTGGGCATGTCCTACCCGAAGTGGAGATGGTGTGACAGCACACCACCGCGAGCCCCAAGAGTCGTTCATCCGTCGCCAACAACGGCGGAGGAATCGGTCCCTCAATGCTGACTGATTGACAACCGAAGCAGGAGTTTGGGCAAATCGGATATGCACTCCTCCAAACTCGTTCTCTTTTGGATTTGGCTGTCCTTGGGCGTTGGTGTCCGCGGGCAATTCTACGCGCCGGAGACGGAGTTTCATGACCTCACTCAACGAATGTTCCCGGTTGAATGCGCGCGGGTGATCGTCGCTTGGCAGAATGCCATTGGTCACCCATTGCCCTCGGGAGTAGTGACTTACGAAGTTAAGCCATCCTCGACGACGCACTCATGGAAGATCTCACTCACTGGACATTCCGGCGAGAAGAGCAACCCGATTACCGTCAACTACCCGAACTCACTCCTGAAAAGCGGCCCAGAATTCTATCGGGAGGTGAGTCGCCAAATCGCGGCCCAACTGAAGGTGCCAGCGCGCGCTGGCAGTGGGTCTGTGGCGGCGAGCTATTGGTCAGGCAGCTCACTTGCTCGGTTGAGTCGAGAAGCGTCGCTGACCAATGCCTTCGCCTTGGCCGCCACTTTGTCGGCCACTAATCAAGACGTTGTTTCCGCAAAGCTAGCCGGACTGCTGGTCCACGCGACCCTTCCGGGCACTGCCGGACAGGTTACCTTGGACGGAGTGCTCATTGCGCGGGCGGCAACTTGGCTGGCTATTTCGGAGTCGCTCACCGGCGAAAAGGTCGACGCGCTTTGGATGCCAATCCTCTTTCAGTCGGGACGGGCTCCCGATGCCGAAACCGTGTGGAAGTTACGTCCCCCAGGGTGGGCTGATCATGCCTTCGTCCGCCTTTGGGACGTCTGGTTGTCTCGCCCCAATTCCCAGGCAGTTTACTTGGCAGCAACCGACAAGGAAGCGCGCCCAATTGGCGTGGCGATGCTGTTTTTCGACGCCATCCGAGATGACACTTGGCCGCTGCTGGAAGATCTGCTGCCTCTGATCGTCCCCGATCCGGCCGGTCAGCGGGAGATGCACAACTATGGTCCGCGGGTGGCTACCCGTGGTTCGGTCGGACATGGGCACAAGGTAGCCGCTGCCGCGGTCCAGCAACGAATCGCTTGGATCCAGTTGCTTGGGCAGCGCGCGGCCGATGGCGAAGTGTCCGGGTTGGCGGATGTTCTTTCCCCGGCCAATCAAGGTCTTCGGGCGGCACTGCTTTCACAGTCCATGGAAGAACCTGCGGTTGTGGGATTGGAAGCCATCGCTCCCTTGATCCGGTTCGCGGAGAAGGAGTCAGTTGGCCCCTTGCTGCCCGCATCGACGGCCAGTGTTCGGGATCTCCTCTGCTACGGCTGGGAAATGGGAGGCTGGCAGTTGGGCGCACGCTTTCGCTTTCTGGACCAACGATACGGGTCCCGCAATGACTCGCGGCCGGTCAAGAGTGCCAGTTTGAGGGTCGCCGAAGGCTGGGCGCCGTTTTTGGAGGCTTCAAGCGAGCAACAGCCTGGCCGTGCAGGAGCGATGCACCGACTTCAGTTTGTCACGGAAACGGTCACGTTCGCGTCACAGTTTTATCATCCATATGCAGGCGATGGCGACCGAAACGATGGTGAGGCAGTTCGCACATTCATCAACCGTTGCTGGCTCCAGTCCCGCTATTTGGGGTGGTTCCAAGCGGGGCTGGGAGCCGCCAAACTGGATAACCTGATACTGACCAACATGGAACGACTGCTCGCCGACGGTGGCGTTCTGCAGTCGGATGCCGCGCTTGACTACCTCGCCTCGTTGAATTCGGCGGGACTTCGAAAGATTCCTGGATTGTTCGAACTTCGGAAACATTTGGCGACGACAGCGCGCCAACCCAACGCAACGACGGTGAAGGTTCTTTATGACGACATCGTCAGCGGCAAAGACGCCCTGGCAAGAGCACAAGAAATGGAAAGACTGTTCTGGCGAAACACGGACTCAGGCCTGGAAGAACGGACTTTTCGAGCCTACGCAGCGGGTGGGCACGCCCAGGAAGCCAGCCGCTTTTATTTCAGGATTCGATCCCTCCTTACCGATCCCATCAAGGTATCCAACGGGATCGGTCAGCATGCCTGGATGATGGGCTACTGTGCCGGTGACAAAAAACTGCGTCAGGCCGCATTGAAGGACAGCTTGTGCGGCTCTGTCTCCGACCTTCAGCTACAGGCTTGGGAAGCGGCAGTGAATGCAGACGTTGATGGGTTTCGCGCAGCGACGAGGGAAATCACCGAGCGATACCCCGATTCAAACAATGCCTCCTCGTGGCGCCGGATTCATCAATTTGCTCCATTGCTGCCCGCCTTGGCTGACAAGAAACACCGCGACCGCGAGCGCGCTTTGGACTACTTCGGCAGGGACGCTCTGGCAGTCGTTCTGCGCTGGATTTGGATTCGGCATTATCAGCTTCCGAAAGATGACGCGATCCGGTTCCTGGGAGGTCGCGAGCCGGACTACATTCGAAAAGTGCTGGCGTTGACTCTCCAAAAGGATGCCCAAGGCGCTGACGCAGCCCTCTGCGACGTCAATGCACCCAAGACCGGGATCACCGCCCAATCAATAATGGCGTATTGGGCATTCTACGAAGTTCACGGTGCCCCGACCGGCCTTGCGGAAGATGTCATGCCTGCTTCCGCGCGATTTACCCGAGCCGCCGTCATTGAGCGCCTCAAGAACACCAAGTGAAGAGGTCCGTCGCCTAGTCGCGCCGCTGATGCGGTATTGTCTGCGATCGCTGGAAGACGACACTTCGCCATCACCATCTTGAACCAGTCTTCACCCTCTCCTTTCCGGACCGCGTTGCGGTGGCTGGCTGGGCTGCTCCTCGCTCATCTGTGCGCCGCCGCGGCGCCCGCCGGGAAACGCGAACTGGCGATCGCCCAAAAGGCCCTGCCGGTGCTTCGCGACGAGTGCTTCGCCTGTCACGGCCCGGAGAAAAAGAAGGGCGGCCTGCTGCTCACTTCGCGTGACGCAATCCTGCAGGGAGGCGCGGAGGGCCCGGTGGTGATTCCGGGCAATCCCGCGGCCAGCAAGCTGGTGACTTCCCTGGCCAAGGAAGCTGATCCGCACATGCCGCCAAAGAAGCAGCTGACCGAACCGCAGGCGAAGCTGCTGCGCGATTGGGTCAAGGCCGGCTTGCCGTGGCATGACGCAGTGCTGAATGACGAAGGCCCTCCGCCTCCTCCGGTCGTCCTCGGAGAACCACCACGCGGCTATCAGCCGGCGGCAGCGCTGAGTTTTTCACCCGACGGCCGACGGTTGGCCTTTGGGCAGGGCGGGACGCTGACGCTCCAAGATTTGTCCGCGACCAATCCATTGCCCGCGGATATCGCGCCGGCCCATCGGGACGCGATCCAAGCGCTGGCTTGGAGTCCCGACGGCCAGCGTTTGGTCACCGCCGGGTTTCGCCGGGTCAGTCTGTGGCAAACTGCGCCGCTGCGCCGCGAACGGGACTGGACCAACGGACTCGTGGGCCGCGTTTCGTCCGTGGCCCTCTCGCCCGATGGTCGCCGCGTGGCGGTCGGTGACGGTGAGGCGGGCCGTTCGGGTTTCGTCCGGGTGTTTGCCCTCGATTCGGGCGAGCGGGTCGCCTCCTGGCGTGCCCATGCCGATTCGATCTTCGCCCTCCAGTTCAGTGCCGATGGCAAGCGGTTGGTGACGGCGGGGGGCGACCGGTTGGTGCGGGTGTGGGAAACGGAATCGCACCGGGAAATCGCCACGCTCGAAGGGCATTCGGCGCAGGTTCTTGCCGTCGCCTTCAACACCAACGCCACCCAGGTCGTCAGCGGTGGCGCGGACAAACAGCTCAAGGTCTGGGACATCGCCACCCGCGAAAAACTGGTGACGCTCGGGAATCACACCGCCGGAATCAACGCGGTCGTCTGGTCCGCCGCGGCGAACGCCATCTTTGCGGCCACGGACGCGGGCGGCGTTTACCGCTACACCAACCTGAAGCCCCACACGGGCGAACAAAGCTCTGCAACGGCCGACGAACGCCACCTGGCCACCGTGCCGGACGCCGCCCTGGGCCTTGCCGTGACAGCCGACGGCAAACAGTGGGCGGTCGGTCGCCATGACGGGGCGGTTCAGGTCTTTGATGGCGAGGGCAAGGAGTTGGCAAAGCTTCCCGCGACCAGCCATACCAATGCGGGAGTTGCCCTGGACGAAGGAAAACCCGCTCGCACCCCAGGCTTGTCCGACCGGGCCACTTCGCGCCGGAACCTCTCTACCTTGCCGAAACAAACCGCCTTCACCGCCCTAATCGCCGAACCCAAGGCCCTGTCGCTCTCCTCGGACGCGCCCCGGACCCGCATCTTGCTCACCGCCACGAGCGCGGACGGCTTCGAGCACGATGTCACCGACCTGGCCACATTTGCCGCGAGCAAAAAGGCCCCGTTCGTTCTCACCGACGACGGCGAAGTCCTGCCCAAAGGTATCGGGACGGGCTCGGTCAGGGCGACCTTTGGCAAACTGGCCGTCGAGATTCCGGTGAGCGTGGCATCCGCTGCGAGCGCCGCCGCCCCGCTGAGTTTCGGGCGCGACGTTTTGCCCGTGCTGGCGCGCGCCGGTTGTGCGGCCGGTGCCTGCCACGCCAAGGCGGAGGGCCAGAACGGCTTCAAGCTGTCGGTGTTTTCCTACGATCCCAAGCATGACTACGCCGAGATCGTGAAGGACGCCCGCGGCCGGCGCGTGTTCTCGGCGGCGCCGGACGAAAGCCTGCTGCTGCGGAAGCCGCTCGGATTGGTGCCGCACGAAGGTGGCAAACGGTTTGAGCTGGGTTCCGAAACCCACCTCACTCTGCGGCGCTGGATTCAGGAAGGCATGGCTTTCGCCCAGACCAATGAACCGACGCTGACGCGCCTCGCGGTCTTCCCCGCGGAACGCCGTTACCGGCGCGGGGCCACCCAACGGCTGCGACTGGAGGCGATCTATTCCGACGGCTCGATCCGCGACGTGACCCGACTGGCGGCCTTCGAGTCGAACGACAAGGAGATTGCCCAGGTGAATGAAGCCGCTCGCGTGACGGTCGGGAAAATTACCGGCCAAGGCGTCATCGTGGCCCGCTACATGGGCTTGGTGGCGGCAGCACGCGTGGTCGTGCCGGCGGAGCGGACCTTGCCCGCGGAGCAATTCGCCTTGTTGCCGCGCAACAACTTCATCGACGAGCTGGCTTACGCCCAGTTCCAACGGCTAGGGCTGTTCCCGTCGGAGCTTTGCTCGGACGCGGAATTCCTGCGGCGGGCCTCGCTGGATGCGCTGGGCGTCCTGCCCACGCTGGAAGAGGTGAAGGCGGTGCTCGCGGCCGGTCGTGGAATCGATCGCCTCGCCCTGATTGACCAGTTACTGGCTCGCCCGGGATTCGCGGATTACTGGGCCAACAAGTGGGCCGACCTGCTGCGCCCCAATCCGGACCGGGTGGGTGTGAAGAGTGTGCTCACGCTCGACGAATGGCTGCGCGCCAGTTTCCGCGCGGACAAGCCCTACGACCAGTTCGTCCGCGAGATCCTGCTGACCGAGGGCTCGAACCATCGGGACGGCCCCGCCGTGGTTTATCGCGACCGCCGCGAACCGCCGGAACTCACGACGATGTTCAGCCAACTCTTTCTCGGAACCCGGCTGGAATGCGCCAAGTGCCACCATCATCCGAACGAGAAATGGAGCCAGGACGACTTCTACCAGTTCGCCGCCTTCTTCGGACCCGTGAAGCAGAAGGGCGCCGGCCTGTCGCCGCCGATTTCCGCGGGCCGCGAGACGTTCTATTTCGCTCCCGGCGGGAACGTGAAACACCCCGTCACCGGCGAGATCATGCCGCCCAAGGCGCCCGACGGTCCGGTCCTCCGGCCCGCCGCCGGCGAGGACCCGCGCGCACAATTGGCGGACTGGCTCACGGCGACCAACAATCCGTTCTTTGCCCGCGCGGCAGTCAACCGGGTTTGGGCCACGTTCTTCGGCCGCGGCCTAGTCGAACCCGTGGACGACTTCCGGGTGTCGAATCCCTGCGTGAACGATCCGCTGCTCGATGCGCTGGCCGCCGACTTCGCCGCCCACGGCTACCGGCTGAAACACCTTGTTCGCACCCTCCTTGCGTCGCGGCTCTACCAGCTCAGCTCGACGCCGAATGACTCCAACCTCGCCGACACGAAGAATTTCTCCCGCGCCTACCGTCGTCGCCTGCCGGCCGAGGTGCTGCTCGACGCCGTGAACGACGCCACGGGCGTTCCCGATACCTTCGCCGCCACCGCGCCCGGCACGCGGGCGATGCAGACGTGGAGCTACAAGATCGATTCCGCCTTCATGGACGCCTTCAGCCGGCCCAATCCAAGCAGCGATCCGCCCTGCGAACGCGACCGGCAGATGAGCGTGGTGCAGTCGCTCCACCTGATGAACGCCCAAAACCTGCAGGGCAAACTCGCCCATCCGGAAAGCCGCGTCCGCCGGCTGGCCGAAGGCAAACTGCCGCCGGCCGAAGTGGTCACCGAACTTTACCTCACGACCCTCGGCCGACCGCCGGCCCCCGATGAACTCAAGGTCGCGGTCGCCACTTTCGCCGCCCCGGACGCCACCCGCCAGACGGCCACCGAGGACGTGTTCTGGGCGCTACTGAACTCACCGGAATTCGTCTTCAACCATTGAACTCATGACCTCCGACGAGCAGGAACTCTGGCGCCGGATCGAAGCCTTCGCGCTCGACGAACCGACCGCGGCATTCCCGTTCTCGCACCGGCTGGCGCGGGACAACGGTTGGACCCGGGAGCAGGCACAACGCGTCGTCGCGGAATACAAACGCTTCGTGCTGCTCGCGATGATCGCCGGTCATCCGGTCACGCCCTCGGACCAGGTGGACCAAGCCTGGCACCTGCACCTGACCTACACCCGGTCCTATTGGGAGGAATTCTGCGGCAAGCTGCTGCCCCGCCCGCTGCATCATGAGCCCACCCGCGGCGGCAGTCGGGAGGGGCGGAAATTCGACGACTGGTATGGTCGGACCTTGGCAAGCTATCGCTGCTGCTTCGGGAGTGAGCCGCCAGCCGACGTCTGGCCTCCGGCCGCCATCCGGTTCGGCGACGACGTCCAGTTCGTGCGGGTGAATCGTCGTCGCCACTGGATCATTCCGCGTCCAATCCGGCTCCTGGCAGTCCTCCGGCCGGTGTCGCGGACGCTGCCGCTGCTGGCGTTGGCCGGGTGCGGCACCGCCGCCCTGGGCGGGCTTAATCCCCTGGATTTTCGGGGACCCGAGTTTCTGGCCTTCTTCAGGCTGTTCGCCGTGGGTGTCGGCCTGCTGGCAGAGGGGCTGCGTCGTTCACTGGCCCACGGTGGCTCGGCAGACTTGGCGGCGTTGACCGCCTATGAACTCGCGATGCTCGCCGGTGGCAATCCACGAACGGTCACGACCGCGTTGGCGGCATTGCTGAATCGCGAAGAAGTCGCCATTTCGGGCGGAACCGATGGCGCCCAGTTGGTGCGGACCATCCAGAAACCTGCGGCCGAGGCCCACCCGCTGGAACGTGCGGTCTGGGAGCAGCTTCGCTGTGAAGGCAGCGTCACGGTGCCGAACCTCACCGGCGCGTTGACGGACACGCTCGTTCCTTTGCGACGCTCGTTGGAGCAGCGGGGATTGCTGCTAACCCCGGCCCAGGCGGCAAAAGTCCGCTGGTGGCCCCTCTTGGTTGCCCTAACCGTGCCGCTGGTCGGCCTCGCGAAGATCGTCGTGGGCTTGCTGCGGGACCGGCCCGTGGGCTTTCTTGCGCTGGCGACCGTGGTGACGTTGGCGTTGGTCCTTTTGCGATATTCCCGCCGTGCCACGCTCAGCCGTGCCGGTGGTCAACGCCTGAGACAGAGCCGCCGGGAACAGGTGGCGCTGAAAGCCAAGGCCGGTTACCTCCGCCAAGCCCATTCGCCCTTGGCGGCCGCGCTTCCCCTCTCGGTCGCTCTCTTCGGCACCGGCGTGTTGGCCAGCGGCCGGCTGTCGCCCTTGGATGACGCCGTGCGTCGGTCCCGGGCGTCCGCCACCGACTCCGGCGGCGGCGGCTGTGGCACCGGGGGTGATGGCGGCGGCGGCGACTCCGGTTGCGGAGGAGGAGGCTGCGGCGGTTGTGGCGGGGGCGGTGACTAGGCCGCTTCGATCATTGCGCAGTTAACGTTCGGCAACCCGCTCTGTCGGCGCCGCAAATTCCACCACCAGCTTGCGGTCCACGACATTCCAAACCCGCAGAGTGCCGTCGTCGCCGCCTCCCGCCGCCAAGGTGCCTTCGGCCGAGGCGGCGATCGCCTGCACGAAGGTATTCGCGGCCGGCAGCGTGCCGGTTTCCTCGCCCTTGAGGTTAAGCACCCGCACCCGGGCAGCGCCGGACGTGGCCAGCCATTGGTCGACCGTTCCGAGGAATTGTAGGCCGGTGACTTCCTTGCCGAAGCCCTCGACGTTCTTGAGCCGCTCGCCGCGTGCCCAGCTCCACAGCTTGGCCACGAAGTCCGCACCGCCGCTGGCCAGCACCTCACCGTCGGCTTTCCAGGCAACGGACAGGACATGGCCGGTGTGGCCTTCAAGCGAACGGATCACGCGACCGGAGCCGGTCTCGGTGACCCGCGCAAAACGGTCCGCGCCGCCGCTGGCGAGGAACCGCCCGTCGGGACTGAAGGCCAACGCCTGCACGGTGTCGCTGTGCGGGTCCCGCAGCGCGTAACGCAGGGTCCCGGTGTCGGCCTCCCACACGTGGATGGCGCTGCCGCGGGTCGGCTCACCGCTGCCGGCCGCGAGCCGGCGTCCGTCGGCGCTGAAGGCGAGCGCGTTCACCCGCTCGACGATCGGCGGCAAGTCAGGGCGATTCTCCAACCGTCGCACCAAGGTCCAGGCCGGCAGGAAATCCCAGCGGAGGGTCCGGGCGCCGGTCCCGGCGAAGACGACACCGTCGCCGAAGGCAACCCGGTCGATGCCGGCAAGGCCCGTGGTCGTGGATTGCAAGGGGCGGCCGTCGGCGCCGCTGAATAAGTTCAATTCGCCGGCGGCGTCGACGGTCGCGACGAGGCGGCCGTCCGGCGAAAGCGCCGCGACCACGGCGTGGATCGCGTTGGTGTCCGCCGACCTCCGAAGTTCGGCCAAGGCGGTTTCCGCCAACGTCACTCCTAGCTCACGTTCACGCCCACGCCACGCGGCCATGAGTTCGGCAGTCTGCGCCTGCTGGGCGGCCAGTCGAGCGAGGTCCCGTTCATTCTCCGCGTTGCTGAGCCCGCGCCGCGCCTTGGCCAATTCGGCTTCGGCGGTGTCCGCCGCCTTTCGGGAGGCCTCCAGCTTTTCCTGCGCCGCCTTCTGGAGGCTGGCGAAATTGGTGCCCTTGAACGGCTGACGCTCAAGCTGGCCCAATTGGCCTTCCCGTTGGGTCAGTTCGCGCCGCGCGTTCCGCGCCGGCAGTTCCTTTTCGGCCACGGTCTTTGCCGCCGGCGCCAGCGCTTCCCGGGATTTTTTCCCGCGCTCCAACTGCGCCGCGACCTCCTTGGTGGCGCTGTCGAGGGCGGCCTTGGCGGCTTCTAGGCGTTGACGCGCCACGGTCAGGGCGGTTTCCGCCGCCGTCAGCTCTCGTTGCCGCGCACGACCATGGCGCAACTCGGCCAGCACTTTTCCATCGCCATCCTTCAACCGCACCAAACCGTTGGTGGCCACGGTCAGGGAGCGGCCGCCGTCGACGGACTTCAACGCGTTGGTCGGCCAGGCAACGGGGCCAGCGAACGCCTCGACCTTGGCTTCACCGCGGCGCCACAGTTTCACCTCCGCGAAGCCGCCCGAGGCGAGCGTGTCGTCGGCCGGGTTGAAGGCGAGCGCATTGACCAGATCCAGGTGCGCGCGGGTGGTCCCGTTGGTTGCCAGCGTGGGATCGGCCAGTTCACCGATCAGCCGGCCGGTTGGGACATGGTGGAGGAACAGGCGGTTGCCGCGGCCGCAGGCGGCAAACTGACCGTCGGCCGAGAGCGCCACCGCGTAGATGGAATTGAACGTGGCACTGACGGGTTGCCACGCGATCACCTCCTGCCGCCGTTCCGATTCCTTCGCGCCCTGGTCAATCCACAGCGCCAGCAAGCCCAGTTGCTCCGAGGTGAGGTTGACCGCGTTGACCTTGTTGTCCTTGGGCGGCATCCGCGGTTTCTGCTCATGCGTGGACAGCCGCAGGAGCAGCGAATCGCCCGACTTGCCCGGCACGATGGCCGGACCGCTTTCGCCGCCCTTGAGCAGGTCGGCCGGCGTTTCGAGGAGCAAGTCGGCCTTGGTAGTCGTGCGGTTGTGGCAAGGCAGGCAGTTCGCCTGCAACAGCGGCACGATCTCACGGTAAAAGTCCACCGCGTCGGTGCGCGCCGGCTTGAGGACCGGGATGGTCTTGGGTGCTGCGTCGTCCGCGGCCAACGCAGTCCAGGCGGTCAGCAGCCAAGCCAGTGAGCGCAGACGGAACCGGCGCATTCGGCCGAGGGATGAAACCGGGCTCACTTCTTTTCCTCCGGTGTCGGGGCCGGGTTCACGGTGATGGTGATGGGCTGCGAATAAACCATCACCGAAACATCCCTTGGCTTGGCGCGTTCCTCGGCGGACTTCTTCGCCGCGTCCGCCGCCATCTTTCGTTCCTCCGCCTTCGGTTTGTCGGCAGCGGTAGCATTGGCGACAGCTGCGTCCGCTGCCTTTAGCTCGGCTTCGGCGGTGGCGAGCGCCTCGGGATTGTTCCGGTATTTGCCGGCGACCGAGCCTTGGAGCCATAGCATGTGAGTGCCGACCGGCAGCTTCGACTCGGCCAGGTTGAGTTCGAAGGTGGCGTTGGTGGCCTTTTCGCCGACCGCAACTTCCTTGGGTTTGTCGAGGGCGGGATGCCCGGCCGGCTTCAAATTGAAGGCGCCGGGAAAATCACCTCGGCGAGTCACACGGAGCGGGACCGTCAGCTTGCCGTCCGCCGGAACAGCGAAGGGTCCCGCACCGAGGGAAACCACGGTGATCGGGGCCGATTCGGCGGCGATCACGGCGACCCCGGCGGTGCGGTGCAGCCGCGCGGCGACCGCCTCGTTATTGTAGTCGCCCACCGGCCAGATCACCGACGCCAGCGGCGCAACGTGGCGCAGGCGCTGGGCGCCGGTCGACGCCTGGCCCACGAGCAGCAGGTCGCCAGTTCCGGCCGCCTCGGTGTCCGCAGTGAGCAGGACCACCCCGCTGTTCTGGCCCGCCGCGATCCGGGTCGGCGCGGCCCTGACTCCCGGGGGCAACTGGGTCGCGGACAACTCGATTTCGCCCGCGAAACCATCGCGGCGGAAGACCAGCACGCGGAGCGCAACCGTCTGCTCGCGGCGCACGGAAACCGGCAGCACCGGCAACGAACGGTCCTCGCCCACCCGGGGCGGCGCCAGCGGCACGGCGACGAGGCGGAAGTCGGGCGTCTCGCGCCGCAGGCTCAGGCGATAGGGGTGGCGCGGCCGGCCGTCGGCGAGATTGAACTGATCCCGGACGACCACGCGGTAAGTGCCCTTCTCCGGTGCCACGAACCGCGCCACGCCGTCACGGGAGGTGGTATTGAACTCGCGGTCGCCGAGGTTCGTATCGGAGTCGGCCAGTTCGAGCACATCCGCGAAAGGCGGCTCGCCGCGCTGCACGACACCATGCGGGTCCGTGGGGAATCCGAGCCGGTCAGAAAACAGCTCCAACCACCACACGTCGCCCTTCTCGGCGGAGAACGTGACGCCGCTGAGCTGACCGCGGGCAGGAAAGAGGCCGGTGGCTTCAACCGGCGGCGTCACGGGAACCAAATTGTCGCCGGGCGCCGTCACGACGGGGTTGGTCGTCAGCGTAAACAGCAGCGGATCCGTCAGGCCATTGGTGGTTGACCAACGCCAGGCAAAGGCGTCTTCCGCCAGCGCAGCGGCGGCCGGCTTGCGCAGCAACTCAACCACCTCTCCCAACGGCGAACCTGTCGTCGGAGCGACGACGTCCACCGCGACCTGTTCCAACGGTTGGCCATCCACGTCCTTGATCGGACCGGATTGGCCGCCGGGCAACCGGCGCCCGAACACGGTCACACGATTCGTCTCGCCGGCGCGGAGCACGTTGGGCAACGCAAAGGCGAGGCGAGGCGCCCCGGTGAGCCGAAGCCGGAAAGCGTAATCGTCGCCGCCGCGGAAGGTTTGGTCGTGGAGTTTCAGCCGGTAACTTCCGCCGGTGGGGGCGGTGAAGTCCAGCCACTGGCGGCGCCGGGCAACCGCCAGTTCGCGGCCGGCGGCGTCCGTGACCGTCAAGTCAGGCACGAGCCGGGAATCGAGTTCCCGCGCCTCAACCCGCACGCCAATTCGCTGCCCGGCCGCGGCGGCAAACCGGAACCACGCCGCCGTGTTTGGATACACCCGGCTGTTCACGACGGTTTCGAGGGGCAACTCGCTCGCGCTGGCGGCGGTCGTGTTGGTCGCGGGTGCGGTGAATTCCGTCTGCGTTCCGAGGGCGAGCGGTCGCGGATTGGACAAACCGAAGCGGCCCGCGAAACGGACCTCTACCCGGCTGGGGGCAAGTCCCGCCGGCACGCTGACCTGAAATTGGCCCGCGCGGCCGGGCACGGGAATGGCGGTTAATCGCGAATCCGAAAACTGGAGCCCGACGGGTTCATCGAGGTCCGCCCCGGCGACCGTGAGCGTATTCGTCGCGCCCACGGCCAAGCCCGGCGGAAAGACCCAATTCAGCTTGGCCAAGGGCAATTGCGCGGTCGCCGAACTGATCGTCAGCCCGCACACCGCGGCCAGGACACCGGAACAAAGAGGCCGCATGGCTCAGTGGTTGAACAGGAATTCCTTGGTGTTCAGAACCGCCCAGAGCGTGTCTTCCCAAGCTTCCCGGCGCGCCCTGGTCCGCGCAGCCTCAGTCTCGGCGGTGTCCTTGCCGGGTTTCACCGCCGCGAGTTTGCGGGCCAGGTAGTCCGCCGCCGACTTCACTTCGTCGGCCCGCGCCGCGCGGCCGTAAGCCAGGCGATAGAGTTCGTCGAGCTTGGCGGAATCGGGGCGGGTATCGGCGGCCAATCCCGCCGCGCGGCTGGTGTCGGCGCTGAGCTTGGCCTGGATATCCTTGGAGTTGAGCAGGTGCAGGCTCTGGCTGAGGGAAGCTTCCATGCTGCGTTCGCATTCGCAGGCGCTGCTGCTTTCGGGCCGGCCGAAGACCGTGAGGAAATAACTGCCGGCGTTGAAACTGTTGTCGGGCAGGCAGACCGCGCGGGTGCCGGCGGGCAGCCCGTCGAACTGGCTCGGGCTGCCGGTGAGCTGGTTGACCGAATCGAAGAGCACCTCGGCGGGGAGGCGGCGCGGATAGAAGCGCGCGAAGTGATGGCGGTCGCGGCCGTTGAATTCGTTGGGTTCGGCGCTGAGCTGGTAGGCGGTGCTGCCGGCCAGAGTCCGGACGAGTTCCTTGAGGTCGAATCCGCTCCGGACGAAGTGGGCGGCCAGCGCGTCGAGCAGTTCCGGATTCGTGGGGGGATTGGTCTCACGGAGGTCGTCCTCGGGATCCACGAGGCCGCGCCCGAAGAAATGTTTCCAGTAACGGTTCACGACGGCCTTGGCGAACCAGGGGTTCTTCGGGTCGGTCATCCAGTCCGCGAGGAACTGGCGCGGATCGTCGTCCGCACTCAGGTCGAACGCCGCTTGGGCGAGGCCGGCCGGTTTCACGGGCTGGCCGGTCTTCTTGTTCGTCGCCTGCGCCACGCCGCGCCGGTGCACGACGATGTCCTCGCCCGGCTGGCTGCCCGACCGGTAGGCGACCTGCGAAAAGGCGGCCCCGAAGCTCCAGTAGTCGGCCTGGCTCCACTTCTCGTAGGGATGATGATGGCACTGGGCGCACTGGAGCCGCTGGCCGAGGAAGAGCTGCGAAATGTCCTCCAGCTGCGTCTGCATCGTCCGCACCTGCCGATACCAAGCCACGGGCGGATTCTCCGCGAGGTCACCCGACGCCGTGAGGATCTCGCGCACGAATTGGTCGTAGGGCTTGTTGGCCGCGAGCGAATCGCGGATCCAACCGTGGAAGGCGAAGGTGCCCCGGGCCTGCTTGGCGTCGCTGCGTTTGTTGCGCAGCAGGGCGGCCCACTTGTTGGCGAAGTAATCCGCGTAGTCGGTGGTGGCGAGCAGGCGGTTGACGGCCTGCGCCCGTTTGTCCGCGGCCGATTCCGTTTCGAAGGCCGCCACTTCATCGGCCGTCGGCAGTCGGCCCGCGACATCCAGCGTCACGCGCCGCAGGAAGGTGGCATCGTCCGCGACGGCGCTCGGCGGCATGCCCACCAGCTTGAGCTGCTTGAAGACCAGTTCGTCCACGAAGTTCCGCGCGAGCGGCAGATGGTCCACCGGAGCGCCCAGCGGTATGGTCGCGCGAAACGTGGTCACCTTGCCTTGGTAACGGACCATCACCGCGAATTCCCCCGGCTGGTTGAAGGCTTTCACCCGCCCCAGTTCGTCGGTCTTGGCGAGATCCTTGTCGTTCGGCTCGAACAGCGCGCCACGGGTTACGTCCTCTGTCGAACCGTCCGAATAGTGCGCCGTGACGACGAGCTGCTGCTCGGCGTTGAGCGCCAAGGTGCGGGCCGATGGGAACACTTCAATGCGACTAACGGTCGGCGCGTCGGCCTTGCCCGCGGGCATGCCCTGCGCGATCCAGCGGACCAGCAGATTGTAATCGTCGGACCCAAGTTCCAGCCGTTTGCCGCCGCCGTGGGGGAGCTGGGCGGCGCCCTTGGTCAGCAACAGGCTGCGTTCCGGGGCGGCCGGGAAAAGGCGGCGGCCGCGCGCCTCTTGGACCAGATGTTCGTAATCCTCGGCCGGCTCGAAGCCGAGCAGCGAGAGCCGGAAACCGTTTTGCCCCGCTGCCTTGCCATGGCACCCGCCGCCGTTGCAGCCGTTCTTCGTGAAGATGGGTACGATCTGATTCGCGAAGTGGATCGGCGCGGACTGGCCGGAGTTGGCGACCGTGACCGGAAAGGTGGCCGTCGCACCATCGCCAGCCTTGGCCGTAATCACAGCCTGGCCATCCGCCACCGGCGTGACCCGCCCTGACTTGTCGATAGCGACGAGGCCGGAGGGTTCGGCGGACCAGGTCACTTCGCGGGTCACGTCGCGATCACCCAGGGAGGCGAGCAACTGCTGGCGGGCGTCCTTGGAGTTCAGGACGAGATTCGTCGCGCCAAAACGGTAATGCAGCGTGAGCGCGCCTGCGGTCGCTTGCGTGACGAGGGCGAGCAGGAGGAAACAGCGAAGACGCGACGAAGCGAAGAGAGGGCAACGCATGGAATTCAGGCTCATGCAGGAATCGTCAATGTGCGCGTTTTGGTTTCCCGCTTTCATTCCATATCGCGCCGACAACCGTGCCGACACACTGAATCAACGGGAGCAACACCATTATCAAGGTCGGATGATGGCCCATGAGGATTGTGCCCCAAAGGTTCTCACCTTCCGCGACCCATGTAGTGAAGATTCGCAAGGTTGAAATCAGGAGCGGAAGCACCGTTACCAGGACGAGACGTGGAATCCAGTTTTGCCAGCTGCAAGAAATGAGAAAGCCGAGATAGGTGGATCCCAAGAACATCGTTAGGTAGCACAGCAAACTGCCATTCTCGGGCACGATGCCGGCAAACGTAATCACCGCAGGAATTGCTAGCCATCTGCGGCTCCGATGAGGAAACAACCAGCGGAGGTTGATGTTCAAACTTCGCCCCTTCGCTCCTTCGCTGTTCGTCTCACGGTTCATCCCACCAACTCCTTCATCGGCTGGCAGCCGTCGGGCACGAGAAACTGCGGACGGCCGGTCAGGTCCGGGATGGTCGTCTTGTTCACATCGATGCCGAGGTTCTGGTAGAGCGTGGCGAAGACTTCGCCGAATTGAACCGGGCGTTCGCTCGGTTCGCCGCCGAGTCGGTCGGTCGCGCCGATGACTTGGCCGACCTTCATGCCGCCGCCAGCCAGCACGGCGCAGTTCGCGCGCGGCCAGTGGTCGCGGCCGCCGTCCTTGTTCACGGTCGGCGAGCGGCCGAATTCACCCCAGGTGATCACGCTCACGTCCTTGTCCAGGCCGCGGTCGTGCAGGTCGGCGATCAGTGCGCTCAGGGCCTGGTCGAGCAGCGGCAGATCGTTGCGGGCGTTGCCGAAGTTGTTCCCGTGGTAGTCCCAAAAGCCGTAGGCGACGGTCACGAAGCGCGCCCCGGCCTCGACCAACCGGCGGGCGATGAGGAACTGCTCGTTCAGCATCGGCGCGGCGTCGCCGTGGACCTTCGCGTCGCCCTTGCCGTAACGCTCGCGCAGGGCGGCGGATTCCTTTTCCACGTTCAACGCCTCGAGCAGGCGGCTAGAGGTGAGCATGCCGAACGCCTGTTCGTTGAAGCCGTCCAGTCCTGCCATCAAGCCGCTGGAATCCACATCGCGTCGGAAGCGGTCGAACGAGGTCAGCAACGCGCGGCGGTCGGCGAGCCGCTCGGTCGTGATGCCGTTAAGCACCATGTCCGACTTGGCGTCGGCGGCCGGGCGGAAGGCGTCGTGTGACACGCCCGCGTAGCCGGCATTGGCGGCGTTGTAGGGCCGGTGCTGCATCCGCGGTTCGAGACCGACAAAAGCGGGCACCGCCGGGCCGGCCGCACCAAGCACGCGCGAAACTGTGGCGCCGAACGTGGGCCAGCCGCCGGGCGGCTGCTGGTTCTTGCGCCGGCCGGTCTGGCACATGAAGTCGGAGTGGTCGTCAATCGCGTCGCTGATGGAGCGAATGACGGCGTAGCGATGGGCCTGCTTCGCGAGCAGCGGCAGGTGTTCGCAGACCTGGAAGCCCGGCACCGTTGTCGGGATCGGTTTGAATTCCCCGCGGATCTCGGCCGGCGCGTCGAGCTTGAGGTCGAAGGTGTCCTGATGCGGCGGCCCGCCCGGCAGGTAGATCATGATCACCGCCTTGTGACCGGAGCGGAGTCCCGACGCGGCCTCGGCCCGGAGCAACTGCGGCAGCGCCAACCCGCCCATGCCCAGCGCCCCGATGCGCAGGAAGTTCCGGCGCGAACGCCCGTCACAGAATCGGCTGGAAGGTCCGGGGATGGTGAGCATGTTTTTGAACAGCGAAGATGCGAAGGCGCGAAGAGAGGAAACCTATTTAGGGATATTGAGAACTCGGCGAAGGCCGTGCTTCAGGAGAGTAGAGTTGAAATTGATCAGGAGTCCGAGAGGTAGGTTAAGCAGTTTAAGGTAGGTGATGACTTGGGCGCGGTGAATCGGTTGAAGCTCGTCCACGGCTTTGAGCTCGATCAGCAGCTTATCGCCGATAAGCACATCGGCACGGAAGCCGACTTCGACCAATTTGCCCTTGTAGCTCAGGGGAACTGGAAGCTGGCGTTGAAGACGAATTCCACGGAGTTCCAATTCGTAGGCCAAGCAGGCTTCGTAGGCGCTCTCCAACAAACCCGGACCAAGTTGCCGATGCACTTCCAGTGCCGCGTCCACCGTGATCGTAGCCAGCACCTCGATTTCACGTGGAATGGCGACCTTCTCTGGTGGCGTCTCAATCATCTCTTCGCGTCTTCGCGCCTTCGCTGTTTAACCGACGAGCTCCTTCATCGGCTGCACTCCGGCATCCACGAGGAACTGCGGGCGGCCGGTGAGGTCGGGGACGGTGACCTTGTTCACGTCGAGGCCGAGCGCGTGGTAGATTGTGGCGTGGACTTCGCCGAAGGTCGTTGGCCGTGACGCCGCTTCGCCGCCCAGCCGGTCGGTGGAGCCGATGACCTGGCCGTGCTTCAAGCCGCCGCCGGCCAAAAGGGCGAAGTTCACCCGCGGCCAGTGATCGCGGCCGCCGTCCTTGTTGATCGTGGGCGTGCGGCCGAACTCGCCGGCGACGAGCACCGTCACGTCCTTGTCGAGGCCGCGGTCGTGCAGGTCGGTGATGAGCGCGCTGAGGCCCTGGTCGAGCAGCGGCAGGTCCTGCCGGAGCGCGCCGAAGTTGTCGCCGTGGTGGTCCCAGCGGCTGAAGGCGAGGGTGACGCAGCGGGCGCCGGCTTCGACGAGGCGGCGGGCGATGAGGAAGTGCTCCATCAGTTTCGGGCCGCCGTCGTCGCGGTTGCGGGGGTCGCCCTTGCCGTAGCGTTCCACCAGCTTCGGATCCTCGTTCTTCAGGTCGAGCGCGGCCACGAGCTTGCTCGAAGTCAGGATGCCGAACGCTTGCTGGGTGTAGGCATCCAGTCCGGACATCTGGCCGCTGGAGTCGACATCGCGCCGGAAGCCATCGAGCGAGGCCAGCAGCGAACGCCGGTCGGCCAAGCGGTCGAGCGTGATGCCGTTGAGCACCATGTCGTCCTTGCCGCCGCCTTTGTTGATCTCAAAGGGCGCGTGGGCGGCGCCTAGGTAGCCGGCCACGCCATTATCCGACCAGGGAACGTGGCCCATCTTCGGCGCGAGGCCGACGAAGGCGGGAATGGACGGATCGCCGGAGCCCTGGAGCTTGGCCAGCAGCGAACCCATCGAGGGCCAACCGCCGGGCGGTTGGTTGCGGTTCAGCCGGCCGGTGTAGGTCTGGAACGCCTCGTGGCGGTCTTCCATCCCGACGATGGAACGGATCACCGTGCACTTGTCCATGATCTGAGCGACGCGCGGAAGGTGTTCGCAGATTTGGATGCCCGGGACGTTGGTGGGGATGGGCTTGAACTCGCCGCGAATCTCGGCCGGCGCGTCCAGCTTCAGGTCGAACATGTCCTGGTGGCTCGCGCCGCCCGGCAGGAAGATCATGATGACCGCCTTGTGCTGATTGCCCGCGGAGCGGACGCCGCTGGCGGCCTCGGCCTGAAGCAACTGCGGTAACGCCATCCCCCCCATGCCCAGCGCGCCGATCTTCAGGAAGTTGCGCCGCGACACGCCGTCGCAGTAACCGCAGCCGTCTGGCTTGGGTCCGAGCAAAGTTAGCATGGGCGAGTCCGGGGCACGGTTTGCGGGGAAATCTTCGACCCAATTTGTGCCGTTCGGCTCCGCTGGACGCAAGCGTCGGGACCCAGATTTTTCGCCGGCGCGTGCGGGTTTTACGACCGGCTCCCGCCGCAACCGCCGGTATCCGCAACGAGGTCGGCCTCGATGGACTAATTCGCACCCATTTTTCCGCACGCCCCGGTGGACGCAGCGAGAGCCCAAGGATTCCGAAATCGCGTCAGGCCGGTCGTGGGACAAACCAAGTCGCCGGCCGCGGAATGACGTTCGCCTCGCCGAGCAACCAAACCGCGCCACCACACAGCAGCAGCAATGCGACCAGCCACAGCAGCAGCTTGATCAGCGATTGGGTGATCTTCCAGATCACCACCAACCCGACCAGGCCCAGGATGACCAGGCCGACCGCCACCGCCGCGTTTTGAACCTGCGGGTCCATGGCTTTCCCGGGGCGGAACCCGCCTACATGACCATGCCACCGTCCACGGTCAGCACCTGGCCGGTGACGTAACGTCCGCCCGGTCCCGCGAGGTAAAGGCCGGCCTCGGCGATGTCGTCGGGCTGCCCGAGCGTCCCGAGCGGAATCTGCTTCAGCAGGCCTTCCTTCAGCTTCTCGTCGAGCGCGGCGGTCATGTCGGTCTCGATGAAACCCGGCGCGATGGCATTGCAGGTCACACCGCGGGAGCCGAACTCCTTGGCCACCGACTTGGTGAAGCCGATCAGGCCGGCCTTGCTCGCGGCGTAGTTGCACTGGCCGGCGTTGCCGATGAGGCCGATCACCGAGCTGATGTTGATGATCCGGCCGCTGCGTTGCTTGAGGAACGCCCGGGTAAACGCCTTGGTGAAGAGGAACGCGCCGCGGAGGTTGGTATTGAGCACCGTGTCCCAATCCGCCTCGCTCATCCGCATGAGGAGGGTGTCCCGGGTCACGCCGGCGTTGTTCACCAGGATGTCCACCTTGGTCGCCGCGGCGAGGATCTGTTCGGCCACGGCGGTGATGGCCGCCGGATCGGCAACATCCACGCCGAAGGCCCACGCCTGGCGGCCCAGCGCCCGGATTTCCACGGCGGTCTTCTCCGCGTTCTCCGCGGTGCGGGCGAGGCAAACCACATTGGCGCCGGCGGCGGCGAACTTGAGGGCGATGGCGCGGCCGATGCCACGGCTGGCACCGGAAACAACGGCGACTTGGGAAGCAAGCGTGCTCATGAATCGCCGCGAACGTCCGGGGGAAACCGCCGTTTCGTCAACCGTGGAGAACGGTCGGCCTAGACCTTGGGTTCGAACTCCATCTGCCGCCACCACGACTCCAGTTCGTCCGCCCCGAAGTCGGCGAGGATATGCGCATCCACGTCGATGGACGGCGCCTTGGTCTGGCCGGTGAGTTCGCGCATTTCGAGGCGCGCCTCGGCATTGCGGATGACATCGAGCAACTCGTAGGCGATCCGGTGGCGGTCGAGCCATTCGATGGCCTCGTCGCACCACGGGCAGCCGGGCTTCACGAACAGGCGAATGGAAACGGGTTTCATCCTCCGGCCAAGCTAGCCGCGAAACTTCGGCCGACCAAGTTTGGCCTCACTTCGCGTCCCCGGTCGGTTCGCGCATCAGCGCATCGGCCAGCGTCGCCAGTCGCCGACCGGAAATCCGGCAACCCAGCGTGCCCCGGACAAACGAATGCTCATAAATCGGAGCCCGATGCAGCAGGTTGATGGCGTCCGTGACCTCCTCGCGGGTTTGGGCGCGGCAGAATTCCTCCACCACCAAGTAGTCGTGGGCAAAGGCCCCTCGGACGAAAACTTCCAGAACCCACGCCAGCGGACGTTTTAGCGGCGGCAAGCCCTGCGCGAACACCCAACGGCGCACATTTTCGGCGGCGATCCCGCGCTGCTGGACAATGCGCTCGGCAAATTGGATAGGCATGCTCGTGTAGAAAAACTGACAGGGCATCGTATATGACGAAACCTGTTCGCCGCGAGGCCTTTGGCAGGAATCCTTTTCAAGTTGCACAGTAACGGAATGAGGGAAATCCCGGCTTGCTTGACGTTTGAAGCCACACCGGAATCAACGTCATGATTCCCCGGCTTTTCTGCGTCGCCCTCGTGCTCAGCCTGTCCGCCCAGGCGGCTTCGGCCGATTGGTCCCGCTTCCGCGGACCGGAAGGTTCCGGCGTCAGCACCGCCCAAGGCACGCCGCTAAACTGGAGTGAGACCGCCGGCATACTGTGGAAGACCGACCTTCCCGGCCCCGGGGCCTCGAGTCCGGTCGTGCAGGGCGATCGCATCTACCTCACCAGCTACACGGGGTTTGGTCCGGGCATCGAAGGAGGCAGCCTCGAATCGCTCCAACGTCACCTGCTTTGCTTCGACCGCACGACGGGCAAGCGGTTGTGGACCGCCTCCGTGCCCGCGGAATTGCCGGAGCAGACCCGCATCCGCGAGGACCACGGCTATGCCACGGCCACTCCCGTCGTGGATGCGGACCGGGTGTATGTCTTCTGGGGCAAGTCCGGTGTCTTCGCCTTTGACCACGCGGGCAAGCAACTCTGGAACACGAAGGTCGGCACCCAGTTGAATGGTTGGGGTTCCGCGGCCTCGCCAGTGCCGCACGGAAACCTTTTGCTGGTGAACGCCTACGTGGAATGCCAGTCGTTCGTCGCCCTGGACCGGACGACCGGACGCGAAGTCTGGCGGGCCGGAAACATCGGTGATTCCTGGCACGCCCCCGTCGTCGCGCGCCCGCCCGACGGCAAGGCCGAGGTCGTGGCCGCGATGAGCAAGCAGATTCGCGGACTGGATGCCGAGACCGGCCAGGAGCTGTGGCGGGCCGATACCGGCAATCACTGGTATGTCTGCCCGACGCCCGTGGTGCAGGACGGAACTGTCTACCTGATCGGTGGTCGTGGGCCCACGGTGACGATGGCAATCCGGGCCGGCGGCCGCGGCGACGTCACCGCAACCCACGTCGTTTGGAAGAACGGCAAGGGCTCCAATGTTCCCTCTCCTGTGCTGCATGACGGCCACCTTTACTTCGCCCATGAAAACCTGGGCCTGGCCTTGTGCGTGAACGCGAGGACCGGCGACGTCGTTTACGAAGAACGGCTCAGTCCAAATCCCGGCCAAATCTACGCCTCCCCGGTGTTGGCCAACGGCAAGCTCTACTACCTGGGCCGCGGCGGCATAACCGTCGTGCTGGCCGCGGAACCGAAGTTCCGGGTGCTCGCCGACAACCGGCTGGAAGGCGGGCGCGGCGTCTTCAACGCCACGCCGGCCTTCGATGGCCGGCGGTTGTTGGTGCGGTCTAATCGGGCGCTGTATTGTATCGGCGCTCCCTGATGCACGAAACCGGCCGCTTCGCGCTCAGGCCGTGAGCGCCTTCACCGTCGCCTCCAGGCTGGCGACGTCGGCGACGTTCAGCATCTGGGCGGTCTTGTCGATGCGCTTCATGAAGCCGCTCAGGGCGGTGCCGGGGCCGAGTTCGATGAAGCGGGTGAAGCCCTGCGCCAGCAGGCAGCGCATCGAGGCTTCCCAGCGCACGGACGAGGTGACTTGGTCCACCAACACCGACGCGATCGCGGCCGTGTCGCCGTGGGGTTGGCCCGTGACGTTGGCAATCACCGGAACCGCAGGCGGCCGGATCGGGATGCGGGCGAGTTCGGCCGCGAGCTTCGGCTGCGCGCTGGCCATGAGCGGCGAATGGTAGGCGCCGGCGACGGTCAGGGGGATGGCTTTCTTGGCGCCCTTGGACTTGGCGGCTTCCACCGCGGCGGGAATCTTGTCTGCGGCCCCGGAGATCACGATTTGTCCGGGGCAGTTGAGGTTCGCGAGCGTGACGCCGGTGGCTTCGCAGACTTCGCGGGTCGGGGCTTCGTCGAGGCCGATGATGGCCGCCATGCTGCCCTGGGTGGCCTCGCAGGCTTCCTGCATGAATCGCCCGCGCAACCGCACCACGCGCAGGCCGTCCTCGAAACTCGTCCCGCCGGCCGCGGCCAGGGCGGTGAATTCGCCAAGCGACAAGCCGGCCGTAGCGTCGCAGGTCAGGCCGGGGACCCGTTCGCGCAACAGGCTCATGGCCACCCAGCTCACCAAGTAGATGCCGGGCTGGGCGTTTTCGGTCTTGGTCAATTCGGACTCGGGACCCGCGAAGCAGATGGAGGCGAGGTCGTAGCCCAGCGCGGCATTGGCCTGCTCGAACAGAGCACGGGCGGTGGGAAACGCTTCGGCCAGGTCTTTGCCCATGCCAACCGCCTGGGCCCCTTGGCCGGCGAACAAGAATGCAGTCTTCATTCGTGAGGCGGCAGCCTAACGGAAAGCCGCCGGAAAACAGAAGGGGGAAGTCGGCGGGGTGAAAATGACCAAGGGCCAACGACCAACGACCAACGACCAACGACCAACGACCAATGACCAATGACCAATGACAACGCCCCAACTGCAACCCGCGCGGGCAACGCGCCATGGCATTGGTCATTGGCCCTTGGTCATTTCGATAGGTCCGGCCGGGGGCAGCGCCACAGCTGCGGCCGGCGGTCGTTCTTGTCCGCCACGCGCGGAAACTCGTTGTTGTCCACCATCAGCCAGATCTGGTCCGCCTCGACCAGCAGGCCTTCGACGAAGCCGTAGGGATAGGGATGGGCGTAAGCGTTTTCCGGGTCCCGTTCGATGGCTTCGTAATCGAAGCTGGCCAGCACCTTCTCGGTGGCGGCGTCCACCTGGAGCACGCAGCGGCTTTCGCGGCACAGCACCCACAGGTGCCCGGCGTGCCAGCACAGGTCGGAGTAATGCACGTCGGCGGCCTGAACGTCGGGCGGGCGCACCTGGAAATCGCGTTCCACCCGCAGGCTGCCGGCATCCACGACCACGATGCGGCCTCGACTGCGCTCGTTGGCGAGAAAGAGTTTTCCACCGCCCGCGGCGATGCCTTCCCAGGACGCATTGGCATCGGCCGAGAACCATTTCTTCGCGGGCGTCCAATCGATCGCGAGCCGTTCCGTGGCGCGGGCCGCCGGATCGTAGCGAAAGACCTGCCGCTGGGACTCCTCGCAGATGAACACCCGGCCCGCCTCGTCCACTGCCAGGCCCTCGGGATCCGGCCGCGGCTCCGGCTTTTCCCCGGCCTTCCGGGCCGCGCGTTTGGGCAGGAATTCGTGCTCAGTCGCCACCAATCGGCCGGTGTTTCCCGTCAGTTCGACCCGGAACAGGCGTGTGGTCTTGTCATCGAGCGTGACCAAGGTGCCGTCCTTGAGCCGTTGGAGGGCCGAGGCGTCAAAGCGTTTCGGCTTCTCGCACTCGAGCCGCCACACTTGGGCCGCCTTCAGGGTGTAGGTGGCAACCACAATGGTGGACCGCAGGGCGACCGGCGCCGCTTCCGCGCGGCTTGCCGGCACGACGAGTGCCGCCAACGCAAAGGTCAGCGCCAGTGGGCCAGGCATCCACGGTGAACGGGCGGCGGCTGGTCGGTGGGCCATGCGCAGTTTGTAGCCGCCCGGCCGGCGGGCGGCAACGGCGGTTGTGCCGGCTGAAAAACCGATTTACACCCCGGCGACCGACGTTACGGTCCGGTTACCGCAATTGGTCGGGTAGTGCTATGGGCAATGAATCTGAACATAGGCGCTCCGCGCAGGCGCTGCTGGTGAATACGACGCTCTACCGGGAGTTCCAGGCAGAGCGGGAGGAGATCCTGAAGCACAAATGGATCGAATCGGAAAAAGTGGGCCGCGACATCGGGTTTGAGCGCGCCCTGGTGGACTGGATCACGAAACATCGCGCCGGCTGGCGGCGTGGACGGCAATTGGCCGGAGGCTGATTGGCACGGGAAGACGGCACCTTTAACGGGGTCCTGCGAGGCTCCGAAGGCGCATGAACACACCAATATTTGAGACATTTCAAAGCCGGTCCCCTCAGGGCGACCGGCTTTTGTTTTACCCCGCATGAGCGCCCTCCTGCTTGATGCCACCACGTTGAACCGGGCCATTGCCCGGATGGCCCACGAAATCGCCGAACGCAATCCCGCCGGTGCCCAACTCGCCATCGTCGGCATCCAGGCCGGGGGGGTGTTCCTCGCCCAACGCCTCGCCGCCCAGCTCAGGGGCATTCTCGGTGAATCGGTGCCGACGGGAGTGCTGGACGCGTCGTTGCACCGGGATGACCTCGACCAACGTTCGGCGCCCCTGCTCCGCGCCACGGAGATTCCCTTCGACGTCAACGGCCGGACCATCGTGCTGGTGGACGACGTGCTCTACAGCGGCCGGACGACGCGGGCCGCGCTGGATGCCTTGCACGATTTTGGACGCCCCAGCCGGGTGCAATTGGCCGTGCTGATCGACCGAGGCCACCGCGAGCTGCCGATCCGCGCCGATTTCGTGGGCAAGAACGTGCCCACTTCCCGCTCCGAACACGTCGATGTTTCCCTGACCGAGGACGGCGGCAACGACACCGTCACCCTGCAGGACCGCAAACCATGAACTGGAACCGCCGCCACCTTCTCGATCTCGAATCGCTCTCTGCCGAGGAACTGACGCTGATCCTCGACACGGCCCGCCACTTCAAGGCTCTGGGCGAACGCCCGAAGAAGAAGTTTCCCGCTCTCGTCGGCAAAACGGTCATCAACCTCTTTGTCGAGCCGAGCACCCGCACCCGCATCAGCTTCGAGCTCGCCGCAGTCCGTCTGAGCGCCGATGTCATCAATTTCACCGCGGAGGCCAGTTCGCTGAAGAAGGGCGAAACGCTGAAGGACACGATCCGGAACCTCGAATCGCTCCAGGCCGACTTCGTCATCCTGCGCCACAGCGCGAGTGGCGCGCCGCATTTCCTCAGCCGGTTTGCCAAGGCCCACATCGTCAACGCCGGCGACGGGGCCCATGAGCACCCGACCCAAGGGTTGCTGGACACCTTTACCGTCCGCGAAAAGAAGGGCCGGGTCGCCGGCCTGAACGTCACGATCCTGGGGGACATCCTCTACAGTCGGGTCGCCCGGTCGAACATCTGGGCGCTCGTCAAACTGGGCGCCAAGGTCACCCTCTGCGGTCCGCCGACGCTCGTGCCGAAGCAATTGGAGTCATTCCACCCCAACGTGCGGGTCACTTGGAACCTGGAAGAAGCCCTGCGCGACGCGGACGTGGTCAATCTCCTGCGCATCCAGCACGAACGGCAGCGGGTGACCATGTTCCCCAGCGTTGGGGAATACGCCGCACTCTTCGGGCTGAATCCGGCCCGGATGAAGTGGGTGAAATCGGACGCGCTCATCATGCACCCGGGGCCGATCAACCGCGGCGTGGAGATCGAAAGCGACATCGCCGACGGGACCCAATCGGTGATTTTGGAACAAGTAACCAACGGGTTGGCGGTCCGGATGGCGGTGCTGTTCCTGCTCAACGGCGGCCGATCGGGCGAAGTGGCCGTCAACTAGCCATTGTGCGACAACCTGTTCAGTTGAACCGGGCGCCCGGCGCGATGACCGCTTCCCAAAGTAATCAATTTTCGTGAGGTGCGGGGATTGGGGATCCGGTGCAGTCTCGCGCCAGAACCTGCCACCCATTCGCCGCCCACTTTTTGCCAATCGACAACTTGTCCGGCCCCGCAGTTGCTTAGAGTCTCAGACGAAATCCGTATGAAACCACTTTGGTCGCGCCGCTGGTTGACCGCCCTCGCCACTTCCGTCGGTTGCCTTGCCAGCGGGCTGACGGCTGCCGGCCAGGCGGCGGACGCTCCCGGAGTCCGTTCGCTCACCACCTTGAACGGCCGGCCGGTGCTTGATCTCACTCCCGCACCCGCCTCGGTCGGATACCAATTGCTGCACGCCCCGACCGTCGACGGCACCTACGTGCCGGACGCCGAAGCAGTCCAATCCGGGCTTCAGCTCACCGGCGGCCCGCTGGGGGACACGAACCGGTTTTTCCGGGTCGGTTCGGTGCCCATGGATGCTGAAACCCTCGGCGCCACGACGTTGTTGCACCGCATTGCCTACGGTCCGACGCCCGATGAACTCGAGCGAGTCCGCGCCATGGGCACGGCGGCCTACATCAATGAGCAATTGGCCCCGGAGACGATCACCGAGGCGCTGGACGTCGCCCCGGGCGGCCCCCAGTGGAAACAGGTCATCGCGTCCGGCACCGCCACAACCTCCGGCGGGCAAACCCGGGTCTATATCTTCATGGATGGCCCGGGCGATGCCTACGTGGACAACCTCCGGTTGGTCCTTGGCTCCTCCGACAACGGCACGCAGACCAACCTATTGACGAACGGCAGCTTTGAGGCGGGTCTCGCCGGAACTTGGACCGTTTCGACGAACTTGGAAACCTCCGCGGTTACCGCGGACTTCTCCCAAAGCGGCAACAACTGCCTGCACGTCATCGATTCGACCGGCGGGGAAAGCCAATCCACCTCCATCTACCAGGTGATCACCCCGACGGTTGCCGTGGGAACGCCGATCACGTTGAGCTTCTGGTATCGAACTTCGGCCGAGGACAGCAAATTGGTCGTCCGGCTGGGCGGCAGCGGCATCTCGGTCGCTACCGGACTCTCCGGCCAGGACAATTCTCCGGCTCCGATCTTCGCCAAACTGCTGGCCGGGGAAGGCACGCTGACCGACCTGCGGGCCTGGCACATCCTGCACGCCGTCCAGGCCAAGCGGCAGCTCCTCGAGGTCTTTCGCCAGTTCCTGGAAAACCACTTCGTCACCCAAATCTCCAAGACCCGCGATTACTTCGACAACCGTGGCTACGACACGGAGCAGTCGGACCCCATTTCCACCCGGACGGAACTCGTCGAGAACCTCCGGTGGCAGGAAGCCCTGTTGCGCCCGAACGTGAGCTTCCTCGACCTGCTGCGGATCAGCGCCGAGAGCCCGGCGATGATCATCTATCTCGACACGGTCGGCTCCCGCGGCGACGGCACCCGGGTCGCCAACGAGAACTACGCGCGGGAATTGTGCGAACTCTTCTGCTTCGGCGTGGACAACGGTTACGACCAGCAGGACATCGTCCAGATTTCCCGCGTTTGGACCGGCTGGACCATTGAGCTCGTCAACACCAACGAGGAATTCAATCCCTTCGCCGCACGTTCCACCAACCGCATCGACAATACGCTGACCAACACGACCGCGCTCAACGCCAGCGTGAATCTGCACGGGCTTTGGGCCTTCAACTACAAGGGCGCCCGCCACAACACGTCGACCAAATACATCTTTTACCAGACGAAGGCCGACGGTTCGGTCGATACCGCGAATCCGAAAACCATCCCGGCCCGGTTTGGCCCTCGCTGGGCCGGCGCCCCCTACGGCCTCCGGCTGAACTCCGGGCAGACCGGAACCAACGGCATCAAGGAGGGTTACGACCTCATCACCCACATGGCGAACCAACCCTTCACGATGGAGTTCATATCGGTAAAACTCTGCCGCCTGCTCGTCCACGACGGGTTTCGTCTCGGTTACGACTTTAGCGACGACCAGCACACACCCGAGGAAGACCTGATTTACCAATGCATTCTCGCCTGGGACAACGGTCCGACCAAGGGGCAGATCCGCGACGTTTTGCGAGTGATCCTGAACTCAGAACTGTTCCGCTCGAACGCCGGCTCGCTGCAGAAGATCAAGACGCCGCTGGAATTCGCCGTCAGCACCGTCCGGGCGCTGCGGTCCCAGGCCGACGACGGCTCGTTCACGGCTGACTCCGACGGCTACGCCCTCGCCGGCATCATCAATCGCGCTGGCCGGCTTCGGTTGTTCGACCGCGCCGAGCCGGACGGCTATCCGGAGGACGCCCCGGCCTGGATCAGTGCCGGCACCCTGACGGAGCGAATCCGGTTCGTGCAGTCCGCGCTCATGCCCGTGGGCATGAGCGGCAAGTCCGACGCTGGCACCGCCACCCGCACCGACCCCGTGGCGCTTCTGCGGAAGAAACTTCCGGCCGGCCAATTGAACGATGCCGGAGCGGTTGCCGCCTATTTCACCGGGCTACTCTTCCCGGCCGAGGGAACCGCCAACCTCGCGGAATTCCGCGACCTCGCCGTGCGGTTCCTCGACACGGCGGATGACGGGACGACCCCGTCGGCCTTCAGTGCCCTCGCCGTGGGCACCACCAACTACGACCTCCGGGTCCGCGGCATGGTCGCCCTGCTGATGTCGACCCAACGCTTCCACGAACAGTAATTCCCCAACCGCCAAAGTCCGCGCCACCGCCATGAACATCCTTTCCCGCCGTTCATTCCTGTCCCATTCCGCGACCCTCGGGCTGGGCACGGCCCTCGCGACCCTGACCAACGTCCCGTTTGTCCTGAAGCGCGCCTTGGCCGAGGGCAGCATCGGCCTGCCCGGCAGCAATGGTCGCGTGAAGAAGCTGCTGTTCATCTTCCTTCGGGGCGCGAATGACGGCTTGAATACGCTCATCCCGTTCGGCGATTCGGCGTATGGACCGCCCAACCGCGTGGACCTCGAGATCAAGAAGGACCCCCTCCAGCCATTCACGGCAACCGGCCGCGCGTTTTTCCCGGAATCGGGCTCGGTTGCCGGCACCTACGCCCACCCCTACGGACTGAGCCTAGGCAATGGGTTTGCCGCCCTGCATCCGTCGCTCAAGTTCCTCACGCCGCTCTACAATGCCGGCGACCTCTGCGCGATCCATCGCGTCGGCTACCCGCGCCAGAGCCGGTCCCACTTCGATTCGCAGAACTATTGGGAAACCGGTTCGCCCAACGACAACAACACCAAGGACGGCATTCTCTACCGGGCGATGGTCGAATCCGGCCTCGCCTACACCGCGCCGCTCACGGGTGTCAGTATCGGATCCTCCCTGCCGTTGATCCTTCGCGGTTCCAAGGCGGCCATGACCAACGTCAATGATCCGACCCGGTTCAACCTGCTGGCGGTCCCCAACACGGCCCAAGGCAACCTCAAGGCGGACGCCTTCCTTGCCGCCGCCAACCAGGCGAAGTTCGCGAACAAACGGGACCGTGACTTCCTCGAACTGCAATACGGCAACCTCGCCAGTTCATTGCAAATTTTCGCCAACATCGACTTCTCGGAGACCGGCAACACGTTCCGCGACGACGTGGCAACCGACGGCGACACCGATTACGCCAATGCCAACGGCGGCGGTTACTACCTGTTCCCGACGACCAACGAAAAGAACGGCGGCTGGCGTCGGAGCGCCACCAGCACCCGGGCCGACAAATACGTCGTGCCGACCAGCAGCTACGACGTGTTCACCCGCCTGAAGGCCGCGGCGTTGGTGCTGAACAAGACCGACGCCTTGGTGTCGGGAATTTCGATCGACGGCTGGGACACCCATAGTGAGCAGGCAGACCAACCGAATGCCGCCGGCACGACCGGATCGCATACCGGCTCCCACGCCAACCTCCTGCGCCGCGTGGGTTGGGCCATGTATGCCCTCAACAAATACTTCACGGCCTACGCGGACAAATGCCGTTGGGACGACCTCGCCGTCGTCACGCTGTCCGAATTCGGACGCACCTCAATCGAGAACTCCGACAACGGGACGGATCACGCCGAAGCCAGTGTCATGTTCGCGGCCGGCGGTGGACTGAAAGGCTTCGAAGCCGGTCCGCTCGGCGAAGTCCGTCGCACCGGCGTGTTCAATTGCGGCGGCCTCGGCGACCAAACCGTCCCTTGGGAAACCGGCCCGAACGGCACGCTGTTCAAGGCAACCGGCCGCTACCTCCAACGGAACACCGACTACCGCTCCGTGCTCGGCAAGCTGATCCGCGACCACCTCGGTTCCACTCAGGAACAGCTGGACCGGATCATCCCCGGCTACACCGTGGCCAGCGAGAGCCTTAAGGCGAAGGGCGTCCAAACCCGGGACAAGACGACCGTAATCGGCGAGCCCGACATCGTCTGACCGTCTCGCCCGCCGATTACCCACGACCGACCGGGCAAAAGAAAACGGCGCAGGCTAAAACCTGCGCCGTTCGGCTGTCGTTACTGATTCCTCCGTCCGGCAGTTATTTCTTGCCGGACTTCTTGGCCGGAGCCGGCAGCGGGACCGTCGCGATGGTCTGCAGGATCCGGCCGGCAATCTTGTAGGGATCACCCTGGGAGTTCGGGCGACGATCTTCCAAGTAACCCTTGTAATTGTTGTTCACGAAGCTGTGCGGCACGCGGATTGAGGCGCCCCGATTCGCAACCCCGTAGTTGAACTTGTCGATGGATTGGGTCTCGTGCAATCCGGTCAGGCGGAGATGGTTGTCCGGGCCATAGACGGCGATGTGCTCGTTCTTGTATTTGTCGAACGCCGCCATCAGCGCCTCAAAGTATTCCTTGCCGCCCACTTCCCGCATGTAGGTGGTCGAGAAATTGGAATGCATGCCGGAACCGTTCCAATCGACGTCCTTGCCGAGCGGCTTGCAATGCCAGTTGACGTCCACGCCGTATTTTTCGCACAGGCGCATCATGAGGTAACGGGCCACCCAAACCTGGTCCGCCGCATTCTTGGAACCCTTGCCGAAGATCTGGAATTCCCATTGTCCCTTCGCCACCTCGGCGTTGATGCCTTCGTGGTTGATGCCGGCATCAAGGCACAGGTCCAGATGCTCCTCGACGATCTCGCGGGCGATGTCACCCACGGCGTCATAGCCGACGCCAGTGTAATACAGGCCTTGCGGGAAGGGGAAGCCGGTTTCCGGGAAACCGAGGGGCTTGCCATCCTTGTAGAGGAAATACTCCTGCTCAAATCCGAACCAGGCACCCGGATCGTCCGGAATGTTCGCGCGGCCGTTGGACGGATGTGGCGTCACGCCGTCCGGCATCATCACTTCGCACATCACCAGCACGCCGTTCTTGCGGGTGGAGTCGGGATAGACGGCAACCGGCTTCAGCAGGCAATCCGAGCTGCGGCCTTCCGCCTGCCGGGTGGAGCTACCGTCAAAACCCCACATCGGGAGCTCTTCCAGCTTCGGGAACTTGGCAAACTCCTTGATCTGGGTCTTGCCGCGGAGGTTGGGGACGGGCTCGTAACCATCGAGCCACAGGTATTCCAATTTATATTTCGCCATGGATGTGAATGGAGGAATTGTTTGAAACGTTCCTCAGTCGGAACGACTCAAAAGCATGCAAGATGCCGCTTCGGGACCGAAGCATGCACGGCGACTTTTCGGACGCAAGAACGCGTTGAACCGGCCCGTTTTTCACACCCTAGGTCCGCAAATAATTTTCATCCTTTTCCCGTGGTGACCAAAATCAGTGCATCACATCACGCACACTGCGCACAATTGGCCAGCGGTGGGCAAAATCCTGCACGACGACAAGTCGGCCGTTGAAATCTGCTGCTGAGCGGGCGCAGGCTGCCGCGCAGGGGAAGCCAGCCATGCTCAAGGTAAAAGACACTCTGCGGGCAACCGTCTACCTCGGTTTCGATGGCCGGGTGTTCAAGAACTACCTTGGACCGGACGCCGAAAAGCGGTTCGACAACGAAGTCAAAGTGCTCCGCCACCTGGAAGCCCGAGGCTGCAAGTTTGTCCCCAAGCTGTTGGCGGCTGACCGCACCAAACTGCAGATCGTCACGACCAACTGCGGATCGCGGGTCCAGCACCTCGACGAAACCCGCACCCGTGAACTGTTCGCGGAACTGGAGCCCTTTGGCGTGCGTCACGACGACGCCGACATGCGCAACGTCACCTACCGCCCCTCCGACGGCCGCTTTTGCCTGATCGACTTTGAGTTCGCCACCATCCTCCCCGGCTTCGAACCGGAATGCTGACATGGACCTCCCCTCCCGCGAATCCGCCGCCCAATCGTTGAAGTGGTTCGGGTGGACCGACAAAGGCAAAGTCCGGCCCAACAATGAGGATTCGTTCCTTGCCCTCCGGTTTGACGCCCAGGAGACCCACCGGCTCGGAAAATACGGCGAAGCCCCCACGGCCCCGACGGATTTCGCCTTCGCCGTCTGTGACGGCATGGGCGGGGCCAAGGCGGGAGAATTTGCCAGCCGGATTGCGGTGGAGAAGATCACGACGCTTCTGCCTAGGTCCTTCAAGCAGTCGGCACGCGGCCTGACCGCCGGCTGCTCCGACGTCCTGACGGAGCTGTTCAGCCAAATCCACCGCGCACTCGCCTTCGTGGGGAATAGCTACGAGGAGTGCCGGGGCATGGAAACGACGCTGACGCTGTGCTGGTTTTCCCCGACCTGGATGTATTTCGGCCACATTGGCGACAGTCGGCTTTACTACCTGCCCGCCGGCGGCGGACTCAAGCAACTGAGCCACGACGACACCTACGTGGGGTGGCTGTTCCGAAACGGCCAGCTCAATGAACGGGAGGCGCGGACCCACCCCCGCCGAAACGTCCTCCAGAAGTCACTGGGTGGCTCCAATCAGTTTGTCGATCCTCAGGTCGGCGCCGTTGCCATCGAACCCGGTGACCGCTTCCTGCTCTGCTCCGATGGCCTGACGGACGGCCTCTACAATAGCGCTTTGGAAGACCTGATCCGCACTCCGAACACCTCCGGGGACGCCAATCCAGCCCACCGATTGGTCACCGAGTCCTTGGCCAATAGCGGCCGGGACAATACCACCGCGCTGGTCATCGAAGTGATTTGACCGGGTCTGGAAACAAAAAGCCGCGCCCGGGGCACCGGGCGCGGCCTGTCAACACACTCAGCCAAATCAGCCGTGGTAGGCCTCTTCGCCGTGCTCGGCGAGGTCGAGGCCTTGTTCTTCCACTTCTTCGGTGGGCCGGAGTCCGACCACCGCCTTGACCACGAAGGCCAAGACCACCGTTGCCACCACGGACAAGACCAACGTTAGGGCAACCGCCTTGATCTGCTCAATCAGCAGCGGTTGGAACAGGCTGTCCGTGACAAACGACTTGAGGTTGGTCGCCAAGTTGGCATTCGCCGAATTCCGGGCCAGCATGCCGGTCAGAATTGCCCCGAGGGTGCCACCGACGGCGTGGACGCCGAAGGTATCCAAGGCGTCGTCATAACCGAGCTTCGCCTTGAGGTAGGCGCAGGCGAGGAACGGAATCAGGCCGGCAATGATGCCGATGATGAACGCGCCGTCCGCAGTGATGAATCCACAGGCGGGGGTGACCACGACGAGACCCGCCACCGCTCCGGAGCAGAAGCCCAGGATCGAAGGCTTGCCACGCAACACCCACTCCAGCATTGCCCAAACAAAGGACGCCACTGCGGCGGCAATTGTCGTGGTCATGAACGCGTTCGCCGCGATGCCGTCAGCCGCCACCGCCGAGCCGGCGTTGAACCCATACCAACCGACCCAGAGCATGCCCGTGCCAATGGCGCACATCGTCATGCTGTGCGGCTGCATCGGGACTTTGCCGAAACCCTTACGCTTGCCCAGAATGAGGCAGAGAATCAGCGCGCTCCAGCCGGAGCTCATGTGAACCACCGTGCCGCCGGCGAAGTCGATCGCCTTGATCTTGGCGTCGGCGTTCCAGACACCATTCATCACGCCGTTGATGCCCCAGACCCAGTGAGCGAGCGGGAAGTAAACCACGACCATCCAGAGGGCCACGAACAGCATGATCGCGGAGAATTTCATGCGTTCCGCGATGGCACCAAGGATCAGCGCCGGGGTGATGATCGCAAACATCAGCTGATACATGCTGAACACGCTATGGGAAATCCAGTAAGCGTAGTTCGTGTTGGGTGAGGGACCCACGTCCTTCAGCATAGCGAATTTCTTGAAGTCGCCCAACCACGCTCCGGCGCCATCGGCGAAGACGAAACTGTAGCCGAAGAGATACCAGAGGATGGTGACCAGACCCGCGATGCCGAAGCACTGGGCAACCACGGATAGCATGTTCTTTTTGCGGACCAGACCGCCATAGAACAGGAACAATCCGGGCAGGGTCATGAACAGCACGAGGGCCGCGCAGACCATCTGGAAGCCGTTGTGGCCGGGACCGGAATTTGATGCCGCCACGGTGGTAAGGCCTTCAGGAATCTTGCCGTCCTTGTCCTTGAGCGGCGCGGTCGGATCGGTATTGGCCAAGTAGGCCTCTACGCTTGCGATGCGCTGCTCCAACGTCGGTGCCGGCGCGTCAGCCGCCAAGGCGCGGGGCGCGGTGGAGAACAACGCCACGGCGGCGGCCATGGCGAGCAACAGAGTATTAAAGAGTTTCTTCATGGTAGGTTGATCAGAATGAAGGGTTTCCGTTAAAAGCTCAGACGGCCGCCTCACCCTTCTCCTCGGTGCGGATGCGGATGGCCTCCTCGACGTGCGACACGAAGATTTTGCCGTCACCGATCTTGCCGGTCTTGGCAGCCTTCACGACGGCCTGGGTGGCCGCGACGACCTTGTTGTCGGCCACGACCAGCTCGATCTTGATCTTGGGCAGGAAATCCACCGTGTATTCGCTGCCGCGGTAGATCTCGGTGTGGCCCTTCTGGCGGCCGAAGCCCTTGACCTCGCTGACAGTCATGCCTTCGATGCCCACGTCGTGGAGGGCATCCTTCACCTCTTCAAGTTTGAAGGGTTTGATGATCGCTTCGATTTTCTTCATGGCGTTATTCGTTCTAACTGACCCCTCCGGCCGCGGACGCACCCTGTGGGTGGTTGATTTGCGCCACACGAACCGGACCACCACCCAAAAGCACCGGGGGTGCCACGCCCGTTCAGCCAATGGCGCCAACGTTCAGAAACCCCTTCAAAATCGCGGTCATCGTTTGATGAAATTATTTTCAGTTGAGATTCCGCACTTCCACCGGCTGTCGTTTTTTGTCCAGCAGTGCTGAAATGAATCAGACCGGGAGCCAGGCGGGCGGATGATGAATGGAATTGAGGCTTTCCGGGACGGTGCGCCGTTCCGCAGGCGCGAAACCATACCCGCAAAAGGCGGGACGAATCACGGCGGCGGATTCTACGAAATCCGCCACTTTTCAGCATTTTCCATGCGATTTACCGCGTCGGCGCCGGCAATTGCGGTAGGCCAACCCGTTCGCGCTTTTTCAGCACCGCATCGACCTTGGGCACATACATCTGGGTCTCGGCCGGCAGATGCACCGCGATCGCATCGAAGGTCGTTGCCCGACGTTTCTCCATCAGCCGACGGACATTGCCTTGGCCCCAGTTGTAGGCCGCCAGGGTCAATCGCCAATCCTTGAACCGCGGAAACAGGGCCCGGAGGTAGCGGGCCGCCGCGTTGGCGTTTTTGTCGGCATCCAGCCGTTCATCCCGGGGAGTCAGCTTCAATCCGAGGCCTTGGGCGGTCTGTGGCATGAGTTGGTAAAGCCCCACGGCGCCGGCCGGACTGCGGGCGGTCACGTTGAATGACGATTCCACCTCGGCCACCCATACCAACTGGGCCGGCACGCCCTGCGCGGTGAACAGTTTCTTGAGCCGCGGAACCAGCGCGGCTGCCGATTTCGGAACTGGCTCCTTGGCGACCTGTTCGGTCCAAACCTGCCGTTGCTGGGCCGGCGACGGATTCGGGGCGGGTCTCTTGGGCTGTCCGGGCGGAGTGGAGGGCGCCGGAATGCTCACGCGGAACTGTTCCGCCACATCCAAGTAGTCGAGCCGCGTTTCGAGCCAACCCGCGTAGGGTTGCGTCGCGGGATTGGCCCGCAACAACGGCAGCGCGCCGATAGCCGCGGGTTTCAGGGCGGCCAGGTCGACAATGTAATTGCCCTGAAGATCGCGCTGAAACTGGGTGAGAAACTGCGTGACACGCTCGCGGTCAAGGGGTGGCAACGAATCCAGCAGTTGTGGATCGATGTTGTCCCGCAACAATTGCTCGCCGCGGTTGATCAGCTCATCCAGTGACAGCACCTGCTGCCGCGCCAGCGCGGTCAGGGGAACCGAAAGCGTCAGACCAAGGAATAGGCGGCGGTTCATGGCAGACAGGCGCATCGCACACCCGGGCCAGCGGGGACGCAAGCGTGTTGAGCGCGCGTCCCTGCGTGGGAACCGCGCGGGAATACCTAATCCAACCGGGTGACCCGGTGCCCGGCCAGAAATTGTCCGGCGCTCATCCGCCGGCCGCCTTCGGGCTGCACTTCCGTCACTCGCAAGGAACCCTCGCCGCAGGCGACCACCAGGCCGCTTTTGTCAGCCGCAATGACGGTTCCCGGCTCCGCCGAACTCGATCCGGCCACCGGAACGGCCGCATGAACCTTCAGCAAGCGGGCCTTCGGTTCCGCTGGCAGGAAGGCAAAGGAGCCCGGCCACGGAGTAAACGCCCGCAACCGTTGGTCCAAGATGCGTGCGGGTTGGCGCCAATCGAGGCGGCCGTCGTCCTTGGTGATTTTCCGGGCGTAGGTCACGCCTTCCGCCGGCTGCGCCCGCACCGGCAGTTCACCGGCGACGAAACGCGGTATCGTGTCGCACAGCAGGGCGCCGCCCAACGTCGCTAGCCGATCGTGCAAGCTTTGGCCGGTGTCGTTCCCGCTGATCGGGGTGCGGACCTCCGAGATCATGGGCCCCGTGTCGAGTCCGGCTTCCATCCGCATGATGGTGACGCCGGATTCCGCGTCCCCTTCGGCCACGGCCCACTGAATCGGAGCGGCCCCACGCCAGCGGGGCAGCAGGGAAGTATGCACGTTCAGGCAGCCGTGTTTCGGGATGTCGAGCAATGCCTGCGGCAAAATTTGGCCGTAGGCGGCCACAGCGATCAGGTCCGGTCCGAGTGCCCGGAGCTGTTCCAGAAAAGCGGGTTCGCGAGCCTTGAGGGGCTGCAACACAGGAATTCCCCGGGCCAACGCCTCAACCTTTACCGGTGGCGGCGTGAGTTGCAGGCCACGACCCGTTGGCTTGTCCGGCTGAACCACGGCGGCCATCACCTGGAATCGCGCATCATCGGCCAGCGCGGACAAAACGGCCCGGGCCAAGTCCGGAGTGCCCATGAAGACCAAACGGATGGGCGGCATGGCCGGGCCTCAGGACGACTTGGCTTCCGAAAACACGGTCCCGCCGTCGCTGATCGCCGGCTTGGGGATCCGCGCAATGATCTTCAGGATGTCGAGGAGCACGTGCATCGGCTCCTGAGTCGAGTCGATCTGATGGATCAGCCGGTCGTCGTAGCATTCCAACACGGCCCGGGTATCCCGCTTGTAGGTTTCCAGCCGGGTCCGGATGACATCCACATTGGCGTCATCCAGCCGATTTTCCTTGAGGGCGCGGCGCTGCAGGCGAGCCACCAGCTTTTCCACTTGGGGACAGAACAAATTGAAAATCGCGACGACCTCAATCAGGTCCCGCATGATACGCGCTTGGTTGGGATTCCGGGGAATCCCGTCCAACAGCACCGTGTCCGCGTCCGGATGAAACCGGCCCGTCACTTCCATAGCCTCGATGGACTTCTTCCACAGCTCGATGGTCGGCTCATCGGGCACCAGATGGCCTTTGCCCGCGTATTCGACGAAGGTGCGTCCCAGCGGGGAATCCACCCGCAGATTCCGGAAGGCGTCCCCGCACGAAAAGTGCACGAAGTTGGGAATCTGGCCGAGGATCTTGCCTTGGGTTCCCTTGCCCGCCCCGGGGGCGCCGAAAAGAAGTATGGCCCGGTATTTCACGGCGAATTGGGTCAGGTTGGGAGGATCGTCCGGTTAGTGGGTGGCATCCTTGTGGCGCAAGGTCACTTGGGAAATTTCGGAGAAGCTAACTCCGACTTCCTGCTGATTCGCGGTCTTGAAATGGATTTCGTTCGCCGAAATCCGGGAAATCCGGGACGCCACGACGCTGCCCTTGCCGGCACTGACATCAATGACCATGTCGCGGTCGGCTTCGCTCGCCACCATCCGGAAAAAGTTCTGGAACTGCGTTTCGAAGAACCGCCGGTTGAACGTGGTTTCCCCGCGCTTGAAGACCTTGGGGCCGCCATCGGGACCCGCGGCGGCGGCGTGGCCCTTGGAAATTCCCAACGCGGCGGCGGCGCCACCCCGGGCGACGTCCGAGGGCGGCGTCTGGGTGCCGGCGGAGACCACCTTCTCGGCCATGGCGGCCTCGGTGGCGTTTTCCTGTTCCTCGACCACCCGCCGCGGGGTCAGGAGGAAAATGATCGGGCCGACAACCGGCAGGATCGCGGACAGGCCGCAAACCAAGGCCGCAGGCCGCCACTTGAACCGGGCGATTTCGAAGGCGCCGTAGAGGTTGGCCAAGTAGAGCGCGAAAAGCAGGATCAACGAATTCGGCGCCATGAGGGCGGCCCCGAGGCCCTTGCCGGTTTGCGGCAATTCCACTCGCTGCGGCTGGCGCACCGCGATTTCCCGGGCCGCGGTGGTGGCCTTCTGGATCTCCTCCAGCGGCGGCTCGATGAACGGTTCCACAAAGCGCTTGGCCTTGGGATCGTTGACCAGTTGATTCAGCGTCTCGTCGGTGAGTTTGGCCCAGTCCACCCGGGGCGAGTATTCACCGCTTTCCAGGCGAACGATGAGACCGTCCTTGTCGGCGGCGGCCAGCGTGCCCTTGTAAACATCACCCGTGATGAGGCGAAAATCCGCCGCCAAACTACCCAGACAGCAGGCCAACACCGCGAGGCAGGCGGCACCGATTCGAAACAGACGCATGATGCCGCCACGTTGGCAAATCCCGTGCCGAGGGGAAACAAATTTTGGGAAATCTGCGGTCCGCCGGCCCGGCCGAGCGATCGCGCCGCAACCCGGCTTTCCCTCGCGCCGACTTCTCCTACCCTGCCGCGGTGTTCCTGTGGCGCCTGATTCTGTTCCTCACCTTGGCCTCGGCATCGGCCTGCGGGCAGACTTCTGCCCCGCCATTTGACCCGACCCACGCGCCATTCGGCGCCGTGTTGGGCCGTTTCGTGACCAACGGCTGGGTCAACTACGGCGGCCTCAAACAGGAACCGGCCGACTTGGATGCCTACCTCAATCGACTCGCCACGATTCCCGCCACTGATTTTGCGCAGTGGCCCAAGGCCGAACGGCTCGCGGTCCTGCTCAACCTCTACAATGCCCAGACACTCCGCCTGATCCTTGACCATCATCCGCTCCGCAGCATCCGGAACATCGGCGTGTTGCCTGGCGCCGCCTGGAAGAGGCCGGTCGTTCGGTGGGCGGGCAAGACCCTTTCCCTCGACCAGTTGGAACACGAACAGATCCGCCCCGTCTTCAACGAGCCGCCGATCCATTTCGCGTTGGTCTGCGCGGCCAAGGGCTGTCCGCCACTTCGGGCGGAACCCTACGTCGCCGCCAAACTCGACGCGCAACTCGACGATCAGGCCCGAGTATTCCTCGCCACCACGGCCAAGAATCGGTTCGACCCGAAATCGGGTGAGCTGTGGCTTTCCCCCATCTTCGACTGGTATGCGAAGGAATTTGGCGCCGATTCCGCGGGGATCATCCGCTATGTAACGCCTTACCTGCCGGCGGACGCCCGGGCGGAATTGGCCCGCGCCAACAAGGTCGAGGTTCGGTTCACCGACTACGACTGGAGCCTCAACGACTTGCCCGCGGCCCCTGACGGTGCCGCGATCAGGCAGTGACGATCCACCACCCGCCGACGGCAAACGCGGCCGCCGCACAGGCGAACAGGAGCCCGCGATAGGCTTGGCGGTAATTGCTACCCCACCGGGCCGACAAACTGCCGAGCACCGACGAAAACCCGGCCATCGCCGCCACTGTTCCGACGGCAAACGCGATCAGGTAGCCAATCCGCTGAGCCGTCGTGGGCAACGCCAAGGACGGCAAAACGCCCAGAAAATGGGAACTGCCGGCCAGGCCATGCAGCGTCCCGATCCCGAAGGCGGCGTGAGTGTGGATGTGCGGTCCGGCGGTGTGTTCGTGCCCGTGGTCGGGCGCATGAAAATGGACGTGCTGATGCGCACTGCCGTCATGGGCGTGCTCGTGGGCGTGAATCTGCACCTGCAACGCCTTGCGGACGCTCCAGAGCCCGATGCCGATCAGCAGCACCCCAACCAGACGTTCGCTCCACGCGGAGACCGCCTCGACGGGAAACACCTCCCGGAGTCCCAGTGCCAGCATCCCCACCAGCGCGACCCCGGCCGAATGGCCCAGCCCCCACCGTAAGCCCGCCACCCAAGCCCGCCGATGCCCCCGCACCGCCAGCGGCGCGACGGCCGCGAGGTGGTCCGGTCCACTGAGGACATGGAGAAATCCGGCGGCCAAACCTGTGAGCAATGCGAGCATCGAAGCGGCGGCAGGGTGGGCGGCTACCGGCGGGGCAGCAAGCGCGCCTTTCGGAGGCTTCCAACGAATCGACCGCGTTCACAAGCGGTCCACCCGCAACCACAGTTGCATCCCGTTCGTTCCAACAACGGCTCGATAACTCGTTGAACTGTTCTTGGGGGCCTTGAAATAGAAGCGGGCGGCGGTCACGGGCGGCGGCGCCGGTGCGGCGGGAAATGCGACCCAAAGGATGGTCTCGTTGGTCTGGCGGCTGCCATTTTGAACGAAATGCTGCTCTGCAAGCAGTTGCTGAATTCGCTCCGCCGGTGCCTCCAGGTAAAACCGCGCGGTCCATTCGCGGGCCGGCTGGTATTTGATTTCGACCCGGCCAAACCCATTGGTGGAGTCCAATCCCAGATGCCGCTGGAGCAGTTCCGAATCCGGCGGTCGCCGTGAGGTGCACGACGAGGGCAGCACAAGGACGGCAATGACCGCGAGGACCCAAAGCGCCACCGCTCCGGCCAAGGCGGCCAACAGCAGCTTCGCGATAGCGAGGGCTCGCTTCATCATCCCGGTGCGGCCGGGAATTACTTCGCCCCCTGCTCGATCCACTTCTTCACCAACTCAATCTGTTTGGGTTGTAGCTTGTGTTTCTCGGTCTGCGGCAGGTCCTCGTCCTGGCCGGAGACAATGGTGATCAGGGAACTCTTCTTCACGTCGCCCGCGGTGACGACCTTGCCGTAACCCTTGCCGCCCTTGAGCACCGCTTCCAGGCTGACGGCGGCAAATTCGCCCTTGGGTGCCGCGGCGCCGTGGCATTCCCCGCAAGCCTGCTGGAAGAACGGCTTGATGTCCGCCTCGAAGGTCACCGGCTTCACGTAACTGTCGGCCCCGGCCACCCATTCGGCCCCTTGGTCGATCCACGCCCGCAGGATGCCGATCTGGTCGGCGGTGAGAGGCTCGGACTTGCCCGGCTTGTCGCTGGGCGGCGGCATCATCATCTCGTCGATGAGGTTGCAGCACATGTGGATGAGCGAGCTTTCCGCGCTTTTGCCCGGGACGATGGTCGGACCGTAGTCGGTGTCCTTGAAGGCGGCTTCCTTAGAGTCCATGCGATACTTGCCTTTCTGCTTTTCGGGGCCGTGGCAGGAGATGCAGGCCTCCTTGAACAGGGGGTAGACTTCCTTCACGAAGTCCACCTTGCGCGGCACCGGCAGGGGAATCTTCGAGGTGTCGACGGGCTTCTTCTCGGCGGCGGCGAGGGCCAGCGGCAACGCGAGGCCGATCCAGGACAGCGAGGCGAGTTTCATGGCGATGGGCGGACGGTAACAGGCCGGCGGTGCAAGCCAAGCCGGCGCCGGGTGAACTTTTCGGGGCAGGACGCGGCCGGCGCCGGTCGAAAAACCGCTTCCGGAGTCCGCGCCGCTCCTCCATGCTGCTCCCATGCGCAAACGTCGCGAGGCCCGGGAGCGGGCCCTCCAGTTTCTGTTCCAGTATGACATGAACCCGTCGGACAACCTCGACGAGGCGCTCAACCAGTTTTGGGACACCGCCCGGATCGCCGCGATCCAGGAATCCCAGACCGGGCCGACCTACGGCGCCTCCGTCGAATTGCCTCCCCCGACGACCGAGGAGATTTCGACCCGGATGTTTGCCGATGCGCTCGTGCGGGGCGTGATCAAGCAGCGCAACACGCTCGACGACGTCATCCAGCGTTACGCCCAGAACTGGGACCTCCACCGCATCGCCATCGTGGACCGCAACATCCTCCGCATGGCCATCCACGAGATTCTCCATCGCGACGACATTCCGCCCGTGGTCAGCATCAACGAGGCGATCGAGATCGCGAAGCGCTACTCCACCGAGCAGAGCGGCCGCTTCGTGAACGGCATCCTCGACAAGGTGAAGGCGGAAACCCTGCGTCCGGCCCGGACCTCGTCGGAAACCCCGGCGGTTTGACGCGGCCGGCAATTCCGGTCTGTTCCCCACCATGTTCGCCGACCTGCACCTTCATACCAACTTCTCGGACGGGACCTTCACGCCCGAGGAATTGGCGGCGCGGGCGGCCGAACAGAAGCTCCAGGCCGTCGCCTTGACCGACCACGACACCATCGCGGGTTGTCCGCGCATGGCCGACGCCTGCGCCAAGGAAGGCGTGGAATTCATCCCCGGCGCGGAATTCACCGCCGACCACCGCGGCCGGGAAGTCCACATCCTCGGCTACTGGCTCGACACCCAGTCGCCGTCCCTCCTTTCGCGTCTGGCCGGCTTCCAGGCGGTCCGCTCGCAGCGCATCCGCGACATGGTTCATCGGCTGAACCAGAAAGGTGTTCCCCTGACCTCCGAGGCCGTCTTCACGATCGCGCAATGCCTCTCGCCCGGCCGCCCGCACGTCGCGCGGGCCTTGGTCGAGGGCGGCTACTGCAAGACCTACGACGACGCCTTCGAACGTTACCTGAAGAAGGGCCGCGCCGGCTGGGTGCCCAAGGCCAAGATGGAAACCCGCACGGCGATCGAGTTAATCCACGCGGCCGGCGGCGTCGCCGTGCTGGCGCATCCGGGCCTGTATCGCGCCGACGACATCATCCCGGAAATCGCGGAACACGAACTCGACGGCCTGGAGTGCTGGCACACCAAGCACAACGCCGAAACCTCCCGCAGCTACGTCCGCAAGGCCGAGGAACTGGGCCTGGTCGCCACCGGCGGCAGCGATTGCCACGGCATGTCGAAGGGCGAACCGCTCATCGGCCGCGTGAAGCTGCCCTACGAGCAGGTGTCCGCCCTCAAGGCCCGCCGCCGTTCCACCCCGGTCGCCGAGGCTCCGTCCCCTTCCCTCTCCGCCAACTGACTCCGCAATGGGCTTCTTCGACAAACTCAAGGCCGCCTTCACCAAGACGACCTCCGCGCTTTCCCACGAACTCAAGCGCATCGTCACGCGTTCGCCGAAGCTGACCGCCGAGAACTTCGAGGAACTGGAGGCCGCCCTGCTCCGCGCCGACCTCGGCATGGCGATGACCCATCAGATCCTCGCCGCGGCCAAGAAGGCGTTCGAGACGCAGGGCCGCAGCGGTTCCGACTTCATCGAGATCGCGGCCCGCGAGGTGGAGAAGAGTCTTTCCCTCGGCAATCCCGCACTGCCCGCCCAGCCAACCGGCGTCACGGTCATCTCCATCGTCGGCGTCAATGGCACGGGCAAGACAACGACCTCCGCCAAGCTCGCACACCTCGTCCAGCAGCGCGGCGAAACCGCCGTGCTCGCGGCCTGCGACACCTTCCGCGCCGCCGCCATCGAGCAGCTCAAGCTGTGGGGCGAGCGCCTGAACGTGCCCGTCATTGCCGGCGCGAATCAGGCCGACCCCGCCTCCGTGGCGCACGACGCCATCACCGCCGCGCAGGCCCGGGGCGCGAAGTGGCTGTTCGTGGACACCGCCGGCCGGCTGCACACCAAGAACAACCTGATGGCCGAACTGCAGAAGGTTCACCGCGTCATCGACAAGAAGCTACCCGGCGCGCCGCACGAGACGCTGCTGGTGCTGGATGGTTCGACCGGCATGAACGCGCTGAACCAGGCGCGGGAATTTCACAAGGCGGTGAAGCTTACCGGCCTCATCATCACGAAGCTCGACGGCACGAGCAAAGGCGGCGCCGTGGTGGCCATTCAGCGCGAATTCGGCATCCCGGTGAAGTTCATTGGCGTTGGCGAACAGGCGGACGACCTGCAGCCGTTCAACGCGAAGGAGTTTGCGGACGCCCTGTTCGAGGCGCGGTAACATCGTGCTGCCGGCGTCCCGCCGGCAGTGGGTCGGCAAACGCGGGTAAGTGGATGGCCCCGATGTTTGGATCGGGCCGTGGCTTCTGGCCGAAGGCCACCCGTCCGGCCAAGCGTCGCCAAAGGCAACCTGTTCTCCTGATCACTGCCGGCGAGACGCCGGCAGCACTTCGACTGGCATCCCTCTTCCTTCGCAGAAACCCCTTCCATTCCCAGCAGATTGAACCGTCTTCCCCCGGACCAGCCGATTCCCTAGCCTGCCGCCGTGCCCGCCGAGATTGCCATCGTCGTCCCCGTCTTCAATGAGGCGGACAACATCGAGCCACTCGTTCAGGAACTGCTCCGCATCTTCGCCGCCGAGCAGCGTCCGTGGGAGATCGTGCTCGTGGACGACGCCAGCACCGACGACACGTGGGCCCGGGTGCTGAAATCGCAGTCCGCCCACCCGCAGGTCCATGGCCTGCGCCACACTCAGAATCGCGGCCAGAGCGCCGCCGTCTGGACCGGAATCACGCATTCCACCGCCCCCTTCCTCTGCACCCTCGACGGCGACCTGCAGAACGATCCCGCCGAGCTGCCCAAGATGCTCCAAATGCTCGGCGAGGTGGATTTCGTCTGCGGCCACCGCGTGAAGCGCGAGGACTCGTTCGTCCGCAAGGCGTCCTCGCGGATTGCCCGCGCCGCTCGCAAGGCCGCGCTCCGCTACGACTTCGCCGACACCGGCTGCGCCCTGCGCGCCTTCAAGCGCGAGTGCCTCACCGGCCTGTTCGCCTTCAACGGACTGCACCGTTTCCTGCCGATCCTCGTCGCCGGCGGCGGCTTTACGTGCCGCGAAGTGCCGGTCAACCACCGGCCGCGCGTCGCCGGCGTGAGCAAATACGGGGTCTGGAACCGCGTCTGGCGCGGCCTGTTCGACCTCGTCGGCGTTGCGTGGTTTCAGAGGCGCCGGATCAAGGCGGTGAAAGTGGACGACGGCAGAAACGACACCCACCGATAACCGGCGATCGCCGGAGATCCGGTGCAACCTTGGACCCAGTTCGGCCGCCCGAGGCTTGTCGGCAAGTCACCACCGGACAACGCTGCGGCCGTGGTTGGCGCCACCCTTCCATCGGTCCACGAACCGAGGTTTCACCAAAACGGCCTGAATCTGCTGCGCCTGATTCTGGCGGTGATGGTGATCTACTCGCATTCGTGGCATCTGGTCCCGGCCGCGTCGGGAGGGCGCCAACCAGCGATCCTGACCCAGCTTCAGATGAACGGCGGCAGCTTGGCGGTGAACCTGTTCTTCGCGCTGAGCGGTTACCTCGTTTCCGGATCGTGGGAACGCCGGCCAGCCTTCTGGGATTTCCTGAAGCGGCGGGCCCGCCGCATTTATCCCGGTTTCGTCGCGGTTTGCCTCTGGCAAGCCGCGTTCGCCGTGCCCCTGGCGATGGGCAGCCTGGCGGCCTTGCCCACCCTGGCGGACTGGGGGCAATTGGGGTTGGCGATGGTGACCCTCGGGAGCGTCGGGCAACTGGCGAATCCGGGGCTCGAACTTTTCCCGGCCGGCATCTCGCACGACCTCAACGGATCGCTCTGGACGATCCGCTACGAATTCTTCTGCTACCTGCTCCTCGCCCTGCTCGGCGTCCTCGGAGTTCTGCGGCATCGTTGGCTGCGGTGGGCCAGCTTCGCCGTCCTGTGGGGATTTTTCGTGGCGTGGCCAGACGCCGAATTGCCCGCGGCCCTAACCCGCGTCTTCGGGGCTTGGTCTTACTGGGCGAGACTGCCAGTCTATTTCCTCGGCGGCATGATTGCCTACTGGGAAACCGGCAGGATTCCCCTGAATCGCTGGAGCCTCGCGCTGGCGGCATCGGCCATGGTCTTCTCGGTGGTGGGGCCGGAGGCGATTGGGCGAGCCGTTGGTCCCTTGGTCCTGCCGTGGCTGGTGTTACACGCCAGCTATCACGTCCTGCCGACCCGGCTCGCTCACCGGTTGCCGGGCGACTTCTCCTACGGAATTTACCTCTACGCCTTCCCGGTTCAGCAATTGCTGCTGCAATTCACTCCGGACGTGAGGTGGACCGTCCTGGGATTTACCCTCGCGGCGGCCGGGCTCACGCTCCCGTTGGCCGTCGTCAGTTGGTATGGGGTTGAGGCCCGATGGCTGAGGAAGGCGCCCCGAGCCACCTGATTCGGCAGCGGGACTTAGCGCCGCACCGTGAACGTCACGTCGGACTGGGATGTGCCCCCGTTCTTGGGTTTTTCCCTGCCACCGTGATCGATCCGGTCGGGCCCGACCGAATACACCACGTAGCCCTCCTTCAAGCGGTGGTAGCGGAGCGGTTGCCCATCAAATGGGTCGCGCGGAACTTCGGCCAGCAAGTCAGGCATCAGTTCGGTCAAGGCTTCGGGCAACCGGCCGGCGTGGATCAACCGGTAGCGCTCGACCGCCAAGGCCGTGAGGGCGGCCTCACGCTGGGCCTCCAATCGGCAGAATCTTTGGGCGTCCAGGAACAATGTTGGCAACTCCGTCCCGGAGAAGATTTTGGGCGGAAACCGTTTGGCCTGATCTCCGAAGTTGCCCATGACTTTCCCGACAACTTGCAGCCGGGCGGCTGAATCGGGTGGAGCGTTCGTGAATACGTGCTCGAAGGTTTCCAGGAAGAGGGCCTGGGCGGCCCGCTCCATGATGGTTAGCCGCAGTCCGAACATGCCCGAGGCAGATCCAGACCGGTTTACCGGGTCGTTGCCCTCGGTCGAAGATCCGGCTCCAGTGAAGCGACTCGGGTTCCGGAACCAGGCCAACCCTGATGCTCGTTCGCCAATCATCGCGCGATGGAAGCCATCCATTGCCGAAAGGGTGCTGACCACCGCCTGCAACTCCAGGAGTTGCGATTCGGTGAGGCTTCCCCGCGAAAGCAGCCGTTCCGCCTGCGAAAGGCACATGGAATTGCAGGCGATCCGCACTAGTTGACCGATCAAAAAGGGATCGTCCCGCCGTAGCGCGGCCACCCGGGCCATATCCTTGATTGCCCGCAGTGCGGTGGTGATGTCACCGCGTTCAGTGGCAACCCAGCTTTCCGCCTGAAACTCTTGGGCCTCCCGCTTGATCCGGGAGAGATAAGGGGGCAATTCCGGGAAACCGTCGGTGATCCGCACGGGATATCGGAATGACCTCCGTTCCAGCGCTTGCCGGACGGCCTCCCGATGTTCCCTCCGCGCGGCCACATGGGCGGCCAGCGGCTCCAAACCATCCGGCGCTTCAGGAAAGGGAATGGGCGGTTCGGGCTTGTTCCCCGAAAGGTGTGGTCCGCCGGCTTCATTGGCCGCCCAAAACTCAGGATTATCGCGTCGCCACAGGTTCAGCAGCGGCACGGCGGCGTTTTCGTCGTCGGGGATTGGTGTGTAGGTGCGGGCGATTTCCTCCCAGGTCAGCGGTTCATTGCGCATCCGGGCGTAGGATTCGTATTGGCGAATCCGGGAGCCGCTTCGATGCAGGAACACCGCAAACACACCGAACAACAGAGCCAGCAACAACAGGGGCACCAGCAGAAACCGCACACGAACGCGGGACAGCCAACCTATGGAGGACATCGGGGCGGACATTGCGCGGGGTTGGACCACGGTTGAGGCCGGCCGTCACGGCGATTGTGAATCGGTTGAACTTCCCCGGCATTTCCGCGTCGGAGGCTCGACTTTGCGGCGCGGGGCCGGTTCGCTTCGCGGCGCCAGTCCCATCGTTATGCCCAATTCGTCCCCGGAACTCAGTGCGCAGCTCAAGGCCGCCAGCGAACACCTCCAGCAGGTGCGATCGGAGGTCGGCAAGTTCATCGTCGGCCAGCGCGAACTTGTCCACCGCCTGCTCGTCGGCCTCGTCGCCCGCGGCCACATCCTGCTCGAGGGCCTGCCCGGCCTCGCCAAGACCGCCAGCGTGAGCAGTCTCGCCAAGGCCACCCACTGCCAGTTCCAGCGCATCCAGTTCACGCCCGACCTGCTGCCCGGCGACATCACCGGCTCGCTCATCTACGACCCGGTCAAGGGCACCTACTCCACCCGCCAGGGCCCCATCTTCGCCAACCTCGTCCTCGCCGACGAAATCAACCGCGCCCCGTCGAAGGTCCAGTCCGCACTGCTGGAAGCGATGCAGGAACGCCAGGTGACCATCGGCGACAAGACTTGGCCGCTGCCCGAACCGTTCCTGGTGCTGGCCACACAGAATCCCATCGAACAAGAAGGCACCTATCCGTTGCCCGAGGCGCAGATGGACCGCTTCATGTTGAAGGTCATCGTCGGTTACCCGAGCGCCGAGGAGGAACTGACGATCCTCGACCGCATGGCCTCGACCAAGCCGACCTTCACAGTGAACGCCGTCGTCTCGCCCGAGGAAATCATCGGCTACCAGGCCATGGTAAACCAGATCCACGTGGATCAACTGGTGAAGGATTACGTCGTTCGCCTGGTCGTCGCTACGCGCGACGCTGCGGCCGGCAAGGGCGTCGCGCCGGACCTGAAGCGCCTCGTCCGCATCGGCGCCAGCCCGCGCGCGACCATCAACCTCACGCTCGCCGCCCGCGCCTGCGCCCTGCTCGAAGGCCGCGACCACGTCACGCCCGACGACGTGAAGCTCATCGCGCCCGACGTGCTCCGCCACCGCATCCTGCTCACCTACGAGGCCGAAGCCGAGGAGGTGACCACCGAGAGCATCGTCACGACGCTGCTGGGCAAGGTGAAGGTGCCGTGAGTCCGGCTTGATGAAGTGCCTCACGGAACAGGAATGCGGTGAGTGGTTGCGCAACGCGGGCCTGATTGAACGTCCCTACGAACTGCCAGAACTTACGTCGTGCTCGTTCAACCAGTTTGAGCCCCCCAAGGAATCCCGCAGACTGTTCGCCTTCTTGAGGACGTTCCTGCCGATACTTTCCGGAAAAGGCGAAATCCTGCTCCACGTTATCGACACGGAGATTCCCTACTCCGAGCAGTTCGCCCTTCTGAACGCAATTCGTCACCGGTTTGGAGAGCAAAGGGACATTGTAGAGGCACCCGGGTTCCTGTTCTCCGCGGAAGAGCATGACTTCTGTCTGGGAGTCTTCGGCCTGACGACCGAGTTTGCTTGGGAAGCCTACGCCTATTTCCAAGGAACCAAAGATGTCCTGCTCAATTGGGAAGGCGATTTGATGGACTGGTGGTGTTTCGACGATTGTCGGTTCAAAGAAGGCCAATGCGTGATTCAATCATTCAAATTGCGCGAAACCGAAGATGATCCCGCCTGACCACCTCAAACGCCTTCGCCAGGTCGAAGTCCGCGCGGAAGTTCGCCTGACAAAATCGGCATCGCCCCACGTCCATCACCCGCTAGATTCATCGCATGAATGACGCCATCACGATTGATCCGGAAGTCTGCAATGGCCGGCCCTGCGTCCGCGGCAAGCGGATCGCGGTGCAGAGCGTCCTCGAATTCCTCGCGGCGGGCGACTCCGTGGACGAGATCCTCCAGTCGTATCCCGTCCTGACCCGGGACGACGTTCAGGCCTGCCTCGACTTCGCCTCCCGCCCGATGGCCCGCAACTACACCGTGGTCTCCGCCGCCTGACCTCCATGCCGGCCCGCTTCCTGATCGACGTCAACCTGCCGCGTGACCGCGAGGCGATCCGCTGAATCCATGCTGCCGCCTGACTACCTAAAACGCCTCCGCCAGGTCGAAGTCCGCGCGCGGATCGTGAGCGAGCAGCTCATGGGCGGGCGCATGGTCAGCGTCTTCAAGGGGCGCGGCATGGACTTCGCCGACGTGCGCGAATACGTCCCCGGCGACGACGTGCGCCGCATCGACTGGAACGTCACTGCGCGGCTGAGGAAACCCTTCATCAAACGCCATATCGAGGAACGCGAACTCGTGGTGATGCTGCTCGTGGACGCGTCGGCCAGCGGCCACTTCGGCACCGCGATCGGCGATTCGGCGCAGGCCGACACCAAGCGCGAACTCGCCGCCGTGCTGGCCGGTGCGCTCGCCTTCAGCGCCATCCGCGACGGCGACCGCGTGGGCATGATCCTGTTCACCGACCGCGTGGAGCGTTTCGTGCCGCCCAAAAAATCGCGCGCCCACGTCTCCCGCCTGCTGCACGAAATGCTCTTCACCGAGCCGAAGTCCGCCGGCACCTCGGTGACGGCCGCGCTGAATTACCTGAACAATCTCCTTCACCGGCCGGCGCTCGTGTTCGTGCTGTCCGATTTCCAGGACCCGGCCGAGGAGTCTTGGCAACGAGCCCTCGCCGCGACCAACCAGCGCCACGAGGTCATCGCCCTCCGCACCGTGGACCAACGCGAACTGGAACTGCCCGACGTCGGCCTTGCTCTCGTGCAGGACTCGGAAACCGGTGAGGTCATGGAACTCGACACGAGTGATCCCGAGGTCCGCGCCGGCTGGGCTGCGTTGGGCGAAAACCGCCAGCAGCAGCTCATCGCCACGTTCCGTCGGAGCCGGGTGCCGGAACTGGATATCCGCACTGACCAACCGTGGCCGCAGCGGTTGCAGAAGTTCCTGGATTACTCCGCGAAGAGGAGGGTCGCTTGAACGCTGAATTTCCAATGACCGATGCCCAATGCTCGTCGGCACCGAGCAGCGCTCTGTTCCGGTTTGGTCACTGTTCATTGGCCCTTGGTTATTTCCTCCCGTGATCCGCACCAACCTCATTGACGACCTGACGCTGGTGCCGCTACCGCCGTGGTGGCAGTCGCCGTGGGCGCTCGCCGGCTTCGTGCTGGCGGCGGTGGTGCTGTTCTGGCTCGTGGCCCGCTTCGCCCGCCGCCTGGCGCCCAAGCCGGCCGGCGGTCCGCCGCCGGTGCCGGTGCCGGACCTCACGCCGCAATTCCTGCAACGGCTGGCCGACCTCCGCTCCAAGCGCCAGCAATTGTCCGCCTACGACCTGGCGATTGCCTGCTCGGACATCCTGCGGGAGTTTCTCGAATGGCGGCTCAGCCTCGGGGTCACCACGCAAACCACCCGCGAGTTCCTGGAAGCCGCCGCGGCCAAGGCCGAACTCAGCGCGGAGGCGCGCGGTTCGCTGGGGCGTTATCTCACCTTCTGCGACCTGGTGAAGTTTGCCCGCCACGGCGCCACCGATGCGGAGCAGGCCCACTTTCTCGACGCGGCGGAACAGTTCGTGAAGCAGAGCTCGGGAGGTGCCTCGTGACGCCGATCGACCACGACTTCAGCCTCGCCGGCTTCGAGTTCCAACATCCCGCGGTGCTTGCCTCACTCCTGGTGTTGCTGCCGTTGCTCTGGTGGCTCGGCCGGCGCGGACCGCTGCCGTCGATTGCGGTGCCCACCTTGCGCGGGGCGGCGGCGCTGGGTTCGGTGCCGCGGCGGCATTTCGGCGCGGCGCGTTTCCTGTGGCTGGCCATCCCAATGACGTTGCTGGTCGCGGCGCTCGCCCGGCCACGCGTGCCCAAGGGCGACCTACCCGACCCGAGCAAGGGCATCGACATCATGCTGACGCTCGATTACTCGCGCTCGATGGCAGAGACCGACTTCCGGCTGAAGGGCCGCCGGGTGATGCGCAAGGACGCCCTCGTGGCCGTGACCGAGGAATTTATCGGCGGCCGGCCGAACGACCGGATCGGCATCGTGTGCTTCGCGCGCAACCCGTGGCTGGTGAGCCCGCTGACGCTCGACCACGGCTGGGTGCGCTCCGCGCTGCGCGACGCCGAGATGGCGACGGGCACCGGCATCGGCTGGGCCATCCAGGCCAGCGTGAATTTCCTGAAAAAGGCCAGTGAACGCAGCCGCGTGCTCATCCTGATCACCGACGGCGACAATTCCGCCGGGCCACGTCCGTTGGAAATCGCCCCGGCCGCCATTGCCGAGCGGGTGAAGGTTTACACCGTGCTCATCGGCCCGGAGATGGTCACTCCTAGCGCCGCGGCCAACCACGAACTGAACCGCGTGGCCCGCATGACCGGCGGCCAATTCTTCCAGGCCAACGATTCGCGGGCGCTCGAAGGCATCTACCGGCTGATCGACCAACTGGAGAAGAAGGAACTCGTCCAGAAACGCTTCGTGACTTGGCAGGAACTGTTCCCGTGGTTCGCCGGCGCGGGGCTCGGCTGCTGGTTGCTGGGCATCGTCGTCAGCGACTTGGGCCGAAGGAGGGTTGGATGAGCGCGAACCCAAGACTGGGAGGAATTGCGGCATGATCGGAGTGCCAGCAGATACGCTACCCACTTCGCTTTGGGCGGTGGTGGAAGCAGCTACGGACGACGGTCAGACCGCTGCCGATAATGCGAACTGCGGTCTTTTCACTCTGCCAGAACCTGCCCTTACGGTATTGATCGTCCAAAAGGTTCAAGGGCTTGTAGACAATGAAGACTTGGAATCGCTCTTCGAGCATGACTGGGAGGAGAGCCCTTCGTATCGGCAACTCTCTGATGCATTCCGAAGAATCGGAGCGTCGGAGGCGGCTGACTGCATCGATGCGGCGGCCAAGATGTTTCCGGGTGAAGCCCCACACCTAGACTGCGAAATGCGTAGGGACTTCATGGCCTGCCAAAAACAGCTACGCGGAACCCAACGCTCACCAATCAATGAACTTGGGGACCGAATCACCAACTTGGGTGCTACGACAATGCTCCAGCTCACCGAATACATTCGAGCCCATCTAGAACACTTTCCCTCAGCGAAGCTTGCAGTGTTGAACAGCGGCACACCAACTGACGCAATTCTTGTCACGCCACCACGGACAAAATCGTCTCCATGAAGTTCGCCCACACCTGGCTGCTGATCAGCGCGCCATTCCTCACGGCGCTGCTGTGGCTGTTGCTTCGTTGGGGCAATCGGCGCCGAGCCCGCTTGCGGGAACAATTTGCCGGCGGCGGCGTGAAGACTTGGGCCAAGCCGGCGGCGAACCCGGGAGCGGAGCGCCTCAATCTCGCGCTCGTCTTGGGCGCCTTTGCCCTGCTGCTGCTGACCCTGGCCCGTCCGCTCTACTTCGAGCGCGACGAACAATCGGAACTCCAGGGCGTGCCCTACCTCATCGCCCTGGATTCCTCGCGCTCCATGCTGACGATGGATGTGAAACCCAGCCGCTGGAACGTCGCGACCAACGCCATTGACCGTTTCCTCGCCGACACCAAGGCCGACCGCATCGGTCTGCTGACCTTCAGCCAAGTCGCATTCCTCAATGCGCCGCTGACGTTCGACACGCTGGCCCTGCGCACCACGGTCCATTACCTCGACCCCGAGCAGTTCATCGACCTCACGGGCTCGGCTTTGGGTTCCGCCCTCGAGCGGGCGGGCCGCTATTTCACGAGCAACCAGGTGCCGCAACGCCTGCTGATCCTCGTTTCGGACGGTGAGGATTTTTCCGGTGCGCCCGTGGAACTGGCCCGCCGGCTCAAGCGCCAGCTCGGCCTCACGGTCTGCACGATCGGCGTGGGCACGACCACCGGGGGCACGGTGCCGCTGCACGCCTACGGCGGGGGCACGGCCAAGAATTCCTTCGGCCAGCAGGTCATTTCCCGGCTCAACGAGAGCAATCTCCAACGCCTCGCAGCGGCCAGCGGCGGACGCTACTTCCGCCTGGGCGAACGGGGCGAAGGTTTGGCCCAGCTGCGCAAGGAAGTGCTGCAACCCTTGGCGGAAGCCGCGGCCAAGTCGGACCTGAAGAACTACCGGGAACTGTATCAACTGCCGCTCGCGCTCGCCGTGCTGTGCCTGCTGGCGCGAGTCTGGCTTGGCAGCGATCGACGGGCAGCCAACCGGAAGCTGCCGGCCATCCGCCTCAAACCGGCCGTCGAATAAAACCACGAGGAAACGCGCGATGAGTGCCCCCTGCCCCAGCCACCGGAACGCCACGCCCCGGTCCCGTCCCGCGTGCGGGCTTCGGTTTCACCTGACGTGGGTGCCACTGCTCCTGTTGGCCTGGGCCACCAGCCTTGGGTCCGCGCCCGCGGCTCCACTCGACGTGGCGCCGTTGCAGGCCCAGATCACCAACGGCCAGTCCGCCCAGGCCCTGGCGACATTGGCCGCGGCGTTGGAGCGCGATCCTGACAACGCCCGCCTGCTCTACAACCACGCGGTGGCCGCCTACGCGGCGGGCAAGTTCGACGACGCGCTGCTGTCGCTCGACCGGGCGGAGGCGTTGGGCAAGGGGCCGTTGGTGCGGCGCGTGAAGTTCCAGAAGGGCAACGCCGAGTTCCGCATGGGACTCGCGGCGCGGAAGGCCAATCTGGACGAAACCATTTCGCGCTGGCGGGACTCGATCCGGCATTACGCCGAGGCGCTGAAGGATTCCGACGATCCTTCGACCGAGGCCAACTTCAACTTCGTCCGGCAACAGCTCCTGCAGCTGTTGCTGGAGGAGGCCAAACGCAACTTGACCGCCGCCCAGAATCCCGCCCTCGCCCCGGCCCAGAAAATCGACCAGTTACGCAGCGGGTTTGAGAAGTTCCAGCAAGCCACCGAACTGGCGCCGGAAAATCCCGAGGCCCAGGCCGGCGAAGAGAACGCCCGCGACCAGTTAGCCAAGGCTCTCGCGAAGGAGGGAACCCGCAAGGCCCTGACCACCCGCATGGTGAATCCCAGCCGGTTCGAGGCGCCCATCCCGCGCCTCGACTACAAGGAAATCGAGGAAGGCGTGGCGATGCTGGAGGACGCCCACCAGCTGAAGCCGCAGGACAAGGACATCGAGTCCATGCTGGAGCAGGCCAAGGATCGCCTGGCCGACGCGCTCACCCAGCACGCGCAGAACCTCATGATGCTGGAGCCGAACATGCCTTGGCCCAAGGAACGGCTGGCCGTCCTCCGCATGGCCAAGGAAAAGGCGGAGGAGGCCCTCGACAAGCGACCGAAACACCAACTGGCCCAAGCCACCCTCGACGAGGCGAACCGGCGCCTCGCCAAACTGATGGAAGACCTGGCCGACCAGCTCGCGATGCAGGCGGAAGTCAGCAACCTAGAACAGCAAACCCAGCAGCTCACGCAGGCGCTCGATTTCTACCAGCAGTCCCAGGAACTCCAGCCGCAGAACCAGAACATCCCGCCCAAGGCGCAACGCACCCAGGACAAGTTGGAGCAGGCCCTCGACAAGCTCGCCGACAAGCTGATGAAGGATGGCGGCGACAAGGAGTCCATGGAGTCCAAGGCCGCCCGCCTCGAAGGCGCGGAACAGGCCCTCAATCAGTTGCAAGGCCTGAGCCCCTCCGAACAAACCGCGCAGAAGGCCGACCAAGTGGGCAAACAACTGGAAGGCCTGCGCGAACAGCTGGCCCAGCAGGCCGGCAAGGACGGCAAACCCCAGTCCGAGCCAGGCCCCGGCCAACAGCAGCAGCCTCAGCCCGGAAACGCGGGCGTGCCGTTGGATTCGCCACCCAAGGTCAATACCCCGGGCACCAAGGGTAAGTTCAACTCCAGTGCGATGAACAAAGGGCAGGACTACTGACCCGCCGTCTCGTCGCCGCCGCGCTGAACGGGCATTACCGGCGGACCAATTTCACTGAACCGAGGTCGAACCAAACTTCGCCCTTGGTCGCCCGCAGTTCGAGAATCACGGACGTTTCCTCATCACCCCCCAGTTCGAAGTCGAAAGTAATCGGCGTCCAATCCGCCGTGCCTTCGAGCTTGTTCGCGCGCTGCGCCCCGCTGACCCGGATGCCAACGCCCCCGCCGAGGTTACCGGTGTAGGCCTGCACGTCCCGGGTAGCCGCGCGCGCCGAAAGGCGGTAGCCCCCGGCGGGCAGTTTGCCGGTTTGCGCCCGGTAGGAAGCAATCACGTCGCCCTCCACCGCGGCCAAGTGGAGCGAGATCGGATCGCTTTCCCGCCGCGGCTGGCGGTCGAACTTCGCCCGGCCGTTCTGCTGGACCTGCTCCCACTCGCCCAGCTTCACCGCGGTGCCAGCCGCCAACGGCTTCATTGGCTCGGGCCAGCTGCGGAGTTCCTCCTGCACGAACGCGATCCGTTCGACGATCATCCGCCGCTTCTGGCGGATTTCACCATCGACGTAGCGCCAGTCGCTGCCGGGCAGGCCGGCCATGCCCTGCCGGATGCGTTCGCGGATCTCGGCGATCTTGTTGGTGATCGGCTGCACCTGGAACGACGTCGCCGCGAGCTCGGTCATGCGCTTCCGGAGCCGGTCGCGAAGGTCCGGCAAGTCGAAGACCCGGTTCGGCACATACGCGCTCCAGCCGTCGCGAACCTGGTCCTCCGTGCGCCGGAACAACTGGTCCATGCCGTGCGGGATGAAGGTTCCCCGGCCGCTCGGGTCGAGGTAGAGCCGGTAGTTGTTGCGGTTGCGGATGTAACCGTCCCAGTCCGCGGTGAACATCTGGAAGGCGACATAGGTGAGGAAACGGTCGACATCCAAGACCTTGTCCAGCTCGGCCCGCTTCTGGTCGGGCGGCAGGCGTAAGGTCGCGCGAAGCCGGGTGAGATCACTCCAATTGGTCACGCCTTTGCCGGCGTCGCGTTCGAGGTTGGTGGTGATGTCGCGGACAAACCCGCCGTCATAGAGGTTGCCGGCGGCGTTAGTGCCCCCGGTAAAGTTACGGCGGATGAATTCGCCGTCGTAGCCCTCCTTGAGCACGTAGAGCCCGAGGAAGCGGCCGTTTAGCGTCATCAGCGCGTGCGAGGCCCGCGCGGTTGGCACACCCGCGGAAAGGTAAAGCCAACTGGCCAGGTTTTCGTCCAGGTAGGAGGAGTCCTGGACCGAGTTGTTCAGGGCGAGCTTGCTCAGGCCGTAGCAGCGTTGCCCCGGCTTGAACTTGTCGAAGTTCAAAGTCAGGGCCGGGTTGTCGTCGATGCTCCGGGTGCTGCCGGCCGAGCCCTTGACGTGGACGGCGACCTTCTCGAAGACGTTGGTGCCGACCTTGACCGTCGCCGGCTGGCTCTCGCGCGGGTTGTCCCGCAAGTTGTCCAGCTCCCGGCGGCCGAGCGTCACCTCGAAGCGTTGGATCGGGCCGGCGAAGAAGGCGGCCGCCTCGCGGTCCCATTGTTTCCACAGCGCCTCCTTGGCGTCGGCGGCGGACGCGAAATCCGGGAACTGCCAGGAGAGTCCCAGCAACAGCAGCAGGCGGAGGCAACGCACGGCGCCAGTGGACGCCCGCCGGCCCCGGATGTTCAAGCGACGGATGCGGCCGACGCGAATTCGTCACCATCCCCGAGGCGGCGCACCTACCCAGCGCGAGCGCCAGCCCCGCCGCCGTAGCGCCAAATAACCCTATGTTCGGCCGGTCCGGAACCGGCGGCACTGTTGGGGCAGTCTTGGTCATCTTCACCTCCTGCCCAAGCCCGACCGAAGCCGCCCGCCGGGGCTCGGGGTAGGCACTGCGCTTGCTTAGCTTGGCCGCATGAACACCTCCCGAAGTTTGCCCGGCCGACCCCGTCGCCACGGGTTCACGATGGTAGAAGTGTCGGTGGTCGTCGTGTGTTTGGTGCTATTGGGCGTGCTCGTTTTGCCCATGTTTGCGAAGACCAAAAGTCATCCGTCTTGGACCCGCTGCGTCAGCAATCTGAAGAATATTGGCCTCGCAGCCCGAATCTTCGCCACGGACAACGAGGGCCTCTACCCGTGGCAACAGAGCGTTACCAACGGGGGCACCAAGGAATTGCTGGCACCGCCCTGGCGCGTGGCTCCTCACCTTAAGGCCCTTTCGAACGAATTGAGCGTGGCCCGGACACTATTGTGCCCGGAAGACCAGAAACGCCAGGCGGCCACGAACTTCGCCACCCTGACCGACGCCAATGTCAGTTACTTCATCGGTTTGGACGCCACAGAAGAGTCACCCCAATCCATTCTCAGCGGGGACCGTCATCTGACCGTCGATGGAGCGGACCCACGACCGGGACTGCTGATGCTGAGCTCCACCAACCAGTTGGGATTCTCCCGGCAACTCAATTCCCAAGGAGGCAACCTCCTGTTCGGCGATGGCAGCGTTCAACGGGCAACCCCGGCACAATTGAACGGCTACCTCAAGGCGGCGCTGGGTGCGACCAACGCCAACCTCCGCCTGCTGATTCCTTAGCCGATGCGGGTTCACCGGGGCGGGGGCGAACTTCGTCCGTGTCAACGTGGGCAGGCTAGCAGCCTGCCCTACTCTGCCGTCGCCGTGAACTTCCCTTGGTTCCACCGCCTTCGCCCGCTATTCCTACGACGCCATGTCGCTGACCGGGAAAAAACTGGGCGTGCTGCTGTCCGCCAAGCCCTCCGAGCCGTCGTTCCATCACGGCGTTGAGTTCGCCGCCGCCGCCATGGGCAAGGGTTGCGACGTTTACCTCTACTGCCTCGACGAGGCGGTGCTCGGCGTGCGCGAACCGCGCCTACAGGCGCTCAAGGCGCAGGGGCTCAAGTTCTACGCCTGCGCCTACGGGGCGCATCAGCACGGCGTGCCGGTGGACGACGCGGCGGCCTTCGCCGGCCTGACTGTGGTCAGCGACCTCGTGGCGGCGACGGACCGGTTTGTGAGCTTCAACTGACTTTCCCGCGATGAAACCCAAGCTGCTCCTGCTCGTGACGAGCGATCCCCGCACCAGCGCCCGCCCGGCCGAAGCCGTCCGCATCGCCGCGGGCATCGGCGCCTGGAAGAAGGCCGACGTGACCCTCTACCTGCGCGGCCCGGCCGTGCTCGCGGCGGGCGAATGGGTCGATGAACTCCAGGAGGACGACAACTTCACCCGCTACCTGCCGATCGTCGCGGACTTCGGCCGGCCGGTTTACGTGCAGGCCGGCGCGCCGGAACTGGCCAACGCCGGCGAACTCACGGTGAAGACTGAGGCCATCGACGACAACCGCCTCGCCGAACTCACCGCCCAAGCCACCTACGTGCTGCGCTTCTGAATCTACCCGCCATGCCCACCCAATTGCACATCCTCACCCGCCCGGCGGACGAACTGGTCACCACGTTGCTCAATCGCGAGCGCGCCGCCGGCCAAACCCAGATTGAAGTGGTGGACCTCACGCAACCGGTGCCAGATTACCCCGCACTGGTGGAGAAGGTCTTCGCCGCGGATTCCGTCGTGACGTGGTGAAACGGGTCGCGCGTCAGAACGGGCTCGTCACTTCTTCTCGTCGGGCTTCGCTTCGGGCGCCTTCGGCGGCAGCACGGTCAGCCAGAGTGAATCCGTCTCGCGGATGAGCAGGTCGGTGAAACCCTGTGGCACGCCGTTGTTCTCACCGGTGGTCGCCAGCGGGAACACGGCGCGCCGTTCGAGTCCGTCGCCCGTCACGACAATCCGCACCGGGCCGTTGAACGACGGCGCATTCGTCGGCGCGGACCAGCGCAGCGTGGCTTCCGTTGCCTTTTCGGCGACCTCGACGGCGGCCGCGGCAACCTCCGCCGGCAAACCTTCGACGCGGGCGGTCAGTTTACCGGCATGTCCCGCCAGCCGTGCGATGGCGAGCTTCACGTCGTTGGTCGCGCCGGCGGTGAGAGTGAAGGCGGCGGCCTCGACCGTGACCCGGAAATCCGGCACCGCCCGGGCCAGGCTCAGGCGGTAAAGCTGATCGGGGCCGCCACGTCGGAGCAGGCTCCCGACCGCGAGCACGAAGCGCCCGTCCGCCGGCGCGGTCCAGTCGAGTTGCGGATCGGCACTGGTCGCATCGTCGTTGCGGGTGAGTTCCTTACCGTCGGCGTTCTCCACTGCCAACCAAGCGTCCAACGGAAATCCCAACGCGGCCGACTGCACGCCGAAGGCGAACCGCTCGTCCTTCTTCGCCGCGAAGGCGAACCGGTCCACGTCGCCCACCGGATCAATTTGGCCGCTCACGGCGCCCGGCACGGGCAGTTCCTGTGCGGTCACGGCGGTCGCATTGGGCTCGTGCTCCAGCAGTTCGGGTCCGTCGCCCACCGGCAGGCGTAGCAGGCGTTCGACACCCGGGATCGTCGGCGTCCACCACCCGACATTCGTCGCCACCCCGGCGGCCGCGACCGCCAGCGCCCCCAGGTTCCAGCCGAATAGTTGCAGCGAATTGGTCACGCCGCGCTGCACGCCCAGCGGCAGCGTATGACTGACCACCGGGCCGGTGGCCTGGTGGAGGCGGTAAACGCATTTGTCGTTGCCGGTAAATCGGACCTCCGAACCCGCCGGGTGCGCGAAGCCGAACACCTGCAACGTATGTCGCCCGGCACGTTCGGCCGTGAATGCCAATTGCGGGTCCAGCGTGCGTCCGTCGTCGTGGTTGAAGAGCAACTCGACACCCCGCGGATCAAACAAGCGCAACGCGGCGTCCACCGGCGATTGGAGCACGTAAGCCTGCACAGACGCGACCACGCTCTGGCCAGCCGCCAAGTCCACGGCGAACTGGTCCACGTCACCGTTCTTGTCGAGGCGCCCATTGATCCACGCGGGCAGGTTGGTGACGACCTGCGCCTTGGCGCGGTCGTCGTTGGGTTCAACTTCGGCCAACGACGGCGAGTCCGTGACCACAAGAAACCGGGGCGCACTGGCTCCTTCCGCGTTGAATGCCCGGACGAGACAGGTCCCAACCGCCGCGTCGGGTGCCACGACGATTTCGACGGCACCTTTGTTGGTCGCCGTAGTGAGGGTGATGCCCTGCCCTTCCACCCGGAATTCCACGGGCCATGGATCAAACTTCCCGATGGCCGCGACGGTGTTGGTAGTGCCCCGGGCGAACGCAACCGGATAGAAGTGCTCCAAGGTGGGCGGAGCGCCAGCGGCGGGCAGGAACAGGACGGTGGCTAGGCCGAAACAAACGCGCCGGAAGTGATTCCAGCGGCACCCGGCATCACGGAACAGGGTGGAAACTGCGCTCATTTCAGGCGAAGTGCGAACGGCGGTGCCGGTGGGATTGGCCGCCTGCTCCGCCTAGGCGAACAGCTCCTTGATTAGCCGCCCGTTGTTCACCAGCGGAACGGGACGCCCCGTGTTGGTGTGCAGGACCTGGGTGTGGTCGATGCCCATCTTGGTGTAGAGCGACGCCGCGAAGTCTTCCGGCCGATACACGTTCTCGGCGGCAGCGTAGCCCTTGGCATCGGTCGCGCCGATGATCGCCCCGCGCGGACAACCTCCACCGGCCATCAGAACGGACATCGCGTGCGGCCAATGGTCCCGCCCGGCGTCCTTGTTCACCTTCGGCGTGCGGCCAAATTCGCCGAGCAGGATCACGAGCGTGGAATCCAGCAGGCCGCGTTCGTCGAGGTCACGGATCAGCGCCGCCACGCCGCGGTCCGTGTTTTTCACGTGGTCGCCCTTGTAGGCGTCGAACAGCTTCGTGTGATGGTCCCAGCCCCCGGAGTAAACCGTCACCCACGACACGCCGGTCTCGACCAGCCGTCGCGCCAGCAGCAATCGTTGGCCGAAGTCGTTCCGGCCATATTGGTCGCGCACTTTGGCGTCCTCTCGGTGGATGTCGAAGGCCGCCTGGGCCTTGGGCGACGACACCAGTTCGTAGCCCTGCTGGTAGTATTCGTCGAAGGCCACCGCCGGGTCCTCGGCCAACCGATCCTGGTAACGCTGCATCCGGTCGAGCGCGGCCCGGAGTTCCTTGCGGCCGGCCGCGCGCCCGGTGGAAATCTCATTGGGCAACACCACGTCGCGGACCTTGAAATTTTTTGAGTTGGGCCCGCCGTCGATGACGAACGGCGCGTGTTTGCCGCCGAGAAAGTTGGGTCCGCCGCTCCGGGATACTTGCGGCATGGTCATGTAGGCCGGCATCCCGTCCTTCAGCCCCCGGTGGTGCGACACGACCGAACCGAACGACGGGTGGAAGGTAACGAATGCCCCGCACGCGACCGGCACCGGGGTCGGCGCGCCGGTCATCAGGTAGTGGTTGCCGCCGCCATGGTTGGGATCCTTGTGGCAGATCGAGCGGATGACCGTGACCTTGTCCGCGCATTTGGCCAACTCGGGCACGGCCTCCGAGAATCGCGTCCCGGGCACGGCCGTGGCGATATCCTTGAACTCCCCCCGAATTTCCGCCGGTGCGCCGGGTTTCGGATCGAAGGTCTCGTAATGCGACGGCCCGCCGTCGAGCCAGATCATGATCGTGTTCACCGGCTTGCCGGCGGCCTTGGCCAAGGCCGGCGTCCCGTTTGGCTTGGCGGCGGCCGCGGCCCGGAAGCGAAGCACATCGGCCAACCCCAGGCCCAGCACCCCGCCGAGGCCAAGTTGCAGGAAGTCCCGGCGGGGCATTCCGGCGCAATTGTGCGTGAGCGTAGGCATTCGGAGGAACTGTTGCCGGTTCGGTAGCACAGCCGGCGAGGCATGGGAACCGCTACTTCGGGGGACCTTCAGAATTTGCCCCACCTCGGCCGCCCGCGACTGGCGACGGCCGGAATTCGGGGACTGGCGGCCCCGGCGGCGGCATGCTGAAATGGCTCCGTGAGCGAAGTGGAAACAACGGCGGCAACGCCCCCGGAAATGGAACGGCACGAGGCGCGGTTCGCGATCCTGGACTCCCCGATCGAGGGCCGGGGCGCCTTCGCGGTGAAGTTCATCGCCAAGGGCGAATCCATCGCCGAATACACCGGCGAACGCATCGGCAAGGAGGAGTCGGAACGTCGCTGTGAGGCGGGCAATCCCTACATTTTCCAGATCGACGACGACACCGACCTGGATGGCAACGTGCCGGACAACGCCGCCCGGTTCATCAACCACTCGTGCGATCCCAATTGCGAGGCGATCGACTACGAGGGCCACATCTGGATCGAGGCCATCCGGGACATCCGGCCGGGCGAGGAACTAACCTTCAACTACGGCTACGGCCTGGCCGACTACCGCGACCACCCTTGCGAATGCGGCAAATCCAACTGCCTTGGATACATCGTGGCGGTGGAGTTGCAGGACGAAGTCCGCGCCGACCTGGCGCGGAACCCAGTGGTCGAAGACGCGAATTAGGGAGTCCCGGCAATTTTTCCCTCCCCGCAAGTCCCGGCGGCAGGTAGGCAATGGGCACGCGGTGGGCGACTCACTCCGCCTCCCGCCCTGAACCTGCTGCGTCATGACTACGAAACCGCTGACCGGACCCGAACTGAAGGAACTCGCCGACGGACTGCACCGTCTCTCCCGCAATCTCTGGTGGAGCTGGGATCAGGAGGCCCAGGAAATCTTCCAGGAGCTTTCCCCCCGGGGTTGGCAAAACCTTTACCACAATCCCGTGGCCGTCCTGCGTGAGGTCTCGGACTACGAGTTGCAGGTCCGGCTCCAGGAAGCCGGCTTCGCGGACCGGGTCCGCAAGGTCCTCGGCGCGTTCCACGCCTATCTCGGCGAGCCCAACACCTGGGCTTCCAAGCATGCGCCCCAACTGGCCACGAATCCGGTCGCCTATTTCTCCGCCGAGTTCGCGTTCCACGAGTGCCTGCCCATCGCCGCCGGTGGCCTCGGAGCGCTCGCCGGTGACCACGCCAAATCCGCCAGCGACCTCGGGCTCGGCTTCGTCGGCATCTCGCTGTTCTACCGCGAGGGCTACTTCCAGCAGGCCATCAACCACGACAACTGGCAGACCGAGCATTACAACCTGCTCAACCCGAAGAATCTGCCCCTAGAACCCGTCCTCGGCGCCGATGGCGAACCGCTCGTGGGCTCAGTGCGGATCTTTGGCGCGGTGGTCAATTTCCACGCCTGGCGCGTCAACATCGGGCGCGTGCCGGTCTACCTGCTCGACACGAACCGGCCCGAGAACGAGATGCACTACCGTGACCTGACGACCCGGGTTTACGGCGGGGACCACACCACCCGAATCATGCAGGAAATCCTGCTCGGCGTCGGCGGCGTGCGGCTGCTCCGGACGCTCGGGGTGCAGCCCTCGACGTTCCACATGAACGAAGGCCACGCGGCGTTCCTCACCCTCGAGCTGATCCGCGAGAAGATGGCCGGCGGAAAAACCTTCGATGAGGCCGGCGCCCTGACCAAACGCGAGTGCCTCTTCACCACCCACACCCCGGTCGAGGCCGGACACGACCGGTTCTCGCAGGACCTGATGCGGATGGCGGGCGGCAAGTTTGCCACGAACCTCAAGCTCACGCCCGAACAGTTGCTGGCGCTCGGCAGCGAGCATCCGGAGAATCCGAACGCGCCGTTCTGCATGACCGCGCTGGCCCTCCGCTATTCCCGCGCCGCCAACGGCGTCAGTGAGCTGCACGGGCAGGTCAGCCGCGAGATGTGGCAGCAGTTCTACGGCGCCAAGAGCCCGGCGGAAGTGCCCATCGGTCACATCACCAACGGCATCCACCTCGTCGGCTGGATCAAGGGCCCGGCCCGCCGGTTCTGGCGCAAGAAATTCGTCGCGCAGGGCGGCAAGGAATCCGAGTTTGTCTACGACGCCAACACCCGGGAGTTCTGGGAAAAGGTCACCGACCCGGCGTTCACCAGCGACGAGGAGATCTGGGCGCTGCGTTACAAGCTCCGGCGGGAACTCATCGAGTTCGCCCGCCGGAAACTGCTGCTGCAAGGGCGGAGCTTCAGCATCGGGGACTTCATCACCTTCGACGGCATGCTGAACCCCGACGCGCTGACGATCGGTTTCGCCCGGCGCTTCGCGACCTACAAACGCGCCCCGCTCATCTTCGACCAGTTCGAGAACGTGGTGAAGCTGGTCCGCGACACCGGCCGGCCGGTGCAGTTCGTGTTCGCCGGTAAGGCCCACCCGCGCGACGACGCCGGTAAGGCCTTCATCCAGAAGGTCATTCATCTCAGCAAGTTCAGCGAGCTGAAGGGCCACCTGGTCTTCCTCGAGAACTACGACATCCACGTCGCCCGGCAGATGGTCGCCGGCTGCGACATCTGGCTGAACAACCCGCGCCGCCCGCTGGAAGCTTCCGGCACCAGCGGCATGAAAACCACGCCACACGGCTGCATGAACCTGTCCATCATGGACGGTTGGTGGCGCGAGGGTTACGACGGCCAGAACGGCTTTTCGATCGGGCCTGACTCACATCCTTCCGACATCGCCGAGCAGGATCGCGTGGACAGCTTCAACCTCTACAAGACGCTGACCGAGGAGGTCATCCCCGCCTTCTACAACCGCGACGCGAACGGGATTCCCCGGCAATGGATCGCCAAGATCCGGCACGCCATGGTCACCCTCGCGCCAGAATACAGCACCTGGCGCATGGTGCAGGAATACACCAACAAGTATTACCTGACCAAGTAGGCGGCCCCACGCCTACCGTCTTTGGTCTCAACCGGCCCCGGATCTTCGGATTCGGGGCCGTTTCATTTTCCGCGTGGCCAAATCCAAAGCCTGGACCCAAAGCCGTCTGGGCGGCCGGGCGACTCCGCGAATGGCCGTTGGACAAGTGGCGCCTCATTCCTAAAACTCCCGCCCGTTACCTTATGGCATCCCGTTCCCTGCTCATCGGCATTGATTCCGGCACCCAGTCCACCAAGGCCCTCGTCGTCGAGGCGAAATCGGGCAAGGTGCTGGGTGAAGGCAGCGCCAAGTATGGCCTGCTGCCCAACCTACCGCCCGGCGCGAAGGAACAGGACCCGGCCACTTGGATCACCGCGACCACCAAGGCCGTGAAAGCTGCCCTCGCCGCCGCCCGGGCGGACGCCGGGGAAGTCGTGGGCATCGGGGTCAGCGGCCAGCAGCATGGGTTTGTGCCGCTGGATGCCGCCGGCCAAGTTATCCGCCCGGCCAAACTCTGGTGCGATACCACCACCGCCGCCGAGTGCGAACAAATCACCGCCAAGCTGGGCGGCCCCAAGGCGACGGTGAAGGCCCTCGGCAATTCCGTCCTGCCCGGCTTCACCGCCGGCAAGATCCTGTGGCTCAAGAATCACGAACCCGCGAACTTCGCGCGGCTCGCCACCGTGCTGCTGCCGCACGACTACCTCAACTTCTGGCTGACCGGCGAGACGTTCATGGAATACGGCGACGCGTCCGGCACCGCGCTCCTCGACGTCCGCAAGCGCCGTTGGAGCGAGGCCGCGGTGAAGGCAATTGACGCCGACTTGATGGGCAAATTGCCCTCGGTTTCCCCCAGCGACCGCCCGGCGGGCCGCTTGTGCGCCGCCACGGCAAAGAAGCTCGGCCTGAAACCCGGCATCGTCGTCAGCGCCGGCGGCGGCGACAACATGATGGGCGCCATCGGCACCGGGAACACCCGCGAAGGTGTGGTGACCGCCAGCTTTGGGACCAGCGGCACGATTTACGCCTGCGCCGACAAACCGGTCGTCGACCCGCTCGGCGAGATCGCGGCATTCTGCGACTCGACCAACCGTTGGCTCCCCCTGCTGTGCACGATGAACGTGACCGTTGCCACCGAAATGGTGCGCCACGATTTCGGGCTCGATCACGCCGCCTTCGAGAAGGCCGCCGCCAAGGCGCCCGCCGGCTCGGATGGCCTGCTGCTGCTGCCCTATCTGGAAGGTGAGCGGACGCCCAACATCCCCGACGGCACCGGCGCTTTCTTCGGTATTCGGCCAAAGACGTTCACCGCGCCGCATTTCGCCCGGGCCACGATGGAGGGGGTCACGTTGGGCATGAACTACGGCCTGCGCCGGCTGGCGGAATTGGGCGTGAAGGCGACCCAGGTCCGCGCCACCGGCGGCGGGGCAAAGTCGAAGCTCTGGCGCCAGATCATGGCGGACGTGTTCAACGCCGAGGTCGTCACCCTCAAGGTCGCGGAAGGCGCGGCGTTCGGGGCCGCCTTGCAGGCCTTGTGGGCTTGGCGCCTGGCAGAAGGCGAACAAGTGGGCATCGCCGACCTGACGGACACCTTCGTGAAGTTGAATACCGCCGAAACCGCGGTCCCCAATGCGAAGTCGGCCGCAGTTTACGCGGAACTTCAGCAGTTACAGGACAACCTCAGCCGATCCCTCCGGCCCGCGTTCACGGCCCACCGGCGTCTGGTCTCGGCCTGAGCGCACCCTTTTGCCAACTCGGACTGCGGCTGTCCCACCAGATCCGCATACTCGAGCCGTCATGAATCGAGTATCTGGTCTGGAATTGGGCGAAGTGGTCGAACTGTTCGCCTCGCCGGGTGAACCTCTGCCGCCCGGTATTAGCGACGGATTTCAGGCACGGCTGATCGGCGCCAATGACTCGGATCGCATCGTCGAACGGGACGGGCGGGAGTGGCGGGTGAAACCGGGACAGGTCCGGCCCCGCCGTGCCCGCCGGCCCGTGAGCCCGCCCCTTGTTTCGCCCGGCCGTTGTCGGCTGTAGGCGCCGCGCCGGCCACGGTTTCTGGGCTTGGTAGCGGCGGGCAACTGCGGCAAACTCCGGTCAATTCTCCACCGTTGTGCCGTTGCGAACCCACCTCTTCCGTCTGGCCGGATTACTGAGCTTGCTCGGCGCTGCCTGGGAATTGCAGGCAACCCCGGCGAACCGCGCCGCGTTGGAGCGCCACTACGATCGGTTTCTGGCGCGTCCGCTGGCGAAATGCACCACCTGCCATCTGCCCAGCGAGTCGAAGTTTCCCGAGAGCCTTGGCGAGTTTCCGCACAACCCATTTGGTGACCGCTTGCGGAAGCTGGGCGAGGAACTCGCCGCCGCCGGGAACAGGAAGGACCTTTCAGCGCGGCTCTCGCTGGTCGCGACCGACGACACGGACGGCGACGGCGTGGCCAACGAAACCGAACTACTCCTTGGCCACAATCCCGGGAACCCGCAGGACAAGCCATCCGCCGGCGAATTGTCGCAGATCGCGGACCGCAAAGCCGAGTTCGCCCAGTTCCTCACGAGCTACCGCTGGCAACCCTTCGAACCCGTGAAGCGGCCGGCAGTTCCCACCATCGCAAATCGCAAATCGGAGATCAGAAATCCTATCGATGCCTTCCTCACCGCCGAACGCGATGCCCGTGGACTCAGGCCCAGGCCCGAAGCCCCAAAGGAAGTTCTCCTGCGTCGCGTTTACATCGACCTGATCGGACTCAATCCGACGCCCGAGGAGCAGCGCGCCTTTCTCACCGACACTTCGCCCGACGCCTACGAGCGGCTGGTGGATCGCCTTCTCGAAGACCCGCGACACGGCGAACGCTGGGCGCGACACTGGATGGACGTGTGGCGCTACAGCGATTGGGCCGGCTGGACGGACGGCGGACAGATCCGCGACTCGCAGCGGCACATCTGGCGCTGGCGCGACTGGATCGTGGAGTCGCTCAACGCCGACAAGCCCTACGACCGCATGCTCACCGAGATGCTCGCGGCCGATGAGGTCGCCCCCGAAGATCCCGACGCCCTGCGCGCCACCGGCTTCCTCGTGCGCAATTACAAGATGCTGTCCCGCGAGCAGTGGTTGGAGGACACGGTCAAGCACACCGCGCAGGCCCTGCTCGGCGTGACGATGGGCTGCGCCAAGTGCCACGACCACATGGCTGACCCGATCTCGCAGCGCGAATACTACGCCCTGCGCGCGGTATTCGAGCCGCATCAGGTCCGGACCGATCGCGTGCCCGGCGAACTGGATTTGACCAAGGATGGCCTGCCCCGCGCCTACGACGCGACGAATGCCCCCACCTACGTCTTCGTCCGCGGCGACGAGCGCAATTCGTTGACCAACGAGGTCATCGCGCCCACCGTTCCCGCGATGCTCGGCGGAAGGCTGAACGTCCAGCCCGTGAACCTGCCGTGGCTGGCCGGCAATCCCGACCAACGCGACTTCGTGATCCGAGACACGCTGGCTGCCAGCGAGCAGTCGGTCGCCGCTGCGAAGGCGGTTTGGGCGAAGTCACGCAGCGCCACCAACGCCACGCCGGCCCAGCTCCGTGAAGCGGACTTGGCCCTCGACCTCGCCGAAAAGAAACATGCCGCCCTGACGGCCGTGATCGCAGCTGAGCGCCTCACGCTCCCCGGTAGCCGCCGACGTGAGGAGGCGGACCTTTCCACTGCCCTCCGCCTCGTTCCCTCAGCGGCTACCAACGCCGTCCTGCTTCAACGCACCGCCGCCGTCGCCGAGGCAACCTTGAAGCGGCACCAGGCGCAGACCGCCCTCGCCGCGGCCCCGACGAACAAAGTCGCCGAGACGCAGAAGAAGCTCACTGAGGCCGACCAGCAACTCACCGCCGCCGTCGAAACCCTCGCCAAGCCGCTGGATGCCGCCTTCACGCCTCGGCCCGCGACTGCCTATCCCACGAACAGCACCGGTCGCCGCCTGGCTTTCGCCCACTGGCTCACCGAGCCCCGCAACCCGCTCACCGCGCGCGTGGCCGTCAACCACGTCTGGCTCCGGCACTTCGGCCGCGGACTCGTGCCCACGCCCGCCGACTTCGGGCGCAACGGCCGTCCCGCCACCCACCCCCAGCTGCTCGACTGGCTGGCGGCGGAGTTCATGCAACCGGAGGTAGTGGATGGTCGAAGTGAGTTGATGGTGGATAGGCCCGATGGCGCGTCGCCATCTATTAACCATCCACTCAAAGCCCTATCCACTCCATGGAGCTTCCGCCACCTCCACCGCCTCATGGTTACCAGCGCCGCCTACCGCATGGCCTCAACGGGTGGGGATGGCGAACCGCAAAGCGCTGAGCTGGCTTCTTCCATTCCGCAATCCGCCTTCCGCAATCCGCATTCGGTCGATCCCGACAACCACTTCCTTTGGCGCATGAACTCCCGCCGACTCGAAGCCGAGGCCGTGCGCGACAACGTGCTTTACGCCGCCGGCACGCTTGACCCCACGTTCGGCGGTCCCGACATCGACCAGCAGCAGGCGCTCACCTCGCCTCGCCGGTCGCTCTACCTCCGTCACGCCGCCGAAAAGCAGGCCGAGTTCCTCCAGATCTTCGACGGCCCGGCGGTTACCGAATGTTACGAACGCCGCCCCAGCGTGATGCCCCAGCAGGCGCTCGCGCTCGGCAACAGCGAACTCGCCGTGAAACAGGCCCGTATCCTCGCCGCGAGCCTCGTGAAGGAATCCGACGGCGACGATGCCCGCCTCGTCGAACTCGCCTTCCAGCGCATCCTCGCCTGTCGCCCGACCGACGCCGAACGGCAGTTCTGCGTGGAGTTCTTCGGTCCCGCCCCGGTGAGCGCCGACCTCGCGGAAAAGAACTTCGCCCGCGCCGCCGAAAACCTCGTGCTCGTGCTCTTCAACCACAACGACTTCGTGACTCTGCGATAGCCCCCGGTCATTGCGCACTGACGCGGTAGAGACGGGTGGGATACTCGGTCCACTCCGGATCGCTGAAGTAGGCCCAACCGTCGGTGAGCGAGTTGGTGCCCACCGGCATCCAACTGGGACTGGCGAGATCTGTGGAAGCCTCCACCACGACCGGTTGGCTTGTGGCCCAGGAGATCGTGAACCCAAACCGGTTGTTCTGCATACCCGCGGAGCCGTTGCCGAGGATTACCGGATTCGGGAGCATCCACGGCCGAGTTGGGCGACCGTCAAACCGAAAACTCCAGCCAGTAGTCCCCGGCAGATAGTAGACGGTTGCCTGTTTGGCAGTGTTGAGAACGGACGAGCCAACCGTGATCGGTGCGTCGCCCTCGAAATAAACCTGCTTCAGGCCAACGCAATCAGAGAGCGCACCGTCCCCAATGGCAGTGACGCCGCTGCCAATCGTGACGCTGGTCAGGCCGATGCAGTTCCAAAACGCATAGGGTCCGATGCTGCCGACGCTGTCGGGGATCGTGACGTTTGTGAGGCTCATGCAGGAGTAGAATGCAGTAACCCCGATGTTGGTGACGCAAGCAGGAATCAATAGGCTATTCAGGCGCATGCAGCCGGCGAACATTGCGTATCCGATGCTGCTTATGCAATTGGGGAGCGTAATGTTGGTGAGGCCGACGCAGTCACGGAACATTTGATCCCCGATGGCGGTGACGTTGTTGGGCATGACGACACTTGAAAGACTGGTGCAGTTGGCGAATGCCTCGCTTCCGACGCTAGAGACGCTCTCCGGAATCGTGATTGTCGGCAGGTTCCGGCAGTAGGAAAACGCTGCGGGCCCAATGCTGACAATGCGGTTGGGGATATTGATGTTGGTCAAGCTGGAGCAGGAGGAGAACACCCCTCCTTCGATAGCAGAGATGCCGTCCGGGATGGTTATGCTGCCTAGTCGGACACAGGCACTGAACGTCCCGCTTCCGATGCTCGTGACGGTGTTGGGAATCGTGACGTTGGTCAAACCAACGCAGGAGGAGAACGCGTAGCCTCCAATGCTGGTGACACCCTCGGGGATCGTGATTCTGGTCAGGCTGTGGCAGCTAGAGAACGCCCCGCCTCCTATGGTAAGGACTTTTGGGGGAATTATGACGCCCGTGAGGCTGGTGCAGTAGGAGAAAACATTTCCACCGATTCTGGTGACGCTGTCGGGGATGCTGACACTGGCCAGAGTAGTGCAGGCCGAGAACGCCCCATTCCCAAGGTTGGTGACGCCGTGCGGAATCGCGATGTCCGCCAAGCGCGTGCATGAGCGGAACGCCTCGTTCCCGATACTGGTGACGCCAGTTCCGAGCTTGGCGCTGGTGATACCGGTGCCGAAAAAGAACGCCCCGTCCCCGATGCTGAAGACGCTATCGGGGATCGCGGCACCAGCCAGGTTTGGGCAATAAGCGAACGCGTAGTCTCCGATGCTGACGACACCATTGGGGATTGCGACGCTGGTCAGGCCGGCAGAATACGCGAATGCCCAGGCCCCGATGCTGATAACGCTGTTTGGAATCGTGTAGCTGCCGGCTTTACCCATCGGAAACTGGATGAGCGTTGTCTGGCCCAGGTTGAACAAAACACCCTCAAGGCTGCTGAAGGCGGAATTGAGCGAATCCACCGTTATCGAACCCAGATTCGTGCAACCCCAGAACGCCCAGTCCCCAATGCTGTTGACGCCGCTGCCGATTGCGATGCTCGTCAAGCTGCGGCAGGAGGAAAATACATGGTCCCCAATGTTGGAGACGCGGTCGGGGATGATCAGGCTAGTGAGGCTGATGCAGTCGGAAAACGCATAATCGCCAATGCTGATGACTCCCGTCCCGATCAAGATCCCGGCCAGTCTGGTGCAGGACGAGAATGCATACAGCCCTATGGTTGTAACACTGTCGGGGATTGTGAGATTGGTCAGCCGGCTGCAAGCAACGAACGCGCTGTTCCCGATACGGTTGACGCTGTTGCCGAGTGTCGCATTGGTTAGTCCCACGCAACCAGCGAATGCCGCCTGTCCGATGGAAACGACGCTGTCTGGGATAGTGACGCTGGTCAGGTCTTCCCGGAGTGAGAACGCCGAGTCTCCGATGCGCGTGACCGGCAGTCCACTGATCGTGCCTGGAATGCTGACGGTCCCGCCGGACCCAGTGTAGCCGGTGATGGTGATCTCGCCGTTGTCTGGCGAGAATCTGAATTGAGCGTGAACCTCGGCAGGCACCACCAGCGCGAACCACGCAAGCAAAAGCCAGTAGGCACGGACACTCAAACTCCAGAACAACAGTGCACGCGATTCGGACTGCTTGAGTTGATCGCTGCGTCTAGTCACGACTTTCCTCCGGAACCGGGTTCAGGGCATAGTTTAGCAGGTCGCTTATGGTTGCCAGCCGTTTGTCGACTTCCGACTGAAGTTCTATCCATGGAATGTCGGCATTTCGGGTCCGCGCATTGTGAATACGTCCATCAGACCGACGGAAGACGGCCTTGGTCAAACACGGTGCTGCGGAAACTGCCCGGAGGCTTTACCCGCCAAACGAGCCATCGGGACAAACTCAACGTTGTCCGCAGCCCCGGCGCCGTGCTTCACTTCTTCACGCCACCATGAACTGCCCCGGCATCACGCGCCGCTCGTTCCTCGCCGACACCGGCATGGGGTTCACCGGCCTCGTGCTCGGCTCGATGCTGTTCCGCGACGGTGTCCGGGCGGAGTCACCGGCAGCCGCGTGGCAGCCGCCAACAGGCGCGCCACATTTCACGCCCCGGGCGAAGTCGGTCATCTGGATCTTCCTTTGCGGCGGCGTGAGCCACGTCGAGAGCTTCGACGTGAAGCCCGAGCTGACGAAATACGCCGGCAAGTCGATCAGCGAGACGCCTTACGCCGGCGTGGTCGCGACCGAAGGCAAGGACGTCATCGGGGCGAATCCGGCGCACGGCAACCGCAAGGTGATCATGCCGCTCCAGACCGGCTACCGGGCCTACGGCGAATGCGGTCTCGTCGTCGGCGACTGGTTCCGGCACATCGGCACCTGCGCGGACGACCTCGCGGTGGTGCGTTCGCTCTGGACCATTCACAACGACCACGGCGCGCAGCTCACCTGGCAGACCGGCCGGCATCCCCGCGAACTGGAGCATCCGACGCTCGGCGCCTGGACCGCCTACGGCCTCGGCACGCTGAACGAGAACCTGCCCGAGTATGTCGTGCTGGGGGTGCCCACGGGGGATTGCTGCGGCGGTGCCTTCACCCACGGCGCGGCGTATCTCGGCCCCGAGCACGGCGGCGTGCGGCTGAACACCGATCCGAAGAATCCGCTGCCTTTCATCCGCCCGTTCGAAGGCGCGCTCACCGCCGAGGAACAGGCCGCCAACCTCAGCTTGCTCGGCAAGTTGAACCGCCTCGCCGGCATCGATTATCCCGACGACCAGAATCTTCGCGCCCGCATCAAGGCCTACGAACTCGCCTACCAGATGCAGACCAGCATCCCGGAGACGATGCAGCTCGACCGCGAGCCGGAACACGTCCGCCGCCTTTACGGACTCGATCAGGACCCCACCAAGGCGTTCGGTGAACAGTGCCTCGTCGCGCGGCGGCTCGTGGAGCGCGGCGTGCGCTTCGTGCAGCTCTTCCACGGCGGCGGCGGCGGCGGGGCGTGGGACGCCCACGGCGACATCAAGAACAACCACACGACGCTCGCCGCGCAGGTGGACCAGCCCATCGCGGGACTGCTGAAGGACCTCAAACAACGCGGCCTGCTCGACGACACGCTGGTCGTGTTCGGCACGGAGTTCGGCCGCTCGCCCGGCGCGGAAGGCACGGGCCGCGACCATCATCCCCAGGCCTTCTGCGCCTGGCTGGCCGGGGGTGGCATCAAGGGCGGCGTGCAATACGGCCAGACGGATGAACTCGGTTTTCACGCCGCCGAGAACCGCCGCTACGTCACCGACATCCACGCCACAGTGCTGCATCAGCTCGGCCTGGATTCGCGTCGCCTGGAAGTTCCCGGCCGCAAGCGCCTCGACCTGGATCACGGCGAAATGATCCGGGAGATATTGGGCTGACCCTTGCCCGCGGCGGCGCAATCTCATTGGACTGCCCGTTCCGGAACGAAGTCTGGCACCGCAACAAATGAAAAGGCGCCGACCGGGGTCGGCGCCTCCAAATTTGTTCGGAAACCGTGGGACTATTTCTTGTCGTCCTTCTTTTCCTCGGTCTTCTCCACGGGCTTGGCCGACTCCGGCGGGGCATTGGCGTTCAATTGCTTGAGCACGCCATCGGACAGATCGCTGTCACCACCGAGCAAGGTCGTATAGACGACGATCGGGGTCTGGTTGGCGCTGATCGCGGCCGTATCGACAACGAGCTGGTAGCTGCCGGCCTTGGCCTTTTCCTCGACGACGCCCTTGATGTCACGGAGCACGCTTTCGCGGAGCCGCAGCTGCTGGTCGGCGATGGATTGACGCATGTTCTGGTCGAAGGTGCGCAGGCTGTTTTCCTGTTCGCGCAGTTCACCGACCTTCTTTTCCAGGGACTTCTTGCGGTTATTGCGCTCGTCCTCGGAAACGGCGGGGTCATTGGCCGATTCGCGCAGCTTGCCGAACTCTTCGTTGGCCTTCTTGTAATCTTCGACAATGCCGCCCCGGGCCTTTTCAAAGTCGGCGGCCCGCTCCTTGAGCTGGCGGTCGGCTTCCTTGGTGCGCCAGTAGCCATCGAACACTTTCTTCATGTCCACGACGGCAACTTTGGTCTGCGCCATGGCGCTGGTCGCCAGATTGGCGGCAAATACAAGGGTCAGGATCGGGGTCAGATATCGTTTCATGCTCGTTAACTTTCGCTCAAACAGGGTTCAGGTTGTCAGAAATCGCGGGTATAGCCAACGCCGAATTGGAATCGGCCGCTGCTGCCCGAAAACTTGTCCTTGGTCATTGGGATGCCGTAATCCAGCCGGAGGGGCCCGATCGGAAGGTTGAGGCGGATGCCGAAGCCGATGTTGTCGTTGTAACTACCGGTGCTCGAACCGTCCAAGTAGGTCGTCGGCGTGAAGCTGAAGGAATCGCGGAACACCATGCCGGCGTCGTAGAACGCGGCGAGGCGAAGCCGTTCAATGATCGGAATGCTGTATTCCGCCGAGGCAAACCAGTAGGTGTTGCCGCCAATCGGCTCCAGTGTCAGCTCATCCCGCGGCCCCACGTCCCGGTAGTCGAATCCGCGCAGCGAATACAGACCACCAAGGAAGTAACGATCGGAGAGCGGAACCCGGGTCTTGTTGCCCTGGTCGCCGCGCCCGTAGGCCTCGACCACGCCGGCTCGCCCGCTCAGTTCCAGCACGTGGCCGTCGAAAATGTCGCGCCAAATGCCGCCTTCGTCGAAGTGACGGGCAGGATTCCAATACTGGGCGGCCCGCAGCTCCAGCTTGTAGAAGTCAACGTCACCGCCAAACGGTCCACCGACCAATTCCGGATTCAGTTCAATCCGGTGCCCTCGGGTCGGCAGGGTGACGTTGTTTCGCGTGTCATGCGCCAAGGTAAACCCAACGCGTGAGAACAGACGGGAACCCTCTTCCTGGAGCAGCACCGGCTGCGGGCCGCTCAAGGGGTATTGCGCCCGGTAGGCGTCGGAGAAATCGATTTCGATGTTCTCCAAGGTGTAGTTCACACCCGCCACGAAATTGAAGGGAAGCTGACGGGTCAGTCCCATTCGTCCACCGGCCTGGATCTGCGTGAAATTGTCGGAGAAATAATTCAGCTCCCGGTAGTAAACCTCACTGTCAAATCGCAGCCGGCGGCCGAGGAACCATGGTTCCGTGAAGCCAAGCAAATAGTCTTGGCGGCGGGTGCCGTATTGGATGCGCAAGCGCGCCTTCTGACCGCCACCGGTGAAATACGGAGGGTTGAAGAGATCGAAGTTGCCCTGGGTGACCTCGACGAAGCCGACCAACTTGTCGACGGAACTGAAGCCGGCACCCACCGAAATGTTGCCGGTGTTCTTTTCCTCGACGCCGATGACCAAGTTGCGGCGATTTTCGACGGTGGTCGGATCATTCGAGGTGTCGACCTTCTCGAAATACTGCATCTGCTCCAGCCGCTGCTTGCTGATCTTGACGCGCACCATGTCGAAGGGCTCGCCCGGGCTGATCGCCAGTTCCCGGCGGATGACTTTGTCTTTGGTCTTGGTGTTGCCCTTGATCTCGATCTTTTCGACGTAGAACTTGTCCCCCTCCCGCACGCTGTATTGGAGGTCCAAGGCGCCCTTCTCGATGTTGGCAATCTTCTGCGGAATCACCCGGGCGTCGATGTAGCCCTGGGAGCCGTAGAAGTTTTCGATCGCCTCGACATCCTTCTGCAACTTCTTCGGCGTGAAGGTTTCACCCGGCTTCAGCGCCAAGCGGACCTTCAGGTTGTTGTTGTCCCGCAGGTTCGCGAGAATCTCGTTCTGCGTGAACAGTTCGTTGCCCTTGAAATCGATGGCCGAGACCGTGTAGGGGGTGCCTTCCGCGACGTCGAGGCGAAGGACCATCCGGTTCGTCTTCGCGTAGTCGAACTTCACGTCCTTGAGGTCGAAGTCGATGTAACCTTCCTCGTTGTAAAACTCGTGCAGCTTCTCCTTGTCCTCCTCGAATTGGTCGTCCTTAAGCTTGCCTGATCCCGTCAACCAGGACAGCCACCACCAGCGCCGTGTCTTGATGACCCGGCGGAGTTTTCGCTGCTTGAAGGCCGTGGCGTTGTCGAACTTGACGTCGGTGATGCGGACTTTCGGAGCCTCGACGATCTCGAACGTGACGGTCCCTTTGCCCAGCTCCCCGTTAACGCTCGGGACCGCCTTGACCGCGGTCTTCTGCAGGCCCGCCTTCTGATACATCTTGAGGATTTCCTGCGAGTCCTCGAACAGCTTCCGCTCGTCCAGCGGCTCGCCGATCTTGGAAGTCACCTTTTTCCGCAGCTTGCTGACGCTGTATTTCTTGTTCCCACTGAACCGGACCTCGGTGAGCACCGGCTTGCCCTGGATGACATAGCTCAGCTTGATGCCCGTGGCGGTCCGCTCTTCGCCCACCCGGACGTTGTAGAAGTATCCCGTGCCCAGCAGCCCACGCACGTCATCGTCGACCCGGATCCGGTTGAATTCGTCACCAACCTTGAGCCGGATATTGGCCCGCACGAGGTCGTCACTGACGGCCGCCGGGCCGACATGGCGGACGGTGATCGCCTCGATGGTCGGCTGCGGCGGGCGGGTCTGCTGCGCGACCGCCGCCATTTGGAGGCAAGCGACAAGGAGCGCGAGGACGCGCTGGGAACGGGGCGACTTGAATTTCATCCGATACGTCGAGGCCGGTTAATGGAATCCGGTCGAATTGACGCGCGATGGAAGCCTGCCGGGCCACCTCCCTGCAACCCTTCTGTGCGCGAATGCCGCTTCATTGGGCCGATTCGTCGGCGATGGGCGAGGTGCATTCGTAGCGGGTCAGTCCCTTGCGGAAGATGAGCTTCACATCGTCGCCCGCCGGGCCGTTGCGCTGCTTGGCAATCATGAGATTGACCCGGATCGAGTCCGCGGCGGGATCACTTTCGTCTTCTTCGGATTCCACACGGTAGAGCAGACCAACGACATCGGCATCTTGCTCAATGGAACCTGATTCGCGCAGGTCGCTGAGCTTGGGTTTTTCCGATTTGCCCCGTTTTTCGACATCGCGGTTGAGCTGGCTGAGGACAATCACGGGCACTTTCAACTCCTTGGCCAAGGCTTTCACTCCGGACGAAATTTCGGCCACCTCTTGCTGGCGGTTGTCCTGCGCCTTGCGGGAACTCGAATGGAGAAGCTGCAGGTAGTCGATGATGATGAGCTTGATGCCGTGCTGCTGCCACATCCGGCGGGCGCGCGCCCGCAACTGGAGGATCGAGAGGCCGGAAGTGTCGTCAATGTAGAGCGGCGCCTTGGCCATCTTGGAGGCGGCCCCGGTCAGCTTGCGCATATCCTGCTCGGACAGGAAGCCGTCACGGATGGCGCGTCCGTTCACCCGTGCCATGGAGCACAGCATACGCATGACGAGCGATTCGGAGGTCATTTCCAGGCTGAACACCCCAACCGGATGGCCCTCGTTCACGATGACGTGCTCAACAATGTTCATCGCCAAGGACGTCTTGCCCACGGAAGGCCGGGCCGCGATGACGATCATTTCCCCCTCGTGCAAACCGCTGGTCAGTTTGTCGAGATCCGGCAAGCCGGTGCCAATCCCCGTCAATCCCCCGGCCCGCGCGTGGTAGCTCTGGATCAGGTCGATAGCCCCCCGGACGAGGTCCTTCATGCCCCGGATACCCGCCTCCTCACGTTCCTCGCTGATCTTCAGGATGTCCCGCTCGACCTCGTCAATCAGGGCATCCACTTCGCCCTGATGTTCATGGACCCGGCCGATGACCTGGGTGCACGACTTCAGCATGCGTCGCAGCACATGCTTTTCCCGCATGATTTCGAGGTAATACGCCAGGTTGGCCGCACTCGGGACGGCGTCCATCAGGTTGGACAGGTATGCCAGGCCACCCACCCCTTCGAGCGTGCCGGCATCCTTCAGTTTCTGCTGAACCGTGATCAGGTCGATAGGGTCCTTGCGGTCATACATCTCGACCAACAGCTCGTAGAGTGTTTGATGGCGCAGATCATAAAACGACTCGGCACCGCCCTTGAGCTTGTCCACGCAGAGCCCCAAGGACTCGTTGGGCGACAGGAGCACACAGCCCAACACGCCCTGCTCCGCCTCGAGGGAGTGCGGGGGCAGTCGGTCCAGCTTCATCAAATCGACCGAAACGTCCTTCTTCCGGCGCGACCGTTTGAAGTCCGGAGCGTCTCCTTTGGTCGCGGCCGATTCTGAGTCGTTGAACATCCGGACCATCCTGACGAAATTCGGCCGAGACCGCGCCGAAAGAATCTCCGCAACTTGTTCACAGCCGGCGGGTGTTACGGGAGGATTCCGAGCATCACCGAACGGGCATCACCACTCCCAGCAACGGACATGAGCATCCCAAAAATCACAGCAACCAATCCCAAACGCGGACTGGCGATAACGAGCCTTGGATTGGGCGTTTCCAGTCTCCTGCTGGGCATCATTTCGGGAATTCCCGCCGTGGCGACCGGGTTGACGGCCCGCCGACGGATCCAGCGTCAACCGGAGGTGTTCGGGGGGCGAAAGATTGCGACTGCCGGCCTTATTCTCGGCCTCCTTTCGCCCCTGGTCACGACCATCCATGTCGTGGTGGCAAGGGCCGCCGGCAGGGAAATCAAAAAACAGGTGGGAACCGGGATGTGTGTCGGCAACCTGATGGCGGTGGGACGGGCGATGCAAGTTCACGCCATCGATCACGGCGTCTATCCGGAACGCCTCCTAGAGTTGAAGTCCTTGTTGAAGCGACCCGAGAAACTTTGGTGTAGCGGGGATACCAACCGGTCCGCGGCCACGAACTGGTCGAACACGTCGGCAAACAACATCAGTTTCGAACTGCTTCAGCCGAACGGCACCGAGGAGGATAATCAGCAGCGGGCGGTGATGCGTTGCCCGGTTCACGGCCACGAGTGGTGGGGCGACGGTTCGGTCCACCTGAGCGGTGGCCGCGTCATTAAGCCTCAGTGACGCCTCGAAATACAAAAGGCCGGACCTAATGGTCCGGCCTTTCGGTGATTTTAGTAAATGATCAGGCCTTGGCCGATTTCTTTTCCTTGGCCGGTTTCTCGGACTTCTCCGCATCCGCGACCTTGCCTGGATTTTCACCGGCGGCGACGCGGCGGCCGCGTTTTTCCGACTTGGCCGCAACTTCACCCTTGGCATCCGCAGCCGACGGTTCGGGAAGCGGATTGCTGCTCTTCACGACCACCTTGAGGGTGCATTGCACTTCGGGATGAAGCCGGAGTTCGACCTCGAATTCGCCCAGCGTATGAATCGCCTTCTCCAAGTGGATCTTCTTCTTGTCGAGAGCCACGTCCAATTGGGTCTTCAAGGCGTCCGAAATGGATCCATTGGTCACGGAGCCGAACAGTTTGCCATCCTCGCCGGTCTTGACCGAAATCGTGACGGTGACCTTAGCGAGGCTCTTGCCGAGCTCGGCCATCGTGTTGAGTTCATGGGCCTCACGGTCAGCCCGACGCTTCTTGAGGTTGTCCAACCACTTCCGGTTGCCGCTCGAAACCGGGACGGCAAGTCCCTGCGGAATCAGATAATTGCGGGCGTAGCCGGCGGCAACGGCGACCTGATCGGTCTCGCCGCCGAGCCCGACCACGTTCTTGATAAGGATGACTTCGGTTTTGGCCATACGTAAAAGATTTGCTGAAATTCTAACGAAAAATACAGGGACAAGGATCAAAACGGAACATCGTCGTCCGGAGGGGGGCCGTCGGATTCAGGCGAGCTCGGGGCCGAAGTCGGATTCGACTGCGGCCGGGCCGGGCGGGCGGGTGCCGGCGGTGCCCCACCGCCACTCTCGGCACGGCCGCCAATGAACTGGAAGTTCTCCATGACGACGCGCAGCTTGCTGACCTTTTGGCCGCTGTTCTTGTCGTCCCACTGATCCAACTTCAGGCGGCCCTCGACGAACAACGGGTTGCCCTTGCGCAGATACTGCGCGATCAGCTCGGCCTGCTTTCCCCAAGCATCAATGTCGATGAAGGTAACTTCCTCCATCGTCTCTCCAGACTCGGTCTTGTAGGACCGATTGACCGCCAACCCAAGTCGCGCCACCGCCGAACCCTTGGGCGTGTAGCGCAACTCCGGGTCCCTTGTCAGGTTCCCCAGCAGGACAACTTTGTTGTAACTGGCCATGGCAAGCGGTCGTTTCGCGGCCGAACCGAGTTAATTCGCGATCGTGGGCGCGGATGCGTGCTTGATCGAGACCCGGTAAACTTCGTCGACCAAGCGGAACTTGTCCCGCAGGCCCGCCACCGCAGAGGGGGCGATCTCGAAAATGAAGTTAACGTAGTAGCCGGAGGAAAAGTCCTTGTCCGTCACGCGGGCAAACGGCTTTTTGTCCATCTTCTGGACCGTTTCAACCGTGGCACCGGAGTCGGTGATGATCGACTTCACCTTCTCGACGGCATCGTTGACGCCCTCTTCCTTGCCGGTGAGGTCCAAAATAAACAAACCTTCGTATCGTTTCACTGCGTTTTCCTTTCTGCGTTAGTCAAACCTTCTTGGGCCGGCTTCACCGACCCGTTAAATCTGTTCATCGCCTTGGCGATTCCGTCGTTTCCCCAGCATTCCGCCTGCTCGACTGCCCGCCCGAGCACCAACTCCAACACTTGGCGCTCGTCCGCCGCAAACCGGCCCAACACATGACCGGCTATGTTCCGGGTTTCATGACTCGGCCTTGCGATGCCAAGTTTCAACCGGGCGTAGCCTTTGCTACCCAATGCCAACTCCACCGACTCAAGGCCATGATGTCCGCCGGAACCTCCCTCGGCCTTCAACCTGATCGCTCCAAGGGGAAGATCAGCGTCATCGGTCACCACCAGCACGTCAGGCAACTGAATCCGAAAGAACTTCACCAATTGGCCCACACTGTCTCCGCTGAGATTCATGTAGGTTTGCGGCTTCGCCAGCAACCACTTCACCTTGGTGCCTTGGAACTCAGCCACCTCTGCAAAGAACTTTTTCTCCCGACGCCAATCAGCCCTTGCCTTGGCCGCCAACCGTTCCACCACCATGAACCCGGCGTTGTGCCGCGTGTCCTGATACTCCACTCCGGGATTGCCCAATCCGACAACTAATCTCAGGGCGCTCAAGACAGCAAAGGCGGTGGGAGCCATGAGCTCTCACCGCCCGCAAAAACCTATTTCTTCTTCTCAGCCGCCTTAGGAGCAGCCGCCTCGTCTGCCTTCTTCTCCTTGATCATCTCCGGCTGTTTGGCATCCGCCGCCGCGGGAGCCGCCGCATCCGTAGTCTCCGCAACTTCCGCCACCGGGGCAGCCACAGCGAACACGGGGATCTTCTTGTCACCCATCAGCTCAACGCCTTCCGGGGCGACGATCTCGCCGATGTGCAGCGTCTGCCCAACCTTCAAGGCGGAGACATCAACGGTGATCTGCTCGGGCAAATTGCCGGGCAGGGCACGAATCTTCAGCTTGAAACGGACGTGTTCCAAGGTGCCGCCACCGTTCTTCACCCCGTCAGGGGTCCCGACCGACTCCACCGGAATCTCCATGGTGACCAATTCATCGGCCTTAACCTCGTGGAAATCGATGTGGAGGGTGGTGTCGTAGAGTGGGTGATGCTGAACGTCCTGGACGATCGCCAGACGAGAACCATTGGCGTCCCCGCCGATGGCCAGATCTACCAGAATAACCTCGGTGTGGGCGCGGTGAACGAGTTCATCGAACTCCTTCACGTCGACTTCCAAGTTTTGCGGGGGGTTGTGCTTCCCGTAGATGACCGCGGGAATGCGTCCGCTGGCGCGAACAGCCTTGGCTCCCTTACGCCGGGACAGCGTGCGCGGATGCGCCTTAAGTGCTACCGATTTCATTTTTTGTCGTATCTGCCGACGCCCAGCCTAGCTAGTCCGTCCGCCCTTAAACTCGAACAGCGATGTCACGCTGGAATTCTGGTGAATTCGCTTAATCGCCTCACCCAGAAGCCCGGCCACTGACAGGGTCGTTATATTGATCCCCGGAATCGCAGAGCGGGCGACGGTATCGGTCGTGATCAGTTCGTCAATAGACGATTTCCGCAATCGCTCCACCCCCAAGTCATTGAGCAAGGCGTGGGAGACGCAGGCCATGATCTTCTCCGCCCCCCGCTCCTTCAGGAGGGCCGCCGCACTCGTCAGCGTGCCGGCGGTTTCCGTCAGATCGTCCACGATCAGGACATTCTTGCCCGCAATGTCACCGATGACCGCCGTGGCCTCGGTTTCCGTGGGACTCTTCCTCCGCTTCGCGACAATGGCGAGTTCCGCATCCAACTGCTGGGCATAGGCGTAGGCCATCTTGAGGCCGCCGACGTCGGGGCTGACCACCACGAGGTTCTGCAGCTTGCGGTGGTGGAGGTATTCGTAAATCACTGGGGCCGCATAAAGATGGTCCACCGGAATGTCGAAGAATCCCTGAATCTGCTGGGCGTGCAGGTCCATCGTCAGGACCCGGTTGGCGCCAGCGGCCACTAGCAGGTTTGCCACCAGTTTGGCGGTGATTGGCACCCGCGGCTGGTCTTTCCGATCTTGGCGGGCGTATCCGTAGAACGGAATCACGGCGGTGATCCGGCTCGCACTCGAACGGCGCAACGCATCCATCATGATGAACATTTCCATCAGATGGTGGTTGGTCGGCGGGCTCGTGCTTTGCAGCACGAACACGTCGTGACCGCGCACGTTCTCGTCGATTTTCACGAAGGTTTCCCCGTCGGGAAAGGTGCTGACGGTGCATTGCCCCAAGGGCATCTGGATGGACTCGCAAATTGCCTTCGCAAGCTGCGGATTGGCGTTGCCAGAGAATATCTTCACGGACGCTAGACGGAAACGGATGACCCTGCGAATGCCAAACGGCCACCCACACGGGTGGACCGAAGAGCGGTGCGGAATTGACCCTACTCGGAGCCCCCTTCGGAGCAAGGGCAAAGCCCGGCGGCCAAGCGAATTGCAGGCCTTGACGGCAAAATGGGCGTGGCCACCGACTTGAAGGGTTACATCCCGCCCCTATGGACGGAATTCCACGTCCCAAACCTTCTTCCGCGGAAAAACATGTTGGCAATTCTGCCCCGGAATCCGGAAATCACCGGCGCCAATGCTGACCACGCTGCGAATCAGGAACCTCGCCCTCGTGGCCGACCTCACGCTGGAGCTTGGAGCAGGCTTTATCGCGATTTCCGGTGAGACCGGCGCGGGCAAGTCCGTCATCCTCGGAGCCCTGAACTTGGTCCTGGGCCAGCGGGCCGATCGCACCGCCATTCGCACCGGGGCGGATTCCTGCACGGTCGAGGCCGTCTTCGATGTCCGTGGTCTACGAGCGCCGCTGGCAGATTTCTTTTCCGACCACGGACTTGAGCCCGGCGAAGACGGTCAGCTCGTGATCAAGCGGTCGTTTTCCCTGGCCGGGACCAATCGACAGTTCGTCAACGGCTCCCCCACCGCGCTTTCCACCTTGGCCAAACTCGGTGAATGGCTGGTCGACCTCCACGGTCCGCATGAACACCAGTCGTTGCTGCAACCGGCCCGGCAGCTCGCGATCCTCGACGCATTCGGCGGACTCAATTCCGCGCTGGAAGCCATCGCGGAATTGGTCCGGAACCGGAGCGCGCTTGAATCGACCAAGGCCGGACTGATCGTCGATGAGCGCACATATGCCCAACAATTCGATCTGCTCCGTTTCCAAACCAGTGAGATCACCGAAGCTCGCCTGAGTCCCGAAGAAGAATCGCGTGTCGAAGCCGAGTTCCAGCGGGCCAGCAATGCCGCCCGGCTGCTCGAACTCACCGAGACGGCGTTGGCGGGCTTGGGCGACGGCGACGACGCAGCCATGGCTCCGCTTGGGGCCGTCGGGCGAGTCCTGCACGAACTTCAACGGATTGACCCGAACGCTGCCGAGTATTCGGTGACCCACGGGCAAGCGGTCTCGCTCCTGCGCGATCTCCAGGCGGATCTATCGCGCTACTTGGACAAGATTGACCTCGATCCGGCACGCCTGCGGGAGCTCGAAGAGCGCCTGAACCAGTTGCACACGCTGAAGCGGAAATACGGCCCAACGTTGGTCGACGTGATCGCATTCGGGGAAGAGGCACGGGACAAGTTGCAGGCCCTGGAGGGGAGGGATGCCGAAGTCGCCCGCCTCAACGCGGAACTGCGGCGGCTCGAATCCGAGCTGGCGACCGCCGCACAATCCTTGTCGGCAGCCCGGCGAAAACTGATTCCGAAGTTGGCCAAGGCCGTCGCCAAGGAACTCGCCCAGCTCGGCTTTCCCCAAAGCGCCTTCACCGTGACCTTGGCCTCTTTGCCTGAGGTATCGGCCACCGGGGCCGATGCGTGCGAGTTCCAATTCGCCCCCAATCCCGGCGAACCCGCCCGTTCCCTCCGGGCGATTGCCTCCAGCGGCGAACTCGCTCGGGTCATGCTGGCCTTGAAGACCGTCTTGGCGGCCGAAGACGAGGTTCCCGTGCTCGTCTTCGATGAGGTGGACGCCAATGTCGGCGGCGAAACGGCCCGGGCCGTGGGGCAAAAGATGAGGCAGATCGCCCAGCAGCATCAGGTCCTGTGCATCACCCACCTCGCGCCGGTCGCCGCGGCCGCCGACACCCACTATGTCGTTTCCAAGTCGGTGGTCGGGGGACGGACCGAGTCGCGCATGGCCCTGCTCGATCCGCCGCAACGCATCGAGGAGCTGTCGCGCATGCTCGGCGGCGCCACCGAAGCGTCCCGCCGCCACGCCGAGGAATTGCTGCGGGGAAAACAGGCGTCCTAGCCCGTCCGCCCACTGGGGCGTTTCCAGCACCGTCTCCGAAAGACAGGTCGCTCCGCGTTTGAACATCCCGCCTCGTCCGTTGCCAGACCGGGCGGGCAACCGTAGCTTGCCCGCAGCAAATGGAGACCGTTCTCAACTGGATTTACGTCGGCGTGGCCGTGTTGGTGCTGTTTGGGGCGAGCATCTTCGTCCACGAATACGGCCACTTCTGGATGGCCCGCCGTCGCGGCATGAAGATCGACGGCTTCTCCATCGGATTCGGCCCCAAGATCGTCAGTTGGCTGGACAAACATGGGGTCGAGTGGGCGCTCCGTTGGATTCCAGCCGGCGGCTTCGTAAAGCTGCCCCAGATGATCACATCGGAAGCCATCGAAGGGAAGTCCGACGCCCCGATGGCTCCCATTTCGCCGGTGACGAAAATTCTCGTGGCCGTCGCCGGTCCGTTCATGAACGTCGCGTTCGCCCTCGTGCTGGCGACCGTCGTCTGGGCCATCGGCCTGCCGGTGTTGGTCAACCCTTCGGTCATCGGCCGGGTGGAACCGGACTCAGTCGAGGGCAAGCTTGGGGTCCGGAGCGGCGACCGGATCGTCGCCATCAATGGCCACCCGGTGAAATCGTGGCAGGAGATCAACCTGGAGGTGGTCACCGCGCTGACCAACGTCATCGCAGTCACGGTTGAACGGGGAAGCGAGCGCCTGACCGTCGGCATCCCGACCAAGAAATCAGAAGCGTTGGGCCTGAAGTGGCTCGACCTCGAACCCCAGGAACGGCCGGTCATCGGCCTCGTGCAGCCCAACATGCCCGCCGCCGCGGTCGGCCTCCTGAGCGGCGACAAGATCCTGTCGTTCGACGGAATCTACGTGCTGAACCAGGAGCACCTCAGCGAGATCGTGAACCGCGGCCAAGGCCGGGCCTGTGAAATCGTCATCGACCGGGCTGGCGAACGGAAAACCCTCCAAGTGACGCCCGTCTTCGATGCTGAAACCAAGCGGGGCCGGATTGGCATCGGTTTTGCCGGCGGACACTACGAAATCCAGCGGCCTGGCCCGGCGCCCCGCGATCAGATCGAGGGGGTGCTGCGAATGATGGGCAAAACCTTTTGGGCGCTGTTCCACCCGAAGCAGACCGGTGTCAGCCCCAAGGACATGAGCGGTCCCGCCGGAATTCTCGGCAAGCTCGCCGTGGACGTGCAGACCGACTACCGGCTCGCCCTCAGTTTCATGGTGATGCTCAACATCAACCTTGCCCTGCTGAATCTCCTGCCGCTGCCAGTGCTCGACGGCGGACACATCACGATGGCGCTTTACGAAATCATCCTGCGCCGGCGCGTGAGTGTCCGATTCCAGGAATACGCCACGACCGCCTTCGCCGTCCTGCTGCTGTCGTTCATGGCCTACGTTTCATTCTTCGATGTTCGTCGGCTCCCGCTGTTCCTGCAGATGTTCAAACAGAAGCCGGTCATCGAAGAATCCCCAGTCCAAGCCGCCCCGGTGGTTGCTCCAGCGCCCGCCCGTTGAGCCGGCTCCCGGAACCCGGTTCGCGCGGGCCGGCCAAGCCGCCTCGGATCACTTCTGGAAAACAGCGTGTTTCGGATCGCCACCCGACTGAAGGTAAGCCAGCAGGTTCAGCAATTCGTCGGCATTCAGCCCGTTGACAAGGCCGGCTGGCATCAGCGAGACCGGATACGGCTTGCGCGACTTCACCTGGTCGAGCGCCACGGAACTCGCCTCATCCGGATTCCGGGGATCGGCGGTGACCACCAGCCGGCCGTTCTCCGCATAGGCACGCCCCACCAGGCTGGACCCGTCGGCCAGCACCACTTCCTCTGAACCATACTGGTCCGAAATCACCTTCGAGGGCTCGATGATGTTCTCCAACAGGTCGCGCAGAGTGTAGCGCGCGGCGACACCGGTGAGATCCGGTCCGACACTTCCGCCCGCACCGTTGAACCGATGGCAGGCTGCGCAGCCCGTGGAATGGAACATTGCTCGGCCGTTTTCGAAGTCGCGGGTTTTGATCTTCCCGTTGGCCAACGCTAGGGCCTCATCCGTCGAGTAGGCCTTGCCGGGACCCTTAGGAGCGGCGAACTGCGAATCGGGCGCCGCGGCCTTGGCCGTGGACAACGTCTCCAGCGCGGCGCGCTCCGCCGGATCACTCACCGTCGCAAGGGCGTCCTTGCGGATGTTCTCCAAAAAGCCGCGGAAACTGTTCCCCCCCTGCCAGGGCGCCGTGCGGGGAAACCAACTGAAGAACGACTTGCGCAGCGCCGGCGTCCAGCCGGACTTGGCCTCGCGCAACAGGTAGGCAAACGCGATCTGCTCCTGGTTTGGTCGGCTATTGGCAGCTTGGGAAAACGCACTCGCGTAGCCCCGGTTGCGCTCAAGCAACGCATCACTGGCATAATGCAGGTCCGCGTCGTTGGCGGTCAGCATCAGTGCCACGGCCTTGGGCACCACCGCGGCAGCGCCGAGCCGGATCAAGGTCCCCGCCAGTTCACGATTGAGCGGGCGGCTACCCGAGGGAAACTCGACGTCCAAGCGTTGGACGGTTGCCTTGAGCAATCCGCCTTCGGGCAGACCGCGGCGAATCAGGACCAACTGATACGCGCGCACCGCCGCCAAGCGGCCGGCTTCGTCGAGCTTGAGGAAGTTCAGCCGGTTCAACTGCTCCAGCAGGCGGTCCCGGTGCTCGGTGCCCCCCACGCGAGCCAAGGCAACTGCGCCTTCGATGACGGCCCAAGACCGCGTCTCGGCAAAGACCCGGTCGGCCCAAGCGGTAGCCGGCTGGCGTTCGATCGCCACCCGGGCCGCGTAACGAATCCAGCGGTCCTCGCTGGCCAGGTGCGGCCATGCCTTGGCAATGGCTTCCGGACCGGTGCCTTCGTCGTGGAGGGATTCCAGTTCACGGCGGAGCTGGTGGGCGGCGGTCATGGGCGGCAAGGGCGCCGGGTCGGTATTCGACATGCCGGTGTAGGTCACCCGGTAAACCGCCGATTGGGTGCCGCGGCCACCGATGGCGAAATACATCGCCCCGTCCTGTGGATGGATCAGAAGGTCGGTCAACGGCAGCGGACGGCCGCTCAGGAACTCTTCTTTCTCCGCCCGGTAGCCGGCGCCCTCCGGCGTCAGGTGGATGGCATACATCGTCCCGTAGGTCCAATCGTTGGCAAAGATGGCGTGCTGATACCGGGCGGGGAACTTGGCCCCCTGCCCCGACACGACCCCGGTGGGGCTACCCGGACCGATGTCCACGATTGCCGGCAGGCTGTCAGGATAGTAGCCGGGCCATTTTCCTGCGCCGGAGCGCCAGCCGAGATCGCTGCCGCTGGGCGCCATACAGATGCGCGTGGGCCGATACCACGGGGTGCCGGCGTCCCATTCCATGTCGGAGTCGTAAGTGAAGAGGTCACCCCAGCCGTTGAACGCGACATCGTATTCGTTGCGGTAACCATAGCTGACCAACTCGACGGACTTCCCCTCAGGATCGGTGCGACAAATGTATCCGCCGGGCGCCAGAATGCCGCGGGCGTGGCCGTTGGCGTCCCAGAGCCGCGTTACAATCTGGTCCTCGTCCCATGCCCGGGCGGCCCGGGACAGCTCCATGTGATCGGGCAGTTTGGTGTGGTTGCCAATCGCCAGGTAGAGCGACATGCCATCGGGTGATAGCACGATGCCGTGAGGCCCGTGTTCGCCCCCGCCTTCGATGCGGCGCAGCAGTGTTTCCTGATCGAACTGATCGTCGCCGTTGGTGTCGCGCAGCCGCCAAAGGCCCTGCCGTCCGCCCTGTTCGTTCACCATCACGTAGAGGCTGTCGAAGGCGTAGAGCAACCCGTGGGCGCCGCCGACGGAATTGGTCAGCTTCTCAACCGCGGCCGGCGTTCCCGAACCGGCGGCCGGCAGGGTCAACCGAAACAGGCCGCCGCCTTGGTCACAGGCGATCAGCCTCCCCTTGGGGTCCGTAGTCATGCTCACCCAGGAACCTTCGTCCGACTTGGGCACCGCGTGGATTAGTTCCACCCGGAAGCCGGGCCGGACCTGGATGTCTTCCACCGCGGTGACCCGGGGCGGTCCCGCCGGGGCGCCGGCTCCGGCAAGCGCATCACCCCACGGTTCGTCCCCGTATTTGCCGACGACTTTCGCCGCCTTCCAATCAGGCCGTCCCGGCACGGTCGCTTCCCACGCGGCATCCGTCTCGACGATCGTTTCCTTGCCGTCGGCGGTCTTCAGCCGCAGGCGCGCGGCCAAGCCGGCCACGCTGCCCTCATTCCGGCCCTCAATCCGGAACTCATGCCGCCCAGGGGTCAGCCGGCCCGTGAGATTCGCCTTCACCGGCTGGTTCCAGTCGGCATTGGTGAGCACCGACTTGCCATCGAGGAATACCTTCGCGCCGTTGTCGCAGGTGAGGAACAGGACGCCTTCCCGGAGATTGGCCGGCACCTCAAAGGACCGGCGGAACACGGCCGCGCTCTCGCTACCCGGACCTTCGGCCCAAATCCAGGCGGTGTCGGCCTGCATGGAAACAAGGCCATGAACGAGCAACGACACGGCGACACCCACCGCGAATCGGCATCGGGAAAACGGAAGCATCCACAAAGCAACGCCGGAAACTATCGGCCGGTTCAAGCCTCGAAACGGGGGAGCAGCCTTCGCCAACCGGCCGGGCGACGCCGACCCGAATTTGCCGCAAACGAATCCGAGATCGGAGGCGAGGAACTTCCGGTCGAAGCCGGATGGCTCGAACGGACGCTGAACTTAGGGAGAGAGCCGTTGTCGCCGGGCCGACTCCGGCTAGAACCGCGAGGAGAATTTCGCGCTGGGGAAGTGGCTCCAGAGGTAGGACTTGAACCTACAACCACACGGTTAACAGCCGCGTGCTCTACCATTGAGCTACTCTGGAATTCCGCAACGGGCGCGCAAAGTAGCGATGGGGTTTGGCGACCGTCAAAGGCTTTTTGAGATTTCCTTCACGGAACCGCTGGGCGTTCAACCTCGACACTGCCAATGGGCTTTCCGGAGCGTTCCAGTTCGAGCAGGAGACGCTTGCGCCAAAGCCCGCCGCCATAGCCGCCCAAGGTGCCGCCCGTGTTCACGACCCGGTGGCACGGGATCAGGATGGCAATGCGGTTCGCGCCGTTGGCGAGACCGATGGAACGCGAGGCCTTGGGCTGGCCCACGTGGCGGGCCAAGTCCGCATACGACCAGGTCGTCCCGTAGGGAATGCGGCCCAAACCGGACCACACACGTTCCTGAAAGGGCGTGCCGGGCGCGTGCAGTGGCACGGTGAACTGCTGGCGGCGCCCGGCGAAATAGTCCACGAGTTCCGCTTTCAGCCGTTCCAGCAGGGGATGTTGTCCCGGAACCAAAGGCAATTCCGACCGCTGTTTATGCCGGCCCATCGTGACTTCAAGGCGCATTGGGTCCGAGAACTCCAGCAGGCCAATCCCGGCGTCACTTGCGGCGATCAGCAGCGGGCCGAGCGGCGACGGCACCACTTCCGCGAACAGGCAATCGGCCGACCGGGCAGTGCCGGGAGTCCGGCTGAAATGGCGGGCAAAGGCTTCCCGGAAACCACTGTGCGACTCGAAGCCGTGGCCCAACGCCGCATCGTCGAGGGAGCCGCCCGTCCGCAGCGTGTTCAGTGCCCGCCCGAGACGTGTCTCCCGGCAGTGGGCGGCAAAAGTCCGCCCGTGCCGTTGCTGGAACCAGCGGCGCACCCGCGCCGGTTCCAGTCCGAGGTGACGCAGATCATCGGCGGTCCAGCGGCGGTCGGGTTCCGCGTCCATCCGGGCATGCAACGGACGCAGCCAGTCAGGAATTTCGCCATCGGCCCGGGTCGGCTCGCAACGACGGCACGCCCGGTAGCCGCCCGCCTCCGCGTCCCGGGCGGTCGCAAAAAACTCCAGGTTCTCCGGCTTTGGTTTCCGGGCGGGACAACTGGGGCGGCAGAAGATCCCGGTCGTGCGAACTCCGGCCAGGAACAGTCCGTCAAAGCTACGGTCGCCCGCCAGGAAGGCGCGGACCATCGTCGGCTGGGGCGGAAGCAAATTCACGCTGCCACGGTAACGGGCCGCGAAGCCTTCGCTCCACCGAAAACGGGACACGGAATTCCCGCGGCTTCGTCCCCGCCGGAACCGGCCGATGTCCGCCGCCGCGTCGCAACCCAAGGGTGAAGTGTGCCAACGGGCAAGTGGCGCGTGCCGCCCGGTCGACGACGCTACACCTGATGAAATCCCCAAATCAAAACTCGACGGCAGTTCCGCTCGTCGTGGTGCCGTCACCGCCAATGACCGTGGCCAACACCTGGGTGCAAGCGGCCGCGGCCTCCAATCCCCGGTCAACCGGCAGCAAGGCCAAACGTGACCTCGTCCGTCAGGAAACGACCCGCAAGGTGCCGTCCCGGCAATCTCAACGCCCGCTCGAGCGGAGAGGTCAGGCGCGCAGCCATCGGGCCGGGCGACCGTAGCCGGCGAGGACGACAATCGGGGAAAACAACCGGGCAAAACCGGTGGAGTCCCCTGTCCCAGAGCTAGCCAGCGTCACGGCACCAATCACCGGCTCCGGCCGGAACACATCACCGATATGCTCACTGACCTGCTCATCTTCGCCTTCGCCGTCGGCCTCGTCGTGGCCTACGTGGTCATCGCCATCAAGACCGTCAACGAGTCGGAATCCTGATTCGACCGGCGGCCAGTTAATCGCGGAGCGACGCCTTCAGTCCGACCTGGAGGGCTTCCGTCAGTTTTGTCTGGGCCGCATTGACCTCGTCGTCCTTAAGCGTGCGGTCCGCCGCGCGGTAGGTGAAAGCATAGGCCAAGCTCTTCTGCCCTTCCGGCACATGCTTGCCCCGGAAGACGTCGAACAATTCGACCGAGTCCAAGTTGGCGGGCTTCGTCTGCCGCACAATCTGCAGGACGGCCTCGTGGGTCGTTGATTCCGGCACCAGCAGCGCCAAGTCGCGTCGGCTGGACGGAAACTGCGGGAGCGCCTTGAACGATTTGGTCGCATTGCGCCTGGCCAGCAACTGGTCGAGGTCCAACTCCGCCAGCAGGACGGCATCGCGCAGGTCATGCCGCTTCGCCAGCGTGGGCAGCAGTTGGCCCATTTGCCCCAGCTGCAATTTGCCGCCTAGGACCAAGGTCGCCGACTCAAGGAATAGCGCCGTGCTTTCGGCGCGCTTTGCGAACGCCACGCCACGCAGGCCCAACGCTTCGATCAGGGCTTCCACCAAGCCTTTGAGGTCGTAGAGATCGCACTTCGCGTCGCGTTCGGCGCCGGCCCAGAAACCCGGACTGCGGGAACCCGTCAACGCGATGGCGACCCGCCAGCCTTCCTTGGCCTGGCCATTGTGCGCGTTGAACACGCGGCCAATCTCAAACAACTGCACGTCGCCATTCCGGCGGGTCAGGTTGTGACTGAGCGTGTCGAGCAGTCCCGGCAGCAACGACGGCCGAAGCGCGTTCATGTCGCTGCTGAGCGGATTCGCCAACAGCACCGGTTCCGTCGCCGCGGTCTTGGCCGAAGCGTCATTGATCAACGTCTGCCCCTGCGCCTCGCTCAGCCCGAGCCCCGACAGGATCCGGCGCACCTCGGCAAACTGGTCGTAAACGGCATCGAACGGGTGGGAACCGACGGCTCCGCGAGGTGCCGTGGATGGAATTTTGTCCACGCCGTAGAGTCGGGCGATCTCCTCGATGAGGTCGGCTTCGCGTTTCAGGTCCACCCGCCACGACGGAATTGACCACGTGCTCACGGCCGGTTCCGCCGTGTTGGACGTCAGAATAAGGCCCAGGCTCGCGAGCATTTTCGCCTGGGCTTCGACCGGGATTTCGATGCCCAACAAAGTCTCCGTCTTGGCATGTCGCAGGGAAACCTGCTTGGCCTTGGCGACTTCTGGATACGCTTCGACAACTCCGTCGGCCAGCACGCCGCCGGCGGTTTCCAGAATGAGCTGGGCACAACGACGACTTGCCTGCTCGCACGCGTTGATGTCGGCCCCGCGCTCGAAGCGGTAGCTGGCATCCGTGCGCAAGCCGAGCGTCTTGCTCGTCCGGCGGATGTTGGTCGCGGTGAAGTAGGCGGCCTCGATCAACACGTCCACAGTGGAGGCGTTGATCTCGGTGTTCAGCCCGCCCATGACCCCGGCCAAGGCGATGGCCTTGGACTCGTCCGCGATGAGCAAGTTTTCGGTCGCGAGCGTGTGTTCTTTGCCGTCCAGCGTAACAAATTTCTCCCCGGAAACCGCCCGCCGAACGACGATGGCGGGCCGGCCCGCCCCATCCTTGGCCAGCAAATGGTAGTCGAAGGTGTGGAGCGGTTGACCGGTCTCCAGCATCACGAAATTGGAGACGTCCACCACGTTGTTAATGCTGCGGAGACCGACCTTCTCCAGCGTGGAGCGGAGCCAGTCCGGGCTGGGGCCGACCTTGACTCCCTTGACCACACGGGCCGTGTAACGCGGGCACAGGTCCGGCGCCTCCAGACGCACGCTGACCAGGCTGGCGGCCGGTTCGGTGCCGGCCGGCAATTCGGTCGCCGGGACCCGCAGCGGATTGCCGGTCAAAGCGGCAATTTCCCGCGCAATGCCAATGACGCTGTTCAGGTCGGGCCGGTTCGGCGTCACCTCCAGATCGTAAACCACGTCGCTGCCGCTCCGGCCGAGATACTCGGAGAACGACTGCCCCACCGTGGCATCCTCGCGCAGGATCAGGAGTCCGTCCTCCTTGCGGTGTCCGATGGCCTCCGGGTCCAGGCCGAGCTCCTCGTGGGAACACATCATGCCATGGGATTCGACGCTGCGGATCTTGCCGACCTTGATGGTGAACGGCTCCTTGTCGCCCGGCTTCGGCGGCAATGACGCCCCGGGAAGGATGAGCGGCACCTTGTCGCCGGCCTTGAAGTTCTGCGCGCCGCAAACGATCTGGCGTTCGCCCGTGCCGTCATTCACGCGGCAAACGGAGAGCTTGTCCGCGTTGGGGTGTTTGTCGCGAGTGATGACCTGCGCGACGACGATGCCGGCAAACTCACCGCCGAGCTTCGCCACACCCTCGACCTCCAGGCCGAGCATCGTGAGGCGCTCGGTGAGTTCCTCGGGGGACCAGTTGAAATCGACGTATTGTTTGAGCCAGTTGAGCGTGACCTTCATGAAACTGATCCTGGGATGGTGCGGGAATGAACTGCATTCGTGAACCTGAAACGCTTCGTCATGACTTACCGCTTTCGGAAATGCGCTCCCGCACGCCGGGCCAACCTGTGGCTAGGCAGTTCGACAAGTCGGTAAAACCCATAGCAGAGCGCCAAAATGCCAAGTGGACGAAAAATGGACCCAATCAAAGCTCCGACCATCGTCGATGGGGCCGGAACGATGATCTCCCATAGGGCTCTTCCGAGTTCGTGAATCAGATACAACGAATAGCTCCAAGTCCCCCCCCATTCCAGAAGCCTGCCGGGTAGCTTGGTTCGGAAGTTTTCCACTTCCGCCCTTAGCCACAAAAAAGCGGTCGCTCCCACGGCTTGCAGGGAAATGATGAAGGCGTTGGCGGGCAGGTAGGGCTTGCGGACATACAGCAGGCGCCAGCCCAAGGCAGACAGGAGGAACAACGCCGCACGCAACCAGTTCACCGACTTCCCCGGAATCAACGGCGAAGCACCGGAAGCAATCCTTTCAGCTAGCAGGCAGCCCCACAGCCAGTTCGGCAAACCCACGATCCAAGTCAGTCCGTAGCCGTAATCTTGCATTCCCTTGATGGCCGGATTGAGAACCATGACCAGACCCGCAAAGGCATAAGCTGTTCCCAGCAGTCCCACCCATCCGATTCGCCCGGCGACGCCCCTGAGCGCCGGGTAGATCGTGTAGTAAATCAACTCTGCGACCAAACTCCAAAGGATGGTGGGAAGTTGCCAGGTTTCACGCGATACCTGAATGCCCTTCGCGCCAACCACGCCGCCCGCCAGCAAAGCCACCAGCATGGGGGGCAATATGCGAAGGAATCGTTGCGCATAGTGGGCTGAAGGTCGGAAATCGCCCGGCCGGACATTCGGGTAATGAATGCAGAGCCCGGATATCACGAAGAACGCGATGACCGCCGCCGGCCCGTTGCCCAACGTCGCGCTGCCAAATCGTGAAATCCACCCGAGCCACGAATCCCTCTCGCCTCCGGCCGGCAACATCACAACCCCAAGATGGGAGAAGAAGACCCATAGGGCACAAACAAAACGGATGGAGTCCAGCCCATGAATGCGCGGCAACGCAACAGAAGACTCCGACGAAGCGCAATTAATGTGGCCCTGCATGACGGAACTGCCTAGCGCTTGAGTGCAGGCGCGCGATTGGGGAAGGCAGAACGAAAATCCAGCCCGAGGTAATCTGCAACCGTCGCGGCGACTTGGCTCTGAGTGGCTTCCGGCGAATCGCTGCGTTCGCCGAGCGCAGGGGTATCGGGGCCCAGGACACCCAGCCAGAGTGATGCTGACTCGGAGATGGCTTTGCCGTGGTTTTTCCACGCGATCGGCGCAGGCCCGCGACCATGATCGGTGGCGAGAATGAACGTGGTCTGGTCGCGATATTCGGGCAGCGACTGGACCAACGCCCACAGCTCCCCGACGAAGCGGTCGAAGTTCCGTGCGGAGTGCAGGTAGCGGTCGTAGCGGCCTTCGTGCGCCCAGTCGTCCGTCTCGCCAAACGCCACGTAAAGTGCCCGCGGTTTCACGCTGCGTAGCATTTCCTTTGCTGCCGTCGCGGCAAACGTATCCAACGAGACGTCACCCCAGAGCGGCGTCGTGCGCTCCAGCAATTCCTGGGCGGCCGGCGACAGCGCAAACCGCTTCGCCCCGACCGGTTGTTCAAAGGCGCTCCAGACTGGGAAACCCGCCATGTCGGCGTTGAGGATCCACGGAATGACACCCCAGCTCACCACCGCGCCGACCCGCCCCTGATACGCTGGCTGGGTGTGGAGCCACTGGAAAACGTTCACGTTGGGATTCGGTTTCCGGTCGTTGCTGTCGATCCGGCTGTCCGCCACGCCGGTGAGGAACTCGCTGTAGCCCGGATAGGAGAAATTGTGTCCGTTGGTCACCCGCACGATCGAACCTTTGTTCCGGTTGCCCCAGAGCTGGCCCTCCTTCGCGATCTTGCCCCAGACAAACGGCATCAACGCCTCGCGCCTCGCCTCGGGCGTCGGCCGCCAGAACGCGGTGCGCAGGTCGTTCGTGTTGGAGACCCCCCCGTTCTCCTTGCTGATCAGTTCCTCCTCGGCACCGCCGAAAACCTCCTGCCACCGCAGGCCGTCGGTGGTCAGCAGGAACACGTTGCGAGTCTTGAGGTCGGAGGCGCCAAGAACTGCGACCGTCCCAACCAACGAAATGGCCGCCGACCAGAACAGTGATGCAAGTTTCATGGAATCCGTGAATTTCAGAATCAGAACTGCCCCAGGAACCGCACGTCATTCTCGTAGAACAATCGGATGTCCGTGATGCCGTAGCGCAGCATCGCAATGCGTTCGATGCCGAAGCCAAAGGCCCAGCCGCTCCACACCTCGGGATCGTAGCCCACGTTCTCGAAGACCTGGGGGTGCACCATGCCGCAGCCGGCGATCTCCAGCCAATCCTTGCCCAGCTTCTTCACCAGAGCGTTGGTGAAGTCGATTTCCAGGCTGGGTTCGGTGTAACTGAAGTAGTGCGGACGGAAGCGCAGCTTCACGTCGTTGCCCAGCAACTCGCGGAAGACCGCTTCGACCGTGCCCTTCAGGTCGCCGACCGTGACGTTCTTGTCCACGTAGAGGCCCTCGATCTGGTGGAACGTCGGATTGTGCGTGGCATCGGCATTGTCGCGGCGATACACGCGGCCCGGCACGATGATGCGGATGGGCGGCGGCTGCGACTTCATCACCCGGATCTGGACTGAACTGGTGTGCGTGCGGAGCAGCGGCCTGCCGGGCACATCCACGAAGAAGGTGTCCTGGGAATCGCGCGCCGGGTGATCGGCGGGCGTATTCAACGCGTCGAAGCAGTGATACTCGTCCTCGATCTCCGGGCCGTCGGCGACCACGAAGCCCAGCTTGCGGAACGCCTTCACGATGTCGTCGGTCACCTGCGTCAGCGGGTGCAGTTTGCCCAGGGAACGACGGCGGCCGGGGAGCGTGAAATCGGTGGGTTCCTTCGGCAACGCGGCGCGCAGCTCGAGTTCGCCGCGCTTCTCCGCGATGATCGTTTCGAGTTCCTGCTTGGCGGCGTTGATGGCCTTGCCGGCCAACGGGCGGACATCCTTCGCCAGCGTGCCCAACTCCTTCATCAGCGCGGTGAACTGGCCTTCGCCGCCCAGGAACGCACCTTTGGCGCGCTCCAGCGACGGCAATTCCTTGGCCGCACGCAGTTCATTCAGCGCGGCCTGTTTGACGGACTCGATACGGTCGAGCAGAGACATGGGGCGGGACATTCCGCCAGCCGCCGTCGGGAATCCAGCCGGGAAAACAGTTCACCTTAGCGCACCCAAAGGCTTCGCCGGTTCGCTGGCGGCGGCCGCAATGAACTGCGCCACCCGCGGGGACGCTGGGGCACGGCGACACACCGCCCCGACGACGAGGGGTTCCGGGGACGGTTGGAGCGGAATTAGCTTCAGCCGCTCCCCGGCGAGGCAGGCGAGCGAGCGAGGCACCACCGCCACGCCCCGACCCGCTTCAACCGCGGCGATCAGGCTGGTCACGCTGTCGTGCTCCTCGCTGACGCTGGGCCCGGACGCCAGCGACGAGAACAGCCCGGAAAGGCTCTCGTGATACTCCGGATAGCCGGTCCGGCTGTAGGCGATCAGCGGTTGGGCAGCCAACCGCTTCAATTTCACGGCCGCCAGCTGGGCGAGCGGATGCCCCGGCGCCACCGCAAGGCACATCGGGTAACGGGCAAGTTCATGAAACCGCAGGTCGCCCGGCTGGCGTCCCTCGGGCCGGACCATGAGCGCCAAATCTAGTCGCCCATCCCGCAGCCCAAGCATCATTTCCTCGGTCGTCAGGTCGTGTAGCACCACGCGGACACCGGGCGCGACCGCTTGGAAGGCACGGAGCGCCCGCGGCAGGATTTCCACCGTCAGCGAAGGCGCATAGCCAACATCCAGCTTGCCCGCGGTGCCGCCGGCAATCGCGCGGGCGGCGGCCACCGCCTCAGCCGCGCGCTTCAGGACTGCCTTCGCCTCGGCCAAGAACACATGGCCGGCTTCGGTCAATCGCACCGACTTGGCGCTCCGCTGGAACAGGGGCACGCCCAATTCGTCCTCCAAATCCCGCACCTGCCGGCTGACTGCCGGTTGCGAAACCCGGAGCTTCGCTGACGCGCGGGTGACGTTTTCCTCCTCGGCGACGGCCACGAAGTAACGGAGATGGCGGAGTTCCATGCCGCGCAAGCATAGCTTCATGGCATGGTGAGCCAAGGAACATGGCCTTTCCTTTCCTCGGCTCTAGCCGGCTACGGTCCACCTCAACGAACCGCCGATGAAACTGATCCGAAGCTCAGCCTTGCCGGCCCACGCTTACGATGAACCTTCCGGCCGCCTGATTGACGTGCCCGTTCCAACACCATTTTCCGCAATGAATACCCAGTCCCAATCTCCCCACCTGCTTAGCTCCCTGCCCATTGGGGACTTGCGCCTCAAGAACCGTGTCGTGCTCGCGCCGCTCACCCGGGCTCGCGCGGGTGTGGAACGCCTGCCCAACCCGCTGATGAAGGATTACTACGTGCAGCGGGCCGGCGCCGGGCTGCTCATCAGCGAGGCGACGGTCATCTCAGAACAGGGCATTGGCTGGCAGCGCTCGCCCGGCATCTACACCGACGCCCAGGCCGAAGCGTGGAAGTCGGTCACCGGCGCGGTGCGGGTAAGGGGCACCCCCTTCTTCCTGCAGCTCTGGCATTGCGGCCGCGCTTCCCATAGCACGTTCCGCGCGGACCGTTCGCTGCCGGTATCAGCCTCGGCGGTCAAACTGAACGGTGACCACATCCACACGCCCACGGGCAAGCACGCTTACGAGACGCCCCGCGCGCTCGAGTCGGCCGAAGTTGCCCAGGTCGTCCAGGACTATCGCCGCGCCGCCGAGCGCGCCCAAACAGCCGGGTTCGACGGAGTCGAAATCCATGCGGCGAATGGCTACCTGATCGATCAGTTCCTCCAGGCGCGCACCAACCAGCGGACCGATCGCTACGGAGGCTCGTTGGAGAAGCGGTTCCAATTCCTCCGCGAAATCGTCGAGGCCATCCTCACCGTCTGGCCGGCCCACCGGGTGGCGGTCCGCCTCTCGCCGAACGGAGTGTTCAACGACATGGGATCGCCGGACTTCCGGGAGACTTTCCTTTACGCGGCCCGCGAATTGAGCCGTTACCACCTCGGTTACCTGCATCTCGTGGACGGGTTGGCCTTCGGTTTCCACCAACTGGGAGAACCCATGACGTTGGCCGAGTTCCGCGCCGTGTATTCCGGAGTCCTGATGGGCAACTGTGGCTACACCCAAGCCACGGCCGAGGCGACGATTGCCGCCGGGCACGCCGATCTCATCGCGTTCGGTCGGCCGTTCATCAGCAATCCCGACCTGGCGGAACGCTTCGCCAACGGTTGGCCGCTCGCGCCGGAGGCAAGCATGGCCGACTGGTATTCCTTCGAGCCGAAGGGCTACGCCGACTTTCCATCCTACCAAGCCGGGCACTGACCGGATGACATCATCCCATACACCCATGAAACCCCGTATCCTCGCCTTCGGCGGCAGCCTCCGCCGAGACTCGTTCAACCACAAACTGGCCGCCTTGGCCGCAGCTGGCGCCCGCGAAGGCGGCGCCGAAGTAACGCTGGTTTCGCTGCGGGATTTCCCCCTGCCAGTATTCGACGAGGACCTGGAATCTCGGGACGGCCTGCCGGAAAACGCGCGCAAGCTGAAGGCGCTGTTCCGCGGGCAGCACGGCCTGCTCATCGCTTCGCCCGAATACAACAGCAGCGTGACCGCCGCGCTGAAGAACGTCATAGATTGGGTCTCCCGCGCCGAAACTGAGGACGAGCCAGCGCTTTCGGCGTTGGCCGGCAAGACCGCGGTGATCTGCGCGACGTCGCCGGGCGGACTGGGTGGGCTGCGCGGACTGGTCCACCTCCGGGCCATCCTCGGCAATCTCGGCATCACCGTGTTGCCCGATCAACTGGCTGTGCCCGGCGCCCATTCGGCCTTTGCCGAGGACGGCACGCTCGCGGATCCGAAGCAGGCGGCCCGAGTCCGCGCGTTGGGCACGACGTTGGCGCAGCACCTCACGAAACTGCTCCGGTAACGTCCCCTGCGCCGGGCATTTCGTGCGTCGTCATTGCAGAACGGCCGACTTCACCCACACTTCACCCACGTGTGCTGAAGTCATTCCTCGCGCGCAACTGGTTCGTGCTCTCCCTGCCCGCGGTCGTCCTGCTCGCCTGGGCGATTCCCGGGGTCGGGGCCAACGGTGGGCCACTGCGCCCCGAGGTGTCCACCCGCTGGGGCGTGGCGGCGATCTTCCTGGCCCAAGGCCTCACGCTGCCGGTCGCCGCGCTGCGGAAAGGCGCCGGGAAATGGAAACTGCACCTGCTCGTCCAGGCGTTCACGTTCCTGATTTTTCCCCTGCTCGGCATTGGGCTGGACTGGGCGGTCGGACGCCACCTCCCGCCAGATCTGCGACTGGGTTTCTTGTTCCTCTGCGTGCTGCCTTCCACGGTGTCGACGTCCGTCGTGCTGACCGGTCTCGCCGGCGGCAATACCGTGGGGGCAATCTTCAACGCGGCCCTCTCGAACGTCCTTGGCGTTTTTGTGACACCGCTTTGGGTGGCGTGGCTGATGGAGAAAGGGGGGCAAACGCAGCCGATGGACCAAGTCCTCCGGGACATCGTGCTTCTCCTGCTGCTCCCGCTCGGGCTGGGGCAATTGCTTCGGTTGGGTGTGTCCGCCTGGGCCGACCGCTGGAAGAAGGCCTTGGGCAACGCCTGTAGCGGCCTGATCCTGTTTCTGGTCTTCGCCGCCTTCTCCAACTCAGTCCAACAGGGACTGTGGCAGGCGTATCCTCCCGGGCTCTTCGTCGGCACCGCGGTCGGCGTCGGCGCCATTTTCGCGCTCGCAATCGGGCTGGTGGGCGGACTGGCCGGTTTCGCTGCGCTGGACCGACCTGACCGGATCGCCGCGACCTTCTGCGCGCCGCAGAAGACCATCGCTTCGGGAATCCCGCTCGCGAAGGCCATCTTCGGCACGCACCCCGGGCTTGGGCTCATCCTGCTGCCAATCCTGCTCTACCACCCGCTGCAACTCCTAGTTTGTGGCGTGCTGGCGGACCGTTTCGCCCGGTCAAAGTCGGTCGCCTGAACGCCTGTCGGGAAACTAAAAACCGCAGCTTCCCGAAGGAAACCGCGGTTTACAAATTGGAGCGAGCGAAGGGATTCGAACCCTCGACATTCACCTTGGCAAGGTGACGCTCTACCAGGCTGAGCTACGCTCGCGCTCCGAAAGACGGGCGAATAAATGGAGATTTGTCGGACCCATTGCAAGCGAAGTTTTATTCGGCGGGCAAAGAATCCGCTTCGCCGGTCCCCGACATGGGCAGGAGGGCCGGAAGTTGCCCCGGGGCGGGCAGCCAGAGCTTGAAGACGGTTCCCTGCCCCACCCGGCTTTCCAGTTCGATCCGCCCGCCGTGGTCGCGCATGATGCGCTGCACGATCATCAGACCGAGTCCGGTGCCCTTCTGCTTGGTGGTGTAGTAGGGCTCGAAAATGTGCTTCAACTGCTCCGATGGGATGCCCACGCCGGTATCCGCCACGCTGACCCAGACGGCCTTGGAGTTGGCACCGGATTCGAGCGTCAGGGTGCCGCCCTTCACCATCGCCTGCATGGCGTTCTTGATGAGGTTGACCAGCACCTGCTTGAACTGCCCCGCGTCCAGCAGCGGCACCGGCAGGCTGCGCCCCAGTTTTTCCGCGACGCGCAATTTCCGGTTCTCCAGCTCCGGCCGTAGCACCTCCAAAGTCTCCCGGATGACTTCGTTGAGCGCCGTGGGCTGGAGCCGGGGCGGCGTCGGCCGCATCGCCTGGAGGAATTCGGTGACGATGTAGTCCAGCCGGCTGATCTCCCCCTTGGCGACATTCAGGTAGCCTTCCAACTTGTCGGCATGGGCCTCGGCGGCGGTCGAATCCTCCGCGCGGGCGGCCCGCTGCAGCTTGCGGACCTCGCGTTCCATCAGTTGGAGGTGGATGTGGAGCGCATTGAGCGGGTTCCCTATTTCGTGCGCCACGCTGGCCGCCAACAGGGTGAGTGCGTGCAACCGCTCGCTCTCGATCGTCTCGGCGGTCTTGTTCCGGGCCTCGGTCGCATCGTGGAGAATCAGGGCGACTCCGGAACTGCCCGCCGCCTCGCCGTCGAGCGGCGCGGCATAGAGGCGCAGGAACCGCGGCGTGGGGTAGCTCACTTCAAACTCCTGCCGCACCACCCCGCTGCCGCCGGCCTGGTCCACGCGCTTGAGTTGTTCCCAGTCCATCCGCGGCAGCAGGCGCGTCACGGGTTGTCCCTCGGCCTGTTCGGCGGTGAAGCCCAGCAACCCGGCGACCGATTCGTTGACGTAGATGACCCGACCTTCTTCATCGGTGACCACGACTCCGTCCTCGATCCGGTTGAAGAGGGTTTCGAGGAAATTGCGCTCGCGCGCCAGCCGCTGCACCACGGTCTGCAAACCTTCCGAGTCGAGCCGGTTGATCCGGCCCAACACCTTGTCCAAGAAGCTCGATTTCGTCGGGGGCACGGCTCAGAACCAGCGCTTGCGCTTAAAATACCAGTAGGTCACCGCGGTGCTCAGCAACGTCACCGCCAAGATCACCGGATACCCATGCCGGCCCGCCTTGATTTCGGGCATATCCTCGAAGTTCATGCCATACCACGTCCCGACGATCATCAGCGGCGTCGTCACAATGGTGAACAGGGTCAGCACCTTGATGATCTCGCCCTGCCGGTTCGCGGCCATGTTGAGGTAGATCTGCAGGATGCCCGACAGCGAGTCCATGTAGCTCTGCGCCAGTTCCCCAATGTGGAACAGGCCGTCGTAGACGTTGCGGTAATACGGCACGAGATGCGGCCGGATCAGCTTGAACTCCCCGCGGGCAAACCGCGCGATCACTTCCCTTTGCGGGCCGATGATCTGGCGCAGGTGCAGCACCTCCTTCTTCACCCGCTGGATCTTCTGCAAGGTGCCCGGCTCGGCGCTGGTTAGCACCTCGTCCTCCAATTCCGCGATCTCCAGGCTGAGTTCTTCCAGCGCCGGCTTGTAGTTCTCCACCAGCGCATCCAGCAACGCGTGGGCCACCTTGTCCGGCGCCCGGGCGACATGCACGGTGCTCTTCAGGCACAGCTCCTCTGTGTGCTGGATGCTGCGCAGCGCCTCCTTGTGGTAGGTCACCAGGAAGTTCTTCCCGAGAAAGAAGTTCAGCTCGCTCGTGGCGAACAGGCCGTCCTTGCGTTTGTAGTCCACCGCGTGGATCACCATGAACAGGTAGGCCTGGAACCTGTCGTCCTCCTTCGGGTCGTAGGTCTCCACCTTGGGCGACTGGCTCTCGTTGATGCAGTCCTCCACCGAAAGTGGGTGGAAGTGGAACACATCCTCGAGTATCCGCCGAGCGTCGTCGTCCGGCACGTTCTCCAAGTCCACCCACAGGAAGAGATTGGTGTCCGCGAGCAACGTGGGCATCAGGAACATCTCGATGTCCTGGGTGTGCAACCGGCCCGTGGTGGTGAAGGCAAACGAACGAATCATGCGCCTGAGGGGGGGAAGGTGGTTCAAAGCCAGCCGCGAGGAAATGGCCAAATGCCGCCGGCGGCATAGCCGGCAAAACGCGATTTCCCAAAAGCTCTCGACATACCATTCGACGCCTGTCGTCCTTTAACAGTGGTTACCGGAAAAAAGGTAGTCTTGGGCTGCGGAATAACCGCCGCGATCTGTATGGTCCTTGCGGTCGGAATCGGAGGCTGTATTGCCTACGTATCCAAAGATCCAGCGGAAATGACTGCGAGGGTTGATGCGCCACTTGCTGTAACCAACGGACAGACCTTCGAACTTCGAGTAGAGGTTGTGAACCGCCGCGTTGGCAAGCCCATGACTATTTCTACCATTGATGTCAGCGACGGATATATATCTGGCTTCAGTCTCATCGAATCAACCCCGGCTCATCAAAGCTCGGAAATTGTTCCCCTTTTCGACGACCGTAGCTATTCCTTCGATCGCACGATTCTCGCCGGAAGAACCAACGTTTTCACTTTTTTGCTAGTGGCACGAAAAGCAGGTTTCTTCTCGGGGGAGGTAGCTATTTGCGAGGGAATGCGGATGTTGACCCTCATTACCGAGACCAGCGTTGAATAACCGTTGCGATTTTGAAGATCAGCTGGGAGTGCCCAAATGGTTAACGGATAAATGCCATCGCCGACTGAATGCGGCAGGATTCTTTCCGAGAATTAGCAGCCGGCCCAAAGACCCCTTGCGGCGCGTTTGCCCTGCCCGCTTAAATCAACCCGGCTTCGGCACTCGCCGGTCGCAATTCGAAAATCGCACATCTCACATGGCCTACACCACCTGCACCGTCCCTCAGGGCGGCAAGATCAGCATCCAGAACGGCAAGCTCAACGTTCCCGACCAACCCATCATCCCCTTCATCCGGGGTGACGGCACCGGACCCGATATCTGGGCCTCGTCCGTGCGCGTGATGGATGCCGCGGTGGAAAAGGCCTACGGCGGCAAACGCAAGATCGCGTGGATGGAAGTCTTCGCCGGCGAGGCTGCCTTCACCCAGTTCAACAACTGGCTGCCCGACGACACCGTGGAAGCGTTCCGCGAGTTCCTCGTCGGCATCAAGGGTCCGCTCACCACCCCCGTCGGCGGCGGCATCCGCTCCCTGAACGTCGCCCTGCGGCAGATGCTCGACCTATACGTCTGCCTGCGCCCCGTCCAATACTTCACCGGCGTGCCCAGCCCCGTGAAGCATCCGGAGAAGGTGGACATGACCATCTTCCGCGAGAACACCGAGGACATCTATGCCGGCATCGAATACGCCGGCGGCTCGCCTGAGGCCCAGAAGGTCCTCGACTTCATCGCCAAGGAGTTCCCGAAGGACTTCAAGAAGATCCGTTTCGGCACCAAGCCCGCCGCCGAGGAATTCTGGAAGGCGGTCGGCGCCGAGAATTTCCCCAGTGACGTGCAGGTCGGCATCGGCATCAAGCCGGTCAGCTATTCCGGCAGCGTCCGCCTGATCCACAGCGCCATCAGCTACGCGATCCGGTTCAACCGCAAATCGGTGACCCTTGTCCACAAGGGCAACATCATGAAGTTCACCGAGGGTGGCTTCCGCGACTGGGGCTACAAGGTCGCCAAGGAATTCTTCGGCGCGGTCGAGATCGATGGCGGCCCGTGGTGCAAGATCCCCGAAGGCAAGCCCGGCGCCGGCCTCATCATCAAGGACAGCATCGCCGACATCACCCTTCAGCAGGTGCTCACCCGCCCGACGGACTTCGACGTGATCGCCACGCTGAACCTGAACGGCGACTACCTCAGCGACGCCCTCGCCGCGCAGGTCGGCGGCATCGGCATCGCCCCCGGCGGCAACATCAATTACATCACCGGCCACGCTATCTTCGAGGCCACGCACGGCACCGCGCCCAAGTATGCAAACAAGGACGTCGTGAACCCCGGCTCCGTGGTGCTCTCCGGCGAGATGATGCTCCGGCACCTCGGCTGGGTCGAAGCCGCCGACCTGATCCTCAAGGGACTCAACGGCGCCATCGCCTCGAAGAAGGTGACCTACGACTTCGCCCGCCTCATGGAAGGCGCGACCGAGATCAAGTGCTCGGCCTTCGGCGACAACATGATTTCCCACATGTAAGGTCCGGCTCCGCGAATTCCGGCGGCGGTTCCCGCAAATGGGGCCGCCGCCTTTTTCGTGCGGATCACAGGTAGTTCCGATAGGCGACCAAGTTCGAGTCGTTGTCGAAGATGAGGCCGCGGACGGCCCACGGCACGCAGCGCATCCGGCCCTTCGCCTTGGGATTCACGATTTGCCAGGCTTGGACCCGCCATTTGCCGTCGAACCGTTCCACCACGTAGGCCACCTCGGTCCAGCCGTCGTTGCGTCGCACGGCTTCGCTCGCGGAGTCGACGAGTCGCCGTTCCAGCCGGTCGCGCGGCGCCGGCGGCCAAACCTCCTCCGGCACGTGGCAACCCGCCGCCCCAAGCAGCAGGATCACTCCCCAAGTCCGGCTCAATGCCCGGCCCCGCACATTCATGGACCCGTCATCGGCGCGAACCGAGCCGGCTTGAGCGGAACGGAGGCGCGAGCCTGGCTCGCCGAGTCGCAAGTCAGTCGCAGGCCCACAGCTAGGCCCGGCGGGCCCAGCGGAGTTTGGCCGGCGCGCTGCGGGAATTTGCCCGCAGTTCCTCGGCACCGGGACGGATCACCTCATCGTTGGTGGCGGCGTAAAGACCGGAACGGACGCCTTCCCGGAAGGCCAGCTTCACCCGCCGATCTTCGCCGGAGTGGAACGTCAGCACAGCCACGCAACCACCGGGCTTGAGGCAGGCCGGCAGGTTGCGCAGGAACATGTCGAGGGCGCCCAACTCGTCGTTGATGGCGATCCGGAGTGCCTGAAACACCCTTCGGATGCAGCCGGAGTCCGTTTCGTGGTCCTTCGAAAGTCGGTTGGCCACAAGGGTCTCGCGCAGGACGTCCGCCAGTTGCCGGGTGCGGGTGAAGGGCGTTGCGGCGCGTCGATGGACCAACTCCCGGGCCAGCAAGGCCGCGTGGGGTTCGTCGGCGAAGTCGGCGAGGACGGTCTTCAGCTTGGCCTCCGGCACCTGCGCCAGGAACTCGGCGGCCGACGGCGAACGCTGCGGGTTCAGCCGGAGGTCCAGCGGGCCGTCCACCTTGAACGTGAAACCGCGGGCCGGATCGTCGAGCTGCATCGAGGATACGCCGAGGTCCGCCAGGATGGCATCGGCACCGTCCAGTCCGAGTTCGCCCAGAACTTTGGGCAGGCCGGCGAAGTTGCTGCGAATCGCGGTGAAGGTTTCCGGGCCAAACCCGGCGGCGTTCAGGCGCGCGACCGTCTTGGGCTGTTCAATCGGATCCACGTCGAGGCCGATCAGGCGGCCGCCGGGTTGGAGGCGGCCCAGCAACTCCCGCGCATGGCCACCGAAACCGAGCGTGCAATCCACAATCACCTGACCCGGCTGCGGGGCGAGCACTTCCAAGATCTCGGCGACCAGGATCGGCCGGTGCGTGCCGACCGGGGTCTTGCCGCTGGTCACGATTTTCGCCACGTCGTCGGCGTAGCGCTCCGGCGCGAGCTCCTTGTATTTTTCCTCGAAACGGCGCGGGTTCTTGCCGGCATAGCGCGGCCGACGCTTCGGGCGCGGCGGAAGGGGACCAGATTCGGCGGACGGGCTCGGGAAATCGGAATCGCTGCTCATGCGGACCCGCGCACCGTCGGGGAACGGGGCGCGGAGTTGAAGGGCTAAAGCGCACGGTGTCCGCCGCCGCCGCGTTCGACCCGCAGCGTCCCAAGCCCGGGCGATCACCATATTGGGCAGTTCGCTCCTGCCGCCTACTTCACCTGGAGCAGTTCGGCTTCGGTCCACGAATCGTCACGTTGGGCGGTGGCCGTGCGCACGGCGGTCACCGCCGCCTCGGTCACGGGCTCCGCAATGTGCCCCCACTCCCGGCGTAGGTAGCTGAGCACGTCCGCAATCTGCCGGTCGGTGATCGCCTCGCCGAAAGCCGGCATGTTGGAATTCCATTTCACGCCCTTGACCGTGATCTCGTCCCGCACGCCATGGAGCACAATCCGGATGAGCCGGCGTTCGTCGCCTAGCACCCACTCCGCGTCGCGCAACGGCGGCGCCAAACCGTCCTGTCCATTGCCGTGCGGCTGATGGCAGGCGGCGCAGACCAGTGCGAAGACTTCCTTGCCGCGGATGACGCTTTCCTTCTCGGCCATCGCGAGCGGGCGTGCCACCGGCAGCGGCGGCATCCCCGGTTTGCCCGACCAGCCGAGGACTTCCTCCAAACGGGCCACCTTGTTGGCGAAGGCCTCCGCCGTGACTTTGCGCAGCGCCGCCAAGGCCTTGGGTTCGCCTTCCAGCAGAATCAGCTTCGGCGCGGGTTGGCCCGCCTTGGCTGCGGGCACGGTGCCCGCGACGCCGTCGAGCAGCGCGGCCGACTGCCAGTTGCCCGGCTGGCCGCGGGTGGCGAGGTCCAGCAATTGCCCGATCCGCTCGGCGCTGCCCTCCAGCACCACGCAACGCGCCAGGCCGCTGAGCAGCAACGCATGGCCGTCCTTCATCGCAGCGCAGGCCGGATCGCCGACCAAGCCCTGGAGAAATTCCAGCTCACGTCCGCCCAGTCCGCTGATCGCGGCATCAAATCGCAGCCGGCTCGGCGGCATGTTCAGCAGGAGCACCTTGGTGATGTTGTCCGCCTGCGACGTTCCGATCTGGCCGAGGGTGAACAACAGTTGGGCCTGTTCCTCGACCGGGATGAAGCCCGCCCGCTGATACACAAGGTTCAGGGCGTCATCGCGGGTCGGGCCGTTGAAAAAACCTTCCGCCAAGCGCAGCGCCGCGGACCGCACCCGGCCATGGGAATCGGCCACCGCCGCCCGCAAGGTCGCCAAGTCCAGCGCGCCCATGCCTTCGAGCGTCCAAAGCGCGTGCAGCCGGGCGAGCCCGGTTGAAGTTCCCGGCATGCGAACCAGCTGTTTCAGATCCGGCACCGCCGCCTCGTCGCCCCGTTCCACTAGCAGGCGTTGCGCGGTGTCCCGCCAGAAACCGTTCGGATGCGCCAGACGGGCGACCAGGTCGGCGTTCGTCGGCTTGGCCGCGAGTTGGTCCTTCCGGTTCACCGGCCGGTCGGTGCGGACCACTCGCCAGATACGGCCCAGGTCCACCGGCGACTGCAATTGCCGCGCCTCAATCTGCTTGCGGAGGTAGCTGGTCAGGTAGATGCGGTGCTGGATGAGCCCGCGGTAGAAGTCCACCACGTAAAGCCCGCCATCGGGACCGTTCATCAGGTTTACCGGACGAAAGCGTTCGTCCCGCGAAGTGAAGAATTCGCCGCCGGGATGCGCGTTCGTGGCGACGAGTTCGCCGTCGGTTTCCACTACCTGGTGCCGCCGGATGAAATTTCCCGTCGGTTCGCACAGGAACACGTCGCCGACGAATTCCGGGCCGAACTGCTCGCCGCGATATACGACCGGTCCGCAGGCGCCGGTGAACGTCGCCAGCTTGCCCTCGGCCGTGAGCTGGTTCGGCTGGTAACCGCGGTTCACGCCGGGATTCACCCGGGCGGTCCAGACCTTCATGTCCTTCTGCACCTGCACGTTCGCGCCGTAGGCCGGACGGAGGTTCGGGTTCCGGTTCAGGTAATGGCTGGGCACGAAGTCGGCCCGGTGCGGATCGGAGTTGGAATTGAAGTGCAGGCGGCCCGCGTCGTCCTGGGAAAGACCCCACTGGCCGCGGAAGATCGTGGGCTCCTTGAGCCACGATTCGGCATCGCCAGTCCAGCGGTAGCGATAGGTGTGGTTCGCCGAATAGATCCAGTTGTCCAGCGCCCAGGTCAGGCCGTTCGACGCGTGCTCGGGATTCGCCTTGGCGCCCAGCCGCGGGGCATCCTGCGTCGCGTAATCGGCGAAGGCCTCAGTCTTTTCGTCGGCTTTGCCATCCCCGTCGGTGTCCTTGGCAAACCACACCTTGGGCGGCTCGGCCACCAGCGCGCCGCCGCCCACGAGCATCACCGACCGCGGCATCACCAGGCGGTCGAGGAACACCGTCCGCTTGTCCATGCGACCGTCACCGTCGGTGTCCTCCAGGATGACAATGCTGCCATTGGGTTGCTGTTCGCCGGTGCCCTCGGGATTGGGCATGTAGCCGCTCATCTCCACCACCCACAGCCTGCCCTGGTGGTCGAACTGGGCCTGCACGGGCGAATGCACCAGCGGTTCCGCCGCCACTAATTCGACCTGGAAGCCCGCCGGCACACGAAACGACTTCAATTCGTCCACCGGCGACAGGACCGGCGCGGGCGGAATCCGGTCGGCGGCGACGGTTTCCTTCTGCACTTCACCGGCCTTGTCGCCGTTCTGGGCCCTAACCAGCGACAAACTCAGCGCGACGGCGGCGACGATGGCGGCGTTTCTCATGATGCGTAATCGGGAACCCGACGCCTACGAACCCGGACAACTTCAAGGTGACGCAGGACGGCGGGCGAATGCGCGAAGCCTAGGCAAACTCGAGGGAGCGCCAAGCCTGACGGGCGAACTTTTTGCGACCGCCCGGGTCCACCGCGGGATTCGCCTACGCCACACCACCCCGCAGCCGGCCCCAGAACAGATACGTCGCCGCGTAGCCGACCGTTCCGATCGCGCCACCGACGGTCATCGTGCCCACCAGCAGCGGCAAACCCGCGTCCAGGAAAGTCAGCCCGCCCCAATGTTCCCAATGGAAATCCGCGACCGGGCGGCCGATGACCCGGCATCCCACCACGAAGCAGAACGGATAATAAAAGCCGATGGTCAGCGGGTTCGTCGCGCAGATCAGCGCCGCGACAACGAAGAGGTTGGCCCGGAACAGCAACGCCGTGGGCACGCCCAGCAGCCATTGCACGCCGCCGAGCGGAAACGAGCCGGCCAACGCCCCGATGATCCACCCGCGGGCGATGGAATCGCGCTCCATCCGCCAGAGCGACTTCGCGAACAGCCGGTCCCCGAGCACCCGATGCCAGAAGCCACCGCGCAGCCGGCGGCGCGAAATGCCTCGGCGCGCCAGCCAGCGCAGGGTGCGGAAGGAAAACACGGGCGCGAAGGTGACGGGAAAAGCGCGGCCCGCAATGAGGGGCTTGGAGGGGTGGAAGATGGTGCGAGATGCAGGGTTTGAACCTGCGACCCCTCGCGTGTGAAGCGAATGCTCTACCGCTGAGCTAATCTCGCACGGGCGCGGAGTTGGTAGCGGAAGCCGGCCGGCGTGCAAAGCGAAGTTTTTCGGAAATGTGTTCCGCTCGCCCGCCGACGTTGCCGTTCATTGGATTTTCCACGTCTCGTCGAAGAAGCCGGCCGCAGTCACGGCCGGCTCGCTCGCCGCCCCCACGGAAAACAACGCCCAATCCGGCAGCCACGGCGTCTGCCGGGCGTTTGTGCCGTTCCACGCGGCGAAGGTGTGGCCCGAGTTCACGACCACGTAACGCTCGGGGTTCAGCGGATTCGGGCAGATGAAGGCTGGCGCGTTGGCCGCCGCCGGAGCCGCCAGTGCACCCAGGCGCACGGTCGAGCGGCTCCACGCCACCGGCAGCTTGCGCCGGATCCGTTCCAGCAACTGATTGCTGCCGGGATCGCCCCAAAGGATCAGATCGCTTCCCTCGCAATCCAGGTCGGTGACCTCGACGTCGTTCTTCACGCGCGCTTCGCCGCGAAACTGTGCCCGCCAGTCCACGAGGAATTGCGCCAGTGCAGCCTCGGACCACTTCGCCACCGCCGGATGCCACGCCTTGCCGGTGGGCCGCACCACGAGGAATCGCCGCATGAACGCGTCGTCAATCGGCCCTTGGAGCCCTGGGCGTTTGTGCAGTTTTGGAAATCCGTCCACCGCGCGCCAGCGGCGACCGCGCAGCTCAAACGACGGTTTGAAGATGCTGACATCCTTTTCGTCCAGGCGAACCAACCCGCTGACGGTCTGGCCGTTGATTTCCACCGACACCTCCCCGACCGCCAGTCCCGGCGGATCCACGAGGCGGAAGGCAGCCACGTTGGTCGTCCGCACAACGATTCGATTGGAAGCCATCACATCCGCCACCACCCGGGTGGGTTCCCAATGCCGTTGGAACTGTTCGAGGGCGAACCATGACAACTGCCCGTGGTCCGGATACTTCGCCGTGAAGGTCGTGAACTCGATCCGACGCGGCTCCAGCTCCTTCGCCGTCGCCATCACAGCATCGAACTGGCGCGCCAGTTCCGCCTTGGTGGCGGGTTCGTATTTGTGCTCCACGCCAGGTCCGACGAGGTGACGCAATTCCATTCCCTCGCGCCGCAGCGCGACGGCCATCGTGTCAGCGGCGAGCTTCTGCCGGTCGAGTTCGCCGCTGTAGGCGATGACGTCGAGGTGGCGGAAATTCGCGGCGTAGCCCGGCACGTCGTAAAGCCGCCACAGGGTTTGCTCCCACGGCGGCGGCAACGGTGGTTTCGAGAGGATTCCGATGTAACCCGGCGTATCCACAAAGCCCGCGCCCGGCGCCGCGGCCCGCCAGAAACCGGGAAAGTGCGCCGCCAGGTGCCAGGTCCCGCCACCGCCCATGGAGAACCCCCGGATCGCCCGCCGATGGGGATCGGTGCCATAGGCGCGTTGAGCGCGTTGGGTCGCCTCGAACACATCGGTTTCGCCGGCAAACTTGTAGGCGTTGCAATAGCGGCCGTAGGGATGCACGACCACTGTGTCCGCCGGCGCGAAGTCCCCCTTCGACCGCAGCCGTTCGCTAAGGAATTTCAGCTCCGTGCGTTTTTCGTCGCGGCCCGCCAGCCACACGTCCAAGCGTAGCGCCGATCCGCCCGCCACCCAGTTGGTGGGCACCACTACGCCGTAGGGCTGCACCGAATCGTCGATCCGCGACACGAACCCCCGCACCACGAGCCCGGTCTGGCGCGTCCACGGGTCGTTTCCGCTGGCGAGTTGCGCGGCGCGTTCATGGCCCAGCCGAAGCAGCTCGCGCGCCTGGGCAAACTGGTTCGTTGCGTGGAACTCGTCGTAGCGCAGCGCCCAGTCCACCGCCTTGTGCAACACCGCGACATCGGGCCACAGGTCCTGCGCCAGCGGATTCGTCGTCGACCGCAGCGTGGCGATCTGCCGGCCCAGCTCGGCCGCGCCCGCGGCGAGTTCCTGCCGGACGGTTTCCGGCACCGGGATTCCCGACGGCGGAACGCCACCGCGCGGCGCCGGCGCGGCGAACAGCCACGGCGACAGGAACAAGCCAGCGATCGGCAGAAGGAATCGGGCGAACATCACGCCGGAGTCTGCGCCGACTCCACGAATCGGGACAACGCCGGGCTGAGGGCAGTCTGGTCCATGCCTATGGCATCGACCGGGCAACCTTCCAGACCGGCCCGGGCCTGATGAAACTCTGCCTCGGTCGCGGGTTGGTGGATCACCACGGAGTAGCTGATGTCAGTCTTCCGTTGATAGATCGTCGGCGCCTCCTGTCGGCACAGGTCGCAGTCGATGCAGTCGCTGGTGACAAAGAAGGCTCCGGGCAGGTTCTCCGGCAGCCGGGATGAGGGGTTGGCCATAGTGTTTGCTTTCGGTGGCGACTCGGTGGTCGTTGGGCAGACGTTCCGTCCGATCCTGAATTGCGTGAAATGCATTACCCCAATTACACTGATGCCATTGCTACATGAGCGACTTCCTCGCCACCGTTCCCTTTGATCTCTACGAGCTGGGCCTGTTTCATCTCGTCGCGGAGGAAGGCAGCTTCACCCGCGCGGGCCAGAAGGCGGGGCTCACCCAAAGCGCCATGACGCGGCAGATCCGCGGGGTGGAAAACCAACTGGGCGTCCCCCTGTTCGAGCGCACCACCCGCCGGGTTGGCCTTACGCCGGCCGGCCGGCTGCTTTACGAGAAGTCCAAGCCTATCCTCGCCGCGGCGGAAGCGACGCTGCAGCAGCTCCGGCAAGATTTCGCGCTCATCCCGCAGACGCTGCGGGTGGCGGTGGACCGGAGCATCGGTCTCGCTTGTTTTCCCGGCTTTTTTTTCGCCTTTCGCAAGCGGATGCCGGCCGTCCAGCTCCACGTGCAACAGCTCAGCGGCGACGAAATCATCAGCGCACTTGAGGCCAAGACGCTGGATACTGGCTTACTGGCCGTCCCGTCGCGGCTGCCCGGAACGCTCACTGCGACCCACCGGTTTGCGGACGAGTTTGTCGTGATTGCTCCACCCGACAGCAAGCTGACCTCAGCCTCCGGTCCAACCCAACTGCGAACCCTGCGCAAACGCCTCGCCGCGGAAAGATGGCTCCTCATCGATCGCCGGGGAACGACCGGAACCAAACTGCACGCGTGGCTCCGAACGCAGGGATTGGAAATCAGCCCGGCCATCGAACTCGACAGCTTCGACGTGATTGTGAACTTGGTCGCCTTGGGGCTGGGCTGCAGTTTCGTGCCACAACGCGTGCTCGCGCTTTACGGTGACCGTCGAAAAGTCCGGCGCATCGCCGTCCATCCGCGCTTCAGCCGCGAGCTCGCAGTCGTCGTCCGCAAGAATCGGAAGCAGCCGGAGCCTCTGGCGACCTTCATTGAGAGCATTCTGTTCTAGAAGCCGCCATTCTGGTCCGTGGCCGACGCAAGAATTGGCGTTCCCCGCCTAGCCGGAGCCCGTATGCTCGCGGGCATGAAGCGTTACGACCTGTTCCTCTACGGCCAATCCGTCCCCGCCGCCAGCGGCAAGACGTTCACCACGACCAACCCCGCCGACACCCGCGAAACCGTCGCCACCTACGCGGCCGGCGGTCGTGAGGACGCCGTGGCGGCGGTCGCGGCGGCGCAGGCGGCGTTCCCGAAGTGGGCGGCCACCACGCCCGTGGCGCGCGGGCGGATTCTTTCCAAGGCGTCGCAACTGCTCGAAGCCCGCAAGGCCGAGCTGGCAGAACTGCTCGTGCGCGAGGAAGGCAAGACACTCACCGAAGCGACCGGTGAGGTGCAGCGCGCGGCCGACATCTTCCGCTTCTACGGCGGGCTCAGCTACACGGTCGGCGGACAGGTCATCCCGCATGATCTGCCCGGCAACCTGATGTTCACGCGCCGCGAGCCGCTCGGCGTCGTCGCGTTGATCACGCCGTGGAATTTCCCCATCGCCATCCCCGTCTGGAAGCTCGCCCCGGCATTGCTCTGCGGAAACACGGTCGTCCTCAAGCCCGCCTCGCAGGCGCCCGCGATGACGCTGGAAGTGGCGAAGGTGCTGCACGAAGCCGGCCTGCCGGCAGGCGTGTTGAACGTCGTGACTGGCGAGGGCCGCGCGTTCGGCGCCGAGATCGCGGCGAACAAGGCGGTGACGGCGCTGAGCTTCACGGGATCGCACGCGGTCGGTTCCGCGCTCTACCAGGCGGTCGCGCCGCGCATGATTCGCTGCCAGTTGGAGATGGGTTCCAAGAACCCGACCATCGTGCTGGCCGACGCGGACCTCGACCTCGCGGCCAAGCTGGTGACCATCGCCGGGTTCGGCCTGACCGGTCAGGCGTGCACCGCCACGAGCCGCGTGATCGTGGAGCGGTCCGTCCTCCCGGCCTTCACGGAGAAGCTCATCGCGGCGGCCAAGGCGTGGAAAATCGCCCCCGGCCTCACGCCCGGCGCGCAGATGGGTCCGGCCGTCAACGAGGCGGAACTTCAGGGCAACCTCGACGCCATCAAACAAGCCCAGGCCGAGGGCGCGGAACTCCTCTGGGGCGGCGCGCGCCTGACCGACGGTGAGTTCGCCCACGGGTGGTTCATGCAGCCGGCCATCCTCGGCAACGTGACGCCCGCAATGAAGATCGCGCAGGAAGAGGTCTTCGGCCCGGTGGTCGCGATCCTCGCGGTGGACAGCTTTGACGAAGCCATCACGGTCGCGAACGGCGTCCAATACGGCCTCAGCGCCAGCGTGGTGACACGCGACTTCAAGCGGGCGATGCAATACGCCGAGCGCATCGAGGTGGGCGTGGTGAAGGTGAACCAGATCTCCACCGGCCTCGCCCTGCAGGCGCCTTTCGGCGGCGTGAAGCAGAGCAGCACGGACTCGTTCCGCGAACAGGGAACCGCCGCGCTCGACTTCTACACCCGCAGCAAGACGGTGTATCTGGATTACTCGGCGTAGGGCGGCGGCCAAAGGTTGGTCGCGGATCGCCCAGATTGAAGTTAGGCCGCATTCCGGCCGGACCGATTGGGCATTCCCTCCGGCGACGGATTCGCGTAACTCCTGCGGCGCGCCATGAGCAGTGCACAAACGCCCCGCGAACTCGGTTATCGCATGCCCGCCGAATGGGAACCCCACGTCGCCACCTGGCTGACGTGGCCCCGGCCCGAGGGCATCAGTTTTCCCGGCCGCTACGAGCCGGTGCCCGACGTTTACGCGCAGTTCATCTTCCACCTCACGCAGCACGAAACCGTGCAGATCAACGTGTGGCACGACGACATGGCGGAGGGCATCCGCCAAGTGCTCCGGAAACACCACGTTCCGCTCGAACGAGTCGGCTTCCACCATTTTCCAAGCTACGAACCCTGGTGCCGCGACCACGGGCCGATTTTCGTCACCCGCGACAGCGCGGCCGGCCGCGACCGGGCCATCGTCGACTGGGGTTACAATGCCTGGGGTGGCAAGTATCCGCCGTTCGACCTCGACGACGCGGTGCCCCAGCACGTCGCCCAGTTGCGCGGACTCCCGCTGTTCAGCCCAGGCATCGTGATGGAAGGCGGCTCGCTGGAGGTGAATGGCGCCGGCACGCTCCTGACCACCGAGGCCTGCCTGCTGAATCCCAATCGTAACCCGCACCTGTCCAAGGAACAGATCGAGCATTACCTCCGCGATTACCTCGGCGTGCGGCACATCCTGTGGCTGGGCGACGGCATCGTGGGCGACGATACCGACGGGCACATTGACGACCTCACCCGCTTCGTGAACCCGACCACCGTCGTCACGGTCGTGGAGGAGGATCCGCAGGACGAGAACTACGGCCTGTTGCAGGAGAACCTGCATCGCCTGCGCAACATGAAGGATCAGGACGGCCAACTGCTCCGCATCGTGGAGCTACCGATGCCCGGCCTCGTCGAATGCGAGGACCAACGGCTGCCGGCGAGCTACGCCAATTTCTACATCGCGAACCGCCAGGTGATCGTGCCGACCTACCGGCATGCGAACGACGCGCGCGCCCTCGAAATCCTCCAGCGCGAATTCCCGGACCGGAAAGTCGTGGGCATCGATTCCTCCGACCTGATCTGGGGGCTGGGCTCGTTCCATTGCATTAGCCAGCAGGAACCCGCCTAGTCCGTCGCCCATGGGGAACTCGCCGCAGGGCTTGCAACTCGACCGGGTGGTGTTGCTAGGCCGCACGCTCGAGGAATACCGCCGCTACTTCGCGCTCGACCTCGAATCGTGGCGCGGCCGGCGAGTGCTCGACGTGGCAGCCGGCGTCAGCTCGTTCTGCGCCGAGGCAAACGCCGCCGGCCTGAACGTGACGGCCTGTGATCCGATCTACGCGCGGACACCGGAAAATCTCCGGCCGCAGTGCGCCGCGGACCTCGACCTGGTGGTGGCCGGCGTGCGCGGGAAGCCCACGTATCGCTGGGACTTCTACCGGACGCCCGAAGGCATGCGGACCTTCCGGGAATCCGCCTGCCGTGGATTCCTCGCCGACTTTTCGGCGAATCCGGAACGTTACGTCGTGGGCCAGTTACCGGCGCTGCCTTTCACCGACGGCGCGTTTGACCTGACGCTCGTTTCCTACCTGCTCTTCGCCTACGAGCGGCAGTTCGACTACGAGTTTCACCGGCGCGCCGTCCTCGAATTGATGCGGGTGACCAGAGGCGAAGCCCGGCTGTATCCGGTCGTGTCGTTCGAGGCGAAGCGCTCGGAATACATCGCGCGGTTCCCGGGCAATCCGTCGCTCGCCCACTTGAAGTTCGAGGTCGTGCCCACGGACTTCGAGTTCCTGCGCCATTCGAATTTCTACCTGCGCGTGACGCACCGGGAGCCGCCCAGCGCTTGACGTTCCGGCGGTCCGCCCGCTTCGCTAGGCCATGCTCCAGTCCGGCCTCCTGAATCCGCACCTGCTGTCGCTGCTCGCGCGCATCCGGCACACCAACACGCTGGTGATCGCCGACTCGATGTTCCCCTCGTGGCCGGGACTCGAGACGGTGGACCTGGCGCTCGTCTATGGCGTGCCGACAGTGCCGCAGGTGCTCGATGCGGTGCTGGCCAATTGGAAATGCGGCGCCGCGTGGATCGCGGAGGAGTTTCAGCGGCACAATCCGCCGGAAGTGCAGGCCGAATTCCTGCGGGCCTTCCGCGGGGCGCCCGTGACGTTTGAGCCGCACCTGGCGCTAAAGGCGCGGGTGCCCAAGGCGATTGGCCTCATCCGCACGGGCGAGCACCGCATCTACACCAACGTGGTCCTGGAATCGGCCTGAACGCCGGCGGGAACTTCCGGCCCGGATTCAGCCGAGGCGGGCGGCAGCAACAGCAGGGCTCCCACCGACAGGAACAGTCCGGTCAACAGCAGCCAACTTGAGCTGGCGGGGGATGCCCCGTGCTCCACCAGCGTGGTGGCGGCCAGCGCCACCATGGTCAGGTTGGGCGACAACAACAACCAGGCCCGTTCGCCGGCGCCGGTCCGCAGCAGCCGGGCATGCAGCAGGTGGCGCACCCCCAGAATCAGCAGGGCGGTTCCCACGGCCATCAACGCCAATGGTTGCCCCAGTGTGGCCAAGGGCACTTTCAACCCGAGGGAGAGGAAGAAGGCCGGAATGAGGAACCGTTGGCTGAGCGGGGCGACGTAGTGTTCCAACGGCTGGGATTCGTGTTCCAGGCGGCTCATGAACAGGCCGAGGAAAAAGGCCGCCTTGGGCGCGGAAACGCCCAGCCGTTCCGCCAGCGCACAGATCAGGAGCACCAGCAGGATCAGCAAGTGGATGCGCCATTGGGTGGTGGTTTCGAGGATCCGCTGGAACAGCCGCTCCAGGCGCGGCGCCAGCAACCCAACAACGCCGAGGACCAGTAACGTGCCCAGGACCGTGGGCACCAGCGTCCATTTGAATCCCGTCTCGAGGATTGAGCCCCCGACCGAAAGGCCGACGATGGCCTGAACTTCCAGCGCGATCATGGCCAGGAGCAGGAACGCGTGCCGCTCCGGGGTAACCGCGGGATAGGTCTTCCAGGCTCCGTAGGCCATGCCCAACGCGCAGCTCGTCAGCGCCGTGGTCGCCAACACGGATTCGGCCAAGCCCAGCCCCGTGAGGTGGGCGCAGCCCATGACCAGTGGCGCCTGCGCCAGCACCCACATCGCGGCGAACCGTCCCGGCGCCAGCAACCGGCGCCAGGCGGGCAATTCAATTTCGAGGCCGACCTCGAAAAGCAGCAGGAGGAATCCCACCTTGCCCGCCTGATGCAGCATGGTCTGCACGTCCTCGCCGAGCAGCGGACCGACTGTGACGCCGAAGATCACATACCCCGCGTTGGCCAGGGCCGGCCGGCCGAGCCGGCGGCAGAAGTCCGGCACGGCCAGCACCAGTAGGAGCAGGAGGATGATGATTTCGATGGCGTTCACGACGGCAACTGGTCCGGCTGAAAACGCACGGGGGATGCAAGCCCGGAACTGGATTACGACCGGTTCCTGGCGTGCCTTCAGGCTTCCGACGATCCAGTTCCCTAGGTTGGAAACAAATCGCTCTCAGAACCAGCCCAACTTCAGGCGGTTCACGTAATAAAGGCCACCGAGCACACGGGAGAGGAAGAAGGCCGACCAAAGCGCGTCAAACTGATCTACCAACACGCCCAGACCCGGCACGGCATCGGCGAGTTCGCCGGTCAGGGCCTTCACCGCGATCAGGCCGGCGAACACGACCAGCGTCAGCAGGTAGTGGGCGGGCACGGCGAAGATGGCGCGAAGGACCAGCAGTGGATTGAGGGCGGCCAGGCTGTCGAACATCGCCACCCCAAGCGCCGCCATCGGGAAATACAGCGCCCCGACGAAGCCCAGTCCGCCGGCCAACAGCAGGTCGGACTCGGGGACCGTGCGGTGGTTCGCCTCCGCGATCGTCAGCACGGCAAACGCCGGACCGAAGCACAGCGCGACCGTCGCCAGCCATTGGAACCATTTCTCCAAGAGTTCGCCCTTGTCGGTCATCGAGGGCCAGCGCGGCAGCGTATCCTCACCTTGGGCGGTGCCATGAATCACCGACTGGAGCATGAGCAGCAGGTAACCCCACATCCCGATCGAAAGCGCCAGGCCGAAGAGGCCGAATTTCGGGACCGCCCCGACCACGGTGAACACGACGGTTCCGGTGCCGAGGATGATCAGTCCATCGCCGCGGAACGGATAACTGAACGCATCCCCGACGAAGCTGGCGAAGGACCGTTCGGAAGCAACGCCCGGCCACGGTTTAGCCGCAACCGGCGCCGGGGCCGGCGCGGCGGCGGCCTCCACTCCCGGAAACAGCGCCTCCAGCGGCACCCATTCCGGCATGCCTTCCGCCCAGGCGAAGTCCTGCGGCGACAGTGAACCTGCGGCGAGCATCTCACGGACGGCCTCGGCGGGAAACGGGCCGACTTCCAGGCCGTTTTGGAGGATGAGCAGGGAAGCGGGTGTCATGCCGGGGTGGGAAGTTCGGTCGGGGAACTATCCCGTCGGCGAAGTCCGGGCAAGCTGCGAGTCAGTCGAGGTGCCCGGTGTGCCGGGAGCGCGATTCTCCGAGCCGCGAGTTTGCTCCTGATCGAATGATCGAACGCCTCACGCGGGGCAGAGAGCCGCGCTCCCGGCGGTCCGGCCCGGCGCAACTGCCGGTCCCTGCTCCCCGTCCTATGCGCTCCGGATTCGACAGCCACCCAACGGCCGGCCAGATTCGCCGCCCGATGTCGAAGCCGTTGGTCATTGCCGGTCGCGAATTCACGAGCCGCCTTTTTGCGGGCACGGGCAAGTTCCCGTCGCCCGAAGCCATGCGCGACGCCCTCGCGGCCAGCGGCACCCAGATGGTCACCGTCGCCCTGCGGCGCGCCGATCTCTCCGGCCGGAAGGATCCCTTCGCCAACATCCTCGAGTTCATCGATCCCGCGAAATACCTCCTGCTGCCGAACACCAGCGGCGCCATGAACGCCGAGGAGGCCGTCCGCCTCGCCCGCCTCGCCGTCGCCGCCGGCCTGCCCAAGTGGGTGAAACTGGAGATTCACCCCGACCCCCGTTATCTGCTGCCCGATCCCATCGAGACGCTGAAGGCCGCCGAGATCCTGGTGAAGGAAGGCTTCGTGGTTCTGCCCTACATCAACGCCGATCCCGTGCTCGCCAAGCGCCTCCAGGATGTCGGCACGGCGACGGTCATGCCGCTGGGTTCGCCCATCGGTTCCCACCGCGGAATTCAGACGCGCGACCAGATCCGGATCATCCTCGAACAGGCAACCGTGCCCGTGGTGGTGGATGCCGGCATCGGCGCACCGAGCCACGCGGCCGAGGCGATGGAACTGGGCGCGGACGCCGTGCTCGTGAACACCGCCATCGCCGTCGCGAGCGACCCGAATCGCATGGCCGTCGCCTTCCGGCAGGCGGTCGAGGCCGGCCGCACCGCCTTCGAATTGGGCCTAGGCGCCCCGCTCGCCACGGCGAGCCCGACGAGTCCGTTGACCGCGTTCCTGGGCTAGCTGGTGCCTTGCGCGCCGGCGGACGCCTTGCCACGTTCAAACCATGACGACGGAGGCTCTCAAGGCGCACCTGAACGCCACGCCCTTTCACCCGTTTCACATCCACCTCAGTGATGGGCGATCGGTGCCGGTGAAGCATCCTGATTTCGTCGCGCTGTCGCCGAAGGGCTGGGAAGCCATGGTCTGGACCGATGACCACACCTACGAGTTCGTTTCGCTCGCGGCGGTGACCTCGCTGAAAGTGACCCGCAAACCGCGGGTGAAATCCGCGGCCTAGCCGGCGCAATCGCCGGCCGGATTCAATCCAGTTTCCGCCAAAACAGGTTGGCGACTTGAGCGGGGACGGCAGAGGCGCGAAGTTCGATGAGGTCCCGCGGCGTGATTCCCGGGACCGCGACGCCGGTCACGACCGGGCGGCCGTTGACCTCGGTGCTGAGTTCGTTGCCCCGCAACTTTAGCCGGGCCCGGTTCCATTCGCCCGGTTTGGCTTCGGCCGCCTTGGCCGCCGGCGTTGCGAGCAACGCGGCCAAGTCATGCTGGCGTAGGCGGATGAGCTGCGTCCAGTCGCCGGGCTGCTTCGGGTCGCTCCAGCGCCAGTCGAAGATAAATTCGCCGTCGCCGACCGGCTCGGCGGACAGCAGTGGCGGCGCGGACGCGGGGCCGCTGGTCAGGGTCCAGTCGTCGGCCTTCCACGCCGCCGGGGCGTCGGCCGCCACCTTCCAACCAGTGAGGTCGAGGCCGTTGTAGAGCGGGCGAAAGTGTTCCTCCGGCGTGGCGATCATGCCCGGCGGCAGGGCGACCGGCGCGGGCAGTTCCTGCACGCGCAGATTGCGGAACTCGATGGGGGAACCCTCGGACTCCAGGCAGAGGTAACCCTTGCGCGGCGAAGCATTGGTGCCGCGGGTGACCACCTTACCGTTCACCGCGAGCGCGATGGCGCCGTCCACGCACTCGATGCGGTAGTGGTTCCATTCGGGCGACTGCTTCATTCGTTTCTCGGTCGGGAAGGCGCGATCACCGCCGCGGCCGTTGAGCGGGGTCATCTTCGCGCCGTGAATGGGGAAGATGTCGCCGTCGGACGTGAACCAGTCGTCTTCCTGGCCGTCGAGCACCTGCACCTCCACGCCGCGGATGAAGGGCTGTCCCTTGGCGGTGAGCGCGTCGGCCCAGACAAACACGCCGGCGTTGCCCTTGGGCCGGAGGTGCCGCCATTCCAGCTCCAGCACGAAGTTCTGATACATCCGTTCCGTCCGCAGTTCGCCGATGGGGGCGCCGGTGCAGTAGATAACACCGTTGGTGGCGGCCCAGGTGTTCGGCGCGCAGTTCACATTCACCCAGCCGGTCAGGTCGCGACCATTGAAAAGCGGGACAAAGGGCTCGTCCGCCCGGGCGAAAACAGTGCCGGCCAGCGCGGCGAGACCGGCGAGGAGGGACCATCGGAAAAGTCGCATGGCCGCAGCGTGGCGGGACGCCGGACCGGGGGCAACCCGCGTTGTGCCGGCCCGGCTCGCTCGGGTTCGCCAAGGCCATTCCGCGATGCCACAGTTCCGCCATGCGTGGACGCAAGTTTGCCCGCGGACTCGGGCTACGAATCGCCCTTTGGCTCGCTACCCTAGCCTTGCCGGCCTCGGGCGCGCCGACGTTTGTCTGGCTGGAAGGCGAAACGGCCGGGGGCGAAACCGGCGACAAACTATCGGGCAACGCCATGGCGTGGCTCGGACCCGGCACGAAGTTCCAACGCCCGGTTACCGTGCCGGCGGCCGGCACCTACCAGTTTTGGGCGCGCAGCTTCTGGGCACCGCAGACGTTTCGCTGGCGGATCGGCGCCGGTCCGTGGAATGACGTCTCCGCCAAGCACGGCTACGACGACCTCGTGGACCTCGGTCCCGGCCGCAAGGTGGGTTGGTTCCTGGCCGGGGAAGCCGCGTTGGCCGCCGGGGCGACGACCCTTGAATTCGAAGTCACCGATCCGAAGACCACCACCGCCTATGATTGCTTCGTGCTGTCCCTCGGCGCCTTTTCCCCGCGCGGGAAGCTGAAGCCCGACGAGCGAACGCCGGTCAATGAGCCCGGCTGGTTCGCCTTTGAACCGCCGGCCGACCCGTTTGCGCCCACGCCGTTGGACCTGCGGGCACTCAACGAGAAGTTCGCCGGTGAAGGCGGCCACATCGTCGCGCGCGGCGAGGAATTTGCCCACGCCGGGTCCGGCCGCGCGGTTCGGTTCTGGGCCGTGAACACCGGTCCCGACATGGCACGTCGGTCGCGGGCGGAGGTGGACCTATTTGCGCGCTCCCTCGCCAAGCGCGGAGTCAACCTCGTGCGGCTGCACGGGCCGATCTACGCGGGGTCCGGACCCAAGTTTGGCGAGGTGGATACGGAGCAGATTGCCCGGCTGCACTACCTGGTCGCCGCGTTGAAGCGCGAGGGCATCTACACCTGCCTCAGCATCTACTTCCCGCTCTGGGCCCGGCTCGGGCCGGAGAACACCGCGTTCCCCGGTTACGCCGGCGGCAAGCACCCGTTCGCGCTGCTCTACTTCAACGAGGCATTCCAAGCGCTCTACCGGTCGTGGTGGGAGGCGTTGCTCACGCCCGTGAATCCGCACACGGGACTCGCGCTGAAGGACGACCCGGCGGTCGCCCTGGCGGAACTCGTCAACGAGGACTCGGTCTTCTTCTGGACCTTCAATCCCGACGCCGCGCCCGAGAAGACGAACCTGCCGGAGCCGCAGCGCGCCCTGCTCGAACGGCAGTTCGCCGACTGGCTGAAGACGAAGTATCCGGGCCAATCCCTGGCCACAATCCGGTCCGGCCCGTGGCAGGGACTCGCCGTGGCGCACGACGCCTTTGCGGACGGGCGGGTGGGTTTCCGGCCGCTCTGGGCGCTCTTCAACGAACGCCGGCCGCGCGACCGGGACACGGCTCAGTTCCTCGCCGAGTTGCAGGCCAAGTTCTACCGCCAACATCACGATTACCTCAAACGCACGCTCGGTTTCCGCGGCCTGGTGCAGGCGTCGAACTGGACGACCGCCAACGGCCAATACCTCGGCCCGCTCGACCAATGGTCCAACGCGGTCACCGACTACCTCGACCAGCACGGCTACTACGAAGGCCGGCACACCGGTGACGCCGCGGGCTACGCGATCCAGGCGGGCCAGAAATACGACGAACGGTCCGCGCTGAACTTCCGCTCGGCCGACGGCACACAGGACGACTTCTCGAACCCCCTGTTCGACGTCGGCTACGCGGGCAAGCCGTCGGTCATCAGTGAGGTCAACTTCCCGCCACCGAACCGCCGGCGCGCCGACTTCCCGGTCCTCGCCGCCGCCTACGGGGCGCTGCAGGGCACCGACGCGGTGATGCATTTCGCCGCCGGGGCCACCACGTGGGAAAGCCGCCCGGCGAAGTTCGGCGTGCAGACGCCCGCCGTGCTCGGGCAGTTCCCGGCCACCGCGCTGATCTACCGGCTCGGGTTGGTGCGGGAGGCGCCGAAAGTCGCCGACCTGCGGGTGACGGTGGACGACCTGTTCGCGCTCCGGGGTGCGCCGGTGCCGGCAGCGCAGAACTTCGACGCCTTGCGGGCCGCGGACGTGCCGCCCGGCGCCACGCTAACCAACGTGGCCGCGCTCGACGCGCTCGCGTTCCTCGTCGGTCGCGTGAGCGTGGATTTTGTGACCAACGGTCCGGCACAATCGCAGGTCACCGACCTGTCCCCCTACCTGGATCGGGCGGCCCGGACCGCGAAGAGCCAGACCGGCGAACTCGGCTGGAACTGGGATCGCGGGTTCGTGCAATTGTCCGCCCCCGCCGCCCAGGGCGTGACGGGTTTCCTCGGTGCGGCCGGCAGGGTGAATTTGCCCGATGTCGTGATCGAATCGCCGCTGGAATACGGCTCGCTCTTGGTGGTCGCGATGGATGCCCAGCCGCTGACGCGATCGGCCCGTCAGTTGGTCCAGGTGATGAGTGAGGAGAAGCCCCTTGGCTGGGAGGCGGACGCGTCCACCGGACTCCGCACGATCCAGAACGCCGGGCAGGCTCCGATCCTGGTGCGCCAATTCGCCGGGTCGGTGAAGTGGAAGGTGCCGCCCGCCGGGGCCAAAATCACACCGCTCGACGTGAACGGTTATCCCGCCGGAAAAACGGAGACCTTCGCCGGCGACCTGAAGCTCGCGCCCGAGACGCTGTATTACCTGATCGAGCGGTAAGACCGCCGGCCCGAGACCGCGTAGTTTACTTCAGGTCCTCGCCCGCGAGGCCGCCAACGGTCCAGTCGAGGTTGTAGATGAGCGTGGCGCCGTCCTTGAACGGCGCGTTCAGGCGGTCGTAGGCCGCAAACTCGCCGTGGCCGTCCACGAACAGCAACGACATGCCGCGTCCGCCGTGGGCGGAACTCGCAGTGCCCTTCTGCACGTTGTTCCATTTGCCGCGGGCGCTGGCGAAGCACGGCGCGATGGCCTTCTTCGAGGGCGATTTCACCTCATTCACCTTCCGGACGCGCAGCGCCGCCCCGTCGTCGGTGTGGTAGAACTGGTTGTAGTAATAATACGAGCAGGGGAACAGGAGCTGGTTCGTGGGGATCGACTTCGTGGCGATGGCCCACTCGACGTTGAAGGCGCGGCCCTGTTCGGCCGGACAGCGGTAGAAACTCCGGGCGTTAGTGCTGATGTAGGGATCGAGCAGCTTGAGCAAGTCGACGAAACCCATCTGCGGCCAGTCACGCCCGGAGAACGGGAACTGGTCGCGGTTGTCGCCGGTGTAGAGCGTGTAGGTGATGCCGAGCTGGCGCAGGTTCGACGTGCAGCGGGCGAGATGCGCCTTGGCCTTCGCCTTGGCCAACGCCGGCAACAGCATCCCCGCCAGGATCGCGATGATGGCGATGACCACCAGCAGCTCGATCAGCGTGAAGGCGGCCCGGAGGCGCCCGGAAAGGTGAAGGACGGAAGCCGGCGAAGCGAAGCGCATGGTGGGAGCAGAACGAGCAGTAGCGGCGAAGTCGAGTCAGAGAAGTCGGAAGTTTCGCAGCTGGAATCCGCATGCCCGCTGTCGCGTCGAACTGCCGATTCCCTGTAACCTCGCCGCACAGCCGCCTCAGGAAGCGGGTGCATGAACTCGGAATCGTCCGTCCCGAAATGTCCGCAGTGCGGCGCCGCCATCCCGGCCGACGCCCCACAAGGACTTTGCCCGCGCTGTGTCCTGCTCGGGGCCGCCACCCCGACCGACGCCGGTAAACCGGTGCCGCGCACGGAGCCGCCTTCGCCGGAGGCCCTGCGCGCGGCCTTCCCGCACCTGGAGATCGTCGAGCTGATCGGGCGTGGCGGCATGGGCTTCGTTTACAAGGCGCGGCAGGCCAAGCTGGACCGCCTCGTCGCGCTCAAGCTGCTGCCGCTGGAATTAGGCGCCGATCCGCACTTCGCCGAACGCTTTCACCGCGAGGCCCGCGCGCTGGCCCGGCTGAATCATCCGGGCATCGTGGCGGTTTACGATTTTGGCGTGAGCGGCGGGTTCGGTTACCTGCTCATGGAGTTCGTGGACGGCGTGAACCTGCGCCAGGCGATGCAGGCCGGCCGGTTCACCCAGCGCGAGGCGTTGGCGCTCGTGCCGAAGATCTGCGAGGCGATCCAGTTTGCCCACGAGCAGGGCGTGCTGCACCGGGACATCAAGCCCGAGAACATCCTGCTCGACACCCAGGGCCGGGTGAAGATCGCCGACTTCGGCATCGCGAAGCTGGTGGGCGAAGATGCGCCGGACCTCACGCTGACGCTCAGCGGCGCGCGCCTCGGCACGCCGAGCTACATGGCGCCGGAGCAGGTGGAGCATCCCGGCACCGTGGATCATCGCGCGGACATCTACTCGCTCGGCGTGGTCTTCTACGAACTGCTGACGGGCGAATTGCCGCTGGGCCGCTTCGCCCCGCCGTCGGCCAAGGCCGACCTAGACGCCCGCGTGGACGACATCGTGATGCGCGCGCTGGCCAAGGAGCGCGAACTGCGCCAGCAGTCGGCCGGCGAGGTGAAGACGGAGGTCGAAACGGTGGCCGCTTCGCCACGAATCGCGGGCGCTGCCTTACCGCCGGCCGCCGGCCCTGCGCCGCGATCCTGGTCCGCTCGGAGTTGGATCGGCGCGTGGCTGCTTGTCATCGCCGCGGTGCTCGGGGCGCTGCTCGTTTTCGTCGCCGGCAGGACGGTCCACGACCTCGGAATGGGCCGATCAAGGATTCAGCCCGTTGAGCTGGTGGTTTTCCTCGTCGTGATCGGCGCCACCTTTCTGTGCTGGCGGTTGGGGCGACGGCTGCATGGCCATTCCGAGACCGTCGTCCACGCGCAACAGATTCCCGACCGCCCTTTCCTCTTTGCCGACTTAGCGCCGGCCTGGAAGCCCTGGCTGTTGCTCGGGCTTGGGTTGGTCGGTGCGCTGCTGTGCGTGCAAGCCGTCAGGCTGCTCCTGCCCATGGTGGGAGCCATCGCGGGCCTGATTCGATCCGGTCCGCTCCCATTCCTGCTCGTGCTGCTGGCCGGCAGCGCGCTGATTGCAGGGGCCTGGCAATGCGGCCTGCGGCGGAGTGAGTTGATGCGTTCGCTCAGTCTGCTCGTTCCGGAGTCGGGTTCGGAGTTGGACCACTGGCTGGGCCGGGCCGTGGTGCTGTTGCTGGCGGGACTCGGCGGGGGAATGTTGATTGGCTTCGGCAGCTTATTCATGGCGGTGCTCTCGGCGCTGGGACAGGGGGCGGGCAGCGAGGTGGTGACCGTCATCACGGTGGTCGCGGTGATTGGTGCGGTTGCGGCCTGGCGACGGCGGGGAGCGTCCCAAGTGGCAACGCCAGTGACGCCCACGCCCGCACCCGCGTGGATGCGCCGCGCCGCCTGGTGGTTTCTGGCTGCCGGCACCGTTGCCCTGCTGCCCACGCTGGTGCACTGGAACTCAGCCACCTCCGTCTGGCACACGGCGAGCCTGCTCCTGTTCACGGGGTTGGCCTTGTTTTCCGCCCATCGCGGCCTGCGCCGGCTCGCCTTGGTGGTGAACTGGTTCGAAGTCTTCAGCGGGCTCGGTGGTTGCCTCGCGCTGCTGTGGTTCGGCCGCTACTCGTTTCCCGGTGGGATCACCGTCGGGGTTCCCGGCATCACGTATCGGCCTGGCATTGGGCTGATCTTCGGCCTGCTGCAAACCGGCGCCTTCGCGGCGGGCCTGGTCGCCCTGCATCGGGCCGATGCCCGCGCGGCCTTCGGCGTGCCCAGACCGGCGGGCGGGCGCCGGGTTTGGGGCATCGTTACCCTCGCCGGCGTCGGTTGCGCCCTCGTGCTGTTCAGTTTTATCCAGTGGAAGGCTCAACGCGCCACTTTCACGGACTGGACCGCCAGCCCGGTGATAATGGCGGACGCTCCCGAACGCACCGGCGCCACCCTGCATTTCACAGGAGCTTCCACCGCGGGCTCGGTCCTGGTGCTGAACATCTACTCGGAGCCCGGATTCCAGCCGCATGTGGTGACCCCTCAATTTGCCGGCGCCGCGGCCATGGTCAGCCAAGCGATGGTGCCGGACCGACTGCCGACGGATTGCCTGCTGGAGCCGCGGCGGGGGGACCACCTGACTGGCGACCCAGGCGGACGCCTGTTCGCCGGCAGCCGTGAACTGACTGGACCGGGGACGCTGCGAATCGGCTTCGTCTTCCCTTCCGTCGAACTGGCCGGACTCGCCCGCGACCAGGTGCAGAAGGACTGGGTCGGCCGCTCCCGGATTCTCGAACGGCCGGAGGTGATGGTGCTCTTCCAGTTGCAACGGTCGAAGCTGGTCGATCCGACCACCGGCCAGCCGATGGACGAGGGGTTCCTGGGCTCTTTGGCGTTCAACCCGGCGAATCTGGCCAGCACAAACCAAGCTCCTGCGCTAGTGGCCGCGAAGGATCCGAAGGCGGACATCTTGATCCAGTTGGACCTCGCCCAGCAGAACCTTGACGCCCTTCGCAGGCAGGCCGAACTCGGCATTGTCGCCCCGATGGGCAAGGAAATGCTGGGCGCCGAGCTCGCCGTGGCGGTGGCCGAAGCCGAACTGAAGGGCGACGCGATGGCTGTCGCGACCGCCCGGCTAAACCATGCCGAAAAGGTGCTCGCCATCGTCGAAGCGATGTTTGGCGCGGGCAAGGCGACGTCCGCTGAAGTCAACGAGGCGAAACGGGCGGTGGCCGAGGCAACGGCCGATGTAGCCAAACCGGAGCGTGGTCCGTGAAGTCATCGCCGCCATGACCACGTCACCGCCCACGAATGGCTCTGCCTTCGCCCCGACCCGCTGGACGCTCGTCCTCACGGCGCAGGGCGATTCGCCGGCAGCGCAGGCGGCGCTCGGCGAGCTTTGCGAAAGCTACTATCAGCCGGTGTTCCGCTTCCTCCAACGCGAGGGGCGCACCGAGGATACGGCCCGCGAGCTGACGCAGGAGTTCTTCGCCCGGCTGCTGGCCCGCGATGGATTCGCCGCGGCCGATCCGGCGCGCGGGCGTTTCCGGTCCTTCGTGCTGGGCGCGCTCCGGCATTTCCTCGGCGACCAACGGGACCGCGACAACGCCGCCAAACGGGGCGGCGGGGCCGTCCACGAACCGTTGCCCGCACCGACCGACACCTCACCGGGCCGCGAACTCGCGGCCCCGGCCGGAGCGGCGGACGACTGGTGGTTCGACCGTCAGTGGGCGCTGGCCATCATGGACACGGCCCTGCGGACGTTGGCGGCGGAACATGCGGCGGCCGGCAAGGCGGACCAGTTCGAATACCTGAAGCCGTGGCTCGTGGGTGCCGCGGCGGCCCAGGCGGAGGTCGCCGCCCAACTCGGCTGGAGCGAAGGCGCCCTGAAGGTGGCGGTGCATCGCCTGCGCAAGCGGTTCCGCGAACTCGTCCGCGCCGAAGTCGCCCAGACGGTGCCCGCCTTTGCCGACGTGGACGCCGAGTTGCGCTACTTGGTCGAGGTGCTTGCGCGCTCCGCCTAGCCGCCCCAGCGGGCCAGTTTGGACCGCAGGCGTTCCTCGCGGCCCGGTTCGCGCACGAGCCCGGGGAAGTCGCGCTGAAGCGGGTCGAAGCCGGGCACGATGCCCCAGGCGGTCACGGCGAAGGCTTCGCAGGCGCGTCCCGCGGGCAGGCCTAGTTCCCGCGCCTGGCGGTCGAAACGGGCGCGCAGCTTCTGCTTCCACGCGTCGAGATTGGCGGTTGGATCAATGTTATGTCGGGCGACCCACGGCAGCCACTCGTTGATCTGGCTTTGGTGGCACCAGGATTCCTCGGCGATCAGGTCAAAGGCGTCGTCCACGTCCACGACCAGGTCGGCGGTGTTCGCGCCGGCCATGTAGCCGTCGTAGGCATTGAGGATCACCGGAGTCTTCACCCAGCGGGATAGGGTCTCGTCGGCCACCGGATATTCGCCGAGGAACGCGTGGGGCACATTGATCATGTAAGCCACGCGGCGCACCGCCTCGGCCACCGTGATGTGGTCCGGATGCACGCCGGCCTGCGGATCGGTGGGCAGCGGCGGGCAAATGAGATAGTCCGGCTCGAACTCACGGATGCCCTTCCACAGCGCGGCGAGGAGGTCGGTGGTCAACACCCGGCAGGCTTCCTCGAAGGGTTGGCCGTTCGGCTTGCGCAACAGCTCGAACTCGTAGCCGCCGAGCTTCGCGCTGGCTTCCTGTTCGGCGAGGCGGACGCGCGCCGTCTCCTCGCGGGTCCGGAACTGATGTCCTGAGCGACCGTCGGTGCAGACGATGATCTTGCCCCGGAACTCCGCGCCCAACTGGCGGCGCCAAAGTTCAAAGGTGCCGGCGGCAACGAACTCGAAGTCGTCGAAATGGGCGTGGACGTGGAGGACTTTCATGCGGCAGTGCGGGCGGCAGCTTGCGTGGGGGACGCCAACGAATCCAGAGGAAGCGGGCCGCTAAAGTGCCGCCGTTTCAAAACCGGCAGGACGGCCCGAGCAGCTCCGCCGGGCACCTCACGACTTGATGTCGCGGACCTGGAAGGCGGCGGCGCCAACAGCGAAGAATGTCACGTTGAAACCCGCGAGCAGGCACAGCGATTCCAGCATCTTCATGCCGGGCGGCGTCTGGAGGAACATCCACTGCCAGAGATTCAGGTGGTGGGTGAGGAACCACGTCCGGTAGTCGGCGAACCAGGGGATGTTCATGAGGATCACACTCACGAACATGACCGACAGCGCGAGGATCGTCGCTGCGGCCGGCTTCATGTTGAAGCAGGAGAACAGGAACGCGAGGCTCAGCACGGTGATCGCCTTGGTCGCCAGCAGGGCGTGCGCGGCGAGGTAACGCCACGCCCCTTCCCCGGCGCCAAACACGGCGAAGCCGCCCGCCGGCCCACCCTCAATCTGGATGGCAAACAGGCCGCCCTGCGGAAACCAGAACGAGGCCAGCAGCCAGCCGCAGCCGCCCAGCATGAGCGACAGCGCGAGCGAAAACAGCGCGCCGGCGACCCACTTGAGCGTCAGCAGGCGGAGCCGCGAGATGGGCCGCGCCAGGATCATCCGCAGCGTGCCGTCCTCGGTTTCCTTGGCCACCAGGTCGCCGCCGACCAGCGCGACGTAGAGCGGCAGCAGCAGGAAGGCGACGGGGATGACGATCTGCGTGGCGATGGTGCCGGCGGTGAGGAAGTCATCCGCCGGATAACCGCCGCCTTCCAGCGCCCGGCGGATCGCGACGGCGGCCTTCGTGTAGCGGAACATCAGGATCACCGCGAGCTGGGCGAGCAGGAACGCGCCGAAGCCGATGTAGGTCCGCTTCTTGCCGAAGAGCTTCCAGAGTTCGTGCTTGAGCTGGAGGAGGAACACGCGGGGAAAGGGGTTCAGGCCGGCGGCGGGGATTTCTTCACGAGCGAGAGGTAGAACTGTTCGAGCGTGGATTCCTCCCGGGTGATCGCGTGCACCGGAAAGCCCAGTTCCACGAGCCGTTTCACGACCAGCGCCGGGGTGGCGCCACCGGCCAGACAGAGGAATTCGCCCTCCTCCGCGCCGGTGATCAGCCCGCTGCGTCCCAGCTCGGCCGCGGCCGCCGGAAAGTCGTCGGTCCCGAGTCGCACGCGGTCGCGGGTCCGGGTGGCCTCGGCCAGCGTGCCGTCGAACACCTTCGCCCCCTGATGCAACACGGCGATGCGCGGGCAGAGCTGTTGCACCTCGCTGAGCAGGTGAGACGACAGCAGGATCGTGAGCCCAAACTCGGCGTGCAGGCGGCGGATCGTTTCGCGCATCTCGTGGATGCCCTCGGGATCCAGTCCGTTGGTCGGCTCGTCGAGGATGAGCAGCTCCGGCGCAGGCAACAGCGCCTGGGCCAGTGCGAGCCGGGCGCGCATGCCGTGCGAATAGGTGCGGACCAGCGAATGTTCGCGGCCGGCCAAGCCCACCCACGCGACGACTTCGCGGAGACGTTCCTTCGGCGTCCGCGCGGAATAGCTCGCGAGGATTTCCAGGTTCCGCCAGCCGCTCAGGTAATCGTAGAACACGGGCGCCTCGAAGATCGCGCCCACCCGGGCCAATGCCTGCGCCCGCCGGCCGATCACGTCGTGGCCGCAGACGCGGACTTCGCCGGCGGTCGGCCAGACCTGCCCGAGCAGCATGCCGATGGTCGTGCTTTTACCGGCGCCGTTGTGCCCGAGGAGGCCGAAGACCACCCCGCGCGGCACGTGCAGGTCGAGGCCCGCGACCGCGACGCGCTGGCCGAACATTTTTCGCAAGGACCGGAGCTGGATCACGGCAAGGTCACGGCGTCAGGGGTTCGGTTTCGACGGTGAAGAAGTTCTTCACCGCGCCATCGGCATAGAGGTGGTTCTTGCCCTTGCCCGGTCCGCGGGCGGCGTGGAAGTCGGCCTGGTCGCTGAACACAGCCACGCCGTTCTCCTTCACCGGCAAGCCCATGATGCGAACCGCGTCGGCCCGCTGGCCGTTGAGCAGGAAGTTCCAGAAGTAGCTGGAGCCGGCATCCTCGAAGTAACGCTGCCGGTCCGCCGGACAGCTGAGCACGCCGGCACTGCCCAACTGGCGGCCCAGCACGTCGGCCACGGCGTTGGTGAGCGGCGCGGCGGCACCCTTGGCGCGGTTCAACATCACGGGAAAGCGGTTGGCATTTTCATCCAGGTAGAGCCGGAGCCCGAGGCCGACCTGCTTGAGGTTGGAGAGGCACGCCGTGGCCCGAGCCCGGCCGGTGGCGCGCGTCGCCGCCGGCAGGAGCAGACCGGCCAGGATGGCGATGATCGCGATCACGACGAGCAATTCGACGAGCGTGAAACCGCGGCCGGCGCTGGGTGGGAAGGCGTTCATTCGCCCCGGGGTCGCCGCCCAGGCCGGAACAGACGGCCGGCCTCCATGTTGCGTTGCATCTCCTCCAGCACGGGCTGCAGCTCCGCGCGAGTCTCCGGCGAGCCTTGTTCCATGAAGGTCTTCACCCCGACCTTGACCATCTTCTCGCGTAACTCGGGGCTCAGCTCCGGTTCCCCGGGCCCGGCTTCGCCCTCGCCGGCTTCCCCGGCGGCGGCCTGCTCGCGCATCCGGCGCAGCGTGTCCTCGACCGCCTTGCGGCGTTTGTCTTCCGGCAGCTGCTCGAAGGCGGACAGCATCTGGTTGAACCCGGACGGCAGCGTCAGCTCCAGCAGCTCGCCCCGCTCCGCGTCGTCGAGGGCGCGGAAGAAGGCGGCGAACTCGCGGTTCATCCGGGCGGCCCGGCGTTCTTCGGGCGAAAGCGCGTTCAGCATGGCGGCCAATTGACGCACCGCGGCCCGGCGCTGTTCCGGCGTGAGTTTGGCAAAATCCAAACCCGCGAGGTAACTGCGCACCTTGTCCGGCGTGACCTTCAAGTGCCGGGCTACGGCCATGCCGCCCAACGCGAGCGCCCAGACCACCGCCACCACGACGGCGGCAACGAGGAGCGGACGGTGGCGGCTGGACATGGCGACGGACCCTAAACGCGGGCCTCGAGTCCGCCAATCGGCGAAGGCGGGAATTTGCCGAAACGACGGGCCACCGCCGGCATCGGACGGAGGCGGCGAGCGCTTCTCAAGCCTTGGGGTCCGGGGCTTGGTCCAGCTCGGCCTGGAGCCGCTCCAACTCGCGGAGCAGCCGCGTGAACTTCCGGCCCCACGGCGTGAGGCGATATTCCACCCGCGGCGGAATCTCCGGGAACGCCACGCGCTCAAACACGCCCGCAGTGGTGAAGTGTTTGAGCCGGTCGTTCAGCACCTTGGGGCTGATGCCCTCGATGTGGCGCTCCAGCGCGCCGGGCCGTCGCACCCCGCCCGCGACCGCGCGCAGCACGCTGATGGTCCAGCGGCAGCCGATGACGTCCTCCAGCAGGCGATCAGCCCGGCCGGGTTTCAGCTTCGGCAGCTTCTTCAGAAGTTTCTCCTCGCTGGCGCTCATAAAGATACACCGAAAAGTGCCCACCCCACGCGATTGTGGCTCCTTACGGAATCCGCGGGTTCGTGCGAAGGGAATGGGCGTCCGGACGAAAGCTTGTCCGGCGCTGAAACAGAGAACGACAAGAAACTGACCATGAACACCCACCCGGCTCCCGATCTTACCCGACGACCGCCCCGCAGTCCCCGCGTCCGCGTCGGCGGTTACACCATCCTGGCGCGCGTGCTCGACAAGGCCCGCGCCTCGCTCGCCGGCCAGTTGGGCGACTACAAGTTCAACAACCCGCTCGACACGCTGCTGTTCGGCTTCACCGGCGTGGCCGCGGAAGAATTGCTGACACAGGTTCGCGCCGGCCTGGGTGACTTCGAGGTGCTGCAATGGCTCAACGGCCGGGCCCGGAAGTCGCCGCACGAGATCGCCGGCTGGTCGGCTTGGACGGAGACCTACACCGACCACAGCGTGGACGGCCACCAATGGCTCGGCGAAGGCATCGCCCGGCTCGACGCCCGCCGCGAGGACATCGACACCGTCTTCGCCTACCTCGACCTCGACGATCATCTGTCCTTCGGCGGCAGCCGCTGAGAGGCTAGCCCAAACCTTAACCGCTCCTCCCATGGCCGCCCGCTTTCTCCAGACGATGCTCACGCCGTCCGTGCTCGACGCCCAGCGGCGCTACTACGGTCGCGCCGCCGGGGCATTTGATGCGCCCGAGCGCGACCTGCTCACGGACGACGAGCGGGCGTTCATCGCCGCACGCGACTCGTTCTACCTCGCCACAGTCACCGAGACCGGCTGGCCCTATGTGCAGCACCGCGGAGGGCCGCGCGGTTTCCTGCGCGTGCTCGACGACCACACGCTGGGCTTCGCCGACTACGGCGGGAACCGGCAGATGCTCTCGACCGGCAACCTCGCCGTGGACGACCGCGTGACGCTGTTCCTGATGGATTATCCGAACCGCGAGCGCCTGAAGCTACTCGGCCACGCCCGCGTGCTGGATGCCCGCGAACATCCCGGGGAGACCGCGCGCGTGCAACCGGCCGGCACCGGCGCCGCGCGGGCGGAACGGGTGTTCCTGATCGACGTGGTGGCCTTCGACTGGAACTGCCCGAAGTTCATCACGCCCCGTTACACCGCCGACGAGGTCGAGCGCGCGGTCGCGCCGCTCAAGGCGCGCATTGCCGAACTGGAAGCCAAACTCAAGGCTCAGCCCTGACATGAATCCCCGCCCGCCCCTGCCGCCGTTCACCGAGGAAACCGCCCGCCAAAAGGTCCAGGCCGCCGAGGACGCCTGGAACAGCCGCGACCCGGAGCGCGTCTCGCTCGCCTACACCCCCGACACGCACTGGCGGAATCGCGCCGAGTTCATCGACGGCCGCGCCGCGGTCGTGGAATTCCTGCGCCGCAAATGGGCGCGCGAACTGGACTACCGGCTGAAGAAGGAGCTGTGGGCCTTCACCGGCAACCGCATCGCCGTGCGCTTCGAATACGAATGGCACGACGACTCAGGCCACTGGTATCGCTCCTACGGCAACGAGAACTGGGAGTTCGACGAACTCGGCTACATGCGGTCCCGCTTCGCCAGCATCAACGACCTTCCGATCCGCGAGGCCGACCGGAAGTTCCGCTGGGAGCGGAAGGCGTGACTGCCGCTTGTCATTCCTAAGCATGGTTCTATGCCCACGCAGAAGGACACGCGATGATGTCGTTACCGGCTTGTTTTCACTCGCCTCACCCGCGTTCGAGCAACCTTCGAGGTGAAGCCCGCTTTCAAGTCTTCAAATTGCTTCATGTAGGCAACAAACTTGTCCGAATCACATTCAGGACAGACGGCGCGGTAGCCTTTCGCCAGCGCAATGCTTGTATTTCCCCCGCAGCGCTTGCACCCGCGGAACGAACTCATACCGATCGAATAGGGTTTGGAAAATAGCGCGCATCTGACGTCCGGAAGCGCCACGGCGAGTCGAGCGAACTCTTTTAACGGATACTGGAGGCCAAGACCGAGAACTTTCAACCCAGTCAGGGCAGCCAATGGCTCCAGCGAATCATCGCCGGTCGGGTAGCCGACAAACAGTTCCCGCAGTTGCTTCAGGCCGCCGAACGACTTGAGAGTCGGTAACCGAGACCAGTAGTCGGTGCTGACCAACTCGAACCGTCTCAGGCGGGGCAGAGCTTCGAGAACGCTGACATCCTTGAACCTGTTCATGCCCGCGAGGCGCAAGGAGCGTATAACCTTTAAGTCACCCAAGAATGAAAAATCCCTGAGGCTTCCCGCCGACTCGATGGTCAGTTCCTTCAACTTTCCCAGTTCGCCAAGACTCGAAAGGTTGGTCACACCGCCATTACGAATTATCAGCTTTTCCAAGCTCTTCAGCGCGCCCAACTGCTCCGCCTTCTCTTGCGACAGGTAAGCCACTTCAAGGGATTTCAACCTTCGATTGGTCAGCAACTTTTCCCACCCTTTGGCATCACCCAGCGTCTTGATTTCGGTCGCCGTCGCCCCTTTCCTGACGAGGTTGTCGTAGGGTTTCGGCAAGACGTGCCTGCTTCGTTTCGGTCGTCTAACTGGTTGCCACAGCGTCCCGGCGTCGAGCTTTGCGGTCTTCACTTTGAGCAAGTTCGGCTTGCTTGGCATAAACGGAACCCCTTCGTTTCAGGCGGCAAGGAGCTTCGTGACTCAGTCCCGATAAGCCTCCATGCCCGCGCAGGAGCACACGAGGTTGCGGTCGCCGTAGACGTTGTCCACGCGGCCGACGGCGGGCCAGAACTTGAAGTCGCGCAGGTTCGCCACGGGATAGGCCGCCTGTTCGCGACCGTAGGGACGGTCCCAAGTGTCGGCCGTCACCACGTCGGCCGGGTGCGGGGCGTTTTTCAGGACGTTGTTCTTCGGGTCGGCCGCGCCGGACTCGATGGCCGCGATCTCGCCATGGATGGCGATCATGGCGTCGCAGAAGCGGTCGAGCTCGTGCTTGGGCTCGGATTCCGTGGGCTCGACCATCAGCGTGCCGGCCACCGGCCAGCTCAGCGTCGGGGCGTGAAAGCCGAAGTCCATGAGCCGCTTCGCCACATCCTCGGCGGTGACGGACTTGAACGGGCGCAGGTCGAGGATGCACTCGTGGGCGACGAGGCCATTGGCGCGGTAAAGCGTCGGGAAGTGGTTTTCGAGGCGCTTGGAAATGTAGTTCGCGTTGAGGATCGCCACCTTGGTTGCCTCGGTCAGGCCGGCGGCACCCATCATCTGGCAATACATCCAGGGGATGACGCAGATGCTCGCGCTGCCCCACGGCGCGGCGCTGACGGCGCCGATCGGGTTCTCGCCGCCGAGGTTCACGACCGCGTGGCCGGGGAGGAAGTCCACCAGGTGCTCCGCCACGCAGACGGGGCCCACGCCGGGACCGCCGCCGCCGTGCGGGATGCAGAAGGTCTTGTGCAGGTTGAGGTGGCAGACGTCGGCGCCGATCTCGCCGGGCGACGTGAGGCCGACCTGGGCGTTCATGTTCGCGCCGTCCATGTAAACCTGTCCGCCGGCCGCGTGGACCGCCTCGCAGATGTCGCGGATGGAGGTCTCGAAGACGCCGTGCGTGCTTGGGTAGGTCACCATGAGGCAGGCAAGGTTGGCGCGGTGCGCCTCGATCTTCGCCTGGAGGTCGGTGACGTCGATGTTGCCGTCACCGTCGCAGGCCACGGGCACGACCGTGAGGCCGGCCATGACGGCGGAGGCGGGGTTCGTGCCGTGCGCAGACGTCGGGATGAGGCAGATGTTCCGGTGGCTCTCGTTCCGGGAATCATGCCACGCGCGGATGATGAGCAGGCCGGCATATTCGCCCTGCGAACCGGCGTTGGGCTGTAGGGAAACGCCGGCGAACCCGGTGCATTCGCAGAGCCATTGTTCGAGTTCCTCGAACATCTGCTGGTAGCCGCGGGTCTGGCTGAGCGGGGCGAAGGGATGCAGCTTCGCGAACTCGGGCCAGCTCACCGGGAACATCTCGGCGGTCGCGTTCAGCTTCATGGTGCACGAACCGAGCGGGATCATGCTGTGGCAGAGCGACAGGTCCTTGGCCTCCAGCTTCCGCAGATAACGCAGCAGCTCGGTCTCGCTGTGGTGGCGGTTGAAGACGGGGTGCGCGAGGTAACCGCTGGCACGTTGCAACGCGGCCGGAATGCGGGTGAGCGGGCCGGGCACCTTCGCCGACTTCGCCGCGGACGGCCGGTCGTTGTTGAAGATGCGGACCAGCAGTTCCACTTCCTCGACCGTCGTGGCCTCGTCCAGCGACAGGCCAATGTGCCCGGTGGGATCCAGGCGCAGATTGACGTGATGGCTGGCCGCGATCTTGGCGATGTCGGCGACGTCTTCCTTGCCCACATGGACGGTCAGCGTGTCGAACGACGACGTGTTCTCCACCGGCATGCCGATTTCCTTGAGCCGGTCCGCCAGCAAGGCGGTAAGGCTGGCCACGCGGCCGGCGATCGCCTTGAGGCCGGCCGGGCCGTGGTAGCAGGCGTAGGCCATCGCCATGTTGGCCAGCAGGGCCTGCGCGGTGCAGATATTCGACGTGGCCTTGTCGCGGCGGATGTGCTGCTCGCGCGTGCCGAGCGAGAGGCGCAGCGCGGGCTTGCCGCGGGCGTCCTTGGACACACCGACGAGGCGGCCCGGCATCTGGCGCTTGAAGGCGTCACGCGTGGCGAAGAACGCCGCGTGCGGTCCGCCATAACCCAGCGGCACTCCGAAGCGTTGGGCGCTGCCCACCGCCACGTCGGCGCCGAACTCACCCGGGGCCTTGAGCAACGTGAGCGCCAGCAGGTCGGTCGCGACGACCACGAGCGCACCGGCCGCGTGGGCCGACTTCACGAACCCGGCGTAGTCGTGAATCGAACCGTCGGTCGCCGGGTATTGGATGAGCGCGCCGCAGAAGTCGTCGGAGAACTGGAACGTCTTCCAGTCGCCCACGATGACTTCGAGGCCGAGCGCCTTCGCGCGGGTCTGGACAAGGTCGATGTTCTGCGGATGGCAGTTGTTGGCGACGAAGAACACGTCGCGCTTCGCGGCGCCGGCGTTGGTTTCGGCCTCCTTCACGCGGTGGCAGAGCATCATCGCCTCGGCGCAGGCGGTCGCCTCGTCGAGCATGGACGCATTGGCGATGTCCAGCTTCGTGAGGTCGCAGACGAGCGTCTGGAAATTCAGCAACCCTTCGAGGCGGCCTTGGGAAATCTCGGCTTGGTAAGGCGTGTATTGCGTATACCAGCCTGGGTTCTCGAGGATGTTTCGCTGGATCACGGGTGGCGTGATCGTGTCGTAGTAGCCCATGCCGATGAACGACCGGAACACCTGGTTCTTGGCGGCGATGGACTTCAGCCGTGCAAGCGCCTCGATCTCGCTGAGCGCGGGCGGCAGGTCCATGGGCCGGCTGGCGCGGATCACCGGCGGCACGGCGGCCGCCACGAGGGCTTCGAGGGACTTGTGGCCGCAGACTTGGGCCATCTCGGCGATTTCGGCCGGACGGGGTCCAATGTGGCGGCGGACGAAGGAATCAGTGAACGGAACAGTCGCGGAATTGCTCATCAGGTGAAGGCGCCAAGGCGCGAAACAGGAGCGCGACGTTAGGGTGGACGCCCGTCGGTGCAAGCCGCTTGTTTCGGGTAAGCAGCGCACCTGAAGTTCAGGGCAAGCGGGACTGCTGACATCCGCCCGTCGCCGGGGGAATCGGATCCGGAACGCTCCACGGCCTTTTGCTTGGCAGCCGTTCCGGGCCACCGCACGTTTCGGGCATGATTTCCCCTTTCCGAGGTGTGGCCACCGCGCTGGCCGGCTTCGTGGCGGTCGCCACCGCCTTGGCCGCCGATTCCCTGTCCCTGCCCCGCAGCACGCCGGAAAAGCAGGGCGTCGCGTCGGCCCAGTTGCTCCGGTTGGTCGAGGCGCTCGACGCGATGGACCAAGTCCACAGCCTGATGCTGGTGCGCCACGGGCACGTCGTGGCCGAAGGCTGGTGGGGGCCGTATGACGCGGCGACCCGGCACGAGCTGTATTCGCTGAGCAAGAGCTTCACCTCGACGGCGGTCGGCTTGGCGGTCGCCGAAGGCAAGCTGTCCGTGGACGACCCGGTGCTGAAGTTCTTCGCCGCCGACGCCCCCGCCGAACCCGGTGGCAACCTGAAGGCGATGCGCGTGCGGGACCTGCTCACGATGTCCACCGGGCACCAGGACGAACCGCCCACGTCACCCGACAAGATTTCCGCGAAGACCTTCCTCGCCCAACCGGTGCCGCACAAACCCGGCACGCATTTCAAATACAACACCGCCGCCACCTTCATGCAGTCGGCGCTGGTGCAGCGCGTCACCGGGCAGACGGCGCTGGACTACCTGCGGCCGCGCCTGTTCGAGCCGCTGGGCATCCGCGAACCGCGGTGGGACGCCAACTTCGAGGGCATCAGCCTCGGCGGCTACGGTCTGCGGTTGCGCACGGAGGACATCGCGAAGTTTGGCCAACTCTACCTGCAACAGGGGCGCTGGCAGGGCAAGCAGCTCCTGCCCGCCGCCTGGGTCGCGGCGGCGACGGCCAAGCAGGTATCCAACGGCAGCAATCCCGCGAGCGACTGGGACCAAGGTTACGGGTTCCAGTTCTGGCGCTGCCAACACGGCGCCTACCGGGGCGACGGCGCCTTCGGCCAATACTGCGTGGTGCTGCCGGAACAGGACGCCGTCGTGGCGATCACCAGCGGGCTCGGCGACATGCAGGCGGTGCTGAATCACCTGTGGTCCGAGCTGCGGCCGGCGTTCGCCGCCAAACGCCTGCCGGCCGACAAACCGGCCCAGGACCGGCTCACGGCCAAACTGCGGAGCCTCACCGTGAAAATGCCGGTGGGCGCCGCGACTTCACCGCGGGTGTCCGCGGTGTTCGGCCGGCCGTTCGTCTTCCCGGCCAATGACCAGAAACTGGAATCGCTCAGCCTCACCCCGCTCGTCAGTGACGGCTGGCTGCTGACCCGCCGGATCAACGGCACGGAGACCGTCCTTCGTTGTGGTCACGGCCGTTGGCTCGACGGCAACGGTTCCCTAGGCGCGGCGCCACGCGGCCCCCTCGGCGCCCTCGATGCCGAACCGCTGTCCGCGAGCGGGGCGTGGACCGCGGACGACACCTTCACCGTGAAGGTCTGCGCCCGCGAAACGCCCTACCAGACGACCTTCACGCTCCAGTTCGCCGGCGACGAGGTCACAGTTCGGTCCCAGACCAACGTGGGTTTCGGGGCGACCAAGGGCGCGGCGGTTGTGGGCAAGGCAAAATAGTCTCCAGCATTGAACACCACCACCTCCGCCGCCTTCCAAGGCTCGTCGGTTATCCGAACTCAGGACCCCACCACTTCCATGAATCCCCTGCCTCGTTCGTTCCTCATTCTGATTGCGCTTCCCATCGTTACGTTGGCCGAGCCGGAAATCTCCGGCTCGCCGCAGGAAGTTGAGGCGTATCTGGCCGGCAAATCCCAGACCGTCCTGCTCTCCGGCGAAGCCAAGGTGCAGGTGCCCGTCGAACGGGCGATCGCCACGGTGAAGGTTGTTTCCGAAGGCCGAACGCTGGCCGACGCCATCCAGCAGAACCGGGAGCAGCGCGGCCGCGTCACCGCCCAGCTTCAGAAAGCCGGCTTCGCCGCCGGTGACATCACGGGTTCGCGGTTCTCTTCGTCACCCAACTACGGGCTCTTCGGGGAGAAGGCCAAAAGCTACCGGATCGAGAACGTCGTCCAGGTAACCGTGAGCGACGACCAGCAGTTCCAGGCCTTGGCCAGCGTGGTGGACCGCTTCCCGGACGTGCATTTCCAAGGCATCGAACCGCAGCCCGGCGACGTGGAGCAGCACCAATTGGCCGCACTCCGCAAGGCGATGGAGCACGCCCATAAACGACGAGAAGCGGTGGAAACGACGCTGGGAATCCGTTTGCAGGCCCGGGGTATCCAAATGCAGGACGTCAGCCTGCCCCGCCCGCAACCGCTTTACCGCGCCGGCGGTTCGCCTTCCTATGCCGGGAAATTGGCAACACCCTCCTCCAGCCTCGCCGAAGCCCGCGCCACCACTGCACCGGACGGCGCGGAACTGGGCGGCTTGGGCGAGATCACGGTCACCGCCCAGGTCACGGTGATTTATTCGGCGGCAGCCAAGTAAGGCCTCCCGAAGGATTCGCCGGCCGAGTTACCGGAAGACCACTTCCGCCTTCGGATCTTCGTGGTAAACGGTCTCGCGACCCGGCGTCCACTGGCCTTCCTTGAGATACTCGGACTTGATCAGCAGGGTGCCGTCCGCGCGAAGTTCACCGACCGCCTTGACCTCGGTGACGCCGCCGGCCTGGCCGGTAACCTTTTCCAGGCTGGTGAACTTCGTGCCGTCGAACGTCATCGTGCCGCTGGTTTGGAAGTCAGCGGTAGTGAAGTAGTGATAGACGAGGCTCTTCTTCTCCTCGCTCCAGAAGATGAGCGTCTCGCCGCCGTAGTCGCCGCGGTTGATCGAATGGAGCGTCCGGACGGCCTTGCCGTTCAGCGCCCGTTCCCAGCGGGAGATGTCCACGACCGGTTTCTCCGGGGGCGAATTCTTGAACTCGCCGCGCCACGTCTTGCCGAGCAGCGGACGGAACTTTTCCAACTGGGGATGCAGCTTGTCCTCGGCCCGGGCCGCAAACAGCGCGGCGCCCAGGACCAGGGCGCCCAGCAGGTGACGGGCGAGGCAAGGAATTTGGGAACGGAATGCGGGAGTGTTCATGGGGAGTGGCAGCCGTCGGCATTGAACGCCGCCGGCGGCCGCGCTCAATGACTTTCTCCAGGGTCGGGCTCAGGGAGCGTTGGTCGCCACCAGGGCCGGTCGCCCGCGGAAGGGGAGTTCGCCGGGCATCGGCGGTTGTTCGACCGCCCGCTGCACGACCCGCCGCCACGAGGCCCGCTCGGCGGCGCTGAGCGACTGCCACTGGGCCGCGTCCCGGAGGAACTCGGCGCGGCGCTCCGGCGACAGGCTGGAGAACTTCCGGAAGGCCTCCACGCACTGTTGCCGCTGGGACGCCGCCAATTGGCCGAACGCGGCGAGGGTCGCCTCCATCTGTTCCCGGTCGGTGCTCGAAAGCTGCTTCAGGGTGCGTTCCCGCTCTCGTTCGGTGAGGCCGAAGAACCCCTGGAAACCGGCCGTCATGCGGGCGCGTTCCGTCGTGGACAGGGCCAGCCAGCGGCGCAATTGCGCCTCAACCTCAGGACGCGTGGCCGCCGGGGCCTGCCGAACCACGTCGGCGAGCCGGCCCGGGTCGGCGGACTCCAGGCGGACAAAGTGGGACAACGATTTTTCGCTCTCCAAGATTTCCCGGCGGGCGTCGGCCGGCAGGGCATCCCAGGAGCGAAGCCGTTCTTCCAGCATCGGGCGGACGTCTTCCGGAGCAGCCGCCAGCAACTGGGGCCGTTCGCCGGCGGACGCCGCCAACAGCGGCGAAAGGTAGAACTGAAGCTGAGCCAACTGAAGCCGCAGTTCGCGTTCGCCGGGAGGAAGCGTCTCGAATTCGCGGAGCTTGGCCTCGATCAATTCACGGGCCGGGCCGGATTTCTTGGCGAGGTAAGCCGTGCGCTGCGCGACGGGTGCCGCCAGCAGTTCCCGGAAGGTCTGGACCGGTGATCGCAGCACCGGCAACGGCGGGGCGGACTGCCCCAGCAGCGTCCAGCCCAGCACCGCGGTTACGAAGGTGAACCGCAGCCAAATCGCCGGACGAATCCACCTCGACAAGTTCACGTTGAAAGCGGTGCGACTCACGGCTGGGTCACTCGTTGAGGGCGGCGAGCAACGCCACGTCGCCGGGTTGGGCGGCGGTGCGGAAAGAGCGGATCGCCTCGAAATCTTGCAACGCCTCGACGCCGGGCACGGCCGCGGCCAGGGAAACTTCCGAGACGCTGGCCGCGAGTTCGGTGCGGTGTTGCCGGCGCATCTGCGACCACCCGAAGGTGACCGCCAGGGCGACGGTCGCCGCGAATACGAGGCGGGGCAGCCGGAACCAAGACCAGCGATCCGCCTGCGAACGTTCGGCCCGGGCCGTCTCGGCGGCGATTTCCGCCATGACCCGGGCGGTGAAGTTGCCTGCCGCCCGGGGAACGGGCTGCGAATCGAGCAGTTCGTTGAGCGCCAATTCCTCGTCGAGCCGGGCCAATTCCCGCGGCCGACCGGCCAATTCGCGACGCAGCGTCGCCCGCTCCTCCGCCGTGAGGCGGCGGCCTTCGACGTCATCAAGCCAATCGTTGTTTTCCGGGGCCGGATTCATGCGGCAAGCAGGTTAAAACCGCGGGGTCGGGAAAGTTGCGTCAGCGAGCGTTCCATTCGCCGGAGCTGAGGTAGGGTTTGAGCCGGGCCTTGAGGACTTCGCGGCCACGGTGAATGAGCGACTTGGTCGCCTGCAGGGAGGTGCCGAGGACTTCCGCGATTTCCTCGTAGCTGAGTTCGCCCTCGCGGCAGAGCACAATGGCGGTGCGCTGTTTCTCGGGCAGTTCGGCCAAAGCGGCGTCCACTTTGGCAAAGATCTCGGCCCGCTGGGTGGCGTCCGCGGCGGACAGCTCACGACGATCTTCCAGCTGCCGGTAGGGATGTGCCTCGTCGTCCGGGTGCGGTTCGTCGAGCGAGGCCGCCGGATGCCGGGCCCGGCGCCGGATTTCGTTGAGGCATAGGTTCCGCGCGACGGTGAACAGGAAGGTGCTGAACCTGGCCGCCGGCTGATACCGCTCCGCCGTCCGCCAGACCTGCACGAACACGGCCTGGGCCAAATCCTCCGCCTCGGTTTCGTCCGGCAGCGAGCGGAAGACGAAGCGGATGACCGGCTGCTGCCAGCGGTCGACCAGCGCCGCGAACGCGTCGGACGCACCCGGGCCGCCGCGCTTCACGCGGAGCATCAGGTCGGCATCGGGATCGGCGGGCGGCGGCACGGCCATGGGCGGCGGCAGCTTTGCGAAACACCGGGACCGCAACAAGGTTGCGCGGCGACAATTGCCGGTTGCCAATCGCCGAGCGCGGCCTTCACCGTCGCGGCGCACCGTGAAAGCCCTGCTCGCCAAGATTGAGTCCAACGCGGCGAAACGCCTGCCCCTGCCGCCGGGCCGCAAGCCGTCCGAGGAACTCGCCCGCTATCGGGGCTTTCTCAAGGAAGAGTCCGCGCGCCTGAAAATCCTCCATCGCGGTGGCGAAAGCGGTCTGGTCATCTGCCGCGCCCGGGCGGCGGTGATGGACCAACTCATCCAGCACATCTTCGCCGCCACCAAGGCGGCGTTCCCCGCAAAGGGCCGGGCGCCCAAGATGGCCCTGGTGGCCTATGGCGGCTACGGCCGGGCGGAGCTGAACCCGTGCAGCGACGTGGACCTGATGTTCCTCCAAGGCGGTGGCGCCGACCTTAAGGGCGACACCCAGGCGACCTTCGCCGAGTGGACCAGCGCAGTGCTCTACACGCTGTGGGACATCGGCCTGAAGGTCGGCAATGCCGTGCGGACCGTGGAACATTGCGTCACCGTGGCCAACACGGACATGCAGTCGAAGACTTCCCTGCTCGAGGCGCGGCTGGTGGACGGCGACGAAAAGCTGTTCGCCGAGTTCCAGAAGAAGTTCCTCGCGAAATGCGTTAGCAAGCACGAGGACGAATACATCGGCCAGCGCCTGAACGACCAGCGCAGCCGGCGCGCCAAACACGGTAACTCGGCGGCCATGCAGGAGCCCCACGTCAAGAACGGCTGCGGCGGCCTCCGGGACTTCCAGAACCTGCTGTGGATGACGTTCTTCAAGCTCGGCGCCCGCACCTTGAAGGACCTGGAGGCAGCCGAACTCATCGACGGCGCGGAACGCCGCCAGCTGGAAGCCGCCTACGACTACCTGCTGCGCACCCGTAACGAGCTGCATTACACCGCCGGCTCGGCGATCGACGCGCTGACCGCCAACGTGAAGCCGCCCGTGTCGCTCGGACTCGGCTACCCGGAACGTTCGCCCCGGCTACGGGTCGAGCACTTCATGCGCGACTATTACACCCACGCGCGGAACCTCTACCTGATCACCCGGACGCTGGAGCAGCGGCTCGCGCTGGTCCAAACCCCCAAGCGCGGCGTGCGCGCCCTGCTCAAGGGCCGGAAATCGACCGGCAAGGCGGCCCAGGAAATCGACGGGTTCCGCATCGCCGACAACCAACTCACCGCCTCCTCGCGCACCGTCTTCCGGGAAGACCCCAACCGCTTGGTCCGCTGCTTCCTTTACGCCCAGCAACGCGGCCTGACGCTCCATCCCGACCTCGTCCAGATGCTGCGGCAGCTGGTATCCGGCGGCGTGGTGAACGGCCGCTTCCTGCGCGATCCGGGCGTGATCGAATCGCTGCTCGAGATCCTGAACCAGCGCGGCAACGTCGCTCCCACCCTCCGCGCGATGCACGAGGTCGGCCTGCTCGGACGGCTGGTCCCGGAGTTCGGCAAGATGACCAACCTCGTCCAGCACGAGTTCTACCACCAGTTCGCCGTGGACGAGCACACGCTGGTCTGCCTCGAAAAACTCGACCGGGTCTGGGACGCGACGGAATCGCCGTATCGGCACTACTCGGAACTGCTCCAGGGCATCGAGCGCCCCTACGTGCTATACCTCGCGCTACTCCTGCATGACTCCGGCAAGGCATTCCCCGGCCGCCGCCATGAGATCGTCGGCGGCGAACTGGCCATCAATGCGGCGAAGCGGCTCAAGCTCAATGCGCCCACCACCCAGACGCTGCGGCTGCTCATCGAGCTGCACCTCCTGCTCGTGCAGGTCTCCCAACGGCGCGACCTAGAGGACCAAGAGGTAATCCGGCAGGTCGCCAACCAAGTCGGCCGCATCGAGACGATGGACATGCTGATGCTCCATACCTTCGCCGACTCGATGGGCACCAGCGACACGCTGTGGAACAGCTTCAAGGATTCCCTGCTCTGGCAGCTCTACCGCAAGACCCGCGAGGTGCTGCTGGGCGGCACCGAGTTCATCCGGGCCGAAGTCCGTCAGCGGGAGAAGCTCAAGGAAGATGTCCGGGCGATGCTGCCGAAGACCTTCGCCCCAGATGAGATCGACGCCCATTTCAACGGCATGCCGGCGCGCTATTTCCACCTGCACGAGGCCCGGGCGATCGCCCGCGACCTCACGCTGGCGCACCGGTTCATGCACCTCCAGATCACCGAGGCCGAACGCGCCCTCGAGCCGGCGGTGCTTTGGCAGGATGCGCCGGACCGCGGCTATTCCGGCGTCCACGTCTGCACCTGGGACCGCGCGGGGCTGTTCTCGAAGCTGACGGGCGCCTTCGCCGCCGCCGGCCTGAACATTCTCGCCGCCCAGATTTACACCCGGCCCGACGGCATCGTGCTGGACGATTTCTTCGTGGTGGACGCACGCACCGCTCAGCTTCCCGAGCCCGGCGCCCGGGAACGCTTCGAGCGGATCGTCATCGAAATCCTCACGCTAGGCGTGGATCCGAAACGGTTCCTCGCGCGGTCACCGATCTACCAGCCGCTCTACCTCGCGGCCGGGGAGGAGTTCATCCCGACGACTGTGCGCTTCGACAACGCGAGTTCGGATAGCTACACGATCATGGACCTCGAGGCCGAGGATCGGGTCGGCCTGCTGTTCGCCGTGACGCGGACATTGTCGGAATTGGGCCTCAATATCGCCCTGGCCAAGATTCTCACCGAGAAGGGCGCGGCCATCGACACGTTCTACGTGACCGACCGCGACGGCGGGAAGATCAGCGACCACGCGCGGCAGGAGGAAATCATCCAAGCACTGCGCACCGCGATTGAGGCGTTGGACCGGCACTGAGGTAACAGTCCGCCGCCCGGACGGACTTCCGCTCAGAAGTCGAACTGAAGGCCCACCGTGCCGGCGAAACCGACGCCGAACTCGAGCTGCCCGGTGCGGTTCCCCGATTGCAGTTCAAAGTCCGTCTGCAAACGAACTTCGCCGCCGACGAACGCGGAAATCGTTTTGGTCAGATGCCAGTTGGCGCGGGCCTCCAAATAGGCGCCCTGGAGCCAGTCCGTCTTCGACACCAGCGAGGTCACCGCGGCCTGCGAGGGCATGCCGGCGTTGGCAAAGGCCAGGCTCTCGGTCAGGCGCAGCTCGCCGTCGGCAAAGACCGCCGAATAACCGAAGGCACCCGTCAGCGTCACCTTGCGGGTCAGCGGATATTCGATCCACAGGCCGAGCCGCATGGTGTGCATGTTCACATCGAAGGCCGAGTCCACCGCCCCGGTTCCGCTACCGTTCAACGTGGTCGCCGGAGCGGCCGGATTCAGCGGAATGACTGCGCCCGGGCCATTGAACGGCCCCGCGTAACCCGGCGGCGGCGGCGTGATCGGAGTGGGCGCGCCCAAGCTGTAGAACGTGGTGGTGTAAGTCGAATTGGCGGTCAGGCGGGCCGAACCGGTGGAAGAATACGGCATGTAACCGTAGCCCAACTCGGCCCCGAACTTCGCTTCCTTGCTACCCCAGTCGAAACGGAACGCCTCAAAACCGAGGATCAGCTCGCCGCCGAAAACCGGGTTGCCGCCGCCCAGCTCGAACGAACCGGGACGCGGCGAATTGTCCAGCCGGTGGAATTCCAGCTGGCTCCCGCCGTTCACCACTTGGGATGCCTTATCGTAGCCCCAGTGCCACGTGTCGGTGGCCGAGCCGCTGGAGTCGGGCAGCACGAAGCCGTCGTCGAAACGGGCCCCGGCGCCCAACGGCGCCTTGGTGTCGAGGACCGAACCCTTGACGTTAAACAACGCCCGGCCGGCCACGCGGACCGAGATTCCCAGCGGTTCCCGTTCGTCGTCGGCGTCAGCGCCGAATACCGGCAGGGCCAGTGCCGCCAAACCCAGGACGGCCAGTGATTGCGGGAAGAGGGGACGGAAGCGGAACAGTTCAGGACGGCAGGTCATGGCGTGAAATGATGAAGCTTAGAAACCTTCGAGCAGGCGGTAGAAGCGGGTGTTGTTGGTGAGCGGCGCGGTCTTGGGCGGGCCTTGGTCGATCCATTGCACCCAGCTGCCGTTGCCGGCCAGCGGCGGTTGGGCCACGCGCACCTTGGCGGAGTTGGTCCAGTCGCTTTCGTTGTCCACGTATTGGATGAAATACCGGTTGGTGGTCGTGGTGAGGAACTGCACGACTGTCCGGTTCTCCGGTGACAGCGTGAACTTGTCGAATCCGATCGTCTGGTTACGGATGGAAACCGTGTTGGTCACCGCCCCGCCAAGCTGCAACGAGAGCCGCGGCTGCGGCACGGTCACGCGGTCCTTGGAGAAATACTCCAGCAGCAGCTCCCGCGTTTCGCCGGGCTTCAGTCCACCCACCGTGATCAGCGGCACAGCGTCGGCCAGGCCGTCGCCGTTCACGTCGGGATTCAACAGGCAGCAGCCGGCCGTTGCGTCCGAGCAGGCTTCGCCCGCTGCCGTCACGCAATCCACGCCCAACTCCACGTCGAGGTCACCGTCAAAGTCGGTGTCGAGGCGCTGGTTCGCGATCGCGTTGTGCACGGACACCTTGTCCGGGTTCAGCCCGAGGATCAGCAGGTTGAGGTTGTTCTGGTTGGTGAATTCGGTCGCCGAGGCGTTCACCAGCTCAATCCGTTGATGGTAGAGCCCGGTCTGACGATTCAGCGTGGGCACCAAATCCACCCGGCGCAGGGACGGGAACTCGTTGGTGGCCACCACGAGGGAATTGGTGAGCGTCAAGCCGGCCGGCGCCACCGGGTTGGTGGCAAAGGCCAGCCGCGCTGCCGCCGGCGATTGGTCGGCCGCGAGATTGAACCGGAACGTGCCGAGCAGGGTGTCCGCCGCCGCGAAACGGGCATCGCCCGGCAGGCGCAACGTTACGCCCACCCGGTCGCCTTCCGGGGACACTTCCGGGCCGGTCACCACGGCATCGACGGCCGCGGCTTCAAACTGCGGCTGGCTCAGGACATTGGTGTCGAACGCGAGCGAGAATCGGACGCCATTCTCGGCACCGTTCGGCACGAAGCGAACGGGCACGGACATCACCCCGGCGTTGGTGGCGATCACCCCGGTGTAAAGCCGCCGGGCCGGCGTGCTGAGCACAAGCAGCGTGATGTTGGTGGAAATGGCGCCGGCGGAATTGGACACGGACAACTGGTAAATCCCCGTGTTCGTGGGCACCAGGTTGGTAAAGATCAACGACAGGTTCGTGGCTCCCGGCAGGGCACTCCCGCCCTGAAACCACTGGACGCTGAACGGCGTGGCGCCTTCGACCGTGGCGCTCAGCAGGAAGGGTTCGGTTTCCGTGCCGATGCTGTCCGCCGGGGCCGTGAGGAACTTGGGAGCTTGGCCTAGGGCGCTCAGGGTTCCGATCAATCCCGCCAGGGCAACTCGCCGCCAAAATTGGATCCGTTTCATCGCAGTCAGGTGAAAATTCAGGCCGCGTTCCCAGAGGACCGGCGCGGGCCGCAAGCCAAGAGGCAATTCGCCCCTGAGGGAAGCCAATTCCGGCACCCGGTCGGCGCCTGAAGCAGCAATCCCGCGCCTGCGGGAACGGCGCGAGCAAAGTGCTGTGGGCAGCTTGCCGGCAGGCGTCGCCAAATCGACCGGCCCGAGACTGGAGTGATTCGCACCGGTCTGTTGCCGGCGCCTCGGGGGCGCCCACCTGACGGCGAAACCTGACCCCCGGTTCCCACCCCGCCGGGGCCTCTGCCGACTGGACGCCCCGGCGCGCGTCGCGGATGGTCGTCGCGTGCTGTGGTCGCCCACGTTGCCCGCCCCGATCCGCCGCCTCGGCGGCATCGCCTTGCTGCTGTTGGGTTTGATGGCGTGGGCTCACGGGCCGCTCCACGAGCAGATCCTGCTGCTCGACGCCGAACTGGCCCAGCGACCCGAGGCTCCGGACCTGCTGGCCCGCCGGGCGGAACTCTACCGGGCCCACGGGCTGTTCACGGAGGCGCGCCTCGACCTGACGGCCCTGGAAAAGCTCCAACCCGACAACCTGACGAACCACCTCCGTCGCGGCCTCCTGGAACTGGCCGCCCACGAAACGAATGCCGCCGTCGATCAGTTGGGGGCGTGGATCCGACAGCGTCCGGAAAGTCTGGAAGGTCATTATGGCCTGGCCTACGCCCTTGTCCTCGCTGGCCGCCCCGGCGACGCCGTGCCGCACTTTGACCGGGTGATCCGTCTGGCCGGGCAGGAGCCCGCGGGCGAGGCGGTGCAACAGCTGGGCGTCCGCCCGGAACTATTCCTCGACCGCGCCAAGGCGCAGGTTAGCGCCGGTTTGGCCGTGACCAACACCTTGGCCGGACTCGACGATGCCGTCGCGCGGCTGGGTCCCCTACCCGTCCTGCAGCGGTTCGGCGCCGAACTGGAAATGAAGCGCGGCGACGTCGGGGCCGCCGTCGCCCGCCTCGGCACCATCGCGGAACGGGCGGAGCGCAAGGAACGCTGGTGGTTCCAGCAGGGCGAACTCTACCTGCAGGCGGGCCGCACCAACGAAGCCCTGGGCAAGTTCATCGCCGCCCGGGACGCCTTGGACCGGCTGCCGGAAAAACTCCGGCGCGCCTGGCTCGCGACCGAACTTCGCCAGCAAATTGATTCCAAACTGGCCGCCGTCGATGGCGCTGGCCAAACTCCCGCCCAGAAATGACCCGGCTTTACCTCGGCCTCTTTCTCGCTTTCCTGCCTGCCTGCGCGCTGACCGAGCCCAAGCTCATCCGCGGGCCGTATCTGCAGCAGGCGACCACCAATTCGATGGTGATCCGCTGGCGCACCGACGATGCCGCCAAGGGGCTCGTCCGCTGGGGTTTGACCGAAAAGACGACGACCAACGTCGTTTCGCACGCCGGCAAGCTGACCGAGCACATCGTGAAGCTCGACCGCCTCCAACCCGGCACGCGTTATTTCTACTCGGTCGGCTTCGAGACCAACCGCTGGCTGTCGCCGGTGACGAATACGATGACGTTTGTCACGCCGCCGCCGGTTGGGCCCGCCCAGCCAACGCGCATCTGGGTGATCGGTGATCCCGGCACGGCTACCGCCAGCCAACGGGCCGTGCGGGACGCGTTCTACCAATGGAACGGGGGCAAAGTGCCCGATCTCTGGTTGATGCTGGGGGACAATGCCTACAGCGCCGGCACCGACGCGCAGTATCAGGCCGCCGTGTTCCACATGTATGCGTGGCTCCTCGCCAACTCGCCGCTCTGGCCCACGCTCGGCAACCACGACGCCGGCAGCGCCAATTCCGGCACCCAGTCTGGGGTTTACTACGACGTCTTCACGCTGCCGACCCAGGGCCAGGCCGGCGGTTTGCCCAGCGGCACCGAGGCCTACTATTCGTTCGACTACGCCAACATCCATTTCATCTGCCTCGACTCGCAGGACACCGACCGCAGCAAGACCGGCATGATGGCCGAATGGCTGCGCGACGATCTCGCCTCGACCGCCCGCGACTGGATCATCTGCTTCTTCCACCATCCGCCCTATACCAAGGGCAGCCACGACTCCGACAAGAAGGACGACAGCGGCGCCCGGATGCTGGAGATGCGGGAAAACCTGCTCCCCATCCTCGAACAAGGCGGCGTGGACCTCGTGCTGACCGGCCACAGCCACAGCTACGAACGCAGTCACCTGATCGACGGCCACTACGGTTACAGCACGAATCTCGTCGCCGCGAACTTCAAGGACCGTGGCGACGGTCGCCCGGACGGCAATGGCGCCTACCGGAAACCCACGGGCACCAAACCGCACGAGGGCGCCGTCTATGTGGTCACCGGCAACGCCGGCCAGACCAGCGGCGGCAAGCTGAACCACCCGGTGAATTACCTCTCGCTGAACAAGCTGGGCTCGGTGGTGTTGGACGTGGACGGCGCCGAACTGAACCTGAAGTTCATCACCGACAAGGGCCAACTGCGCGACTACTTCACGATCCGGAAGTGAGCCAAGTTTGTGATCTCCGGATAGCGCTCTGACATCAGGCCGTCCAAATTCAAGACTTGGCCGATCCCCGTTGATGATTGAATCCGCCCAAGAGTTCCTCCGACTGCGCACCAGCACTGATCCGGACGCCTATCGGAAAGCCGCCCACGAGCCTGCCCCGGATTCAGTCTGGGAGGAACTGATCCGCGGTCATGCCGACATGCGCCAATGGGTCGCCCAAAACAAGACCGTCCCCGAATCAATTCTGGCGTTGCTCCATAACGATCCGTCGGCAGATGTGCGGTGCACCGTGGCAAGGAAGCGCAAGCTTCCGCGACACCTGCAAGCAGCACTCGCCACTGACCCGGATGCCTCGGTGAGGCATGCGCTGGCTCACAATGCCAAACTCGATTTGGGGATCCTCATGCAGCTTTCCGAGGATGCCGAGGAATTTGTCCGCGAGGCGGCTATCAAGCGTCTTCAGAAACGCCATGACGACGGGAGTTAGTCCGTTCATGGCCGATTCCCGGTTGCATGTGGCCGTGGCGCCGCTTCGATTCCGCCCATGCCGAAAAGCACTTGGATCATTGCGGGAGTCATCAGCGCCTTGCTTCTGCTGGTTCTGGGCGGACTCCAGTTACGGGAGCACGGACAGCACCGTCGCGCGGCCGAGGACGCCGCAGCCGCTGCCCGGCAGGCCGCCGAAGCCGCCGCAACCACGAATGCGGCGCTGCTCGTCGAATTGGAAACTCTCCGCGAGCGCGCGACAGAACTGGAGCACCAGATCCAGCAGGCCACCCAGGCCCAGGCCGGTCTCGAACAGCAGATGCGCGCCGCCCTCGAGTCGCGCGACGTCACCATCTCCGAACTCCAGGGCCGCCTGACCGTCGACATCCTCGACCGCGTGCTCTTCGACTCCGGCCTGAGCGCGGTGAAGCCCGAGGGTCAGGCCGTCCTGCGCAAGGTCGCCGGCGTGCTCGCCAAGTTCCCCCAGCGCGCCTTCCAGGTGGTTGGTCACACGGACAATGTGCCCGTGCGGGCCAGGACCGCGGACGGCTTCACCGACAACTGGGCGCTGTCCGCCGGCCGGGCGGTGGCGGCCGTCCGGTTCCTTGTGGGCGAATGCGCCGTGGACCCGCATCGCCTCACGGCTGCGGGCGGTGGCGAATTCCAGCCCATCGCCGACAACACCACCGCGGAAGGCCGGGCCAAAAATCGACGCATCACCGTCGTGGTCCTGCCGGAGGAATTCGGCGCGCCCGAGCTGAAGAAACCGACCGTGCCCGCGCCGGCCACCAATGCGCCGGCCGTGCTCGAACCCGCGGGAACTCCCGTGCCATGAGCGAGGCCACACCCCTCCGGCGAATCGCGGTCTTCTGCGGCTCCAGCCTGGGTTCCGACCCGCGCCTCGCCGACGCCGCCGGGACCTTGGCCCGCCTGCTCGCCCAGCAAGGCCTCGGAATCGTGTATGGCGGAGCGAGCTGCGGCCTGATGGGGCTGATCGCCGACGAGGCATTGGCAGCCGGCGGCGAAGTCATCGGCGTGCTGCCGCGTTCGCTGCAGGATCGGGAACTGGCCCACCGCGGCCTTACCCGGCTCCACATCGTGGAAACGATGCACGAACGGAAGGCCCTCATGGCCGACCTGGCCGATGGTTTCGTGGCGCTGCCCGGCGGCTTTGGCACGCTCGACGAGTTCTGCGAGGTGCTCACCTGGGCGCAACTCGGCATCCACGCGAAACCCTGCGGCCTGCTCAACGTGGCCGGTTATTACGACGCGTTCCTCGCCCAAGTGGAACGCGCGGAAGTCAGCGGCCTGACGCGGGCCGCCCACCGCCAACTGATCCTCGACGCAACCGAACCCGACGCTCTGCTGGCCCGCCTGCGGAATTTCCGGCCGTCCGCGGCGCTCTCCAAATGGACCGAACCAGTCCGACGGTGAGGACGCCAGACGTGCCATGACACGTTGCCGACGGCTTCATGCCTCAGCGGCCAAGACGGCGCCTCGCAGCCAGGCGGGAAAACCAAACAGGGCGGGCTTTGTAGGAGCGATTCCAGCCGGCGAACACCCAGAGCCGCAGCGAATTTGAACTCACCGGAGCGTGATCGTGCTGCCGGGCCTGACAGGAGTGGACACCTCAATCTCCTTCACCCTCCGGCGGGCTCTGTCGGGAAAGACCTCATAGATGACGCCCTGCTCGGATTGCAGGACGCTTTGGCCGGAAGCCAGTGTTGGTTGCCGGGCCGTCGAAGAGACCGAATCGGACAGCAGGGGAAATTGCGTCTCCAGTTCGCGGATGTGTTTTTCGGGGGCGGTCCTGCTGAAGCTTTCACGGATCACGCTACTTTCCTTACAACTTCTGGGAGAAAGATTTTTCCCTCCCGGATCTTACCCGGCTTGTCGACTCGCAGGCGTCGCCTGCGCGGGCAATTTGCGAAACAGTCTATTTCACCCTTATGCGTGGAGCGCGCCATGCTTCGACCAGTTTGTCAAAGTGGGGCACCGGATTTGTTTCACCAATGGTGATCCCGATCACCGACCAATCGCCCTTGGCGGCAACCAGCTTTTTCCACTCGGCTTCACCGAACCGCCATTGTCCTGAATCAAAGCTCGAGACTCCGCCGCCGGGCCCCGGCTTTATCCGCCCAATACTGAAGAGATAAAATTGGGCTGGCGCTACCGTGCGCACAATTCTCCGGGTCTGGTAATCCACTTCTGTTTCCACCGTCATAGTAAGCTGAAAACGCCCGCCAAAATAGACTTCTGTCTGCCACTGGCGCGGTCCCGGGGTATCGAAGCCCCAGTGGGTGATGAAGTGGTCCGCGGCGCCGAACAACTGCTCGATCTCCAGCGGCCATGGCATGGTTTGGAGTCCGGAGCGCACCATCTGCTTGTAGTCCTCCATGCCCGAGGGCCGGCAACCGGTGAACAGGAGCGCCATAAACGCCGCCGCGTAGGAGAATCGTTTCATATCGGGTTTACCATTCCGTCACGAAGGTCGGCACACTTAGCCAGGGTCGCCACAGGTCGGAAGCGGCTGTTTGATCCCAGAAACTTTAGAATTGCCCGTCTATCCGGAGAAACTGTGCCTACTTCACCCTTACGCGTGGACTGCGCGATGCTTCGACCAGTTTGTCAAAGTGGGGCACCGGATTTGTATCACCAATGGTGATCCCGATCGCCGACCAATCGCCCTTGGCTGCCACCAGCTTTTTCCACTCGGCTTCACCGAACCGCCATTGTCCTGATGGAAAGCTCGAGACTCCGCCGCCGGGATCCGGCTTTATCCGCCCCCAACTGAAGAGATAAAACTGGGCTGGCGCTACCGTGCGCACAATGCTCCGGTTCTGGTAATCAACTTCTATTCCCACGGTCATAGTAAGCTGAAATCGCCCGCCAAAATAGACTTCTGTCTGCCACTGGCGCGGTCCCGGGGTATCGAAGCCCCAGTGGCTGATGAAGTGGTCCGCGTCGCCGAACAACTGCTCGATCTCCAGGGGCCATGGCATGGATTGGAGTCCGGAGCGCACCATCTGCTTGTAATCTTCCATTCCCAAGGATGGGCCGCAGCCCGAGAGGCTCAACGCAAACGTCAGCAAGAACGCTCCAAGCAAGCCTGCTCTGCTCTTCAGGTTCATGGAGAGCATGATCAAGCGGTTCAAACCATCGTCTGCCCGCCGCCGTCGTAACCTTCGCCGTCGAGGTCCACGAGGATGTCGCGGGGTTCGGCGCCCTTGCTGGGGCCGACGATGCCGCGGTCTTCCAGTTCGTCGAGCAGGCGCGCGGCGCGGCCGTAGCCGATCTTGAGCCGGCGCTGCAGCAGCGAGGTGCTGGCCTTCTTCTCCGACCGGATGATGTCCATCGACTTGGCGATGAGCGCTTCGTCCTCGTCGCTCATGCCGCCGCCTTCCTCGTCGGGATCGAGCGGCATGGAGCCGAGCGAGCTCGGCGCCTTCTGGAGGGCCTTGTGGATTTCGAGGTCGTAGCTGGGCTTGCCCTGCTTGGCGATGAAGTCCACGAGGTGCTCGATCTCCTGGTCGGTGATGAGCGCGCCCTGGGCCCGGGTTAGCTTCGCGCTGCCGGGCGGCAGGTAGAGCATGTCGCCCTTGCCCAGCAGCTTGTCCGCGCCCATCTGGTCAAGAATGGTGCGGGAGTCCACCTTGGCCGCCACCTGGAACGCGATGCGCGCCGGGATGTTGGCCTTGATGACGCCGGTGATGACGTCCACGGACGGGCGCTGCGTGGCCACGATGCAATGGATGCCCGCAGCGCGGGCCATCTGCGTGATGCGCGCGATGGCCATTTCCACGTCGGCCGGGGCGACCAGCATGAGGTCCGCCAGCTCGTCGATGATGACGACGATGTAGGAAAGCTTCTCGGGAATGACGATATCATCGTCGCGCGGCACGACGATCTGCTCGTCCACCTCGACGGCAAAACCCTCCGCGCCGGCCTCGACCTTCTCCTTTTTCTGCATCAGCGGCAGCTCGGGTTCAGGCGCGGGCAACGGCTTGTCCTTGGGCCGTTCGTTGAAGGCCTTGATGTTGCGCACGCCGACCTTGGCGAAGATCTGGTAGCGCTTCTCCATCTCGTTCACGACCCAGCGCAGCGCGAGGATGACCTTCTTGGGATCGGTGACGACCGGGACGACGAGGTGCGGCAGCGCGTTGTATTGGTGCAACTCGACAACCTTCGGGTCGATCATCACGAAGCGAAGCTGGTCCGGGCTGAACTTGAAGAGCAACGACGCGATGATCGTGTTGATGCAGACCGATTTGCCGGAACCGGTGCTGCCGGCGATCAGCACGTGCGGCATCTCCGCGAGGTCGGCAATGATCGGATGGCCGTAGACATCCTTGCCGAGGGCCAACGGAATGCGCGCCTTGGTGGCCTTCCACTCGGGCGACTCCAGCAGGTCACGCATGATGACCTTGGTCTTCACCGCGTTGGGCACCTCAACGCCGACCGACGACTTGCCGGGAATCGGCGCGAGCACGTTCAGGCGTTCGGCCTTGAGCGCGGCGGCGAGGTTGTTGGTGAGCGAATTGATCTTCTCCAGCTTCACGCCGGGCGACGGGTGCAACTCGTAACGCGTGATCGTCGGGCCGCGCGTGATGTCGCCGGGTGCGACCTCGATGCCGAACTGCTGGAGCGTCTGCACCATCAGCCGCGAATTCGCCATCAGCTCCTCCTTCGTCTCGGTGTGCTTCACCGTGAGGTCGGGATAATGCAGCAGGTCCAGCGAAGGCAGTTGGTAGTTCCCGATGATCGGCGTGGACGCGACCGTGATGGGCCGGGCCGCGCGCTTGAGCGGCATCCGGGGCTTGGGCAACGGCGCCGGCACCGCGGCAGGCAACACATCGGGGTCCTCGGCGGGCTTATCGTCGTCGGCCTCGGCCACGGGGGCGGTGGGTTCTTCGTTGGCCGGGATCGGTTCCGGGCCGGGCACCGCTTCAGGAGCGGGCGTGGGCACGGGATTCGCCTTGGCGGACTTGAGCGCCGATTTGCGGCCCAGCATCGCCTCCGTGGGCGTAGCCGGCACAAATTCCTCGGCCTTGATCGTCGTGCCCTCGGTCACCACCTCGTCGCCGCCACGGACCTTCGGCAGGCTGTTGTCCTGGAACTTAGGCTCGGGCACCGGCTTGAGGTCCGACCCCAGGTTAACCTTGGGTTCCTCGTCGGAGTCGTCGTCTTCGGCGGTCGCGGCGGCAGTGGCCGCGGGCGCCGTCTTGGCCGTCGTTTTCTTGCTCTTGGCGGCTTCCGCGGCGGCTTGCTCCTCAAGCTGCTTGGTCTGCCGTGCCAGGCGTTTGGCCTCCTTTTCCAGCGCGGCCTGTTCGGCGGCGAGCTTTTCGTCCTCGGTCTTCGGTTCGCGCACGAAGATCGACCGCACCAGCGACCACAGCATGAAATCCGTGAGCAGCACCAAACTCACGGCGTAGAAAACGAGGTAAAGCAGCAACGCCCCGGTGCGGTTGAGGAAATAGACCACGAGGCCGGCGTTCATCTGCTGGCCAAACAAGCCGCCGGCGCTCAGCGCGCTGCCCTTGGTGCCGAGCGACGGCAGGCTGGAGCTGAACAGGTCGAGCACTCCCATGCAGGCTACGAACAGTCCCGCCGCCGCCAGCGGTGAACGCCAACCGCGACGCAGGTAGGCGAGTTGCGGCACGAAGCTGGCGATGCCGAACGCCAGGCAGAGGAACGGCACCAGGTAGGACGCGGCCCCAAAGCCGAACATGAGCTGGTCCGCCAGGAACGCGCCGAGGCGGCCGAGGAGGTTGTGGAGCGGGTCGTTGGGCGGCGAGGCGTTCTTCGCGAGGTCGTTCCGGTCGTAGGAAAACAGCGACAGCGCCAGGATCAGGGCGAGCCCCAGCAGGATCACCCCGATGATCTCGCCATTGCGGGACGGGGACTTCGTTTCGCCAGTGATGGCTTTGACACGCGGCACGGGCTTAAGCTCAAAGCTCCCGGCCAAAGTTCAAAGCGGAAAGTGGAGGAAGGATTCTTGGCCACCCCTCCGGACCCGCCAGCGTTGACGTTAAACGGCCCCCAACTCAACCGCTGCCTGCTTGATGGCGTCCAACAACGCCCGCCAATCCTCCTCCGTGGTATCCCAACCGGCGCTGAAGCGGAGCATCCGGTCGCTTTCGTCCGGCCGATAACCCATCGCCGCGAGGACGTAGGACGGCTGCTCCTTGCCGCTGGCACAGGCGCTGCCGGTCGAGACCGCGAAGCCCAGCTTGTCGAGTTTCACCACCCAGCGCCGCCGGCAGTCGGCCGCGGCCGGCATCAGCGCGGCGACGGTATTCCACAGGCGACCGGCGCCTTCGCCCACGATTTCCACGTCAGGCAAGGTGGCTTTCAGGTCCGCAATGAAACGGTCTCGCCAGGTCAGCCGGGATTTTAGGGCCGGCGACGGACTGTTCAGATCGCCCAAGATCGCTTGGCGCTCCTCAAGTGCCGCCACCATTGCCAGCACACCGGCGACGTTTTCCGTGCCGGCACGGCGCCCGTCTTCCTGCGGGCCGCCGACGAGGAGTGGGTGGAAACTTGGGGGGCAAACCATGAAGCCGACTCCCTGTGGCCCGCCGAACTTGTGCCCGCACGCCGTCAGGATGATGCCCTTGCCGAGTTCGTTGCAGGGCATTTTCCCAATCCACTGGGCCGCGTCGCAAAACCCGACTGCGTTGTGCGGTCCGATGATCCCTTGAAGTGCGATGCCCGGTTGAACAACTCCCGTTTCGTTATTGGCGGCCATGATCACCGCGGCGCCGACATCACCGTCAAAGAGACGCTCGGCAACCCAGGCGCCGTCGGTCATTCCGTCCCGCGAAACCGGAATCTCCTCCAGCCGGTCCGTCAGCCAGCGCTTCGCCGCCACCCGCACCGAGGGATGTTCCAGCGGCGAAATCAGAACTTTGCCCGTGGTAGTCGCCGCGAGGTGCTGGATCACCGCGTTGTTCGCCTCGGTCGCGCCTGACGTCCACACCACGTCCTCGGGCCGACAGCCCAGCCAGCCCGCGACCTTCTCACGTGCCTCCTCCAAGGCCGTGGCCGCCCGGGCGCCCCACCGATGGGGACTCGACGGATTCGCAGGGAACCGTTCGACCGCATCCAGCCAGGCCGCGCGCGCGGCCGCCGAGAGCGGGTGCGTGGCGTTGTGATCGAAGTTGCGCACGCCGGAAGTCTGGCGGACTGGGAATCGTCGGCGAAGGCTGATTTTGCTCTGCGCTCCGGCTGAAGTTTCCCTAGCGTCCCGCCGTCAGCCGATGGCCGTGCCCACCACGATTCTCTACAAGCGCGCGACGTTCGTGACCCAACTCCCGGTCACGCACCTCTACGCGCCCTCGCATTGCTGGCTTGCCCGCACCGACGAGGGACGCTGGCGGGTCGGCTTCACGAAGTTCGCGCTCCGGATGCTGGGCGAACTGGTGGACGTGCAATTCGACCGCCCGCCGGGGAGCGCCGTGAGACCGGGCGACATCCTGGGCTCCATCGAGGGCTTCAAGGCCGTCAGCGACCTGTTCTGTGTCGGGCAAGGCAGCTTCGTGGGCGGCAACCCGGCGCTGCGCACCGACCTGGAGGCGCTGGCCCGCGATCCCTACGCCGCCGGCTGGCTCTATGAGTTCGATGGCGAACCCGATCCGCGCTGCCTCGACGTGACCGCGTATCAAGATTTGCTCAACGCCACGATCGACCGCATTTTGGCGAAGCAAAAAGCCGACGAAACCGCATGAGCGCCACCGCCATTCCCCACGCCGGGATCGCCCGCTACTTCATGATCGGCGGCTTCCTCGGTGCCGGGAAGACGACGGCGGTGGCCGCGCTCGCCCAGCGGTTGGTCCGAGACGGCCTGCGCGTCGGTCTAATCACGAATGACCAAGGCAGTGAGCTGGTGGACACCGCCATGCTGCGGGCGCGCGGCTTCGCCACGGAGGAGATCGCCGGCGGCTGCTTCTGCTGTCGCTTCAATTCGCTCGTGGACGCCGCCGGCAAGCTCGACGCCGCGACCCGGCCCGACGCCTTCGTGGCCGAACCCGTCGGGAGCTGCACGGACCTCGTTGCGACGGTCACGTATCCGTTGCGGCGGATCTACGGTGACCGCTTCCGCGTCGCGCCGCTGAGCGTGCTGGTGGACCCGGTCCGCGCCGAACAGGTCTTCGGCCTCGCGCCCGCCCGGAAGTTTTCCGACAAGGTGCTCTACATCTGGCGCAAGCAGGCCGAGGAAGCCGACCTGCTCGTCATCACCAAGACCGACCTGCTGGACGAAGTCCGCTTGGATCGGCTGCGCGCGCGATTGGCCGAGGAATTCCCCGGCAAGGATATCGTCGCGGTTTCCGTCCGCACCGGCGCGGGCGTCGAGGCGTGGTTTGAGCGTGTGCTCGGCGGTGAACAGGTTTCCCGACCCGTCATGGCCGTGGACTATGACCTTTATGCCGAGGGCGAAGCGCTGCTGGGTTGGCTCAATGCCACTGTCGCCGTATCCGGTCCCGCCTTCGATGCCAATGCGCTGCTCCGCGCCCTGGCTGACGATCTCCGCCAGCGTTTGGGTGACGCCGAGATCGCGCATCTGAAGATGACCTTCAGTCCCGACGAGGGGCTTGGCGACATCGCCGCCGTGAGCCTGGTGCGCAGCGATTACGTGCCCGAACTCAGCCTCACGCTGGAAGGTCCGGCCGAATCCGGCCAACTGATCCTCAACCTGCGAGCCGAAGCCGATCCGGCCGACCTGCGCGCAGCCGTCGAAGCCGCCGTGGCCGCCCTGCCGCAGCGTCTGCCCGGCCTATCGGCGCGTCTGGAGCACGCCGAGCAGTTCCGCCCCGGCCGCCCGACCCCGACCCACCGCGTGACCAACGCCGACCTCGTTCCCGCATGAGCCAGTCCCCCGCCGGCGCGCCCGCCGTCCTCTACTGCCACTGCCAATACGCGCAGGTCGTCCCGCCCGAGGTAAAGGCCGCGGTGCTGGAGCAACTCTGCGCCTCGAACCTGCCGTTCGAGGCGGTGCCGGACCTGTGCGAACTCTCCGCTCGCCGCGATCCCTCGCTGAAACGTCTCGCCGCCGCCGGGCCGGTGAAGATTGCCGCCTGCTTCCCGCGGGCGGTGAAATGGCTGTTCGCCGCCGCCAACGCGCCGCTGCCCCTCGGCGCCACCGAGGTGGTGAACATGCGCAACCAGTCCGCCGCGGAAGTAATTTCCGCGCTCCAAGCGGCCGAACTCAACCCCAACCTTCCCGCCGGCAAGGTCACCGTGGCCGACGCGCCGTCGCCTGCCGCTCAACCCGCTTCCTGACATGGCCCTCTCCGATCTTCCCCTGCGTGTCGTGCTCTACGAAGGCTCCGGTGCCGCCACCGTGGCGCCCGAGGACCGCTTCGCTGCCGTCAGCGCGCTGCTGGAGCGCGGCTTCGGTGTGACCCGTGCCGGCGCGGAACGGCCCGTGGCGCCCGCCGACACCAGCCCGCTGCTCGTCGTTGGCCGCTGGCAGGATTCGCCGCCCGCCGCGGACTCCGCCCAACGCCTCCGCTGGGGCCAGCTGGATCCCGCGACCGTAGCCGACCAGGCCGAGGCGGCCCGTGCCGAATTCGCCGCACCCGCTCCCGGCGCGTGGAAGCCGTGGTTCCCGGTCATCGACTACGACCGCTGCACGAACTGCATGCAGTGCCTGAGCTTCTGCCTGTTCGGCGTCTATGGCGTGGACGGCGAGAAACGCATCCAGGTCCAGAACAACGACAACTGCAAAACCAACTGCCCCGCCTGCTCGCGTGTCTGCCCCGAGGCCGCGATCATGTTCCCGAAATACAAGGCCGGCCCGATCAACGGCGACGCGGTGAGCGATTCCGACCTCAACCGCGAGAAGATGAAGATCGACATCTCCGCGCTGCTGGGCGGCGACGTCTATTCGCTGCTCCGCGACCGGAGCGAACGGGCGCGGAGCCGCTTCGGCAAGGAACGCGACTCCGACAAGGCGCTGGCCGAACGCCAGAAATGCCTGACCAAGCTCGCCGCGCTGGCCGGCGACATCCCGCCCGAAGTCCTTATGAGTCTGCCGTCGCCCGAGGAAATCGCGCGGAAGGCGGAGGAAGCGGCGGCGAAGGCGAAGGCTGCTTTGGCCTGAATCACAACGGCGTAGATCTCGATGTCTGACAACTGGATCATCCTGATTCCCGAAGACCCGCGTCTGGTGCCCTCTGGGGATCGGAATGATAGGGGCATCGCTTTGCTCAAATCCTTGGCTCCGCAAGCGGAGAAGGTTGAAACGGCGGTCTCTGACCTCGTCCGGTTTGTGGATGCCGGCGAAAATTTCCAGCGCATCAACTGCCCTTCCTGCAATTCGCAGATCGACAATGAATGGTGGCAAGAACAGATGTCCGATGACTTTGTGGACGGTGGGTTCCTGTTGAAGCTGCGAGAGACTCCTTGCTGCAAAGGCAAAGCAACCCTGCATGAACTTCGCTACGACTGGGCCCAAGGTTTTGCCAAGTTCAGCTTGGAAGCGATGAACCCGAACATCGGTGAGCTTCCGGAGTCCGGAGTCCGGGGCCTTGAATCCGTCTTGGGCTGCCCGCTACGTCTCATCTACTGTCACATCTAGCCGACATGCTCCCCACCCTCGTCTATCGCACCCTGCGCAGCGCCAATCCCCGGTGCATCGCAAAGTTCGCCTGGAACTTCGGCGTGAAGGGGCTGGTGTCGGTCGAGAAGTTCAAGCGGCGCATCCGGCGCGGCGAATACTTCCCGCCGTTCCTTTACCTCTCGATCCTCAACTCCTGCAACCTGCGCTGCCAGGGCTGCTGGGTGGACGTCGCCGCTGAGCGGACCGAGATCGACCTGGAGGCGCTCAACCGCACGATCAACGACGCCAAGGCCCACGGGAACGCCTTCTTCGGCATCCTCGGCGGCGAGCCGTTCATGCACCCGCAGCTGCTGGACCTGCTCGCGGCGCACCCGGACTGTTATTTCCAGGTCTTCACCAACGGCCAGTTCATCACCGAGAAGGTCGCCGCCCGGCTCAAGGAACTCGGCAATGCCACGCCGCTCATCTCCATCGAGGGCCGCGAGATCACCAGCGACGAACGCCGCGGCAACAAGGACGTGCTGAACCGCACCTTGCGCGGCCTCGACAACTGCCTCCGTGCCGGCCTGCTCGCGGGCGTCGCCACCAGCGTCTGCCAGACGAACATTGACGAGCTCCTCACCGAATCCTGGCTGCGCGAGCTGATCCAGCGCGGCGTGCATTACGTCTGGTATCACACCTACCGGCCCGTCGGCCCGAAGATGAATCCCGCGCTCGCGTTGCGGCCCGACCAGCTCGTGCGCACGCGGAAGTTCGTCGTCGAGATGCGGGCCAAGGTGCCCATCGCGATCATCGACGCCTACTACGATCACCAGGGGCAGGCGCTGTGCCCGATGAGCACCGGCATCAGCCATCACGTCGGGCCCACGGGCGGCATTGAGCCGTGCCCGATCATCCAGTTCGCCAAGGAGGACATCCGCGATCCGCGCGGCGTCTTCACGGCGATGCGCGATTCGGCCTTCCTGAAGGACTTCCGCGAACTCAGCGCGCACCACACCCGGGGCTGCGTCGTGCTCGAACGGCCGGACCTCGTGAAGGAACTCGTCGTGAAGCACGGCGCCCGCGACACCACGCTGCGCGGCACCGCCATGGCCGAACTGGACGCCATGACGCCGCGCTTCAGCCAGTGGCTGCCCGGCGAGGAAGTTCCCGAGCAGCACTGGATGTATCGCCTGTCGAAGAAGTATTGGTTCTCCGACTTCGGCGCCTACCGCAACGTCGCCCACGATGCTGCCGGCAAGGCCCGCTTGCTCCAGCAACGGCTGACTGCTCCTCTTTCCGAAACCAACACTCCTTCGGCCCAGTCTTCTCCGCCATGACCGCCTCGCCCATCCAGTTCGTCGCCAGCTCGCCCGTCGGGCTGCCCCGGCTCGTGCCGCAGCAAAAATGGCGTCCAACCAAGAAGAACATCCCGCCGACGCTGGTTCAGCGGCAGCACATCCTGCAGGCCGTGCGGAACTACGTGGCGGAGTTCAACCCGGTGCCGCCCCTGCCGGCGGACGAACTCAAGGTCCACGCCGACCGGATCGTCACCCAGCTCAACTGCGACCCGATCTTCCGCGACTTCATCGGCGTGCTGCTCAACAACGAGATGTGGCGCGAGCAGCTGGCCGGCGTGCCGTTTGAGCGCCGCCTGCTCCTGCTGCCGAAATGCCTGCGGGTCGAGGCCAAGTGTCCGGCGCCGTTCGACGAATTTGGCCTGCTCTGCAAGCAATGCGGCCTGTGCTCCATCCAGGACCTTACGGTCGAGGCGGAAAAGTTGGGTTACGCCGTATTGGTTGCCGAGGGCTCGGCGATCGTCATGAGCCTGATCCAGACCGGGAAGATCGAGGCCATCGTCGGCGTGAGCTGCCTGAGCGTCCTGGAACGGGCCTTCCCCTACATGGAGGCCGCCGCGATTCCGGGCGTCGCGGTGCCGCTGCTCCAGGACGACTGCATCGACACCAATGTGGACCTCGACTGGGTCTGGGAATACATCCACCTCACGGCCGATGACCGCACGCGCCGGTTGGACCTCGGGCAGTTGCGCGACGAGGTGGACTTCTGGTTCACGCCTGCCTCGCTCGACCTGATCATGGGCCCCGCCCAGGGCGAATCCGAACGCATCGCCCGCGACTGGCTGATGCGCGCCGGCAAACGCTGGCGGCCGTTCCTCACGGTCTCCGCCTACCAGGCGCTCAGCGGCAAACCCGACGCCGAACTGCCGGACGACCTTCGCAAAGTCGCCGTCGCGGTCGAGTGCTTCCACAAGGCGTCGCTCATTCACGACGACATCGAGGACAATGACGCCCAGCGCTATGGTGAAAAGACCCTGCACGAGGAATACGGCGTGGCGATCGCCCTGAACGTCGGTGACCTGCTGATCGGCGAAGGCTACCGCCTGCTCGCCGCCTGCAAGGCCAGTCCGGAAGCCAAGGCCGAGATGCTGCGCGTCGCCGCCGAGGGCCAGCGTGAGCTGTGCCGCGGCCAGGGCGCGGAACTCATCTGGACCCGCAATCCCGGCGTGCTCACGCCGTTGCAGGTCGTGGACATCTTCCGCCAGAAGACCGCACCTGCCTTCGAGGTCGCGCTGCGCCTGGGCGCGATCTACGCCGGCCGGCACGACGAGTGCGACGACGTGCTGGGCGCCTACAGCCGCGCGTTGGGCATCGCCTACCAGATCCGCGACGACCTGAGTGACCTCGGTGAAGCCGGCGAGACGGACGACATCGCCGGCCTTCGCCCCAGCCTGCTGTTGGCGATCGCCCGTGAACGGGCGAGCGGCGAAAAGCGGGAGTTTCTGGACAGCCTGTGGCGTCGCGAGGTGAAGCCCGACTCGAAGGAGGTCGAGGCGCTCTACCGTGAGCTGAAGGCCGACGAGCGCTGCGAGCACCTGCTCGAAAGCTACAAGGAAGAGGCCATCCGTTCGCTGGCCGCGTTGGAACACCCCAGCCTCAAGGGCCTGCTTCGCCGCGTCGTCGGCAAGATCTTCAACGACGTTGAGATCAAGGGCTGGTGCAAGGAGCAGGAGCAGAAGAACGCCGAGCAGCGGCTCGCGGACGTGGCGCCGATGGCGGTGGCGTGAGCCTGCGTCTCCAACTCCTCCAGGTCGCCCGGCTCGCGCCGCGACTGCTGGGTGATTCGACGGACCTGGTCCGCGACTTCTACCGTCGGCAGTTCAATGCCGAAGGCGCGGCCGGAGACCGTGCGGGGAAGCCCGACCTCTACTACACAATCTTCGCCCTCGCCGGGGCGCAGGCGCTGGACGTGCCGGTGCCGGCGGACCGCACGCAGGCTTGGCTGACCACGCACGGCGACGGTGCGGGGCTCGACTTCGTCCACCTTGGCGCGCTGGCCCGCTGCTGGGCTGCGCTCGGGGTAGAGCGCATGCCGGCGTCTTTGCCGGAAGCGCTGCTGACGCGCATCGAAGGCTACCGCAAACCCGACGGCGGTTACGAAGGCGACCCGAAGCTGGCGCACGGCACGGCCTACGGCGCCTTTGTCGCGCTTGGGGCCTACCAGGATCTTGGCCGGACGCCGCCGCACGTGCTGGATCTGGTTCGCAGCCTCAAGCGCTTGGAGACACCGGACGGCGCGTGGAGCAATGCACCCGGGCTACCCACCGGCTCGCTCAACGCAACGGCCGGCGCGGTCACGCTCATCCGGCATCTGGGTTTTCCGCTCAATCAGGCGGTCGGCGAATGGCTGTTCGCGCAGCAGCATCCGGGCGGCGGGTTCCTCGCGGTGCCGGGCGCGCCGTTGCCGGACCTGCTTTCCACGGCCACCGCGCTGCACGCCTTGGCCTGCCTGGAACGGCGCATTCCCAGCACGGTGCATGAACGCTGCCTCGATTTCCTCGACACGCTTTGGTCGGCAGAAGGCGGCTTCCACGGCCACTGGGCGGACGACCATCTCGACGCCGAATACACGTTCTACGGCCTGCTCGCGCTGGGGCACCTGAGCCTGTGAACGCCGCCCTGCGCCAGCGCCTCGAAGCCGCCCATCGCACCGCCACCGAGGCATTGCTCGCCGAGTTGGGTCCGAACGGTCACTGGGTCGGCGAACTCAGCAGCAGCGCGCTTTCGACGGCGACCGCGATCACCGCGTTGGCGACCGTGGATGCCGTCGCTCATGCGGGGCTCATCCAAGGCGGATTGCAGTGGCTGGCCGCGAATGCCAATGCCGACGGCGGCTGGGGGGACACGGTGCGGAGCCGCAGCAATCTCAGCACGACTGCTCTGGTGTGGGCTGCATTTGGAGCAGCGCAGGCGGACGCGGATTTTCTGACGGTCGTTGGCCGGGCCGTTGGATTCATCAAGGCCAAGGCGGGCTCGCTTGACCAGTTGGTGCCCGCCATTGAGGCGCTCTACGGCAAGGACCGCACCTTCAGCGTGCCGATCACGATGATGCTCGCGCTGAGCGGACGGCTCGGGCCGGACGGCTGGCAACGGGTGCGCCCGTTGCCGTTCGAGCTGGCGACATTGCCGCGCGGCTTCTACGGCGCGCTTCGATTGCCGGTGGTCAGCTACGCGTTGCCGGCCCTGATCGCGATTGGGCAGGTCATTCACCAGCGATCAGGGCGGTTCAATCCGCTGCGTTCGCTTGCGAGGGAACGCACGCTGGACGTGCTGACCACGTTGCAGCCGGCCAACGGCGGATTCCTCGAAGCGACGCCGTTGACCAGCTTCGTAACCATGAGCCTCGCCGGCATGGGCCGCGCGGACCATATGGTCGCCCGGCGTGGTGTGGAATTCCTGCGGCAGTCAGTCCGGACCGATGGCAGTTGGCCAATCGACACGAACCTGGCGACTTGGGTGACCACGTTGTCGGTCAAGGCGCTGGGTCACCGGAGCTCGGACGGTCAGGCCGGCGCGGGACATCCTCTGACCACAGCCCAGCGCGACGGGTTGCGCGCTTGGCTGCTGGGCCAGCAATACCGCGTGGAACATCCCTACACCGGCGCCGCGCCCGGCGGTTGGGCGTGGACTGATCTGCCCGGTGGTGTGCCCGATGCCGACGACACGGCCGGCGCGCTCCTTGCGTTGCGTCGCCTCGGTGACCCCGACCGCGCCACGGTGGTCGCGGCCGCCGCCGGCGTGAACTGGCTGCTCGGAATCCAGAACCGTGACGGCGGCATCCCCACCTTCTGCCGCGGTTGGGGCGCCCTGCCCTTCGATCGCAGCACGCCGGAACTCACCGCCCATGCCCTGCGGGCCTGGCGCGCCTGGCGAGACGAGCTCCCCGCGGAACTCGGCCAACGCACGGAGGCGGCCAGCCGGCGCGGGAACGCCTACCTCGCCTCCAGCCAGCGAAACGACGGCGCGTGGCTGCCGCTGTGGTTCGGCAATGAAGCCGCCCCGCTACAGGAGAACCCGGTCTATGGGACCGCCCAGGTTCTGCTGGGGTTGGACTCCATTCCGACGCTCGACCGCCCGCGCTCACGGGGACGCGATTTCCTGCGCAGAAACCAGAACCGGGATGGTGGGTGGGGCGGTGCACTGGGAACCGCTTCAACGGTCGAGGAAACCGCGTTGGCCGTGGAGGCATTGGCCGACGATCCGGAGGCAACCACCGCCGTGGAAGGCGGGGCCGCCTGGCTGGCAGCAGCGGTGGAGTCGGGGCGTTGGCGGGACCCCGCGCCCATTGGGCTCTACTTCGCGCGCCTGTGGTATTTCGAGCGGCTGTATCCGCAGGTCTTTGCGGTCAGCGCGCTCGGCCGCGTGGCGTCAGAGCGCCGTTGAGTCGTCGCGTTTCTGCAGCTTGAGCAGGTGCTTCTTGATCACCTCGACCTGCTTGGTTATCTCGAAGAGCGCCTTGAGGACTTCCCCTTTGGCGGCGGCGTCCGGAATCGCCCCGGTCAGCGGATGCATTTGTGTGACTTGGGCGGCGATGGCCTGGGCCATCCGGGAAAGTTCGGCGGGATTCGGCGAGGGTTGCATGCGGGCTGAAAGCTGGAGCATCGCCATCACCCCGGCGCGTTTCGCGGCGGCTCAGGCCTTTTGGCGTTCTTCGGTCTTGGCCACGCACTTCTTCGAATACGGCGTGTGCAAGTTGAAGTAGATGCCGCAGAGCGGGCGCGGTCCGTCGGTCTGGCTGAGGATGATGGTGACGTGGCGATCGAGGGCGATGCCGTGGCGCATCTCGGGGGCCCGGTTGAGGTAGGCATTGATCGCCTTGCTCATGAGCGACTGGAGCGAGCACTCGCAGTCTTCGGGCAGTTTTTCGAGGCACACGATGTGGCGCTCATAATTCCTGAGCGCCGCGGCCATCTCTGGCGCAAACGTGTCCACGGTGATTTCCACGGCGGGAAACTAGGGGGCGCGCGCCGACAGGCAAGGCCCGGTGTGAGATTCGCCCCGCGGGCCGGGCGGACGACGGGGCGTCAGGCGCCGGAGCGGATTTGCCTTTGGCGCGCCGGCTCCGCATCGTTGCCGGACGTGAAACTTCGCCGGCTGCTGCTCGCCCTGACCGTCATTGGTCTGTCCCTGCCGGGCCGGGCCGCGCCGGCGAAACCCACCAATGCGCCGCCGGCCGATGTCTTCGCACTGCGGCCGTTGGAGTGGATTCCCCAGTTCCCCGCCCCGCGGCTGTTGCCGGCTTGGTTCCCGCGCGACCTTCCGGTCCGGTCCGTGGAACATCTGGCCTTCGCCGGCGGCCGGCTGTGGCTGGCGGTGCGCCCCCGCGCAGAGAACAACCTCGCCGCCGGCTCGGGCCGCCTTTGGGCGTTCTCACCCGAGATTAACCGGCTGGAAGCTTTCCCCGGCAGCATAACCAACGACGCCGTGACGGGACTCGCCGGCCAAGGCGCTCAACTGTGGCTGTCAGTGGCCGCCGGCGCGGCCGTCCTCGACACCACCAGCCTGTGGATTCGCGGCTACGGGCAACCGCAAGGGTTGGTCGCCACGAACTTTGTCGGAGTGGAACCCTTGGACGGCGGCGTGGCGGTCCTCTCCCGCAGCGGCGGGCTGTTCACCTTGTCCTCATCGGCGACCAATTTTTCCCGCGCACCCGGACCGACGCCGGGCGCCGGCAGCCCGGCGACGGAACCCTGGGGCATTTTCGCGGCGTCCAAGCAGTGGGTTCTGGCGGCGGCCGGCACCAACCTCGCGCTCCGCAATACGCTCGGCCCGCAATGGCTGCCCGTCGCGGGGGAACTGGACCAGCGGTCGCCCCTGCTGGCCCCACCCCGCGTGCACTGCGCGGAAGGCGACGGCGAGGGCGGTTTCTGGATCGGCACCGATGCCGGGCTGCATTGGCTCGATTCCGAGGCCGGGCAGATGGAAAACCGGTTTGCCCCGCTGCCCCTGAAGGTCGCCGGCGGCCTAGGTGTTACGGCCGCGCCCGGCTACCAACTGACGGCCGCGGCGTATCGGCAAGCCCAGGACCGGGTGATGAACGGAGTCCGGGAACGTATGCGGGACCGCGCCCGCCGCGCCCGGGCGCAGGGCGAAGGCCGCCCCTTGGCGAATTGGGTGCAACCCACGAGCCGGCTCCCGGGACCGGTGACGGCCTTGCTGCGGGACCAGACGTGGCTCTGGGTTGCCTGCACGGATTTCAACGGGCCGCAGCGCAGCCGGGTCCTGCTGTTTCATCGGCCGTCGCGCCGCTGGGTCGGCTGGTTCCCGCTGGGCTTGCCGGTCCGCTGCCTCGCCGCCGATTCCCGGCACCTCTGGGTCGGTATGGAGGATGCCGCGGGCGGAGGGGTGCCGGTGCTGGTCGCAGTGGATAAACTCCCGTTGATTTCGCAACCCCAAGGTCGCTGGACCCGGGAGGCGATTTTACCCGATGAATTAGGCCAACGGCTCGCGTCGCTCGGCACCAAGGAACGAGCGGTCTACGCCTTCTTCGCTGGCGACGCGGCCAAGGTCGTTGAATTGCTGGCGCCGGACGGAACTCCGGCGCCTGGGACCGACGCCGAGTCGTTGTTCCTGCTCGCGTTCGCCCACGATGCCCTGGGCTTGAACCAGCCGGATCGCATGGCCGGTTGGCTCGACCGCCTGCGGACCGAACATCCGAACAGCCTGTTCACCGAACTCACGGCCCAAGTCCGTCCGCGGCCGGCAGTCGCCGCGCCGCCAACCGAGGAACCGGCGGAACCGACGACGGCCGAGGCGGTGATGGAACGCCGCGACCTGAACGGCGACGGGAAACTCAACGTGGTGGAACTGCGCCTCTGGCAAGGCGCGGACGCCGCGGTAACGGCCGCCGACACCAACGGTGACGGCGTGTGGGATCGGGCCGAGTTGGCCGCCTGGCTGGCCCAGCGGAAGCCTTGAGACTGGCTACGGTTCGTCATCGGCCCGTTCCAAGGCGCGCAGGATCCGGTCGAACCCGAGGCGGATCTCGTCGTATTGCCGGAGGTCCACGGTGAAGCGTCCGTCCGCATTCTTGCGGCTGGCCACGTGGCCGTCGGCAAACAGCAGGTTCGCGAGCTTCTGGCGGTGATGGGTGCGGGGGCGGACGTTGAACGATTCCAAATCAGGCGGGCAGAGGAACTGGGAGTCCATGGCCAGAACCCGCACCGGCGCGCCCAAGCGGTTCGTTCCCAAGTCGTCCAGCCTTGGGGCCCGCAGGGGTGTCGCCGGATCATCAAACAGCTGGGTGTTGCCCCCATGCCGGTAGTAGTAGCTTCCCTGGGCCTGGAACCGCCCGACGCGCGACAATTCGGTCTGGGCATCCACAGGCTGGTCATTGGCGGGGCAGAAAAGCACCCGCGGCTGGGCCGCCAGGTGATGGGCCAGCAACAACCCCTGCCCCACGGGCGCCCCGCCCTGCAGAGACAGCAGGCTCGTCGGCGCGCCGGTGGACGGATAAAAACTGGCTGGACTGGTGAACGGCGGCGCCTTGGGCCCATAAGGAATTCGGCCCTCAAAATCGCCCGCGTATCCGTGAATCGCGATCCCCATTTGCCGGAGATTAGACAGGCAGGCCGCCTTTCGTCCGGCTTGCTGGGCCGAACCCAGGGCCGGGAGCAGCAAGGCCGCCAACAACGCGATGATGGTTATCACCACAAGCAGCTCGATCAGCGTGAAGCCTTGGCGATGCCGGCGGCGGTTCATGGGCAGGAATCTTCCCGGTGGCACGTCAGGCACAAGGGCGGAACGCGCCTAACCTGCTGGCACCGCGACGAGGTTGAAGAATTCCGCGCCCTGTGTGGCGGGCACCACCTGCTCTGCTTCCGCGCCCGTGCCCGGGATGGGTTCCCCAAACGGCAGCCAATCCTTCAGGTCGGCGGATCGGCGGAGTTGATAACTCGTTCCCGGCTGGGTCGGCCAAGTCACGCGGAGGCCGCCGGCCACCGGAGCAACCGACAGCCGGAGCGTCGGCGGACCCACGGCCGTCAGGCGGACATGGTCGAGGTCCCAGTAGCCGCCCTGCAGTTCGGCGCTGACCGTGGAGAGGAATCGCACGCCAATCTGTCGGCCCTGCCAGGCGTCGTTCGAGGCGACGACGGGAGTTCGCAGGACAATCTCCGTAAGGTGAGTCTTGGTGGGAAACTCCGCCTTCGAATAGACGACATTGGTGGCCGCCACGGGAATCGACTGCCCCTGCTCGTTCCGGAAATACAGCGCCGCCTCCAGGCTGACCCCTTCGAGCATGTTGCCGCCACCGGCCACGATGCCAAAAGTCAGTTGGTAGGCCTTGCCCGCTTCGAACCGAGCGTCGAACGCATGACCGGGCGCCGGATCATCCCAATCCACCGAATCAAAGTCCTGAAACACGCCCACCGCGGGGACCGCAAACAGGTAAAGCGCCTGGTCCCCGTCGCAGTTGTCGATGTGATCGCTGGCTCCCGGTGCGGTGTTGTGAAACACGCCGGTCAGTTGGTCCCAAGTGAAACCGCCGCCTTCTTGGAACCAATCGGGCCTGGGGGTCTCCTGCCAATGATCGACCAAGGTGCTGACGAAGAGGGTGGCCGGCCGCTCAAATGAGCCGTTCGGCACGAAGATTTCCTGGCCTAAAGCCGCGCTCGCCCCCAGCAGGGCCAACGCCGTCGCGCCAATGGTGTTCCTCAACCTGTGCACGCAAATGAATCGGCCGACGGTTTAACCAGGAACGACCGCTCACCGCGACCGTTGCCAGCGGCGCCATCCCGCAACGCCGAGCAGGGCGCCGCCGAAGGCCAAGGCATAGGTTTCGGGCTCAGGAACCGCCGTGACGGCCACCTTGTCGATCTCCCAGTAGGCAATCCCCGCGGCACCGTTGTTGGAAGCCGCCAACAATTGCACCCCGATGTTCTTGCCGATCGCTGGGGACCCCGACGCCACCACCCCAGTCGTGGCAGATGCTTCAATCAACTGGGTCGTCGTGGCGAACTCCGCCGTGGCTGTGACCGTGGTCGAACCCAAGGTCACCGGCGTGGACCCATCCAAATAATACAGCCCGATCTGGAATGTGGTGCCCGCAGTAAGGGCGCCGCCACCGCGGATTCCAAGGCTGAGCTCATAGGAAACCCCGGCGGCAAACGTGTCCCCGAGTTGCTGGGAAATGCCCACGCCCTGGACCGCAAAGAGGAATGCCACCTGGTTGCCGTCGGCATTCTCAATGTGCCGCGGCTGCCCCACCGCGGCGCTCTCGAACAGGCCGGACAATTGATCCCATTGTCCGGGAGGAAAACCGGGATCGGGCGTCTTCTGCCAGGAGTCGATGAGCGTGATCGCCGGAAACCCATTGGGCACGGTCGGCGATTCGAAGGAAGGGTTGAGGACGCCCAAGGAGGCGGCTTGGATGACCGCCATCGCGGCACCGAAGGCGGCAAGACGGGAAACGAGCCAAAGGCCGGAGGCGTTCCTGGTTGGAGCGTAGTGCATGGCTGGCAATGTGGCGGCACAGATGACGCGGGCGAATGAAATTTACCAACTCGCCGTCTGCCGCCTCGCCCAAGTCGCACGCGGATCAAAAGCCACCGGCCACCCCGAAGCCGGGACCGGGCAACAACAAAAACGGCGCCTCGTAGTGAGGCGCCGTCTTCAAAGATTGGCTCAATCCCGCTTAAGCCGCCTTCGCCGTCTTGGCGTCGGCCTTCTTCCAGGTGCGCTTGGGCGCCTTGGTGATGAGACCTTTCTTGATGACGCTGACGGCCACCCGGATGGTCTTCACTTGGCCGCTCGGCAGCAGCACCTTGACGCGCTGGAGGTTCGGATAGAACCAGCGCTTGGTTTTGGCGGTCACGTGCGTGCCGATACCACCTTTTTTCTTGGCTTTACCGGAACGCCAAATGTGACGGCCGCGCACGGGGCGCTTACCTGAGATCGGACAAATGCGGGACATATTCTGCCTTACGTCTAAAAGGAGCGGCGTAAGTAACGGCGTTCCGCATTCGCTGCAAGCCCTTATTTCGTTTGTCCCGAAATAGTCAGCGGCTTCGCCCGCAAATTTCGCGTCCCTTCCGCCTCACAGGTGGGGGTTGAATCCCCGCATTTCGGCGATCAGGCGGGCATTGTGATCATCGCCGCTGGTGTTGCTGCTGACGTATACCTCAGGCGGTGCGCCCGCGGCAGCGGCCCGCTCCATCGCCGCCAGGACGATGAGGTTGACGATGAAAATGCCGGTGATGGACGAGGTCGAACCCACCGCCGTCGGCAGGCCGGGAATTTGCAACGTCGCGTCGCCATTCACCCCGCAGTTGTCGATCACCACGTCGGCCACTTCGGCCAGCCGTTGGCCGCTGGGATGGCGGGAAGGCCAAGCCATGGTCTGTTCCCGATTTGTGATCGCCACGGCTTTCGCCCCACGAGCACGAACCCCGAGGGCCATTTCGATGGGCACCGCGTTTCGCCCGCCGTTGGAGGCGATGACCACCACGTCACCGGCCGCCACCGGGTAGCGGGCCAGAATCCGCTCGGCGTAGCCGGCTTCGCGCTCCTTCCAACTGCTATCCACGGCGTGTTCATGCAGCATCAATGGCTCCTCCAAGATTGGGATGGCACGGACCAAGCCGCCCGCCCGATAGAAGACCTCCTCGGCGATCATGTGGGAATGGCCGGTGCCGAAGGCGAACAAAAACCGGCGGCGGGCCAACGCCTCCGCCAACCATTGGCCGGCGAGTTCGATCGCCGCCCGTTGGGTGGTGGCCACCCGGCGGGCCTGTTCCTCGACAACCCCGACGTAGGCCTCGTAGGCGGACATGGCAGGGACAGAATTCATAGGCGGGGAGCGGCAGGCCGGACGGGGGCCGCGTAGGGTTGGGCGCCTCGGGCCTTGAGGCGGCGTTTCCACACCTTGTCGCCCGCGGCAAGGAAAAGTTCATTGCCGTCCTTGCCACCAAAGCAGACATCACTGGCCCAAGCGCCGGGCTCGGGCTTGCCAAGAATGCCATTCACCCGGCCGGCCTGATCGCAAAACTGGACCCCCAGTTCGGTCGCCACATAGAGGCGGCCGTCGGTGTCGACGCACAGGCCGTCCGCGCCGGCGCCGCGCGGATCGTCGGGCAGATGCAAATGGTAGTAGGGCTGTTTGAAGGCAAGCGAACCATCGGCTTGAATCTGGAAGCTGTAGACGAACTGGCCCAGCAGGTCGCTCACGTAGAGCAACGTCTGGTCCGGCGACAGGCAGACGGCGGCGGGGAATTCGATGCCGGTGTCGAGCGTGGTCACCTTGCCATCCTTGCCCAGCGCTTTCACGGAACGGGTCCGCGGCTCGGTGAAGTAGGTAATGCCCTGGTGGGAGACCGTCAGTTCCTTCGCGGCAACCTCGGTGGTGATGAACTTCTCACCGTTCTCGCCTTCCAAGGCCACGAGCCGCCTGGCGCCAGGCTGGGTGGCAATGAGGGCGCCGTCCGGCGCCAAAACCATGGCGGCCGCGCCGCTGGTGTCCGAACGAAGCAGCTTCACCGAACCATCGAGCCCGATGCGGTAGATGCGATTCTCCGGCGCATCGGTGAAGAAGACTTCGCCCTTCTCATTGGCGCACAATCCGGCCGGCAATTGGTAACCGCGGCCGACAAGCTCCCAGTCGCCGGCGAGCAGTTGGGCGGCGAGATGCTTCTCACCGTTGCCCCGCTGGATAGACGCACCCGGATAGCCTTTCCAGAGCCAGCGCATCGCATCGGGGAAAATGGCGCCGCCCTGCTTGCCGTCGTGGCCGCCCATCCCCCAGACCTTCTCGACCTCGTAGCCCGCGAACTGGAGCGCGCTGAACATGTCCTGGTTCGCGATCCACCAGTTGCCGCCGTAAATGTTCTGGTCGTTGAAACCATCCTGCAGGAACACCCGCAGGGGCTTGGGCTCAAGCTTGCGGACCAACGTCGGATAGTCGTTGCCGCCGCGCAGGCCGACGTAGGTGCCGATGGTCGAGAAGACCCGCCGGAAATAGTCGGGCCGTTCCCACGCCGCGGTGAAGGCCGCAATCGCGCCGCTGCTGGCCCCGGCGATGGCGTGGCCCTCGGGATCGGGCGTGATCAGGTAGGTCTTCTGCACCTCGGGCAGCAGTTCGTTGATCAGGAACCGAGCGTAGCGGTCGCCCAGGCCGTCGTATTCGTAGCTGCGGTTGTAACGCGGCAGGGCGTTGGTCCCGTTGCTGGATGGCACCACGCCGGGGTTGATGAAGACGCCGATGGTCACCGGCATTTCCCCCTTCGCGATCAGGTTGTCGAAGACGATGGGCACGCGCCACTGGCCACCCTCACCGACGTAGCCGCCACCGTCCTGGAACACCATCAGCGCGGCCGGCTTCGAACCATCATATTGCTTCGGCACGTAGACCCAATAGTCACGCTCGGTGCCCGGAAAAACGCTGTTTAGGCCGGCATTGAAGGCCTGCTTAAGCACCAAGCCTTTCGGCACGTCGGCTTTCCGCTCGGAATCCGGGCCGAGCTTGTATTCCTCGGCTCGGGGTTGCTCCTGGGCCACGAGAAACCCGGCGGACAACCCAAGCATTACGACGGCGGCACCGCGGACGGTCGACAACATGCGGCGGAGCAAAGCAAATCAGGCCGAAGCGAACAACGGGCAACCGCGCCGCCCCGTTCGGCCTCGAACTTCCGGTTTCGAGGCTACACGCTCCGCGCCGTGACCGAACTCGCCTGGTGGTGGTATCCGACGCTGTTTGCGACCGGCCTCGTGGCCGGCTTCGTGGACGCGATTGCCGGCGGTGGCGGCCTGCTCACCGTGCCCGCGCTGCTGGCCACGGGCATGGATCCGAAGGACGCGCTCGGCACGAACAAATTCCAATCGGCGTGCGGCACTTCGGTGGCAACCTGGCATTACGCCAGCCACGGGCTGCTGAAATGGGTGGAACTTCGCGCCGGCGTCCTGGCTACGCTGGTGGGCGCCGTCGCCGGGGCGGCGATGGTGACCCAAATGAAGCCAGACCTCCTGCGCCCGGTGATTCCGATCCTGCTGGCCGGCATTGCGATCTACACCTGGCTCAAGCCGGATCTTGGACGGGAAGCCCGGCCGCCGCGGATGCCCCGCCCCGCCTTCGCGCTACTGTTCGGGCTGCTCATCGGCTTTTACGACGGATTCTTCGGACCCGGCACGGGCACATTCTGGACGGTCGCGTGCATCCTGTTCCTCGGCCTCGATTTGCTGGCGGCGACCGCCTATACGAAGGCGATGAATCTCACCAGCAACCTGGCGTCGCTCGCGGTCTTCCTTGCGGCGGGCCACGTCCGCTTCGGTCTCGGCCTGACCATGGCGGCCGGGCAGATGTTGGGCGGCCGATTGGGCGCCAAGGCCGCGGTGAAGGGCGGTTCCCGCCTGATCCGACCGATCTTCCTGTCCATGGTGTTGGCGCTGGCCGCCAAGCTGGCTTGGGACAGCGTCAAATAGTCCCATCCGAGAACTTAACCCGGGTAGCCGAGCAATTGGCGTTGCTTGATCATCTCGGCGACCTGGACCGGCACGCTGTTTTCCCAGCCGGGCGTGTTGGCCTGGATTTGCGCCAGCACCTCACGTGAAAAGATGTCCATGTTCGCCTCGTTGACGTCCCGGATGGGCTGGATGAAGTGGTTCTCGAACAGGTAGTCGTAGAGGTGCTGGAGGTGCGGCGCGACGCGGAGGTTGCCAACCGTGATGATGGAACCCGATTTCGGATCGCGCAGCGGGTAGGCGTAGAGTTTCAGCGCGTTTTTGAACATCCGGCCGAACGACTCCAGAATACCGCCGTCGAGCTCCGCGTAATACTTCTCGTCAAACAGCTCCCGGAGGGTCGGGACGCCCATGACGATCCCGATCGGCATCTTGGTGTAGCGGAAGAAATACGAGGCGAGCCGGAAAAACTCGCCGTAGTTGGAAATCATCACCGGATGCCCCAGCGTGGCCAGCAAGTCGGCCCGGTCCAGGAAGTCGCGGTGGTTGATCTTGCCCTCAACGTTGAGGTTCTTGAGCGTCATTTCGAGGACGACCCGCACGTCCTTCCCTTCGACGTCGGGTTCCTGCACAAACTGCGCCTGGGCGTAGCGGATCATGTCCACCGACACCTTGGTGGGCGGCCGGAAGCTGCCGCGCTGAATGAGCACCGGCCGTTTGTAGATGAGTTCGGCAGGTTGGACGATCTTGCCATCCGGCGTGAACATCGCGGCATTCGTCAGGCCGCGCTCCACCAACTGGAGCGAAACCAGGCGGTTATCCACGCCCTGGAAGGCCGGCCCCTCGAAGTCGATCACATCCACCTCGATACGTTCGATGGACAACTGGTCCAGCAATGCCTCGACGATGCGATGCACGTTGGGTGTGTCGTAGAGCGCGGCATGGATAAGGTTCACGCCGAGGATTCCCAACGCCTCGGCCTGCTGGAAGTTCTCCCGGTCCGCCATGCGCACGTGCATCAGGATGTCGTTGGGCGGACCGCCCGGCTCGGCCTGGAACCGGATTCCCATCCAACCGTGGGTTTCGTCCCGCCTCACAAAACTCTTGGCGGTGACCGTGTCGGCGAAAACGAAGAAACGGGTGCTGGCGCCACGTTGGGCGGCCAGGCGTTCGACGAGCAATTTGTGCTCGTGGGTCAGCATGGAGATGAGCCGATTTTTGCCGACGTAACGATCGCTGGGCCCGTAGATGGCGTCGCTTACGGTCATGTCGTAAGCGGAGATGCTCTTGGCAATGGTCCCGGCCGCGCCGCCGACCCGGAAAAACCAACGGGCAACTTCCTGGCCGGCGCCGATCTCGGCGAAGACGCCGTATTTGCCGGGGTCGAGGTTGATCTGGAGCGCCTTCTGGTGGGTATCAGGTCGGTCTGCCATACGGCGCGGAGGAAAGCTCATGTTGGGAAAGTTTCCAGTTTCACTCGGGCAGTATTCGACCATTGCCGCCGGAAACTTGAGGGCAGCCCCAATCGGGCGGCGCGAATCCGCCCCCCGGAAAAAATAAACCCGGGCGGCGTTCAGAGGGTGAACTACCGCCCGGGGGAATTTTCAGAAACAGTTCAGTAGGACTATGTAGAGATTCCCAACCGGTGAACAAATTCGGATGGGAAATTGGTTGGGTGTCAGCGACTGCTCGCCAGCACCCGAAATTGTTTAGTCCTGCGTTCCAAAGAGCGGGCGGAAAATACGGGCCGGGCCCGTTCCGTCAAGGTGTTCTTCTAATTTATCCATCGGCAATCTTCACGGGAGCTTTAGCGGAAATCTGGCTTTCACCGGCCGAAAGGCGGACTGGAGAGCCTTTCGTGGGGCATCGCCCAACCGGATTGGGCTTGCTGGACCGGTGGCAAATCAGGTTCATCGCGCGCATGTCAGACTGGATTGCCGTTGTGCTGCTGGGGGCCATTGAGGGGATTACCGAGTTCCTGCCCATCTCGTCCACCGGCCACCTGCTGCTGGCCGAGCATTGGCTGGGACACCGCAGCGAATTGTTCAACGTGGTCATCCAAAGCGGGGCGGTCCTGGCCGTGCTCGCGGTCTTCGCCGAACGGGCCAAAACCTTGGTGCTGGGATGGTCAAAACCCGAAAACCGCGACTATTTGCTCAAGCTCGGCGCAGCCTTCGTGCTCACAGCCGTCGGCGGACTCGCCCTGAAGAAGGCAGGCCTCAAGCTGCCGAAAGACACCGCGCCAATCGCGTGGGCGACGCTGATCGGCGGCGTTCTGTTCGTCGGGTTGGAACGTTGGCTTCGCGGGCGGTCAGCCACTGAAACCGTGACGTGGACCATCGCGCTGGCAGTCGGCGTCGGCCAGTTGCTGGCGGTCGGTTTCCCGGGCGCCTCGCGCTCCGGAACCACCATTCTGCTGGCCCTGGCGCTCGGCCTCAGCCGGTCGGCGGCGACGGAATTTTCCTTCCTCCTGGGCATCCCCACCCTGCTCGCCGCGGGCGCCAAGGAGACGCTGGATTCGTTCAAGGGACATGAGGCGCACGAACCGTGGGCGATGATTGCTCTGGGAACCCTGGTGGCCGCGGTCACCGCGTTTGTCGTCGTGAAGTGGCTGCTGGGCTACGTGCGCAACCACAGCTTCAGCAGCTTCGGCTGGTATCGGATCGCGGTCGGCGCCGCGATCCTCCTGCTGGTGAGGTGAACGGCCTACGCCTTGGGCCGGCGATACACCTTGTGAAAGGCCGCCTGGTCCGTCGGCTTCAGGATAATCTCGTCGACGCAGACGTGCGCGGGCTGGGACACCATCCAGACCATCGCGGCAGCCACGTCGCCTCCGCTCAGGGGGATGGCACCTTCGTAGACCTTGGCGGCCCGACCGGTGTCACCCTTGAAGCGGACCAACGAGAACTCGGTTTCCGCCATGCCCGGGTCCAACGAACCCACACGGATCCCGGTGCCGTTCAGTTCGAGGCGCAGCGCCTGGGTGGCGATTCGCTCAGCCGCTTTCACCCCACAATACACCGCTCCACCTTCGTAGGCGGTATGGCCCGCGATGGAGCCGATGTTCAGGACATACGCGCCCGCATGGTGCGGCAAGAGCGGCAGCAGCGCCCGGGTGACCCGGAGCACGCCGAGGAAATTGGACTGCACCATGGCTTCCCAGTCGGCGTCCTTGCCGGTCGCGACCGGGTCCAAGCCATGCGCGCCACCGGCGTTGTTGATGAGCACATCCACGCGCGGCTGCGCCGACCGGACCCACGCGGCGTAACGCTCCACGTCCGCGGTATCAGCAACATCAAGGCGTTGGTATTGGACCGAGGCCGCCCCGGAACGCCCCGCCTCGCTCGCGACCTCCGCCAACCGGTCCGTGCGACGGGCGCCGAGGACCAAGTGACAGCCCTGTTCCGCAAAGGCCAACGCAGCGGCGGCGCCAAATCCGCTGCTTGCGCCGGTGATTACCACGACTTTTCCGCGCAGATCCATGCGGCAAAACTAGGGCCCGAAGTTGAGTTTGGCGAGGGAGCCTCGCCGGGACGTTTCGGCACCAAACGACAGCGCGGCTCCGGGCCTCAGGCCCAGTCGTAGTTGAAGCTGATGCTGACACGCTCCGCTTCGACCGGGTTCGCCGTCACCTCGTGGCGAACCCAGCTCTCGAAGAGCACCACGTTGCCGGCCTCGGCCGGGTAGTTTGCGAACAGTTGGTTGGCCGGCTTGGTTTTTGCCTTCCGGGGCGGCGCCGCCATGAACTTGCTCAGGCGCGGGTCCTCAAACTTGAGGCCGGCGCAACCCTTCGGCGTGGCGACATAGTAAGTCCCGCTGACCACGGAGTTCGGGTGCAGGTGCAGGCTGTGCGCGGTGCGATGCGGCATGATGTTCAGCCAGCAATCGGTCATCGCGAGGCCGCGATCACCCAAGTCCCATTCCAAGGCACGCGCATAGGCCATCACATGCCGGTCGATGAGCTGCTCCAAGTCCATGAACGTGGACGAAAACTGGTGCAGCTTGTCCATCGAACCGTAGCTGGTGAACCCGCCGGGGTAGTTCTTGGCCGACCACTTCTGCCCGGCCTCGTCGAAATCGCGGATCTGGTAGCACTCCTTGAGCAACTCGCGGTTGAAGCGTTGCCAAGAGCCACGCTGGAGGCGGTCACAGTAGAGAAAGGTGGGAAACCAAGCCTGAATGCGTTTCATGCGGCAGGCGAAACCTACGCGGTGGCGCTCCCCGGAGGAAGACCCATGAATGCCATACAAACCCCGTTACTTGTCGCCACTTCGACCTACCTGCTTTCGGATCGCGTCCATTTGGGCGCGAATCTGCTCCTGCTGCGCAACCGGAGCCTTGGCGACCATTCCCTCCAGAACCAACAATTGTTGCCTGAGTAGCGCGGCAAAGCCTTCCGGAACGGCTTCAGCAGCGGATTCGTGCTCATCACGGTATTCGGGCGCCATCGCTGCCTGAATTCCACCCGCCGGACGCACCGACGCAGCCTTTTGAAGCAACAATGATTCCAGCGCCTCGATCTCACCGCGAATAAACCCAGCATGGTTCGTTTCATCGACAATGCCTCTGCGCCAGCACTTTGCTTCCAGTGCCGCGAGCCGTGCCCGCGTAGCCTCCAATGCCTGATCCAGCCCTTCCCCGTCCTGAGTAACCGGAACAAACGGATAACCGCCGCGCGGTCGGATGCATTCTGGCGCCGTCTCGCTCCACTGAAGGCTCAACCATCTCGCTGGCTCATGGACGATTTCCGACCACCCGATTTCGGGACCAAACAACACGACCTTGCCGTGGTCGCTATCCACAGTCCCGAACTGTCGCTCGGTCGGAAACCAGCAAAGGATTCCCCACGGCAGATAGCCTGCACAGTCCAGCAAAAGAGATACGCACGGAATGACGTAGTGGCCTGCTTCTCCGAAGTGGGGATCGTCCGCAAACATCTCTTCGCCGTCTACGTGCACCTCGGCCTTGGACAACTCCAAGTCCTCCAGCCATTCCAGCACCACCGCACCGACCTCACAATCTGCGGCCGGATAGACCAATTCCCTTCGGCCACGGAGAAAGATGACGAGATCGGAAGGTAAGTTGAGCTCTTGCATGGGTGGACAATTGCGGTGAAAGGAAGCACGGGATAAATTCCCGATATGGATGTCAATCCCGCGGCTTTGGGGTTCCGCGCACTCTCCGGTAAACCCGCACACGCTTCCCCTCCATTTTGAAGGCGCAATCATCCGAGTTCTTCCGACAACGCTGTGCCTCGGCGGACGAAGGCTTTCCTCGCGCTGATTGCACTGTTCCGGCTAAAGCCCACCGCGAAACATGCCGGCAGCGGCGTTCAAAGCGGCGGGGGCGACACCGGAGGAATCTGGCTGCGGTTAGCCCACCATGCCTTGGCCTCAGCATTGGCAGTGTGCTCCCAGATAAATTCCACGATCGGTGTTGGATCTTCCAGCCCGTGCGGATGATGCTTCACGCCCGGTTTGCGGATCAGGGTGACGCTTCCACCGAGCTTCGGATACCGCTCCGCGACCGCGCCCGTGTTCTCCTCCCAAGGCACTACCTCGTCGGCATCCCCAAACACGTGGAGCAACGGCACCTTGGCCGCGGCCAGGGGCGCAAGATTGTCGACCGGATTGGCCAGATAAGCCCGGGCTTCGGCATCGGACTTGAAGCCGTATTGCGTGAGCACCAACTGCCAATCGCGGTCGCTGCGTTTGCCCTGGCCGAAGGCGCCCGGCCAGCTCCGGAAATCGCACACCGGTGCGTCGCCATACAGGCAGGCCACCTTCGTCGGGTTCGCGGCCGCCCAGTTGTAGCAGTAAAGACCGCCACGGCTGAGTCCGACCAGCGCCGCCTTGGGGGCAAAACCAAATTTGCCGGTCAGCTCGGCGTAAAATGCATCCCAATACCGGACCGCCGCGGGTGAACCCAGCATGTCGGGCACGGCCAAGTAAACGACGTGGCAGCCCCGGGCGAGCAGCGCTTCGTCCGGCTTGGGTTTGTGGCCGAAGAACTCGCCGTGCCAGACCCACGGGCGCCCCGGTGCGGCAACCTTCGGCGCGACCACCAGGGCCGGCTTGCCCGCCACCTCGAAATCGTAGCGACGGAACCCCGACCACTCCGACTGCGCGCCCGGAAATGGAGCCTCGGCGCCGATGACTGGTGTGAGCAAAAATTGAAACAATAGGAGACCAAACCAGCGTGACGGAACAGGCATCCCCGACCCTGTCGGCCGACGGCCAACGGAGTCAACCACCCCGCAGGAATCCACGACAATCTCAGGCGCCGGCGGGAATTGCCAAGCGGGACGGGGAACCGCCCGCATGGCGGCATGGCCCGCCAACATGGGATCCATTCACCCCGGATTTTGGCGCCAAATCGGCACAAAATTGTTAGGCGGCCGGCAAGGGACTTGCATAGCTTTTCGGCCTCCCTGTCCGCCTGCCTGGAGCCGGCGAGCTTCCGATCCGAAGCTCTCAATTCCAAGTGTCCGGCGGGGATCATTGCCGATGAAAAACCTCCTCCTGCTCCTCGCCGCCGGCGCGGTGATCTGCCACGCCGCGGCGGATCTCACCGTGGCAACCCCCACCCTCTGGCCGTCCGAGCCCGCCTTTGCCGCGCTGGCCTCGACCCCGCCGCCCTTGCCCGGACCGGACCTGGACAAGGACGGCTTGTCAGACTTCCAGGAACTGCGCCTAGGCACCGACCCGACGAAACCGGACACCGACGGCGACGGCTTCAACGACGGCCAGGAATACAACCTGCGCACGGACCCCAAGGCCCGGGACAAGTATCCACTTTTCCTGCTGAGCACGAATCGCCACCTCCGCCTGCTCGGCGAAACGCTGATCATCCGTCCCACCGCCCTGACCAACTTCATCGTGGTGACCAACATTCAAATCACCAACATCCCTCCGGTCTACGAGGGCACCCCGGTGGACACCGACGACGACGGTGAACTGGACGGCTGCGATGCCGACGGGGACGGCGCGGCCGACACCTTCGAGCTCTGCGCGATCACGACACCCGGGGAGACCCGGACCAACATCACGATCATCACCAACTTCGTGAATTACCAGTGGTTCGCGCGCGGCGAGGCCCTGCCAACCCAGACCAACCTCAACCTGGTCTTGCTGGGCGCCAAGCTGGCGGATAGCGGCGCCTACTACCTGGAAGCGACCCTCCTGGCGTCCGCCCAGACCAGCGACGACGTGCCCGTGCGCATCCTGCCGGCCGCGGCAAAAGTCTCGTTGCCCCTGACGGGCAAGGCGATCGCGTGGGGCAACAACGTGGCCGGGCAGAGCACCGTGCCCGCGGACCTGACCAACGTCCTCCAAGTCGTCCCCGGATTCCTCCATTCCGCCGCCCTGCGGGCCGACGGCTCGGTTTCCGTCTGGGGCGACAGCAGCTACCGGCAGACCGACGTTCCCCGCGACGCCATCGGACTGGTCGGCCTGGCCTCGGGCTCGGGACACCTGCTGGGCCTGCGGACCAACGGGACGGTAATGGCGTGGGGTGCCAATCAGTTCGGCCAGGCGACCCTTCCCATCGGTCTCACGAACGTGACCGCCATTGCCGCCGGCTATTTCCATTCCGTGGCCTTGCTGGCCGACGGCTCCGTGATCGCCTGGGGTGACAACACGTTCGGACAGACCAACGTGCCGGCGTCCCTGCCGCCAATCCGCAAGCTCTCGGCCGGGATGTATCACACGGTAGCCCTCGGCACGGATGGATCGGTCCATTGCTGGGGCGGCAACGAAGCGGGCCAATCCAGCACCGCCGCCGTCGCGGACCTGCTGGTGGACATTGTGGACATCGCCGCGGGTGCGGACCACTCGGTCGCCCTGCGCCGGGACGGCATCGTGGTTGCCTGGGGCGACAACTCCGCCAATCAGACCAGCATCCCGGCCGACCTGCCCAAGGTGGTGGAAATCGGCGCGGGCAACAACGTGACCGCCGTCATCACCCTTGATCGGGTCCTGCGCCTGATTGGCGACCCAGCCCTGATCCAGGCGCCGGCGACCACCCGGCCGGCCGGCATCAGCGGCGGCTTCTTCCACTTTGTCGGCATCGACGGGGTGCCGGATCGCGACAACGACGGTTTGGACGACCCGTATGAACGCATCAGCAATACCGGGCCACTTGAACCCGATTCGGACAGGGACGGGGTGTCCGACGGGATTGAGGTCCGGGTCGGATCCAATCCGAATGCCGTGGATTCCGACCAAGATGGCCTGACCGACGTGCTGGAACTCCTCAACGGCTTTACGCCCACGGTGGCGACGGAAGCTCCCAGCGGTTCCTTGGCCGCCATCCCAACGGTGGAATTGGAAATATTCGCGTCCGGGCGGACCCGTTTCCAGTTTCAGGGCTCCACGGATGGGACCGAATGGACCAACCTTTGGACACCCTACGTCCCAAGGCGGGGAATCACGCGGATCCTGACCAACGCGACCCCGGCAATGAACCACCACCGGCTGCTGCCCTTGGACCGGGTCGAAGGCCAACCCCTGCCGGAGGTCGGCGCACCCGAACCGGTGATGCTCGGCACGGTCGCGACGTGGGGCGACAACGAGTTCGGTCAGGCCACCGTGTCGGCCACCCTCGACGGCGTGCAATCCCTGGCCGCCGGCATCTGGCATACGTTGGCCCTGCGCTTGGACGGATCCGTGGTGGCTTGGGGGCTCAATTCGGCGGGCCAATGCGACGTGCCGCGCGACCTGAGCGAAGTCACCGCCCTCGCCGGTGGCGGCCTGCATTCGCTGGCACTGCGCGCCAATGGCGAAGTGGTCGGCTGGGGTTCCAATGCCTACGGGCAGGCCAGTCCGCCGTTGCAAGATCTCCCGGCGACCGCCATTGCGGCCGGCGGCAGCCACAGCCTCGCGCTGCTCGTCGATGGCACCGTCCTCGCATGGGGCGCGAATGAAGCCGGCCAAGCCCAGGTGCCGCCGGGCCTTCAGGATGTGGTGGCCATTTCCGCCGGGCGCTTCCATTCCGTCGCGCTGCGGGCCAACGGCACGGTAGTCGCCTGGGGCGACAATCGGCTTGGCCAAAGCACGGTTCCGGCCGGCCTGCCTCCGGTTGCGGCCATCGCCGCCGGCTTTGGACATACCGCAGTCGTCACCCAGTCCAGCAATGTGGTGTGCTGGGGCAACAACGCGGAGGGCCAGGGCAACGTGCCCGCGGGCCTCGGCGGCATCACCGCGATCCTCGCCGGCAACAACGTCACCATCGCCCGGGAAGCCACCGGCCGGTTCACGGTGTGGGGCACCGGCGCGGAGAACCTCACCGCCCGGCTTAACGCCTTCGGAGCCACCGCCGCCATCGCCGTCGGCGGCGGCCACATCGCGGCGGCCAACACTGCGGTGGATGCGGACTCCGACGGCGTCGATGACGCTCACGAAGTGAGCCTCGGCATGAATCCCGGCAGCAACGATTCCGACGGCGACGGCCTGGATGACCAGACCGAACTGCTGGCCGGATTCGACCCGACCAAGGCCACCGAATCCGCCGACGGCACCGTGCGGACCTACGATGCGTTGAAGCTGCGCTTCTTCACCTTGGGCGGCGAAACGTGGCGGCTGGAGCGGACCACGGATTTCACGACTTGGCGGACCGAGACGGCCCTGCGGCCGTCGGCCCAGTTCTCCAACCTGAACGGTTTCACGGAAGTTTTTGTCAGCCTGCGTAACCGCGATGCCCAAGTTTGGCGTCTGTTGCGGGTATTGCCGGCGGCCAATCCCTGATTTCCCTCAAACTAAACCTCGCCCGCGGTCGAAGTCCCCCTTTTCGGCCGCGGGCTTTTTTGTGACGTGAGCCCGCAGCCCGCCGGCGGTAACATCCGCCCGTGAAGACGTTCAAGACCGTCGCCGCCATGCAGCGCGCCGCCGTGGGCTGGCGCCGCACCGGAACTCGCGTCGGCTTCGTGCCGACGATGGGATTCCTCCACGACGGCCACATGAGCCTCGTCCGCGATGCCCGCCGCCGGGTCGGCCCACAGGGCAAGGTCGTGCTCAGCATTTACGTCAACCCGACCCAGTTCGCCCCGACCGAGGACCTCGCCAAGTATCCGCGTGACCTCCGGCGCGACTACGCCCTGTGCCGAGCCGAGGGAGTGGACGCCGTGTTCCTGCCTTCGGATGCGGCCATGTATCCCGGCAAGGCCGAAGGCGGTTACTCCACCTACGTCGTGGAAGAACGGCTGACGCAGGGCATGGAAGGCGTGTCGCGCCCCACCCACTTCCGCGGCGTCACCACGGTGGTGGCGAAGCTGTTCAATTGCGTGCTACCCGACGTGGCGATCTTCGGGGCCAAGGACTGGCAGCAGGCCGCCGTCATCCGCCGCATGGCGCAAGACTTGAACTTCCCGCTGAAGGTCGTCGTCGCGCCTACGCGCCGGGAACCCGACGGCCTCGCGATGAGTTCCCGGAACAGCTACCTCAATTCGGATGAACGCCAGCAAGGCCTCGTGCTTTCCGAGGCGCTCGCCGCGTGCCGCCGGGCCGTGCGGAAACAACCCGTGGCCGCGACCGAACTGAAGCGGGCCGTCACGCGCCTGGTGAAGACTCGGCCAGCGGCGCGGCTGGACTATGTGGAGTTTTTTGATCCGGAAACCCTCGAACCGGCGGTCACAGTCCGTCCCGGCACCCAAATGGCGCTGGCGGTGTTCGTCGGCAAAACCCGCCTGATCGACAACGGCCGGCTGTAACCCCCTTCCCTTCGTGCCCGGCGCCCCCAACCTGCTCGAACTGCCCGCGTGGTTTCACCTCGCGGCCACGTTCGTGTTTGCCGTCACCGGCGCCATCGCCGCGCTCCGGCGGCACTACGACGTCGTGGGTGTGTTCGCCCTCGCGCTGGTCACCGGAGTCGGCGGCGCCCTGCTGCGCGACGGATTGTTCCTCCAGCAGGGACCGCCGCTGGTCCTGACCGATTGGCGTTACCTGCCGGTGATCGGTGCGGGTTGCGCCGTGGGTTACGTGTTCGGCGCGCGCCTCGACAGCTTCAACCTCGCCTTCAGCGTGATCGACGCACTGGGTCTGGCGGCCTACGGCGTCATCGGCGCCCGCCTGTCCCTGGCGGCCGGCCTGAGCGCGCCGGCCGCGATCTTCGTCGGGGTGGTCAACGCGACCGGCGGCGGCGCAGTGCGGGACATCCTCACGCGAGAGGAACCCCTGATGTTCAAGGCCGGCCAATTCTACGTGCTGGCCACCGTCTCGGGCACGGCCCTGTTCGTGTTGCTGCTGCGGCAGTTTCAACTGGGGGCCGAGGCCGCCGCCGTCTGGGGGGTCGGGGCCACGTTTGTGCTGCGTATCCTCGCCATCCAATACGACTGGCGCACGTCGCCGCTGCGCTGGGAAACGGAACCGGCTGCCGCCGAACGCCCATCCCGCCAACCACCCGATCCACGGCCGTAAGCCCGGCCGATCGAAAACCTCCGAAGTTTCCGGCTTCGCATGCGGGCGGTTGACCGGGCATCATGGCGCCCGTCCATGAGCCTCCAGGAACATCGGCAAGCGATTGACGCCCTCGATGAGCAGATCGTGAAACTGCTCAACGAACGCACCAGACACGTCCTCGAAATCGGCCAGATCAAGCTGAAGGCCGGCGACGAGATCTACGTGCCGCACCGCGAGCGCGCCGTGCTCGACCGCGTCTGCAAGAAGAACGCCGGCCCGATCACCAACGACGGCCTGCGCGCCATTTACCGCGAGGTGATGTCGAGCGCGATCTCCCTGGAGAAGACCCTGACCATCGCTTACCTCGGGCCGGAGGCGACCTTCACGCACCAAGCCGCCATCAAGCGCTTCGGCTCCAGCCTGAGCTACGCGTCGCAGAAGACGATTCCCGACGTGTTCAGCGAGGTGTCCAAACACCGCGCCGACTACGGCGTGGTGCCGGTCGAAAATTCGACCGAGGGCGTCGTCACCCACACGCTCGACATGTTCGTAGACAGCGATCTCAAGGTGGTTTCACAGGTTGTCCTTCGCATCTCGCACTGCCTCGTCAGCAAGGCCAAGCGCGAGGACATCCAGCGCATTTACGTCCATCCTCAGACGCTCGGCCAATGCCGCGGCTGGATTCACCGGAATCTACCCCATGCGGAACTGGTGGAAACTAGTTCCAATGCCCGCTCTGCCGAACTGGCGGCCAAGGAAAAACGTTCCGCCGCCATCGCCGGCGTGCTGGCCGCCGAGCAATACGGCGTGCCGGTGTTGGAACACGACATCCAGGACAATGCGGCCAATGCCACCCGGTTCCTCGTCCTCGGCCGGCAGTGCAGCCCGCCCAGCGGCGCCGACCGCACCAGCATCATGTTCAGTGTGCGCGACGACGTGGGCGCGCTCCACAAGGCGCTCGCCCCGTTCCGCCGTTACCGGATCAACATGACCAAGATCGAGTCGCGGCCCAGCAAGCGGAAGGCGTGGGAATACTTCTTCTTCGTGGACTGCGACGGCCACGCCGAGACACCAAAGGTGGCCAAGGCCATCGAACAACTCGGCGCGCATTGCAGCTTCGTGAAGGTGCTCGGCAGCTATCCCAACGCGGAGTAAGCCCCTGCCCCGGGACCGCAACACCGCTCATGGTCGCGGCGGTTCCGATTCAAATCTCCACCAGGCGGTCCGCCGCGGTGCCTTGACCCCGCTGGGCCCGGCTTTTCACCGTGAAGGTGCGGGCGGATGTGCCCAGCCCAGCCCGGGCGCCGAGCTCGGGCTCGCCAGCGTCTTTAACCCGCTTGCCGCCGAATTCGCCAACGATCCGTTTCCCAACCAATGAGCTCGGTTGCATCCAGTCTTCCGGTGGCTTACGGCACCCGTTTTCGGCGGAACATTCCGCTCCTTTACGCCATCCGGGTCCTGTTCTGGTCCCACTTCTTCGCGGCGGTGATGGTCGCGTTCTTTACCCAATGGGGCGGCCTGAAGCTGTCGCACGTCTTCTACCTAAACGCTTGGTTCATGCTGTGCAGTTTCCTGCTTGAGGTGCCGACCGGAACCATCGCGGATTTTCTCGGCCGCAAGGTTTCCCTGGCCCTCGGCGGCCTGGTCGCCGCGGTGGGTGCATGGGTGTATTCGGCGAACCCGTCGTGGGCCCGGTTCGCGGTCGCGGAGCTGCTTTTCGCCACGGCCTTCACGCTGCATTCGGGCGCCGACGAAGCGTTGGCCTACGACAGCCTGAAGGCGGCCGGCGAAGAAAGTTCGTCCGTGCGAGTGCTCTCCCGGCTTGAGGCGTGCAAATTGATCGGCATCAACGTCGGCACGCTGACCGGCGCCTGGATCGCGGCAAATTGGGGCATCACCGCGCCGATGCGGGCCTACGCCATCCCAACCCTGCTAGTGTTTGTCCTTTCCCTGTTGCTCCGGGAAGTGCCCACCGCCACCGAAACCCGGTCACGGCGGACCTATTTCCGATTGCTCGTGGACGGCGGCCGCTACTTCGCCACGCATCCCGTGCTCCGGCTGCTCAGCCTGGAACTGGCGATCACCAACGCCTTGGCGTGGTCCATCATCTGGCTCTACCAACCGGTGGCGTTGGCGGCCGGCATCCCGCTGAAGTTCCTCGGCCTGGTCCATGCCACCGCGTGCGTCGGGCAAATTCTGTTCCTCACTCACGTCGACACGCTGATCCGTTGGGCCGGCTCCCGGCGGCGGCTGTTGCTGTTCAGCACCGTCCTGGCCGGCGTAGCCATGCTGGCACTTGGCTTTGTCCGGTCCGTGCCGTTGGTCGTGCCGCTGATTGTCATCGCCTTTGCCTTCAGCCTGCCGCGGATCGCCATCTACACCGCCCAATTCAACGCCCTGATCCCGTCCGATAAACGCGCCACGGTGCTTTCCTTCGCGTCGATGGTGCGGACGTTCGGCATCGTCCTCTTCAATCCCCTGACCGGCCTGATGGCCGACCGCTCGCTGAGTTTGGCGCTCGGGGTGATCGGCGGATTGCTTTGCCTCGTGCCGTGGTTTTCGCGGCTGGAGGAAAAGCACCTGGAACACTCCGCCGCCAGCCCTTGAAGCGGTCCACTAGACCGCCTGTCCGGCGGCATGCCCGCTGGCCCAAGCCCACTGAAAATTATAGCCGCCGAGCCAGCCGGTGACATCGACGACCTCGCCGATGAAATGCAATCCCGGCACGCGCCGGCATTCCATCGTCTTCGACGAAAGCTCGCCGGTGTCCACCCCGCCAACGGTGACTTCGGCCTTGGGATACCCCTCGTCGCCGGCCGGGGTGACTTCCCACGCCTGTAAGGACCGGGTGATGGTTTCAATTTCCCCCTTGGTCAGGTGGGCGATCGGCTTGGTCGTCCCGTGCCGGGCGCTCCATGCCTGCACGAATCGTTCGGGCAATACCTGCCGCAGGGCTGTCTTCACCTCGCGCCCACCGGCCCGGTTCGCGGCCAGGAGCTCCGGCACAACTGCGTCCGGCAGCACGTTGAGCCGCACGGTTTCACCAGCGGACCAGTGACTGGAAATCTGGAGGATCGCCGGGCCACTGAGCCCCCGGTGGGTGAACAGGACCGCTTCCCGGAAGGCCGGCGCCTCGGGCCGGCCGCTCACCGAACATTCGAACGCGATGCCGCTGAGCCCGGCAAAGAGCTCCCGGTCGGCGGGCGACCAAGTGAAGGGCACCAGTCCCGGACGCAGCGGAACGAGCTTGAGGCCCATCTGGGTCGCAAGCTCGTAACCGAACGGAGTTGCGCCCAGCTTGGGAAATGAAAGCCCACCAGTCGCCACCACGAGCGCCGTGCTGGTGAAAGTGCCCGCGGAGGTCGTGACTTCCCAACCTTGGCCCACTCCCGCTTCGCCGTCGTCAGCGCCGCCTGGACGGCGCACCGACGCCACCCGGCAGCCTAGCCGAAATTCCACGCTGCCGTCCGCGCATTCGTCCTCCAGCAATTGCAGGATCTGCTTCGAGCTGTGGTCGCAGAACAGTTGCCGGTGCTTGCGCTCGTGCCACGCGATGCCGTGCCGCTCCACTAGGCTCAGGAAATCCTGCGGCGTGTAGCGCGCGAACGCGGACTTCAGGAAATGCGGACTGCCGCTCGTGACGTAGTTGGCCGGCGTCGCGCCCAGGTTGGTGAAATTGCAGCGGCCGCCGCCGGAAATCAGGATCTTGTTCCCGAGCCGCGGATTGTGCTCGAGCAACAGCACCTTGCGCCCCCGCTGTCCCGCCGTGCGGGCGCAGAATAGGCCCGCCGCGCCGCCGCCAATGATGATGACGTCGTAGGTCATCCGTCAGCCTTGGGTTTCGGGGCGGTCGAGGTGCGGCCCGGCTTCCAATTCGTCGAACCCTTCAAAATCGCCCGGCCGCAGCACGCGGCTGATCTTGTGCTCCTCCCCGAACCACTGGCCGAGGTCAATCAGCCGGCAACGCTCGCTGCAAAATGGTCCCCACTCGCGGGCAAGCCAGGCTCCGCGTTCCCGGCAGCGGGGACACTTCACAATCAGGGTGGCTGGATCACTCATGTTCCGGATGTTCGCGGATTCCGTTCCGCCAGCGGAGGCTAGGCGAGGGAACATCGCAGTTCATGTCTCTTTTTGCGGAGGCCGCCTGCCTGGCCGCGGCAACCGACGAATTGGCTCATTCCTGGATCACCGCGCCGACGCCCGCCAAACCCGCACCAAGGGGCGTGGTTCCGCAATCCAACCGGCCGGCACCGGTTCGCCCGCCAGCAGGTAAAGCCGCGCACCGGAGCCCGGGCGGCGATATTCATGCAGGGCAACCAGCCGGCCTTGGGTCGGCAACGCGGCGGGCGGCAATCCCCGGAACAGCTCCAACGTTCCGCCTTCGGAATCGTCGGCTCTTTGCCAGCGGCCGGACCAACGGTCACCGCGCCGCTGGGCAATCAATTGGTAATCATCGTTGATGTATTTCACGGCCAGCTCGAGCCGATTGGTGCGCACGCTGCCGCCCGTCACCTGGGCGAAGCGATAGTCCGTGTTCTGGTCGAAGCGGCCGGAAACCGCCTCACCCTCCGCGGCCAATTCCAGCGCGAGGCGCAGGACCGATCCATCCGCCCGGGTCGCGGAAACCTCCCAGCGGCCGGAAACCGCTGCCGCTTCCGGTTCGTGCTCCGTTGGCAGCCCGAAGAAAATGGGTTCCGAGAAATTCTCCTGCCCCCCCGGGCGACGACGGAGTTCCCAACTTCCGGATTTCTCGACGGCAAAGACCGGCAACAAACCCGGATGCCATTCTCGGTCCACCACCGCCGAAAAGACCGCGGGCTGGTCCGGGCTTTTCCGAGGCACGAAAGGAATTCCGTTGGTCTCGCCCCGAACAAACGGCACCAACCCGACGCCCGGCTCCGCCGCCGGGGAAACCGGCAGGAGCAGCGTTCCGAATAGCCAGCCAACCTTGGCCAACCAAAGCAGACGCTGCAGTGACGAATGCATGGCCGGCGATACCGCTCAGACCAAGCCGGTCGTCTCCGGGAAGCCGCACACGATGTTCATGCTCTGCACTGCCTGGCCGCTGGCGCCTTTCACGATGTTGTCTTCGGCGCTCATGACCACCAGTCGGCCGGTCCGGGGATCCAGACGCCACGCGAGTTCGAGGGTGTTGGTGCCAACGACGTTCTTGGTGTCGGGCAGGGCCTTGCCGCTCAGCACCCGCACAAAAGGTTCAGTGGCGTATGCAGCCCGATAGCATTCCTCGATTTCCCGGCCGAGCTCGGCCGCCTCGTCGCCACCGGAAAAGTTTCGGGTGGGGGCCAGATACAGGGTCGTGTGGATGCCGCGATTCACCGGAATCAGATGGGGGGTGAACTGGATCGTCACCGGTTCCTTGGCGGCCAAACTCAGCTCCTGCTCAATCTCCGAGAGATGCCGGTGCTTGGGCACCCCGTAGGCGCGGACGCTCTCGTTGCATTCGCAGAACAGGTAGTCGAGGTCCGCCTTGCGGCCGGCCCCGCTGACGCCGCTCATGGAATTCGCGATGATACCGCCCGGGCGGATCAGTCCCGCCTTCAGCAGCGGCAACGTGGGCAGCAGAATGCTTGTCGGATAGCACCCTGGCGACGCGATCAGCCGCGAGGTCCGGATCCGGTCCCGATAGACCTCGGGCAATCCGTAGACGGCCTCGGCGAGCAACGCCGGTGCCGGATGTTCATGCGCGTAGAAGTCGCGGTAAACCTCCGCGCTGCGCAGCCGGAAATCCGCGCTGAGGTCAATGACCACCACTCCGGCAGCCTGCAAAGGAACCGCAAACTCGGCGGCCACACCGTGCGGCAGCGCGAGGAAGACGATGTCGGCGACCTTGGCGAGCACCTCGGCGTTCGGTTCACTGAAGAACAGCTCCTTCGATTTGGGATGGCTGGCAAACTTCGGGAAAACCTGGGCGACACTCTGCCCGGCGTTCTGCCGCGAAGTAACGGCGACCAAGTTGACCGAGGGATGATTCAGCAGCAGCCGGACCAGCTCTTCGCCGGAGTATCCGGAAGCGCCCACGATGGCGACGCGCACGGGGGAGGAAAACGAGTTCATGAAAAGCGTGAGTCAGTGTTGAGGCGGAAACAAGGCTGGCAAAGGCGTTATCGTGGCCAAGCAAACCGCCGCATCCACTCGGCAGTTTGCCGGTCCCCTGGTTCCGCCGAATTTTCCAGGGCGGCGATGACGCCCGCCACATCTTCCGGTGGGCGGTTTTGGCTGAGCTTGAACTTCCCTTCCAAACGCGTGATCTCGATCTCGAAGCCAATGATCCCGCCAAGCATGCGCTGCCGGTAGGATTTCTCCGCGTCCGAAAGGCCTGGGCCCGCGCCCGCCTCGAAACGTGACGTCAGTTCCTCCATCAGGGCGTCAAGCCGGGGGCCGTCGTTGACCAAAGTTATCGGGCCGTAGGCATGAACCGCCACATAGTTCCAGGTCGGGACTGCGGGTTGGTTCACATACCACTCCGAAGAAACGTAGGCATGCGGCCCCCGGAAAATAACCAAGGCCTGCGTGGCATCGGACCACTGCCGCCACTGCGGATTTGCCCGCGCCAAGTGGCCCGTCAGCTTTCCAAGCGGGGGATGCGCCGGCTCAAATACCAGCGGGACGTGGGATGCTATCGGTTCGGTTCCGCCGGTAACGATGATCGCAAACGGGAATTCCCGCATCGCCTCGGCCAACAGTCCGGGGTCGGTCACCGCAAAATGTTCCGGAACATACATGCCAAGCTCAGGTCAGGATGCAGCCCAACAAAAAACCCCGCCGGACGGTCCAGCGGGGTCGGGAGAAATCTGCGGGGATCAACGCTTGCTGAACTGGAAGCGTTTGCGCGCGCCGGGCTGACCATACTTCTTGCGTTCCTTCATGCGGGAATCGCGGGTCAGCAACTTGTCCACCTTCAACAACGGACGGAACGTCGCGTCGCTGGCGAGCAGAGCCCGGGCGATGCCGTGGCGGCAGGCGCCGGCTTGGCCGCTCGGGCCACCACCGCTGACGTTGATGCGAACATCATACTTGCCGGCGGTCGAGGTCGCTCCAAACGGCTGCTGGAGCAGCATCCGCTGGGTTTCGACCGGGAAATAGTTTTCCACCGCGCGCTTGTTGACGGTGATGGTGCCGGTGCCGGGAGTGATCCAAACCCGGGCCACGCTCGTTTTACGACGGCCGGTGCCGTAGAATAGGACTGAAGTCGACATGTTATGACAAAACGGGTTAACGGATTCAGCCAGCGTAGGCCATGGTGGCCGGTTCCTGCGCGGTGTGCGGGTGGGTCGGTCCGGCGTAGACCTTGAGCTTCGTCAACAGACGGTCGGCCAAGCGGTTCTTGGGCAACATGCCCTTGACGGCATGCATGACCAAACGCTCGGGATGAGCGGCGCGAACTTGGGCCACGGTGCGGAACTTCTCGCCACCCTTCCAGCCAGAGTAGGTCATGAACTGCTTCTGATCCTCCTTCTTGCCGGTCAGCACGACTTTCTCGGCATTGACGACGACAACGAAGTCGCCGCCATCCATGTGGGGGGAAAAGGTCGGCTTGTCCTTGCCACGCAAGGCATCAGCGATCTGGACGGCGAGACGACCGAGCACGACACCGTTCGCGTCCACCACGCGCCACTGGCGTCTCTGCACGTCAATTTTCGGAATAAAGGTCCGCTTGTTCATTTTGGCCCAAACAAAAAGGAGGGCGATTGGTAGCAAAAGCACGGCATGGGTCAAAGAGTTTTTCGGAAAGATAATGGCAAGGCGGGTCTCGCACGATGCCCGCGGAACCTCCCGGCGAGTTGCCAACTGCCGTTCTGGGAGGTCACCGGCTGTGCTTAAGCAGCCAGTCATAGAACGTCGGCTCGGCGTAGGCGTGGGTCCACGAATCATGGCCGTCCTCGGGATAAACCGTGAGCTGAACGTCGGTCACGCCGGCCTTCTTGAAGGCGTCCACCATGCGTTCGCTCTCGGAGGGCGCCACGACGTTGTCCTTGCCGCCGTGGAACGCCCACACGCCGAGCGTCTTCAACGCCTCGCGTTGGCTGGGCAGCAGGGCGCGGATGCGTTCGCCGCCGCCGCACACGGGCGCGACCGCGGCAAAGCGGTCAGGATACTTCGAGGCCAAGGCCCAGGTGCCGTAGCCACCCATACTCAGGCCAGTGACGTAAGTGCGCTTGGCGTCCACCGGGAGTTGCACCTGAAGCGTGTCCACCAAACCCATCAGCGCGTCCGTATCCCACACCTGCCCCTCCGGGCACTGCGGCGACGCGAGGATGAACGGAAAATCCCGCCCCTGCTTCACCAGCTTGGGCGGACCGTGGACAGCGACTTTCTGGACGTCGGTGCCGCGTTCGCCGGCGCCGTGCAGGAAGAGCACGAGCGGCCACTTTTTGCCGCCCGCGGCCGAGTAATCCTTCGGCAACGCCAGCAGGAACCGGAACTGGTTCGTCTTGGTGACGACCTGGGTGAAGGCTGTTTCAACCTGCGTGCCGGCCGCTCCAGGTTCGGGCGTGATCGTGACGGAGGGACGGGTGGCGCAACCGGCGAATAGAGCCAGCAGCCCGGCGAGAACCAACGGGGATTTCATTCGCCGCCGAGCTTGCGTAGCCGGGATCCGCCTGCAATCGGAGAAATGACCCGCACCCACCCGGACCACCGACTCCGAAGCCCCAAGCCGGGGCGTTCCCGGCGCTTGCACTTCCCTGCCCCACACCGAACCTCACGGCCAACATGAGCACCGCGCACGACCTGCCCCAGACGCGTCCGCCCATCGACCGGATGATGCGCATCCACGGTGAGCTGGCGGCCGGCAAGTTCCCGAATTGCTCCACCCTCGCCCGCACCATCGAGGTCAGCACCAAGACCATCCAGCGCGACCTTGAGTTCATGCGCGACCGGCTGAACCTGCCCCTGGAGTGGGACGCCCAGCGCAACGGTTACCACTACACCGAAGAGGTGGACGCCTTCCCGACGCTGACGATCACCGAGGGCGAACTTTTCGCGCTACTCGTCGCGGAAAAGGCGCTTCAGCAATATCGCGGCACGCCCTACGAGAAACGCCTCGTCGGCGCGCTCAAGAAGCTCGAACGCTCCCTGCCCGGCACCGTCTCGCTGAACCTCGCCGAGTGGGAGCAGACCGTTTCCTTTCGCACCACCGCCGAGCCGGTCGTGAACGTGCCCGTGATGGAAGCGCTTGCGCAGGCGATGCAGAAGCGCCAGCAGCTCCGCATCACCTACCGCAAGCCCGGCGCAAAACAGCCCGAGGAACGGGTGATCGACCCCTACCACCTCGCGAACGTGAACGGCGACTGGTATCTCTTCGCCTTCGACCACCTGCGGCAGGACATCCGCACGTTCGTGCCAACCCGCATCGCGGAACACACCAAGACCGGCAAGACCTTTCCCAAGCCCGAGAAGTTCGCCCTCGAACGCAGGTTGCGCGACAGCTTCGGCATCTTCTCCAAGGACGGAGACTACGCCGTAACCGTGCATTTCGATGAGCGGGTCGCCGACTACATCCGGGAGAAGCGCTGGCACCCCTCACAGCAGCTCAAGGAACTGCCCGGCGGCGGCGTGGAACTGCGCCTCAAGCTCGGCAGCCTGGTTGAAATCCAGCGCTGGGTGCTCGGCTGGGGCGGCGCCGCCAAGGTCATCGCCCCGCCCGAACTCGCCGCCGGCGTGGCCGAGGCGGCCAAGGCCATTCTGGCAACCCAGTCGGCATGAGCCTCCCCACGCCACAACCGCCCGCACCGCCCGCCGGCCAGCGACACTTCTTCACCGGCCCGATCATCAAGACCGAGCTGCTGCTCGAATGGCTCGGACAGCACGGTGTCTCCGCGTCCACCGCCGACGCCGAGGTTGGCGCCGATCCCGACGACCTCAGCCGGGAGATGCATGTCTTCGTCGCCGACGATCACTACAACCGCGCCTACCAACTTTTCTTCGCCGAACGGGAGGACGAACTTTGAACGCCGAACAATTCGAACAACGCCTCGCGCGCCTCGAAGCCGCGCTCGCCCATGCCGAAAAGCAGGGCGATGAACTCAACGCCGTCGTCATCGAGCAGGGGCGCCTGCTCGGACGGATGCAAAAACGCCTCGAACAGCTTGGCGAGACGCTGGAATCCCAGGAGCTGGATCGCGCCCGGAACACCCAGCAAAAGCCGCCCCACTGGATGCCCTGAGTCTTCCTTCGACCCACTGTCGCCGCTGCTTCCTTCGTCCGGAATCTCCTCCTCCCGCGCCGCATGAAAAAGATCAACACCCGCGACCTGGCCGAATCCAGCTACGCCTCGCCCAAGGGCAAATACGCGAGCTGCGACCGTGAAATCTCCGAGGCGCTCGGCCGCGAAGACGGCTCGACGGACCTGCGCAAACGCCATCCGTTTGACGTCGAGATCTGCCGCATCCCGGCCGGCAAGGCGATGTGCCCGTATCATTCCCACAGCGCCCAATGGGAATTCTACCACGTGCTGAGCGGCCGCGGCCAAGTCCGTCACGAAGACGGCTTCACGCCCATCGAACCGGGCGACGCGTTCCTGTTCGAGCCCGGCCAACCGCACCAACTCCTGAGCGATCCCGCGGAAGATCTCGTGCTCTACATCGTCGCCGACAACCCCATCGGCGAAAGCTGCCACTACCCCGACAGCGGCAAATGGATGGTCCGCTCCCCGGAACGCCGACTCCTACGCTCCGAGCCACTGGATTACTTCGAAGGGGAGGAGTGAGCGCCGCTCCAAGGATCGCTCAACCTTGTTCCATCACTTGAGCGGACAAACGCCGCCGTGGGGGTGGTTCCATCTGCCTGTGACAAGCGTGACCCTTTATCTCGCCGCCTACACCTGTGGATTTCTCCGAACACTCCGCTCGCCAGTTCAGGCAACGGCCATGGCATCCATTGGTTGGGTTCCAACGTTTCCCTGAACCGCTGAACCGGCCGGATCCTCCAGGCTAGAACAGCCCCGCGGCAATCAATCGGCGACGGGCGTCCAGCCGCTTGGGCGCATTTATGTCGCAAACCCAGACGGTGGTCCTACCGACCGCAGTGACACCGACGACCCGTCCCTCAATGACTTGGAAGTGTTCAGTCCAAGACTGCTTGCGCGGATGAAACAACGGCGTGAGTTCACCGGTGTCCGGGTCTATGCCGGCAAGATTTGTTCCTTTGCGGCTGTTACAGGCGGGACAGGCAAGAGCCAGGTTCTCCTCCAAAGTCAGGCCTTGGTGGAACTGGCTGACAATATGATCGGCGTGAAACGAAACGAACTGAAACGCCTGTTGCGCCCGGCAGTATTCGCAGCGGTTGCCGGCGCGTTGGCGGACCCGATCTGCCAGCCCGTCTGGAACCCGGTCAGCCACGCGAGACCACGGTGGCGGCGTGCGCCTTGAAAAGGCTCACCAGGTCGTTGAACTCCACGGTTGCGTCCAATTCCCGACGCTCAGCCTCGTTGAGGGATCCGGCGTTGCATTTCGAGGCGAGCTCATCGTAACGGGCCTGCGCTCTCGGTTCGGCCCGCAGGGCGAGGATGGCCCGCGCGGCTTCGGGCGTAAGCTGGCCCTGCCACGACTCCAGCGTCAGGCTGATGCTGGGGAGTTCAGTGGTCGCAATCATGGCGGAAAGGTATCCAGCGAACCGGCAGTGGCGAGGGGCAAGTTGGCTGTCAGTTCTGATAGCTGCGGAGGAAGAACGCATTTGTCCCTGAAACATCAACCGCCAGCAACGTCCACCACGACGTGCTGGTTTTAGTGGTGCGCCACTCGAAGACGCGAGCCGGCTTCCAAGTTGGAAGAACCTTTGCCGGACCAGCCAACCCGTCTGAGGCGAGCCACTCAAAGGCCGCGTTGTTGGTCGAAAGCGTGAGTCGGTTGGCTTGCACGAGCTGTTGGAGCTCGTTGGAGGAGATGCTGAATTGGGCATACCAACGTCGGGCGAGGAAACTACTGAACCCGGCTACTCGGATCTCGCTGACTGATGGAGGAGGCGTGGAGTGCAAGACGTTTCTCAACCGCGCGTGCGGCCGGGTCAAGATGCCTGCGAGTATCAGGCCGCTGACTATCGGGAGAGCAACACACCCGCGCAGCACGTTACGGCGAATTGTGGCCCGACAGTGAATGAGGTCCAGGATGCCTCCGGTTACAAGAACGGCCACTACAGCAGCCAAACCTACCATTACGCCGGGGCACAAGCCAAAGATGAAACCGCTGATAAGCGGTGTGCCCCAGGAATTCCGTCGTCCCCATCGTCGCGGCCACGAAGGCAACCGATGCTAGCAAAGCTGTCAGAAATGCCCAACCGGCGTAGCGCACCGCTCGAACTGGCGTCGGTGGTGTTGTAGCGCCTTCGCTGACGCCTTTGGTCTGATCGTTGTCGCTCACTTCGGCATTTCCAGCCCCACCTTCGGGGCGACTTGGGCCACGTCTTTGTCGCCGCGGCCGGAGATGTTGATGATGATAAGGCTGTCCGCGGACATCTGCGGGGCGCGCTTGAGGCATTCGGCGACGGCGTGGCTGCTTTCCAACGCGGGGATGATGCCTTCGAGGCGGGCCAGCTTCATGAAGGCGCCCAGTGCCTCCTCGTCGGTGGCGTAGCTGTATTCCACGCGGCCGGCGTCGTGCAGCCAGGCGTGTTCGGGGCCGACGGCCGCGTAGTCCAGGCCGGCGCTGACGCTGTGGGTGAGCTGGATCTGCCCCACGGCGTCCTGGAGGATGTAGCTGCGCGTGCCCTGCAATACGCCGAGCGAACCGCCGTGAAAGCGCGCCGCGTGCTGTTCCGGCAGGATGCCGTGGCCGCCGGCCTCGACGCCGCACATCTTCACCGTCGGATCGTTGAGGAACGGGTAGAACAGGCCGATGGCGTTCGAGCCGCCGCCGACACACGCGAGCAGCAGGTCGGGCAGGCGGCCTTCCTTTTCGAGGATCTGCCGCCGGGCTTCGTCGCCGATCACGCGGTGGAAGTTGCGGACCATGACCGGATACGGATGCGCGCCGTAGGCCGTGCCGAGGATGTAGTGGGTGCTGCGAACGTTGGTCACCCAGTCGCGCATGGCCTCGTTGACGGCTTCCTTGAGCGTCTTCTGGCCGGCATGCACGGGCACCACGTCGGCGCCCAGCATCTTCATGCGATAGACGTTCAACTCCTGCCGCACGCAGTCCACCGCGCCCATGTAGATCACGCACTTGAGGCCGAACATCGCCGCCACGGTGGCGGTGGCGACGCCGTGCTGGCCGGCGCCGGTTTCGGCGATCACGCGGGTTTTGCCCATGCGCTTGGCGATGAGGGCCTGGCCAAGGGCGTTGTTGATCTTGTGCGCGCCGGTGTGGAGCAGGTCCTCGCGCTTGAGGTAGATCTTTGCGCCACCGAGTTCCTTCGTCAGGCGTTCGGCGAAGTAGAGCGGCGTGGGCCGGCCGACGAATTCGCGCAGGTAGTAACTGAGTTCGCGCTGGAACTCCGGGTCCTGCTGCGCGCGGAAGTATTCGGCCTCCAGCTGCTGGAGCGGATACCAGAGCGTCTCCGGCACGTAACGGCCGCCGAACTGCCCGAACCGGCCCTGGTCATCGGGCATGGCGGGCGAGGCGAATTGCGTCGGAGTGGCGGGCGCGGTCGTCGTGCTCATCGTGTGGGCCGACGCTAACGCGGAACCGCGCCGGGAAAAGCGGGAAGTGGGCCGCGCCGGCGCCAACTCACGCAAGCCGGTCGAAAAAACCCAGGGCCCGCCTTACTTCGGGAGGTCGTCGAAGTAATCGCGGACGGCGTTGCGGTAGGCCTTGGGCACCTGCTCCTGGTTGAGCGCCGCCTGGGCATCGCTCTGCGCGGTGGTGACGGCCTCGGTGTAGGCCACCTTGCTCTCGCCCTTGATGCTGACGCCCTTGAGCGTGATCGAGGGCATCGGGCCGCCCGGCTGGATCTGGCCGCGCACCTTGGTCGGCGCTAGGTTGTCGGGCGTGCCCGCGTCACGCTCAGTGTGACCCTTGGCCGCCATGTCGGGCCGGTTGACGCTCGAGTTATCCCAGAAGTCGTCAATTTGATTGGGCATGGACCACGCACTGGAGTCCGACCAAGTGCCCACACCTTTGCCGCCCTTGCCGGATTTCTGGCTGAAGCCGGGGTTGCTGCCCGGCTTGGTGCCCCAGCCCTGGCAATTGCCGACGCAGGCCTGCGCCTTCTGAAGGTTGGCGAGCGCGGACATCATCGCCTGCGCGTCGTTCATCTGTTCCAGCAGCTTCTTGAGCTCCCCTTGGGCATCGGCCAGGCCCTGCTTGCATTCGCCGCTGGTAGCACCCTGCTTCTTCATCGCGGACAGCGCCTTTTGCAGGTGCTCGCCGGTCTTGCCGTATTGCTCGCCGGGTTTGACGCCCTTCTGGATTTCCTCGGCCAGCTTCGCCAACTGCTCGGGCGTCAGGCCGCCTTTCTGCAACTGGTCGATCATCTTCTGGAGCGACTCGATGGCGGCTTCCGCCTGGCCGTTCTTGAGCTGTTCACCGAGATCCTTGCCCAGCTTTTCGGCCTGTTGCTGGAGCTGCGCCAAGGTCTTCGCCATTTCGGCCAGCTTCTCCAAATCGTGTTCCGCGACCTCCAGATCCTTCAGGAACTGCTCGACCTGCGCGTTCTGCAGGGCGGCCACGGCTTCGTCCAAGCTGGGCAACGGCATGCCCATGGACTCCGCCTTGCGGGCCAGCTCGCTGGCCATCTTGGCGAGGGCCTCCTTCGCGGCTTGGGCGGCACCGGGATTGTTGTCGGCCAGCCCTTTGGCGGCTTCCTGCAACTTCTGGAGATCCTTCTGCAGCTTCTCCATTTCGTCTTCCTTGCCGGCCTTGTCCCCGAGTTGCTTCTGCGCCTGATCAATCTGCTTCTGCAACGCCTCGGGCGTTTTCTGCGGCGCGTTGCCGCCGGGCGTGCGGGCGGCCTTCTCCATCTTTTTCAGCGTCGGGTTCTTCGCCAGTTCGCTGCTCTGCTGCTTGAGCTGATCGGTCGCTTTGGCGAGATCCTTCAGGGCGTCGTCACGGGTGAGCTTCGCGGTCTGGAGGCGTTCGCCGAGCTCCTTCACCTCGTCGAGGCTCTTGCGGGTCGTCTCCAACGCCGGTTTGCGCTGCTCCAGGCTGCGCTTGGTAAGGCTGGCCAGTTGCTGGCCGGCTTCCTTGATCACCTCGGCGTCCTTCTTCTTCTGAACGTGGGCCTGGGACCGGTATTCCGGCAGCAAACCTAGCACGACAATCACGGCCAGTGCGGCCACCACCCAGCGGGCGATCCGCGGCAAACCGACCGGCAGCAGTTTCCTGGGGTCCACCTGCGCTGCGGCGGCCTGGGCGTCACCCAGGATCAATTCCTGCCAACGGCCGCCATCCGGTTTGCCGGCGACTTCCAAGGCGGTCGAAAGGCGTTCCTGCAAACCCTGCTTCTGGTCCAGCCACCGGCACGCCTGCTCGTCGGTCAAGCGCGGCCAGAAGGCGATCAGGAAGCCCACCACCGGTGCTAGCAGCCCGAGCACCCCGGCCGCGGTAACCACCGCGTAGGGAACGGGTGCCAGCTTCCAGACACCCAACGCCACCACAAAAATCACCGCGCCGACCCAGGCTCCGCGCCACAGGCCGTGCCAGCCGCGGAGCCAACGTTGACGGGCAGCCGTCCGGCGGGCGGCGTGCTGGATGGTGGTCAGGGCGTCCATGGCGGGAAATTGGTTCGACGGTTCAAGGCTTGGAAAGCGGATTCCGGGATTCGTTCACTGGCGTTCGTATTCGCCCTTGTTCACCCGCTTGAGGACGGTGAAGCCGGCCTTCTTGGCGTCGGTGATCGACAGGGGTTTCATGAGCGAAGGCGTGTTGAAGGCCGAGATCAGCTTGCGCACCGGTTTGCGGCAGGCCGGACACGCCGTGAGCTCGGGCGCGGTCACCGGGCGCCGGAGGGTGAACTTGCCGCCGCACGCGGCACAGTTTCCGTCGCACAGTTCGTATTCGTAAAGCGGCATGGCGGGAGCCTAACCGCATTTGACCGGGGAGAAAGCGCCGAATCACGCGACGAATTCACCGCGGGCGAGGCGCTTCACCACGACCGCGGACGGGGAACACCGCCTCAGTCCTCCAAGTCGCGATGATCGGTTTGCGCCGCCAGCTCCAGCCGCCGCTCGGCTTCTGCGGCATACCCGGGCGCGCAGTCGTCCGGCGAACCGGGCCAGGAAAACACCAGCAGGCGCGCCAGCCAGGTGGCCAGTTCACTCCGCCGGTCACGGCGGAAGCGTTGCACCTCGCCCCAGGTAAATTCATGGCCGCCGCCGAGGTGGCGGCACATCGGTTCCTCGGCGAACAGGGCCGCAATGTCATTGGAGGCGTAGCGGCCGGTCGCCAAGCACCAGAGCAACACCGCCGGCAACGCCTCAGCCGCCGCCGGAGACTTTGCTTCCGGCGGCAGATTCATCGCCTGCCGCACCCGTCGCGCCAGGACGACGGCGGACTGCCATTCGCGCAGGTCTTCCGGAAAGCGACCCGCCGGCGTGGTTTCGCCTTCGGTGCGGCGGAAGACCAAGGTCTGCGTGTCTGGATCGGCGGGCGGGTGCATAAGTCTAGCCTTGGCGGGTGGCGGCCGCCCTCCGGGTAAGCTGGCGCCGAAGCGCCAGCGCGGCAAGGCCGACGCCGATCACACCGCCCACGTTGGCCGGTTCCGGCACGGCCACGGCATCGAGACGCACATGGTCAAAGTTGACCTCGATGCCGTTCGGGCCGTCGAGGCTGACCAGGCGAATGCCGAGCGGCTCGCCCGCGAGCGGATGTGCCGCCCCGATGGTGATTGCGACCGTCGATTCCAGGAACCGGCCCTCGCCGGGCGTCAAAGTGTTGTTGTCCGAGGCGACGATTTGACCACCCGCCAGCAGGTCCACCCGGTAGCCCGGGAAGCCGCTGAAGTTGAACGGGGCGTCAGCCGGCGAAATGTTCCCGACATGCACGTTGAGGGTGTAGGTCATCCCGGTTTGCAACGTGTCGGCCAAGGTCTGCTGCAGGCCGCTTTCGGTCGGACCGCCCGTGAGGAGGAAGACGACGGCGACGTTGTCCCCGTCGGGAACCGGGTCCAAGTAAAGCGTCGTGGTCGCCGGATCCAGCACCCCGACATCGCGGCCGGCGAAAACATCCACGTAACCGTAGGTGGACCAACCCACGGGCGGCGCCGAGGTGTCGAACGTGCCGGCGGCAATAGCCGGCGACTCGAAGCTGGGGTTGTTGACGATGAGCAGGGCGCCCGACACGGGTTGGACCAGGGAAAGGCCGGCCACCAGGGCCGCACCAAGAGGGAGGTTTTTCATGGGAAAAGAGATGGGGTCGGCAACCGAGGTTCAGCGGGTCCAAGCCTCGACAAAGACCGGGACGTTGGGCGGGAACGTCGCATTGACGGTGATCTGGGCCGACCCCGGGCCGACGTTGTTGATGGTCTCGGGAATTGGGGGCGGGGCGTTGCCACTCGCCGGAGTTAGGCGCACGGACACGGGCACTTCCACCCCGAAGTCGGACGCTTCCAGCACGATGGGCTGCACGGCCGGCGCGTTGAACGGCAGGGTCACGGTGAAGCCGGCCGGTGCACCGGGCGGCACCAGCACGCCGGCCACGCTGACCAGGCGCAGGCTCGGAATGTTCGGCGGGAAGGTGACCATAAAGGCTTCGCTCGCGGTGACGGGTGCGTTCTGTGGTGAAAAACTCAGGGCAAACCGCTGGCGCTCGATCAGGTCACACCGGATCCGGCCGGCATTCTCAAAGGTGGTTCCGCCGCTGACATCAAGGCTGCCGGTTCCCGCAATCAGGGGGGCCACCATTCGGATCGCGCCGCCCGAACCACATTGGTCCCGCGATCCCGCACCGCTGGCGGACACAGTTCCAGCATTGGTGATGGCCACGGACGAGGCGATGAGGATCGCGCCGCCGCCGCCACCCCCCCCCGAGCCGGGAAGGCCACCGCCGCCCGAACCGCCCACCAGGGGCATCAACAATTGGCTGCCATAAATGCTGCCATCTGAACCTGGCCGAAGGCGCTGGGGGACGTTGAAATGATTGGTGCTGATGCTAACACCATAGATTCCGCGGCCCGCATTGGTGGTTATCAAGGCGCCCCTGCCAGCACCTGGACCCAACCCATCGCCGGGAAGGCTCCCGGCGATGCCGGCCAACCCGCCGTCGAAGCCTCCCGGGCCGCCTCGCCCACCGGTCGTTGCCGTGCCCAATTCGCCGTCCACGCGGATGTTTCCCGCGATGTTGATCGTGCCGGTCGCCAGCAAGTAAACCGGCGTGTTGGCGGCGTTGCGGATGAATCGCACCGTGACACCGGTGGGGATGTTGACGGTAGTGAAGTTCAGGCGGCCGTCGGGCGGCAGGGCGAGGGTGGTATTGTTCGTTGGGGCAAACTCTCTGTCCGCGCCGGTGCTGCCGGATTGGAAGAACTGGTTTTGGGCCTGCACGGCGAGACTGGCCACGCCGGCGGAGAATAGGACAACGAGCAAAGGGAACAGCTTCATGGATGAATGATTGAGGTTACGGAAAGGGAACGTCGGGACACTCATTGGCGCCGGACAAAGACTACCTGGGGATCGGCGACCATCGGTCCGGGAGGAACACCGGCCTCGAGGCCAAAGGCCGGTCGGACCACCGGCAACCGGTGAGGCGTCGCCACGGCGATCGGCGATCCGCTGCCGGTGCCGAAGCCGGGGCGGATGACCCGCGGCGTGTGCGGGTTCGCGACGGCCACCGGCAACAATCCCGCGGTGGTGCCAAATCCCGGCCGGATCACCCGCACATCCTGCGGCAACGAGCCGGTGACCGCCGCCCCAACGGCTTGGGCGCCGGCAAACTGCGGCCGGATGACGCGTGGAGTGTGGGGAGTCGCCACGATGATTCCCCGGCGCGTGCCGGTGCCGAGATTGGCGTTCCACGGCGTGCTGGAGATGTCATTCGGGTCGGACCCCTCGGCCAACTCCGTCACGGTGGGCACGCCGTCATGATCCTCGTCGCCCGGCACCGCGCTGCCTCCCGCCAGGAATTCGTCACAGTCATCAATGCCGTCGCCGTCGGTGTCGCGGGCATTCGGATTGAAGCCCAGCACCGCCTCTTCGGCATCGGTCAGGCAGTCGCCATCGGCATTCGGGGAATCCAGGACCACGATTTCCCGGTTGAGCACGGCGTGGTCCGCGAGCGACGTGATGACCACCTGATTGGTCCCGGGCGCGAGCACGAACCGCACCGTCCGGTTGCCCGCGCTGACGCCCCTCACAAAGTTGGTGCGGATGCCCTGGCGGTTGAAGATGCGCACCGAAGTTTCCTGCTCGCGCGGGTTCAGCGCCCGCGCTTCGACCCCACGGTTCAACTGGATGCCGGTGCGCAAGCCAAGGTTGATGGCCGAGAAGTCCGGTCCGGCCAATTCGCCCTGCGCCGACGACGGCAATTCCGGGATCGGCGCCCGCCACGACGGCGGGGTTGCCAGGTCATGCGACTGCACCGTCATCAGGAATCCGCCCTCGCCCCATTCGCCGGCGCGATGCCGGAGCGGCCAGGCGCCGGGCTCTGCCGCCAGTCGTTCGCCAGCCAAGATGTGGATGGTCCCTGCGCCGCCCGGTCCCCCGCCGCCGCCGCGACTGCGGGGAATGCCGGGGTTCTCGGTGTAATTGTGCCCTACGGGTTGGCCACCGTTGCCGCCGTTGCCACCGGAGGTGTCCACCACGGCATTGGTGCCGACGGTCACCGCTTCGCCGGCCACGAGGCTGATCGCGCCACCCCCACCACCGCCGGCACCGCCGCCGAGCCCGACGATGAATTCGCGGTTCCGGTCCAGGTCACCGACCCGGAACGAGCCGCCGCCACCACCGCCACCGCCGCCGGGCGCAATCTGCCGTTGGCCGGCGAAGAAGCCGGAGCGGGGCGCGCGAATCACCAGGCCGCCCGGCACGCCTTGATGCCCTTTTCGTCCCTCCGGATGATCCGAGACCAGGTCCTCCGCCAAATCGCGACCGAGGTCATAGATGCCCGGCGACGACTGCGCCCGCAGGGCACTCAACTGCCGGCCGAAGAGCGCAAACATGTCTTCACCGTGGGCCTCAAGTTCGCCGGCTTCATTCTCACCCGCCGCGCCGTTGGCACCCGCGAGTCCGAAAATCCGGCCGAACGCACCGGGCAGGTATTCGTTGAGGTTTACTGTCCGCAGCGGCTGGCCGTCCGGGCGAAGTCCCGGTGAAACCGCTCCCACCACCGCCGGGCGACCGTCCCCGGCCCCGGTGCGCGAACGGTCGGGTTCAGGCATGAGGCCCGGTTGCGCCACCTGCGCGGCCGGCCCGGCGGGGCCGGCGGCGGTCACGGTGCCCCGAAGCGCCACCGAATCGGTCGCCTGCCACGCCAGGACGCGGGCAAGGCTCTCGAGGCGGGCCCCGGCCGCGATCTCGATCCGCGAGAACGTGGCGCGGTTCGTTACCGGGTGCGCGGGGATCGTGAACGACTGGCCAGGAGCGAGGACAAACTCGTCAAGTCCCGTCACCGTGATCGGCACGTCGCGGAACACTCCTGGCCGGACGGTGAGCCGGAGCCGATAGGCGAGGTCCACCCCGGCCGGTTGGCGCGGATTCGGAAGGGACTTCAACAGCACACCAAACTCGCCCGGCGTCGTAGGCTCATAGGCGAACTGGCGCACTTCCATGAGCGGCGTGGGGGCCAGCGATAGCGGCGAGCCCTCGTGAACTTCCACCCGCGTCACGAGATTGAAGTCGCTGCCGCGGAGGAGCAGCGGCCGGAGTTCGCCTTCGCGCAGGGACGCCGGCTCCACGCTGGTCACCGTCGGCGCAGCGGGAGCAACCGGCACCAGCGGCCGCGGTCGCAGCACGGACCAACGTGAAAAGTGCGGCAACTCCGCGGCGGCGGTGAAGCCGTCGGGCAGCACCACGGCGGCAAGGTCCGCGGCAACCCAGCTTGCACCGGCGGCCCCGACCCGCTCGACGAACAGCGGCAGCAACTCGCCCGGCGTGGCCCGGCGATCCAGCGGAAATTCCACCCGCACAGGGCGGGCAAACGTCACGCCGTCCGGCGTCAAGGTGAACACGGCCAAAGCCTCGTGGTTCTCCCCGTCGAACGCGGCCAATTCGCGGGCCGGCAGCGCCGCCACCGACCACGTGGTATCGGCCGCCACCGCGCCCGGCGGCACGGTCAGCCGGGCCCGACCGTCGGCGGCAACGACCGTTCCGCCCGCAGCCGCCGGCAACCGGCGTTCGCCGGCGGGCAGCGGCATCGCCTGCACAGTCAATTGCGTCCGGGCCAAGGCCACGGTGCCATCGGCGAACGCCTGTTCGGCGGTAATTTCGACCGAGCGTTCGCTGGTTCCCTGCGGTGCCTGATACCGACCGGTCGCCGAGATGAAGCCGGCGTCCGCGTCACCGCCCGCGATGCCGTTCACCCGCCAAGTGACCGACCCCATCACCGCGGCCAGCGGATCGAACTCGAATTGGACCGGCTCACCCGGTCGCGCCTGAGCGGGCGGCTCGGAGAATTCCAACCAGGCCGAGACCGCCGGCATGTCCCCGGCAACGCGGCGCCACCGGAAGAAGCGGGTTTCGCCAGCGGGATCGACCGAGCCATCCGCCGCGAGCGACGCCGGGCGCCACCCCACGGGCAGGGCGAGCGAATCCGTCTGTTCCAGCACCAACCCAGTCGTGGCGCCCGAGGTCTGGAGCAGCAGCCGGCCCTCGTCGGTCCGGCGCAACTGGATGGCGGGCAGGTTGCCTTGGGCGGACAACTCCAAGCAACCCAGCCAACCGCCCAACATCACCAGCAGCCAGCGCGTCGTCCCCCGTGAATTCCTTGGCGTCATCGTGTTTGGCGAGCGGACCGGGCAGGACGCCCAATCGGACTCAACCACTACAGCAACGCTTTCGCGGATTCGTTACGGGGAATTTTGCACTACCGGGATATTCCCGCCGGCCGCGAGTGCGGCCGACCGCGAACCTAGGCAGTGAAACTTCGTCATTTGGCTTGGCCCGACTCTGGATTTTCAGCCGGTGGCCACACTGCGGACAATCTTCCGGCAGCGGAAACGGGCCGGAACGAACCACTCCAGCGCTGAGCCGGGCAAATTGCCGGCAGCAGCATGTGGGCGGCCGCCTTTACTCCAGCGGACCCGCGATGATGGCGCGGAAATAGACGGTCCCGATGGCAATGAGCACCAGCGCCGCCGTGACGACGGTCAGCTTCGGAATGAGACTCGGCTGCCGGAAGCCGATGCCACTGACCGACGCCAGGCCGAACCAGCAGACCAGCTTGACGAGGATCCACCACGGGAAGCCGACTTTCATCACCGCCAGGAGACCGAACCCGCCCACCAGCATGGTCAGCGCGAGGATTCCCGCCAGCGCCAGCGTGCGCCGACGGAACTTGGGATCGGGATTGGCGAATCCCTGGAACACGACGGCGGTGAGCAGCACCATCGAGGCGACGTGCAGGACCTGGTAAATCGGCAGCTTCATCGCGCCGAAGGGAGTCTGTGAACCCACCGCGGTCAACCGTCGGCTCGGCAAAGATTCGCGGCGCAACTCACGCCGGAACCGACGACGATGACACGGCAGCTTCCCCGACCGGATCGGCCGTCAACAAGTGCCGAAGCACGTCCGCCGCGGCGTAATGGGTCTTCCCGGGAGCTAGGAACCGCCCCAATTGGGCGGCATCCAACCCCGCGGTCACGATGGGCGGCTCGGCGTAGCCGTCGGAACGGCGTTGCCCGAAACCGATGGTGGCCAGGAGACCGTTGCAGATGCACTTGCGGCCGACGGTCGCGCCCAGTTCGCCGCCTTTCGCGACGTAAATGTCTTCCGGCTCCCCGGGGCACCGGTAGCCCAGCGCACCGTCCGGCTTCCGGAATGGCGTGCGCAGGTAACCCAGGTCGCAAACGCGCTCGCGGGCGGCGTAAACGTCCGGTTCCGAGACGGTGCCGGGCAGGCGCACCACCTTGAACGGGAAGCCCGTCGGTGACGCCAACGGATCCGTGAAAACATCCAGCGTTCCCGCCTGCCCTGCCTCCAGCACCCGCGTCTTGAGGTCCGCCGCCAAGCCGGATTCGTCACAGAAGGCGAACGCCGTGCCGACCTGGATGCCCACGGCCCCCTCGCGCTGCGCCTCGGTGAGCCCGGCCGGCGTCGCGGTGGAACCCGCCAGCCAGAACGGCAGTCCCAGCGCCCGGAACTTCGCGAGGTCCGGCACGTCGCGCGGACCGAACACCGGTTCGCCGCGTTCGCTTAGCGTCATCGCGCCGCGCGGCGGGGCGTTGTGCCCGCCGGCGGTGGCGCCTTCGACCACGAAACCATCCACCCGGCCGCTCGCCTTCCGGGCCAGCGCCATGGCGAGCGTGGCCGAGGAAACGATCGCCAGAAACTTCGGCCGCGTCAGGGTGGGGGCGGTCCCGAACAACGTCGCGGGATCAAACTCGGTCCGGAATGCGTCGTCCGGCCCGGCCCCGTCCACGTCGAGCGGCAGCTCCGCCGCCTCGCCACGCGCCAACCGGTCCAGGGCCCCCGGAATCGCCATCGGAATGCCAGCGCCCATCAGCACGTAATCCACGCCGGCCAGCAGCGCGCCGTAGATCGACGGGAGCGTGGGCAACTGGACCTTGTGCAGGTAGTTGATGCCGATCACGCCCGCGTGGCCTTCCTTCGCGAGGAAGACTTCCACGAAATTGGCCGCCACCGTCAGCTCGACCAACTCGCGCGGCGGCTGGATTGAGCCGAGCGGCACGCCCCGGAACGGCTGGTCCGCGGCTTTCCCGCCGGCCACGAAGTAGGTCGCCAGGATCCGTTCCGTCACCTTGGGGAACGGGAAATGCGCCAGCGCCCGGCGCAGATGCCCCTCGGGGTCGCCCGCCTGCAACCGCCGCGCCAGCAGGAGGTCCAACGCCGTGCCGGAGACCACGCCCAACTGGCCCTGGGTGGAAACCGCCCGCGCCAATGGCCAATGGGAAACCCCGACGCCCATGCCGCCCTGAATGATGATCGGAAATGCCATGCTGTGATGGGGCCGCCCGGCTCCGACCGCTGGCCGGCGCCGTGACGCCGGGATTGTTCCCCCGCGCCGGCGCCGGATCAGCCAATCAAGGTCTGCGGCCCACCCTCGGATGGACGCCCACCCGGGACAACTCGGCTCCCCTTCCCTTGGCCATGACTGGCTACGCACTGACCCGGCCCGAGCCTACTTTGGCGGATGCCTGGACCGGATGGGTGCTGAAGGAGACGAGGAAACGAGTCCCACCATTCCCTGCCGAATCAGTGTCCGTCCCCGCCGGCGTGCGCCAGCCACAGCAGGCGCAGGCCCTCGAGCGTCAGGTTCGGCCGCACCGCGTCGATCTCCGGCAGGCGGGCGGCGATGAGTTTCGCATAGCCGCCGGTCGCGACCACCGGCAGGCGGCGGGCGCCGAGTTCGCGCTTTAGCTCGGCGATCAGTTCCCGCACCAGGCCGCGGTAACCGTGGACCGCGCCCACCAGCATGGCGTGTTCCGTGTTCTTGCCGATCACGCCGCGCGGCTCGCGAATCTTGATCCGCGGGAGCAACGCCGTCTTCTCGTGCAGGTAGTCCGTCATCGCGGCCAGGCCGGGCGCGATGATGCCGCCCACGTAGAACCCGCGCCGGTCCACCACGTCGAAGGTCACGGCCGTGCCGAAATCCACCACCACCACCGGCGCGCCGAAGTGCTCCTTCGCCGCCAACGCATTCGCCAGGCGGTCCTGGCCGATGCTCCCGGGCTTGGGATAATCGATGCCCACGCCGCGCAGCGTGTCCGGGCCCAGCGCGAGCGCCCGGAAGCCGAACAACCCGGCCAACGCCACCTGTGCCGGTTCCGTGGCCGCCGGCACCACGGACGCCAGCGCCGCCCCGGTGGGCCGGACCGTCCGGAGCCAGCCCGTGAGTTCCGCCGCGAATTCACCGGACCGCACCGCGGCCGTGGCAAAGTCGCGCGCCCGGAGCAGGCGCGAACCGTTCGCGAGGCCGACGTGCGTGTGCGTATTGCCGATGTCGAGCAGCAGGATCATGGCGTGAAGACAGCCGCAGGCTGGACCAAGTTGGTGCGCTCGGGAAGTCCGGTGAAGTCGGCAACCCGGGGGGGACGAGACTCCGTCGAACCCTGTCTACCGGCGAAGCCGGCGCGAGTGCAGCGAGCATCTCCGGGGTTGGATGCCACCCGGGAAAGACGCTCACTCCGTTCGGCTCGCTCCGCTCGAAAGTGGGCTCGACAGAGTCTCGCCCCACCGGGGTTGCTGTGGCTACGTTCTCACCATGTTCACCGCTCTACGGTTCCTCGGTGTCCTCACCGCGCTGTTCTCCTTCGTCGCCCGGGCCGGCCAGACCGTCGTCTCGATCTCCGGCGATGAGTTCCTCATCAACGGCATGCCGACGTATGCGGGGCAGTTCTGGCAGGGGCACAAGGTTCAGGGCCTGCTGATGAACGCGCGCCTGGTCCAGGCGACGTTCGACGACCGCAATCCGGAGACCGCCGCCCAGTGGGCGTATCCGGACACGGGCAAGTGGGACGCCGACCGCAACACGCGCGAGTTCCTCGCCGCGATGCCGGACTGGAAACGCCACGGCCTGCTCGCCTTCACGCTGAACCTGCAGGGCGGTTCGCCGCAGGGCTATTCGCAGGCACAGCCGTGGCACAACTCCGCCTTCAACGCCGACGGTTCGCTCGATCCCGCCTACCTCGCGCGCCTCGAACGCATCCTCAACCGCGCCGACGACCTCGGCATGGTCGTGATCCTCGGGCTGTTCTACTTCGGTCAGGACGAGCGGCTGGCCGACGAGGCCGCGGTAATCCGCGGTGTGGACCACACGCTGGACTGGCTCTTCGCCAAGGGCTGGCAGAACGTCCTGATCGAGCTCAACAACGAGTGCAACGTCCGCTACGACCACGCGATCCTGAAGCCCGAGCGCGTCCACGAGCTGATCGATCGCGTCCACAAGACCAAGCGCGACGGCCGGCGTTTTCTCGTCAGCACCAGCTACGGCGGCGGCACGTTGCCGGGCACCAACGTGCTCAAGGCCGCCGACTTTGTGCTGTTGCACGGCAACGGCGTGAGCGACCCGAGGAAGCTCGCCGAGATGGTTCGTCAGACGCGCGACCTGCCGGGCTGGAAGACGAAGCCCATCCTGTTCAACGAGGACGACCACTTCGACTTCGCGCAGCCGCTAAACAACTTCACGGCGGCGCTGACGGAACGCGCCGGTTGGGGTTACTTCGACTTTCGGCAGAAGGGGGAGAAATTCGCGGAAGGCTTCCAGAGCGTGCCGGTGGATTGGTCCATTGGCAGCCAGCGCAAGCGGGACTTCTTCAACCTGCTGGCGGGCATCACCGGCAGCCTGCCGCGGGGCGCACGGTTCATCCCCGATCCCGGCGCGCGTTGGTGGAAGGGCAACCTGCACACCCATTCGCTCTGGAGCGACGGCGACGATTATCCCGAGATGATCGCGGCGTGGTATAAGGAGCGCGGCTACCACTTCCTCAGCTTCACCGAGCACAACCAGATCGCGCAGGGCCAGAAGTGGGTGACCGCGACGGAGAAGAAGGCCGGTGGCTCGGTCCTCGCGAAGTATCGGGCGAAGTTCGGCGACGCCTGGGTGGAGGAACGCCTGCGCCTGGGCACCAACCAGGTTCGGCTGAAGACGCTGGGCGAATTCTATCCGCTGCTGAACGAGCCCGGGAAATTCCAGCTCATCCCGGCCGAGGAAATCACCGGCGGCCACCTGACCGCGCCGGTGCACGTCAACGCCACCAACCTGCGCGACCCCATCGATCCGAAGGGCGGCAGCAACGTCTGGGAAGTCATGCAGAACAGCGTCAACTCGGTGCTGAAGCAGCGCGGCAAGACCGGCCAGCCGATGTTCCCGCACATCAACCACCCGAACTTCGGCTGGGGCATCACCGCCGAGGAACTCATGCGGGTGAACGGCGAGCGTTTCTTCGAGGTGTATAACGGGCATCCATCCGTCCACAACGAGGGCGAATCGGGGCGCGCCGGCATGGAACGCGTGTGGGACATCGTGCTCACCTGGCGGCTCGGCGTGCTCGGGTTGCCGCCGATGTTCGGGCTCGGCGTGGACGATTCGCACAACTACCACAAGTTCGAGCTCAAGGAGTCCAACCCCGGCCGCGGCTGGGTGGTGGTCCGCGCCGCGCGCCTCACGCCGGAGTCGCTGATCGAGGCGCTGGAGCGGGGGGATTTCTACGCCAGCTCCGGCGTGACGCTGAAGGACGTGCGCCGGGAAAAGAACCGGCTGACCGTGCAGATCGCCGCCGAACCGGGCGTGACCTACCGCACGCAGTTCATCGGCACCCGGCGCGGCTTCAAGACCGACAACGAACCGTTCCGCAACGCCGCCGGCGACATGCTCCGGGTGACGCACCGCTACGGCGACGACATCGGCGAAATCCTCGGCCAGGTGGATGGCCCGGCGGCGACCTACGAACTCACGGGCGACGAACTCTACGTCCGCGCCAAGGTCACCTCGACCAAGCGGAAGGAGAATCCCTACGCCAAGGACGAAACCGAGGCGGCTTGGATCCAGCCGGTGATGCCGTGATGGAACGGCCGGTTGGCGGGAGCGCGGCTCTCTGAGCCGCGATGGGCCATGCCTGGGATGCCCACTCGCGGCTCCGAGAGCCGCGCTCCGGGCCTACGCGATTGCATCCGCCACGGGCGGTTTCAATTTCACATCCTGCGGATGCACGCCGACCTCGCCCGTGAGCACTGTGGCGCGAGTGAAGCGGAGCTGGGCCGCCCGGCCGTCGGTTCCGGCGGCGTTCACCGCGATGGCCGGCAGGGTGAAGTCCCCGTCCGGCAACGCGAAACGGAAGCTGAACGAACCGTCGGGCCGCAGCGCCACGCGCCGCCCGGCAATGGTCACCCGGGCATCCCGTTCGGTGCTGCCATAGAGGATCAGCTCCGCGTTGACCTTGAACCAGAAATCCGGCGGCACGGCCGGGGCGAGCGCGGCCATGGCTTCGCTCGACGGAGCTTCGCCCACGGCGGACGGCGAACCGGCCCCGGTCAGCTCACCGCTAGTCGGCATCGCCCTTAGGCCCAGGTTCGTGCCGATTTCGGCGGGAACCTCAGTCACGACGGCCCGAGCCTCCCACCCGGCCACTTCGGCGGAGCTGGGCGCTTCGCAGCGCACCACGGGTTCCCACACCAGCGAGGTCAGGCGCAGCGCCTGCTTTGGCGTCGGCAATGGCGCGGGCCGGAAAACCGGATGCGCCACCGGCTCGGGATGATCGGGCGGCGTGCTGGGCAACGAGTCAGGCGTGACGGGAGCCGGCGGCAGGCGAACCACCTCGGCCTCGGCGAAGAACTCGGCCGGGCCATCCGGCGGCGTATGCGCCGGCGCACTGAGCGCGAGGCCGCGCCAGCCGCCATCGGCAAACCGGTAGCCCACTTCGGCCACGTAGGTGGAACCCGCCATGGTCACCGGGACAAACCGGAAATCCCCATCCCGCGGCAGTCGCTGCTCATTGATCAACCAACCGCTCGCTGAACTTGCCCGCAGCCGCAGCCACCAGGCTCCGCCCGGATGAGCTTGGGCGAACAGGTCCAAAGCCGCACCGGGGAACTGCCAGTGAGCACACACGCAGAACGGATCCCGCGCCGTGAGCCAGAGCGATCCCTGGGCCGGGAATTCGGCCGCCCGGAACCCGGAGCCAGCGATGGCATCCGGCGGCGTCTCCGAAGCAACTTCGGACCGGGGAGTCGGGCTCGCCTCGGGAAACCGGTCGGGAGGCACCAAAGGTAGCTCGGCTCGCTCCGGAACCGCTTGGGCCGACGGTCCCACACATATTGCGGAGGGCAGGACCGGACCGCCGCTGATTGGCGGCGCCAGTTCGATCGGACGGTCGCCCGCGAGGAGAATCGCCGGGATGGCCGGCATGGGCGGCGCCGCCTTCGAACGCGGTGCGTCCGCAAACAACTCCGGTAGGCGCCGTGCCATTTCCTCGGCGATGGACGGCTTGGGCGCGGCTGAAGCCGCCGATTCGCTCCGGCTTAATTCGCGCTTTGCCGGCACGGTGGGTGGCGGGGCCGGCTCCACATCCAATTTCTTCAGCGGTCCCGTCGGAGCGGAAACTTTGGCCGGTGACTTGGCGGACGGGCGGGATTTCCGCGGTGCAACCGACCTGGGTTTGGTCGCGGGTTTAACCGGAACCGCAGTCGCGGGAAGCGGCTTGGGAACGGCAACGGCCGGTTCGGCCACCGACTTCGAAACCCCTGCCGACGGGCGGACGACGGGCGTCGAAGGCGGCGTCGGCGTGGGTAAACTGACTGAACCCGGCGCCTTGGGCCGGACCAATTTGGCGGCAGCCTTTTTCGCGGCAGTTTTCGGAGCGACCGGTGCGGGCAATACCTTGGGGGGCTTGGCGACCGCGGCCGCAGGTTTTTTCACCGGAAGGGCGACTACCGCCGGAGCGGGCGCCGGCTGGGCGACTTTCCGGACAACCTTGCCGACCGACGCCTTCGCCAACGGCGGGAGCGACGCTGGGAGGGGCAGCTTTGAAACGGATTTCGGTCCGGGCGGCGCGGGCGTCTTGGCCGTGGGCGCCGGAACTGCGGGCGCGGCGATCGGTTTGGCCGGAACTTTGGGCTTCGCCTTGGCTTTGGCCTGGGTAGCCGGGGCGGCCTCGGGCACGGGTTTGGGGGCAGGACGGGGCGCCGAGCGGGACGCGGCCGGCGCGGCCAAGGGTGCTTGGGGTTTCCGGGCCAAAGGCGGCTCGGGTGCGGGCGGAGACGGACGTTTCCGGGATTTCGGAGTCATGAGGAGAAATCCAACCGACGGCGGGGGATGTTGCCGTCGGCGCGGAGCTTGCGGCGCGGCCGGCGCGCCTGCAACCGGTTTCCCGGGCCGGGTTGGGGGTTTGGGTTGGCTTGTCCGCCGGGGCCGGACTACTAGTGGGGCGCATGAAGAACCGTCACGCCGTGGCCGCGCATTTCGCCGGCACGTGGGATGAAGCCCGCGTGCAGCGTTGGGCCGAGGGAGTCCGCGCCCGGCTCGAAGCGCCGGCCGTGACGCTGGGAATCCTGTTCATGACTCCCGACTTCTTCGAGGTCGCCGCGGAGGTGCTGGAAGTGGTCCGCCTGCACGCGCGGGTGCCGCTGTTGGCGGGATGTTCGAGCCAAAGCCTGATCGTCAACGGCGAGGAGTTGGAAAACCAACCCGGGCTGGCGCTGCAACTGTTCCACTTGCCCGGCGGCGACATCCGAGCCGTCCACCTCGACCAGGCGGCGATGCAGGATGTGTCCGAACCGGCCGAATGGTATGGCCTGACCGGGCTGACGCCGACCGCGACGAAGGGGTGGCTGATCTTTGCCGACCCGTTCAACATGGACGGCGAATCTTGGCTCCGGGAGTGGAACGCGGCGTATCCCGGCATCGCCTGCGTGGGCGGGCTCGCCTCGGGCATCTTCGAGGAACAGCGGACACAGGTTTACCTGAACGGCGAAGTCTTCGAGGAAGGCATCGTCGCCGTGAGCGTCAGTGGCGACGTGAAGCTGGAGTGCGTCATCTCGCAGGGTTGCACACCGATTGGCGCGCCCTGGACCGTCACCCGCGCGGACCGCAACTTCATCCTCCAGATCGCCAACCGGCCCGCCTACAGCGTGCTAGTAGACACCTTCAACGGCCTGACCGACGCGGAGAAGGAGAAGTCGCAGGGCAACCTTTTCGTCGGGTTTGCGAGCAGCGAATACCGCGACGAGTTCCAGCGGGGGGATTTCCTTGTGCGCAACCTGCTCGGCGCGGACCCCAGCAACGGCGTGATCGCGGTCGGGGCCATGCCACGGACCGGACAGACGATCCAATTTCACCGGCGCGACGCCGCCTCGGCGACCGAGGACATGAACGCCTGCCTGGCGCAGGCACGGGAACGCCTGGCGGAAACGACGGTATACGGCGGCGTGGTCGGCATCTGCAACGGCAGGGGCCAGCGGTTGTTCGGCAAGCCGAATCACGACGCCGGTTTGATCCAGGAACAGCTCGGGCCGCTGCCCTTGGCCGGCTTCTTCTGCAACGGGGAACTCGGGCCGGTCGGGCCAAAGAACTTCCTACATGGCTACACGGCATCGCTGGCGTTGTTGGTCAAGACAGGTGACAGGTAGGCGGAGGCTGGCGACACTCCGGCTTTGCCGATGGAGCTATCAACATTGCCAGTCACGCCGGCCGCGCCGTTGCCGGAAGATGCCTACCGCCTGACTCCCGACATCATGCAGCGGCTGGACCTTCCGGCCATCTACGGCCAGTCAAACCCGGTCGAACTGGAACTCGGCGCGGGCGACGGCTCGTTCCTCATCCAATACGCCACCCTCCGGCCCGCGGTAAATTTCCTCGGCGTGGAACGCCTGCTGGGCCGGCTGCGCAAGATTGACCGGCGGGCGCGCAAGGACGGATTGACCAACGTGCGCGGCCTTCGGCTCGAGGCCTCCTACGTGCTGCGTTTCATGATCCAGCCCGGCAGCTTGGCGGCGATCCATGTCTATTTCCCGGACCCGTGGCCCAAGCGGCGGCATTGGCGGCGGCGTTTGGTCAACGCCGCGTTCACCGAGCAGGCCCGCGTGGCGCTGGCCGTCGGCGGGACCGTCTTCCTCCGCACCGATGACGTGGGCTACTTCGAACAGATGGCGCAGGTGTTTGCGGCCAATCCGGCGTTCGCCAAGGTGGAGGAGCCGCCAGAGTTGCTGGCGGTGAAGACGGACTTCGAACAGTTGTTCAACGGGCAGGGCATCCCGACCAATCACGCCGCCTACCGTCGGCTTGCCTGACCGGCCAAGCGCGTGGCATTGGCGAAGGTGAGTTCTTGCCGGAGGGCGGAGGCATCCGCACCGTAACGGCATCATGTCGGTTCGCAGTTTTTTCATCGCCCTGCTGGGATTCGTGGCCGCCGGTCTGCCGGGCTTCGGTCAGTCGGCGAACGCACTTACGGACCGGCAACGCACCGTCCTGAACGGGCTGGCCCGCGACCGCTACACCGGCCGCTGGGTCGAGCTCAACACCAACCAGCTGGCCGCGATGCACCGGCGGTCCGACGCCTACTTGGCGGACTTGCGGAGGTATCACCGGGTGGACGGGTTGATTGTCAGCGCACGTTTCGCGGACACCAATCGCAGCCGAATCACCCGCTACGAAGCGACGCAGGACAGCGCGGCCTGGACCGCAATTTCGCTGGCGGCCTACACCTTCCGTTACGTCGTGACGCGGGACACCGAGATGTTCAAGGACCTCCGCGCGTCCCTCGACGGGATCGACCGACTGCTCAACGTGAGTGGCAAGCCCGGCTATTTGGCCCGTTTTTCGGCCCGAGCCGACGATCCAGCGTTCCGGCCGGCCTATGCCACTTGGGGTGGAGCCAATCCAGAACGGAGCGGCTTCGGAAAGCTGGCATTCTCCGGCAGCGGCAAATACGGCAACGAAGTCTGGCTCGGCGGCCCGTCCCGGGATCACTACGCCGCCGTCAACTACGGCCTGATGACCACCTACCAACTGGTGCGGGATCAGACCATCCGCAGCCAAATCTCCAACACGGTGACACTGATCTTGAACCGGCTGGAAATGGACGGCTGGCGCATCGACGACGGGCAGGGCAATCGCACCTACGTGCCCCCATTGCTTCAGGCCGCACTCCTGCGGAGTGCGGCAACCATCAATCCCGCCCGCTACCGGAAAGAGTTCGAACTCAAGGCGGCCGAATACTTGAAACTGCCGCCACCCTCGGTGCTCCAGTATTCGGACTACGCCCCCAACGTCTTCAACATGGCGAGCCTCAACGTGCTGTGCCGACTCGAGATCAATGAGCCCAGCCGAAAGCTGCTGTTCCAGGAGCGGTTGACCGAAATGATGCGCCAGGCCGAATCCCACCTGAACCCGTTCCTCGCCGGCTGTTACCTCGAAGGATTCGAGAAGATTCCGTCGAGTTCCGCGTTGCTGGTGACCTTCCAAGGCGTGCTCTTCGAATTTCCCGATCCGCCCCGTTGGGCCACGCCCTTGGACCAATCCCAGGACCGTGAGCTCGCGTTCCTCGACGCCAACGGCCAGCGATGGTCAAAGTTCACCCTCCAACTACTGCAGCGCCCACCGGCAGCATTCCAATGGGCGGCCTCACCCTACCAACTGGCAGGCGGCGAAGGCGCGTTGGTAAGCCATCCGGGGGTCGACTATCTCGTCGCCTTCTGGATCGGGCGGGATACCTCGCTCATCCCGAGCGAAGACTACGTCCCCGTGAGTGGCGAACGCCCGCGCACTCCGCCTCTTTCCACCAATACGCCGCCCGCCACCAACCGGCCGGCCCGGCGAAATTCACCTTAGCCCCGGAGGGATTCGGCCTCCTTGTCGCGCAGCTTGGCGAAATTCCCCTGCTCGCAGCACGTCACAAACGTCTCGGTCACCGTCTTGAGATCCTCCCACCGGCGGCGGATCGTCTTGGCCTCGCTGGCGTCGATGTGGTTGTCCCCGGCGGCATTGGCAATCACTGCCAGCAAATCCGCAAATTCCTGGACGATCTGGTTGGTGGCCGGGATGAGGTAGTCCGGATGTGAGTGATGGGTCTTCGGGTTCTTGACGTAGAAGCCGCCCGCACGCTGGCAAATCCAATGGATGACCCGCGGATCCTGGGTGCTTTGGATCAGTTGATCCACCCGGTCCAGCGGATTGGCCGCCCCGGTGCCCAGATCCTCATTGGGAGTTTCAGCCCATTTGTAGATCAGCGAAAGCGATAGGCCCATGTCGGCGGCGACTTGCTTGGCACTGGTCGTCTTGAGGACTTCCCGGAGGAGTTCGTGGGACTTCATGGGCAGGGTTCGACCGGGCGGAAACCGGCGGTGGGAAAATTGAGGAAGCTTCTCCGCATGGTGCGCGATACAGGTTTCGAACCTGTGACCCCTACCGTGTCAAGGTAGTGCTCTACCACTGAGCTAACCGCGCCCGATGCGAAGCGGGCGAAAGGTAGGAATCCTCCCGGCAGGTGCAAGGGTTTTTTCCCCCCGCAACTGGCCGGGCAGAAGGCGCTTGCCGCGGCCGCTGAATAATCTTAGTTTGCAAACGTCAACTTTCCCGACGTGAACGCGTATCGTCCAGAGCCCACCGGCTCGGCCGGGACCCGACCTTGAGGTCACCCGCCGCCAAACGTCGCATTTCCCACTCCCCAACCTCATGCGTGCCACGAAAACACTCCTGCTCCTGCCTGCCGTGTTGGCAGCCCTGCTGACCGGTTGCGAGCCGGCCGAAATGGCCCAGGCCGCGGAACCGGCCTCACCGCCGGCCGTGGCCACCAATCCGCCGGCTGCACCGAAAGTTGCCGCGCCGGCGAAATCCGGAGCGCCGACCAATTCATCACCCGCCGCCACGGCGGAAACCGTCGAGACTCCGCCGGCGCCGCCGGAGTTGCCCGCGCCCGTCCAAGACGTCGTCCAGCTCGCCCAAAGCACGCTCGGCGAACAGGTTTTGGTCGATTTTGTCGCCACCATTGAAAAGCCCTACACGCTCACCGCCGAGCACGTGATTTACCTCAAGGATCTCGGCATTCCGGAGCCCGCGATCGCCGCCCTCCTGAAGCGCCAGGTCGAACTCGGCGGGGCGGCCGTGGAACTGCCGCCGGAGGCGCAGCTGGCCGAAAACTCGGAGACCAACGTGCCGGCCGGCCCCAAAGTCGCCCTGACCAACGCGCCCGGAGCCAACGTCGGATTGGCCGCGGCTCCCGCCCCGGCACCTCCTCCGCTGCCCAATGCGCCGACCGCCGGCGAAACCCCAGGCGCGGCCCCGGCCCCAGAACCGGCCGCCCCGGTCAACTACAACGTCTTTTACAACTCGCTGTCTCCCTACGGCACGTGGGTGGAAGTCAGTGACTACGGCTGGTGCTGGCAGCCCACGGTGACGCGCATCAACGTCGGCTGGCGGCCTTACAGCGACAACGGCCGCTGGGTTTGGTCGTCTTCCGGATGGTATTGGCATTCCTATTACTCGTGGGGCTGGGCGCCATTTCATTATGGCCGCTGGTGCAACGTGGCGGCTCGCGGATGGTGCTGGGTTCCTGGCACGGTCTGGGGTCCGTCCTGGGTGAGCTGGCGCCACTGTGACGACCACTTCGGTTGGGCGCCCCTGCCGCCAGCCTGTGGCTGGGCCCCGGGCGTCGGGCTTACTTACCACGGGTCCGGCGTTTCCGTCGGGTTTTCGTTTGGGCTGGGTGCCGGCGATTACTGTTTCGTGCCCCGTCAGCATTTCTATGACCCGCACTGCTACCGCTTCCGGGCGTCCCACCACGACCTAACCGGGCTCTATCACCGCAGCACGGTGGTCAACAACTACGTGGTGAACAACAACACCGTCATCATCAATCAGGGGGTCGGCCGCGACGTGGTCCAAAAGCATACCCGCGGCGAAATCCGTCCGGTCGCGTTGGCGGAGGCGCGGAGGCCGGTCAGCGCCCAAAGCGTCGCCTTGCGGGCCGGACGGCCCACGGAACGGCTGGAGGTTTACCGACCAGCCCTGCCGGCGACCGCGAATAACGTCGCCAGCCGACCGCCGGCCGCGGTGCTCGCGCGGCAGGAAGCGAGGCCCACGACCGTGGCGTCCCGCTCGTCCGGATCCGGGATCGGCAACGGGGTGATCACCGGACGCCAGTCCCCGGCCGTTGTCGGTCGCGGTCACGAAGTGGCTCCCAACGGAACTCGCCAAGAATCCCGTCCGGGCATTGCGACCGGCAGTAATCTTGGCGGCTCGGCCCGCCCCGGGACGGTTACCCGTCGGGAAAGCCCCGTCGCCACCTCGCCCCGAGGCAGCCAAGTCACCACCCGGCCGACGGCGCCGACGACCGCCGCCAATTCCTCGGCTGCCCAGCTCCACGGCCGCACGGAAAGCCGGCCCGGCAACTTGGCGCCGGCCGCAGGTAATTCCGCTACCGCAGTCACCCGGCCGACCGCCGGCATGCGCACGGAATCCCGTCCCCTGACCACCGTCCCAGGCGCATCCTCCAACCCAACCGTGGTGCGTCCCGCACCGACGGTGGCGACGGCTCCCGGGCGCGCGGAAGCCCGCCCGGTTCCCCAGCAGCAATTGCAGGTCCGCCGGGATACGCCGGCCGCGCAACTGCAGCCCACTACACCGGGTAACGCGGGCTACACACGGCCCGAAATGACGACTCGCTACACCCCGGCGCCAGTGAGTCGCCCGCAGCCGAGTTACACGCCGGCGCCGGCGCCAGTGCAACCGTCCGTCCAACCCCGCTACGAAGCCCGGCCACAATACCAGCAACCGGTCCAGCGGAGTGTGCCGCAGGCCGCACCGCCTACCCGGAGTTATTCCGCACCCGCCACGGCCAGCCCGGGCGGCGGTGGTGATCGTTCCGGGGCTCGCCCTGCCTTGCCCCGCAATCAGCCGCAGTAGGCGCCCGACACCCGCGCTCCAGCATGAATGCGACGACTGTCCGCGCGTTCGCCCGTCGGGCGACCCCGCTTCGTTTCGCGGCCGCGGGACTTGTTTCCGTCGCCGCCTTCACCGCGGGAATGGCCCGGGCCGCCGAAATCCCGGCCGGGTCACGGATTCTCTATGAAACCGGCTTCGAGCCCTTCGAGGGCTTCAATGCCGAGAATGACCTGGCCGGCCAGAACAGTTGGATCGGTTACGCCACGGACTTGGCCGGAAAATCAGTGGCGTTGGGTGGCAGCGGTTTGTTGCCCGGGCCTACGGATGGATTCTTCGGGCAGGTTGCCTACATCGGGTTCAATGCGCCGGCCGTCACCGCCGATTTCAATGTCTGGCGACCAATCAACCTCGCTCCGGCCAGCGGCGTATTACCGGTCGTCCAGTTCACCGTGACCCTCCAGGTCGAGGCTTCGTCCGAAGGACTGATTCCCGACGCCTTCCGTTGGAGCGTTTACAATGCGTCCGAACAGCGCCTGTTCAGCCTCGATTTCGACAATGCCACGCGGGAGATCGGCGCCATCCTCGATGACAGTTCGGCCACCCAAGGCCCACCGCTGCGTCCCAGCGGTTTCCTGTTCCGCAACGGCGAACCCTACGACCTGGAAGTGCTGCTCAACTTCCAGCGCAACCTGTGGACCGCGAAGCTCAACGGGCAGGTCATCGTCAATGCCCTTCCCATCACCACCAAGAACGCGGCCCGAACCTTGGGCGACGTGGACGCGGTCTGGTTGATCCGCGAACCCGGCAAACCCGGCGACAACTTCATGATCTTCGACGACTACCGGATAGTGGCGACGCCATTGGAGGAAATCCCCCCCACGCTGGAAGTAATCGGCCTGATTCAGCCCAGCGGTGCCTTTGCCGTGCGCGTGTTGGGCGAGCCCGGCGTGAAGTATCAGCTCGAGGTCATGGACGGCGACCAATGGACCCCGGTCGCCAACGGCACGGCCCAGAGCCCGGACGGTTACGTGGACTTGCAGGATCCCACCGCCAAGGATTGGACGGACGGCCTTTACCGCGCAGTCAGCGTGCCGTGAATTGGGCGCACCCCTTCGGCGGAGAACTCAGTCCAAGCCGCATGCAAGCTTGGCCCGCTTCAACGTCCGCTGGGCGACGGCCCGCGCCTTCTCAGCGCCTTCGTTCAGGACTTGGTTCACATAGTCCAAGTTGGACGCCAGTTCGGCCCGCCGGGCGCGCGCCGGGGCAAAGTAGCTCCAGTAGCGCTCGAAGAACGCCTTCTTTAGGCTGCCGTAACCGTAACCGCCGGCACGCAACAGGGCTTCCTGGTTCGCGCCTTCGGCCGGGTCGAGCAGCTTGAACAACTGGATCACCAGGTTCTTCTCCGCGTCGAGCTTGGGTTCCTCCGGCGTGCGCGAATCCATCACGATGCCCATGACCTTCTTCTTGGTCGCCTTCTCCTCGCCAAAGATCTCGATCGTGTTGCCGTAGCTCTTGCTCATCTTCTGGCCGTCGAGGCCGGGCACGACGGCGACTTCCTCGCGGATGCGCGGCTCGGGCACGACGAAGGTGTCGCCGTAGGCGTGGTTGAACTTGATCGCGATGTCGCGGGTGACTTCGAGGTGCTGTTTCTGGTCCTTGCCCACCGGCACGACGTTCGAGTCGTAGAGCAGGATGTCCGCAGCCATCAGCACGGGATAGGCGAACAGGCCGTGGTTCACAGCGCCGATCTCGTCACCGAGGCGGGCCGCCTTGTCCTTGAAGCTATGGCAGCGTTCGAGCAGCCCCATCGGCGTCACCGTGGACAGGAGCCAGGCCAATTCGGTGTGCTCGGGAGTGTCGGATTGTTTCCAGAAGACGCAGCGTTTCGGGTCAAGACCGCAGGCGAGGAAGTCCAACGCCACGTCGAGCGTGAACTGCCGGCGCAGCTTCGCGTCGGCGAGCGAAGTCATCGAGTGGTAGTTGGCGATGAAGTAGTAGGCCTCGCCCTCGTCCTGAAGCTGGATGGCCGGCAACATCGCGCCGAAGTAATTGCCCAAATGCAGCGCGCCGCTCGGCTGGATGCCCGTCAAGATTCGCATGGGCGGAGCGTGCGGGACAGCGGGGCGCCGAATCAAGTTGGCCCGCAGTGGAACGTCCGGTCCCCGAAACCGGGCGGTTTCCCACACGACGCTTGTCGGGACCACCTTCGCCGCTACATTCCGCCGCCACCAACATGCAGCCCGCCAGCAAATCACTGAAGATGGTCACCTGTCCGCACTGCTCGGCCAGGGCCTTCATCTCGGGCGCGCTCGCGCCGCTGGAAGAGGCGCCGTGCTCGAAGTGCGGCAAGGGGCTGATGATGCCGATGCAACTGCGCCAGTTCGAGCTGCGCAGCAAGATTGCCTCGGGCGGGATGGGCACCGTCTATCGCGCCTGGGACACGACGCTCGGCCGCGAAGTGGCGGTGAAGCTGATGAAGGAGGAGTTCGCCACCGACGAAAACGCGGTGAATGCCTTCGCGGCCGAGGCCCGCGCCTGCGCCCAGCTCAACCACACGAACATCATCCATATCCACACCTTCGACCAGGAGGGTTCGCACAAGTATCTGGTCATGGAAATCGCCGACGCCGGCTGCCTCGACAGCCGGATCGAGGAACGGAAGCGCGTCGCCGAACTCGACGTGCTCGACACCGGCATCAAGCTGACGGGCGCCCTGTCCACCGCGCTGAAGCACGGCCTGCTGCACCTCGACATCAAGCCCGGCAACATCCTGTTCAACGGGGACGGCGAACCCAAGCTGGTCGACTTCGGCCTGTCCCGGAAAACTGACGCCGAAACCGACGCCTACGCGCCCGTTTTCGGCACCCCGTATTACATCGCGCCCGAACGCGTCCAGCAGACCGGCGAGAGTTTCCTGAGCGACATGTATTCGCTGGCCGGCACCCTTTACCACGCCTTGGTCGGCCACGTTCCGTTCGAGGCACCCACCGTCGAGGAAGTGGTGGCCGCCCAAGTCCACACGCCCCTGACGCCGGCCCACGAGGTTGCCAACGACATCACGGTGCCCACGAGCGAGGCCCTGTCGCGCGCCATGGCCAAGAATCCGGCGGACCGATTCCAGAGCTACGAGGAATTCCGCATGGCGCTCGAAGCCGCCCGCAGCCAGTTGCTCATCAGCCAACTGGCCGGACAGCAAGCCCCTGCCCCGGTCGTCGAGAAATCCGGCGTGCGCGGCTGGTGGCGGCGTTGACGGCGATCGGCGCCGGGCACCGTGCCCACAGTTGGGGTTGGCGACGGATTACTTCCTTTTCCCCGCCGATTCCCTGCCCGAGAATCTGCCCGTGCAGAATCCGATCATCGTCGCGCTGGACGTTGCCTCCGCGGACAAGGCCCTGACACTCGCCCGGGAGGTCACCCCCTTTGTCGGCGCCTTCAAGGTGGGCAAGGAACTGTTTGTGACCGCCGGCCCGGAATTCGTCCGTCAATTGCGGGCGACCGGTGCCAGCGTTTTCCTCGACCTCAAGTTTCACGACATCCCAAACACCGTCGCCAAGGCCGTCGCCGCCGCCACCCGGCTCGACGTGCAGATGCTGACCATTCACACCAGCGGCGGGAGCGAGATGATGCGGGCCGCCGAAAAGGCCGCCCAGGACACCGCCCGGGAACTGGGCCGACCCGCCCCCCTCGTCCTCGGCGTGACCGTGCTCACCAGCATGGATTCCGCGGCCCTGGCCGAACTCGGCGGCGAGACCGACGTCGCCGCCCAAGTAGAACGGCTCGCCCGACTTGCCGCGGCCAGCGGCTTGCGCGGACTGGTCTGTTCCCCCTTGGAGCTCATCGCCCTCCGGAAGTTCCTGCCGCCGGCGATGCAACTGGTGACCCCCGGCATCCGCACCGGCACCGAGAAGGCGGACGACCAGAAACGCACCCTCGCCCCCCGGGAAGCCATGGCAGCGGGGGCCAGTTGGTTGGTGATCGGGCGTCCCATCTACGCGGCCGCCAATCCGGCCGAGGCGGCGGATCAAATTCTTCGCTCGCTGGCCTGAGAATTACACGAGCTGTCGGCCGGCAAAGCCGGTTTCCAGTTCGTGCCAGTAGGTGATGTCGGTCTCGCCTTCCTGCCAGCAGAGGAAGATTTCGCGGTCGCCCCGGAGGGCGGGGAAATCGAGCAGGCCGCGGGCAAGGTCCTTGATCTGGATTTCCAGCGACTCGAACTCACCCAGCAGTTCGCGCATCCGTGCCAGGTCCCGCAACTGGCCGTTGATCCGCTCGCCCCCGAGGTCGCGGCCCTCGGCGAAGAGGCCGGCGTTCCGCTCGGAGCCGCGTTCAACGACCTGCTGCAAATGCCGGATTTCGCCCAGCCAATTCTGGACCCGAGGCAAAAGCGCCTTCGCCTCGGCCAGTGTGTAGTGCCGCTGAAACCGGTGCCCGGCATTCACGGGACGCCCTCCAGTTTCCGTTTCACGGCTTCGCTGGGTTCCACCGCCAACGATTTCTTCCAAGCTTCCCGAGCTTCCGGCAGCCGCCCCAGAGCCTTGAGCACGTCGCCGAGGTGATCGAAAACGGTGGCGTCGGGTTCCTTCAGGAGTTCGACCGCCTTCTGCAACGGTGGCAGGGCCTCGGCGGGCTTCTTCAACTGGAACAGAACCCAACCCAGACTGTCGAGGTAGGCCGGATTTTCCGGCTCCGCCCTCACGGCCCGCTCGATCATGTCGCGGGCGATCTGCAAATTGATGCCCCGCTCCGCCCACATGTAGCCCAGGTGATTGAGCGCTTCGTCGAAGTCCGGCTCGAGCATGAGCGACTGTTCCAAAGCCAACACCGCGTCGTCGAAATGGCCGGCCCGTTCGAGCATGGAACCGAGTTGCAGGTAGAAGCTATGGTCCAGCAATTGAGGGGCCTTCTCCCGCGCAACCTTTTCCGCGGCGGTGAAGCGTTCCCGCGAGAGGTCGAACTCCTTGAGGTTGGCGTGGCACAACGCCGCCAGGAATTCACCGCGGAAATCCGGTCCAAACCGACCGCGCGCCTTGTCGAGTGAGGCCAGCGCTTCCCGGTGTTTGCCGTCGCTCATCAAGGCCGTCGCCAAGTCCGCGTAGGCGGCCTCGAAGTCCGGATTAAGCAGAAGGGACCGTTCCAGGGCGCTGGCGGCCCGCGGGAAATCCCGCTGTTCGAGGGCGATGATTCCAAGGAAATAGTGCGGCGCCGGATTCACCGGATTGGACCGCGCCATCTCCTGGAATTGCCGCCGAGCTTCCTCCAACCGGCCGGAACGCAGGTAAAGCTCCGCAAGCCGCGCGGTCACCTGCGGATCGGTGGCGCCCGACTCCACCAGGCCGCGCAGGACCGCCTCCGCCCGTTCACGGTCGCCCAAGGACAGGTAGCCGTCGGCGAGGCGCCGTAGCACCGCGCCATCCGTCGGATTGGCGGCCGCCACCTCGGCGAGGGTATCGCGCGCGCTGGCGGTCGCCGATTCCTTGAGGCTGGGGTCCGCCTGGGCAATCCGACCGTAGAGGGCGGCCAAGTCCAACCGGGCAACCGGGGCGATGTCTTTCTGCCGGGCGGCGGTTTCCACGACCCGCAGGGCTTCGCGGGGTTGCTTCTGCTGGAGCAGTATCTGCGCGAGCATCGCGGAATGCCCGAACTGCGCGGGATCATCCCGGATCAACTCGCGGTAGGTGCTGACCGCGGTCTCCAGCCGTCCGACCTGCACGCAGGCCAAGCCGAACATGACCCGGAGTTGGACCGACGCCCCGGGGAGCTTCACGCTGCGTTCCAGGATCTCGAACGCCTTCTGCGGCTGCTCGCGCGCCATGAACCGCCGCGAGACTTCGAGGGCCAACGCCTCGTTGCCCGGATCTTTCTCCAGCGAACGGACAAAGTGGGCCAGAGCCGCGGCGTTGTCGTCGCGGGCCTGCTCCACCACCCCGGCCGAAAAGGCCGCCAAGGCCTGCGCCCGATCCTCCAGTTCCGCATCGTTCAGCCGCGGAATGGCATCCGTCGCCGAACTCGCCGATTGGGGCGCGCGGGCCGTGCGGCAACCGGAACCGGCCAACAGGCAGGCCAGCAGCACGCACGCCGCGGGCACCGGAATCAGCGCGGGAAATCTGGGCATATGGGCAAAGAAAAACGCGACCCCGGGCAGGCGGGGCCGCGCTGAAAGTGCATGATGTCGCGAAGCGGAAACGGCGCGCGCCGTCCGTTACTTCTGCCAGGTGCGCTTCTTGTGGCGATTGAGGCGCAGCTTCTTGCGGCGCTTATGTTTGTTGATCTTCGCCTTACGACGTTTCTTTAGTGAACCCATAGCTTGATAATTTTGTCTTCCAGCCGGCCTAGTAAACCACCTTGTTCAGCGGATACTCGATGATGCCCTCGGCCCCAGCGGCCTTGAGCTGCGGTATCAATTCCCGGACGACGGACTCGTCCGCGATGGTTTCCACCGCCACCCAGCCGGCCAACGACAGACTGGAGACGGTTGGATTACGCAAGGCGGGGAGGGATTGCAATAGCTTTGGCAAGTTATCTTGCCGGACGTTCATCTTGATCCCGACCTTGACCTCGGCCTCGATCGCTCCCCGGAGCAGCAGTGCCAGAGTTTCGATCTTGTGGCGCTTCCAGGAATCCTTCCACGCGTCGTGGTTGGAGATGAGCCGCGGCGTCGAGGTCAGCAGGGTGTCCACGATCCGGAGCTTGTTGGCCCGGAGCGAGGAACCGGTCTCCGTGACGTCCACGATGGCATCCACCAACTCGCGGGCCTTCACCTCGGTCGCGCCCCACGAAAACTCCACGTCCGCCTTCACGCCGTGCTTCTTCAGCCAGCGTTTGGTCATGCCCACGACTTCGGTGGCGATCCGTTTGCCCTCGAGGTCCTTCACCGTCTTGATTTCGGACTCCTCGGGCACCGCCAAGACCCACCGGGTTGCCTGGCGGGTGGACTTGCTGAAGATGAATTCGCCAACCTCGTGGACCTTGCTGTGGTTTTCTTGGATCCAGTCGAAGCCGGTGATGCCGGCGTCCAGGTAGCCCAACTCCACGTAGCGGCTGATTTCCTGCGCCCGGATCAGCCGGATCGTCAGTTCCACGTCGTCCACGTAAGGTTCGTAACTGCGGCTGGACACCGAGATGTTCCAGCCGGCCTTGCCCATCTTCTCGATGGTGGCGTCCTGCAGCGAGCCCTTGGGCAGGCCGAGCCGCAGTTTCCGGGGAATGGGCGTTTCCGGCGTGGTCTTTTTGCTCATCGGTTGGCGGGCGAAAGTAGGCGAAGCAAACTGGGCCGGCCGGAAAAACCCTTAACTTGGGCCTTCCCTGAACGGCGAGCGGGATTGGCGGCCAATCAGTTCGAGGACGGCAGGCAACCCAGCTTGATGAACATGGCGAGGTAGACGAGGAAGCTTCCCAGCATCAAGCCCATGCCCTTGCCGTTCACGGCCAAGGCGATGCCGGCGGCCATCACGACCGTGCAGCCCACGAAAAACACCCAAGTGAGAAGACTCTTCATTTGCGGCCGGACTGGTAACGGAAGGCCGCCGGCAAGACAAGTAGTCCGTCGGCAGAAATGACCAATCCACAAAGACCAATGCTCCAAGCCGCAGGCCGACGCTTAGGCCGGGATGCAGTTTGGCCATTGGGCATTGGACGTTTGGCCATTCCTTCCGCCGTTGGACTTTGTCCGGTGGTTCGTCCAAGCTGCACGGCCCATGGGCAAACGGTTCTACATCACGACCGCGATCGACTACGTGAACGGCGCGCCACACCTCGGTCACGCCTACGAAAAGGTCGTCGCCGACGTCATTGCGCGCGCCCGGCGCAGCTTCGGGCAGGAGGTGTTTTTCCTAACCGGCCTCGACGAGCACGGCCAGAAGGTCCAGCAGGCGGCCCAAGCCGAAGGCAAGGACCCGCAGGTTTACTGCGATGGTTTGGCCGTCCAGTGGCAGGAGCTGGCGACCCGTCTCGGCCTCAGCAACGACGATTTCGTCCGCACCACCCAGGCCCGCCACAAGCAGGTCGTGGAAGCCTTCCTGAACAAGCTTCATGCCGCCGGGCACTTCTACAAGGAGACCTACGACGGTTGGTATTCGGTGAAGGAGGAAACCTTCCTCACGGAGAAAGACCGCAATCCCGACGGCACGTGGGACGCCAAATGGGGCCAAGTCACCCAGCTTCAGGAGTCGAACTGGTATTTCCGCATGGGGCAGCATCAGGACTGGCTGATCGCCCACCTCGAAGCCAATCCCGGGTTCGTCCAACCCGAGTCGCGGCGGAACGAAATCCTCGGCTTCCTCCGCAGCCAGAAGCTGGAGGACCTCTGCATCAGCCGGCCCAAGTCGCGCCTGAGCTGGGGAATTCCCCTGCCCTTCGACCCGGAATACGTGAACTACGTCTGGTTCGATGCCCTGACGAACTACTTCTCCGTCCCCGCCGCCCTGGGCGACCCCGTCGCGTGTGCCGCCCTGGGCGTGCAACCCGCCGCCAACGCTCCGGCGCCCGACCTCTGGCCGGCCGACATCCACCTGATCGGCAAAGACATCGTGAAGTTCCACGCGGTTTACTGGCCCATCATGCTTAAGGCGCTGGGGGCGCCCCTACCGAAGACCATCCTGGCGCACGGTTGGTGGCAGAAGGACGGGCAGAAACTCAGCAAGAGCACCGGCAACGTCGTGGACCCGATTGCCGTAATCGACGAATGGGGCTTGGACGCCTTCCGTTACTACGTCGTCCGCGAACTCGCCATCGGTCCCGACGGCAACTGGACCGACGACAGCTTCAAATCCCGCTACAACGCAGAACTCGCCAACGGCCTGGGCAACCTGCTGAACCGTTCGGTGAACATGCTGAACAAGTATCGCGACGGCGTAGTGCCGCCGGCGTCGCGGGAACTCGCCCCAGATGCTGAAGCCGCCACGAAGGAAGCCGCCGACAAGCTCGCAGCCAGCGACCTCCAAGGCGCCTTGGTCGCCATCTGGACCTTGGTAAACCGCGCCAACCTCTACGTGGAGCAGACCAAGCCGTTCAGCCTCGCCAAGGACCCAACCCAAGCGGCCCGGCTCGACGAAGTGCTCTACAACCTGGTCGAGAGCTGCCGTGTGCTCGCCGTGCTGCTCTGGCCTTTCATTCCCGGCACGTCCGAGAAGATTTTTGCCCAGCTCAACCTTCCCGGCTCACCGGGCGATTGGAAACTCGCCGCGTGGGGCGGCCTTCAGCCCGGCCACAAAGTCGGCGCGCCGATCCCGTTATTCCCGCGGAAAGACCTCGTTAAGAAGTAGGCGGAGACGGCATCTGCAGGTTCGCCGATTTGGCGGATAAGTGCCCAGTTGCTTCCGCGGTTCAATCCGTGGACCGGCAGCCTTCACTCCCCGAATTGCCCGCCCTTGTCTTTGAACAGCAGGTTGAAGGTCGTCATCGAGCCGCAGCAGCGGGTGATATACTGCTGCCAGTCGAACTTCTCCGCGCTCGTCAGCGTCTCGCTGGCATTGATCTTCTGCTCCAGCACGCGGATCTGGTTCCGCATCATCACCAGCTTGTGGAAAAACACTTCCAGCTCCACTTCCTTGGGCTGAAGCGACCGGTCGGCGGGCTGAAGCACCATCGTGCCACCCACCCAGCGTTTGCCGAGTTCGTTCACGGTCGAGTCGGCCGTCTCCAACCCCAGTTCTGCCACCAGCGCGGCGACAGTCTCGCGGATCACGTCGGGCAATGCCTTCGCCGTCTCCCCCACCGTCGCCGGCGCCTCTGCGGGCACCACGGAGCTCGCGTCCGGATCCACCGGCTTGCGCCCGTCGGTGAAGAGGATCTCCGCCGCGTATTCGTTGATCGCCTTGACCGTGCCGCGGCCGTATTGCGGGTGCATGACGTCCATGCCGAGGTGCAGTTCCGAGAGCTTCATGCGCGGAGGCTGCCGCAGATTCCCTCGCGCCGGAAGTTCGGAAACGGGGCGCGCCGTTCACCCCGCCAAGGGGATGGACGCCACCGCCGATTCCGGCAACCTTTTGGCCACGCCACATGATTGCCTTCGCCCGTTTCGCCTCGTTGCTTGCCGTCGGATTCGCCCTGGCCGGTCCCGTCGGCGCGGCGGATGCCCTGCCCAAGCTCACCCAACTGCTCGCGGAATCGTCCGACGCCCAGTTCCAGCTCGACGTGTTGCGCGGGCTTAGCGACGCGCTGAAGGGGCGGCGCACCGCGCCGATGCCCGCCGGGTGGGAAGCGGTGGAAGCCAAGCTGGCGGACAGCGCCAACGCCGATGTCCGCACGCTCACGCAAACTCTGTCCCTGACGTTCGGCAGCCCGCGCGCCCGCACCGCCCTGCGCGCCACGGCGGCCGATGCCAAGGCCGAAGCCGGCGCCCGCCGCACGGCGCTGGATTCCCTCCTAGCCATCCGCGATCCGGACCTCCCCAAGCTCCTGCAAAAGCTGGCGGCCGATCCCGCGGTCCAGGCCCAGGCGATCCGCGGGCTCGCCGCCTTCGACGACCCCGGCACGCCGGGCGCCATCCTCGCCGTCTACGCGCAACTGGCGCCCGCCGAACGCCGCGACGCCCTGAACGCCCTCGCCGCCCGGGTCGCCTTCGCCAAGCCGCTGCTCGCCGCGATCGCGGCCAACCAAGTGCCCAAGGCCGACCTGACCGCCGACCTTGTCCGCCAATTGCGCGGGCTCAAGGACGAAGGCCTGCGCGCCGACCTGACCAAGCTGTGGGGCGTCATGAAAGAAACCAGCCCCGACATGGAGGCGGACATCGCGAAGGTGAAGAAGGCCTACTGGGCGGGCGGTTCCACCCCGGGCGATGCGCCGCGCGGCCGCGTGGTGTTCAACAAGGTCTGCGCCCAATGCCACCGCCTGTTCGACACCGGCGGGAACGTTGGCCCCGACATTACGGGCGCGAACCGCGGCGACCTCGACTACCTGCTCCAGAACATCCTCTTCCCCAACGCGGTCATCCCCAACGAATACCGCGCCTCCACCATCGAGACCAAGGACGGTCGCGTGGTGATGGGCGTCGTGAAATCGCAGGACGCCACCGCCTACGTGGTGCAGACCGCCACGGAACTGGTGACCATCCCCAAGGCGGAGGTGGACAAGGTCGAGGAAAGCGAACAGTCCATGATGCCCGAAGGCATGCTCGCGCAGTTGCCGGAGACGGAGATGCGCGACCTGCTTTACTACCTCACCCGCCCCGGCCAAGTGCCGCTCCCGAAGTAAGGACCGAGCGCGGATAGCCTTCGTCCGCGAGGACTCACCGGCCGCAACGGCGCCTCCGCGCTCCCGCCGGCGGAACGCGCCCTAAAGGCTAATCCGCCCCTCAAACACGAACGTCGCCGGCCCTTTTAGCCGCACGTCGCCAAATTGACCGTCGCGCTGGCTGAAGGCTACCTCCAACTCGTCGCCGCCCTGCACCTGCACCCGCACGGGCGAGGTGAAACCGTGCAGCGCCGCCGCGATCATCGCGCTCGCCGACACGCCGGTGCCGCAGGCCAGCGTCTCGCCTTCCACGCCCCGTTCGTAGGTGCGCACGCGGATGAAGTTCGGCCCCTTCACCTGCGCGAAGTTCACGTTCGTCCCGCGCGGTTTGAAGTGCTCGTGCCAGCGCAGCTCGGCGCCTAGTTGCTGAACCATCGCCCGGTCCGCGTCGGGCACGAACACCACCGCGTGCGGCACGCCGGTGTTCAGCGAACTGACCTCCAGTTCGCCCTGCGACGTCTTCACCCCTTCGCGCAGCTGCAACGAATGCGGCGACGTGAGGTTCACCGTCACCCGCTCCCCGTCGAAGTCGGCGCGGATCACCCCGGCCACCGTCTCGAACGCCACCGACGGCTGGCTCCAGCCCGTCGTGCGCTGGAGGTAACGGGCGAAGCAGCGCGCCCCGTTGCCGCACATCTCGGCGTCGGAACCATCGGAATTGTAGAACTGCCAGGCCCAGTCGGCTTGGCCGGTGCGGGCGGGCACCAGCAGCATCACGCCGTCGGCGCCGATGCCGAACTGCCGGTGGCACAGGCGGACGACCTGTTCGCGGGTCAGGGCAATGTTTCCGGCGCGGTTGTCCAGCAGGATGAAATCGTTGCCGGCCCCGGACATCTTGGTGAATTCGAGCGTCATCTTGAAGCGGGCGGACATTAGGGAACGGCGTCGCCCCGGCAAGAGGGTTGGCGGGCCGGCGGCGTCTCAATCTGGAAGGCAGGAAAGCCGGAATGGCCGAATTCCTTCCTGTTTTCCTGCATTCCAAATTGGAATCAGGCCACTGCCGGCGGCGGTTCTGCGAAGTCGCCGACAAAGTGCTGCCGGCGTCCCGCCGGCAGAACCCAAGGGTGGCATCGTTTCGCCCGAGGAATGTCCGTTCGGGCACAACCGAACCCGGCGCCGCCCTGGCCCCAGGGCGGCCACAACGCGGTCGACCAAGTCGTTGTGGGTTAGCCATCGGCCGCCGGCCGAAGCCTGCGGCGGGAGTCGGTGACGGTTGCCGATGACTCCCACCAGCCATCGTGCGAGCCGCCCGGGACTCCCGGCGGGACGCCGGCAGCACTCTCAAAATCCCGGCGGCGGTTCCACGAAGTCGGCCAGCACGCTGGCACGCATCTCGGCGGGGATCGGCAGGTATTTGCCCGTGGCCTCGGCGAGCAGATTGCCTCCGGCGTCGCGCAATTCCCCGCGGGTGAGGAACAGCCGGCCCCGCTTGTTCTCGACCAACTCGCCGCGCGCCACCATATCCACGCCCGGCCGGGTGGGCCGCAGGTAACGCACCGTCAGCTCCGCGCAATAGGCGAACTGCTTCGTCTCCGCGCTCGCGGCCCAGACCATGATCTCGTCCAGCACCGTGCCCACGATGCCGCCATGCACCACCCCGGTGAACCCGCAGCAGTCGGCCCGGAACCGGAACCGCGTCTCCACCGCCCCAGGCACGGCCCCGATGGGCAGCCGGAGCCCGATGGGATTCTCCAGGCCACAGACAAAACAACTGCGGGTCGGCGGAAGCGGCTGCATGAAGCGAGGATGCATCGCCTCACCATTGAATCCAGTTCCAGATTGCAATCGCCATGCTACCGCGAAAGTTTGCTGCAGGTTTCCCAGCAGAATGAAAATCCGTTCCTTGTTTTTCCCGGTCGTCTTCTGCTTCGCCAGTTTCCGTTTGGTGGCGGACGTGGAAGTCCGCTTTGCGAACGACGTATTCGCCGTGGGCTGCTGTGTGGCCCCTTCGAAGGAAGTCAGGTTTCCCTCGGGGGCCCCATTCGTTGATCACCGGGGAGAACACCGCGCCCAGCTTTATTGGAAGCCGAAGGCAAGCGGCGATGACGATTTCAGGCCCTTGGGCGATCCTGCCCCTTTTGCAGGGGCGTCATATTTCGGCGCATGGGTCGGCCGGTCGGTAACCATTCCGGGGGTGTCGGCAGGCGACGACGTTTTTCTCCAAGTTAGGGTTTGGAACGCTTCGTATTTTGAATCCTTCGAGGAATCGTTAGCCGCACCGATTGGTGATCGTTTTTCGCCCGACAACTACCTCGGGGCATCGTCGCCGTTTGGATTCAGTTACCCCGCCAATGACCAATCGGCGGAATCCCGATACATGCAAGGGTTCGCGGGGATCACGCTCGAGGATCGTTCGTGTAATGGCTGGCCCGGCGGGCCATATCTGGAGATTGCAATCGCAGAAAACGAGAGCGTTCCTCTGAAGATCGAGAACTTCGGCAATCCGATGGGCGCGTTTCTGTATCTGGGCCAACCGGCCGCCAAACTGGGTGGTTTCTTCTACGAATACTACAACGCGGCCGGAAGTTCTACGAACGTGGTTAACTTAACGATGGGAAGCATATCGGGCATCCTGCCTGACGCAGTCTATACCCCCAGGCCCAACACCTACGGGAGAGATTCAGTTGCCTGGCCGGTTTTCGGAACTGGCTGTGCTGGAACAGGCGCTGGTTATGGATACTACACCATTTCCGTCCGCCCATCTGCACGGCGTCCTTATCTTGAATTCACCGACGCCGTGACTGGCAACACTTCCGGTCTTGTCCTTCGTGGATTTGCAGGCACCCGATACCGGGTCGAGGCATCATCCGATTGCCGCACATGGCGGCAGCTGGATGAAGTTGTCGGCACGACCAGCGAAGTTGCGATTCGAGCAGTCGTTTCGCTATCCTCCACTGCTCAGTTCTTTCGGGCAGTTCAGATCGAGCGCTGAAGCGGCCAAGACATCACGGCATCCACACCTTGGTTCGGAGCGCAGCATTTGTGCCCACGCCAGCTAGCTTGGCCCCCGTTGCATCCCCCGCATGGCGCCGTGCCTCGCGGGCATGGTTCCAGGCCGAATCCACGGCACGATGGCTTCGTCATTCCCGGCGGTCCGCCCTTCCCCGTGTCCCGGTCTGTCCCGTCCGGCCGGCAAAACCTCAGCCGGCCGGCGTGCAAACTCATGGACGCTGGTGGGCGGCTGCCTAGAGTCGTCCGCACTGCCAAAGTTATGAGCATCCGAAACCGCCTTGCCCTGGTGTGGCTGGCCGCCTTGCTGGCCGCCTTCACCCTGCGCGCCGAACCCCTCCGCGTCTTCATCCGCGGGGGCATCAAGACCCACGGTCCCAACCAGCATGACCATCCCCGTTTCCTCGGCGAATGGACCAAGCTGCTCGGCGAACGCGGCGTCACCACCAGCGGCGCGATGGAGTTCCCCACCGCCGCCCAGCTCGACGCCACCGACGTCGTGATCATCTACGCCGCGGACGGCATGAAGATCGTCGGCGACGAGCGCACCCGCTTCGAGAAGTTCCTTCAACGCGGCGGCGGCGTGGTGGTGATCCACGACGGCGTGGTGAGCGCCGACCAGCACGAGTGGTGCAAACGCATCATCGGGGGCGCCTGGCGCTGGGATGGCGAGAAAAAGACCCAGTGGCGCGAGGGTGAAGTGGGCATCTATTTCGTGAATCCGGAGGACCCGATCACGAAGGGCATGTCGAACTTCGACTGGAAGGACGAGGTCTACAACCAGATGGACATGGCCACGGACGTGAACGTGCTCGCGCAGAGCTTCGTGGACGTCTTCAGCATCTGGCCGCAGGTCTGGACCTACGAGAAGACCCTGGCCGGCGGCGCCGCACCCTACCGGGTGTTCGTGAGCCTGCCCGGCCACGAGTTCGACGTGTTCAACACACCGCACTACCGCACGCTGTTGCTGCGCGGCCTGGCCTGGGCCGGCAAGCGCGCCAACTTGGACGAATTCTCCAAGGCCGAGGAACTCGCCTCGCTGAAGTATCCCGCCGGCGGCCCGCGCAAGGCGGCCGATGCGATCAAGACCTTCAACACGCATCCCGAGTTCAACGTCACGCTGACGGCCGACGAAAACGTGTCCGAGAAGATCATGTCCCTGGACTGGGATGTGCAGGGCCGCCTCTGGGTGGTCGAGACGCCCGAATATCCCGGCGGCCTCGACGTGAACAAGAACGACTTCAAGGCCTACTGGAACCGCGCCAATGATCCCGCGCACTTCCCGGTCGGCGGCAAGCAACCCCGCAAGCCCCAGGACCGCATCTCGATCCTCGAGGACACCAACGGCGACGGCGTCATGGACAAGAAGACGGTCTTCGCCGACGGCCTGGAGCTGCCCACGTCATCGGTGTTCTGGAAGGACGGCGTCATCGTTTCTCAGGCACCCGACATCCTCTTCATCCGTGACACGAACGGCGACGGCAAGGCCGACAAGGTCGAGACGCTCTACACCGGCTGGGGCACGTTCGACACCCACGCGGTCATCAACAACTTCAAGTGGGGCTTCGACGGCTGGGTTTACGGCACGGTCGGCTACACCCGCGGCCGCGTGACCTCCGGTGACGGCTCGAAGAAGTTCGGCGACATAGCGGCCGGTGTGTTCCGGTTCCGGCCCGACGGCTCGATGCTCGAACAGATCGCCGCCGGCGGCTGCAACACCTGGGGCTGCGAAGTCGCGCCCGACGGCGAGATCGTCTTCACGACCGCCACCTGCGGCGAGCCGATCTGCCACGTGGTCATTCCCGAGAAGATCCTCGCCCGCGGCCAGGTCGGCGGCATGAAGGCGTTCCTCAACGTCATCGAGGAGAACAAGATTTACCCGGCCTTTGACGAGAAGCGGCAGCCCTACGTGCAGATTGACTGGGTTGGCGCCTGGACCGCCGCCGCCGGGGCGACGATCTACGACGGCGGCGCTTGGCCGGCCAAGTGGGCGCCGGATGACCGCTATTCGTTCTTCATGAGCGAGACCACCCGGCAGCTCTACCATCATGAGTTCCTCGACCCCAAGGGCGCTACCTACCAGGGCCGCAAGGAAGACGGCCGCAAGCAGACGGAGTTCATCGCGAGCACCGACTACTGGTTCCGCCCGATCACGGCGCGCGTCGGCCCCGACGGCGCGATCTACCTCGTGGACTTCTACAACCAGATCGCCGTCCACAACGACACCCGCGGACCCGCCCACGGCGCCCGCAATGCCGCCACTCGGCCTGACCGCGACCACCACTTCACCCGCGTCTACCGCATCCAGCACAAGGAAGCCAAGGCACTGCCCATCGCGAAGCTCGACGCCAAGGATCCCGCCGGCTTGGTGAAGCAGCTCGAACATCCCAACGGCTGGGTCCGCTCCACGGCCAACCGCCTGCTGAACGAAACGCAGGCTCCCCAGGCCGTCGCGCCGCTGGTGCAGACCGCCAAGGGGAGCGCCAGCAAGTATGGCCGCCTCCAGGCCGTGTATGCCCTGAACAACCTCGGCAAACTTGACGACACCGTGCTGCTCGCCGCGTTGCTGGACAAGGAAGGCGCCGTTCGCAAATCGGCCGCGAAGATTGCCGGCGAACGCACCGAGATCAGCAACCCGTCCCGCACCGCGATCCAGGCCCTGCTCAAGGACCAGGACGGCCGCGCCCAGATCAACGCGCTGATGGCCCTCGGTTCCTTCCCGGCGACCCGCGAGACCGCCGATGCCGTGGTCGCCGTCTGGCCCAACCTCAAGGATCGTTGGGTGGAATCGGCCGCCGTCGGGGCCGCCGCCAAGGATCCCCTGCTCTATCTCGAAGCCGCCTTCGGGGCGAAGGACCCCGCCTTCCTGGCCAGCTTCGTCCCGCACCTTGCCCGCCTCGCGGCCAACAGCCCTGACGCCACCACCGGGGCCAAGCTGGTCGCGTTGCTCGCCGGCGCCTCGGCTTCCGCCGACGGCCTGAAGCAGGCCACGCTCGACGCCTTCACCGCGAACCTGAAGGGCAACGCCGCCCCCGCCTGGAGCGATGCCCTCGCCGCGTCGCTAAAGAAGCTGCTCGGTTCCGAACGCACCGCCGGCTCGGTCCTGCCACTCGTCGCCCGCTGGGACCAGGACGGCAAGCTGGCCAACGACGTGAAGCCCGCCGTCGCCAAGGCCATCGCAGCGCTCGCCGACAAGTCGCTCAATGACGACGCCCGCGGCCAGGTCGCGGCCAACCTCGTCGGCGTCCGCAAGCTCGATGGCAGCATCGTTCCCGCCGTCGCCAAGCTCCTCGGCGGCGATGCCAGCATCGGTTTGCAGAAGCGCATCGTGGACGCCCTCGGCAACGCGCCGGACGCGGCAGGGGCGCTGGTGCCGGTCTTCGGCCAGTTGGCCGCCGACCTCGTCGAACCCGCCTTCGGCCAGCTCGTGAAGCGCGCCGACACCGCCAACGCGTTCCTCGACGCGGTCGCCGCCAAGCAGGTGGACCTCCTCAAGCTCGGGCCGGCCCGCCAGCACCGTCTGCGCACCCATCCCGACCAGGCCGTTGCCAAGCGGGCTAACCAAGTGATCGACGACCTCAAGGGACCCGAGGCCAAGGAAAAGGACGCGCTCATCGCGAAGTTCACTGCGGAGATCCTCAAGCCCGGCAATCTGGAGAACGGCAAGAAACTCTACGCGGCCAATTGCGCCGGTTGCCACGTCTACAAGAATGAGGGCCGCAACCTTGCCCCGAGCCTCACCGGCATGGGTGCCCACGGCCCCGTGGACCTGCTGATCCACATCGTGGACCCGAACCGCCTGGTTGAGCCCAATTTCGTCTCGACGCTCATCGAGACCAAGGATGAGCAGACCTACGACGGCATCATCGACCGCGAGAACGCCAGCGAGGTCGTCCTGCGCAACGCCACCGCCGACTTCACGCTGCGAACGGCCGACATCAAGTCCCGTAGCTCCACCGGCCGTTCGCTGATGCCCGAGGGCTTCGAGCAGCTCGGCGCCGAGGGGCTGCGCGACATGCTGGCCTACCTGTGCGCTGACGAGAGCCGGTTCCGCATGATTGACCTGACCAGCGCGTTCACGGCCAACAGCAGCCGCGGCCTCTACATCAGCCCCGACAACGTGGACGAGACCGTGACCTTCCGCAGCTATGGCCTGAAGAAGGTGGGCGACATTCCGTTCGACGTCATCAGTCCGCAGAAAGCCGTCGCGAACGTGGTCCTGCTCAAGGGTGGTGCCCCGGACTCCTGGGCCCGGAAAACGCTGCCAAAGCGGGTCGAGGTCAAGGTCGGCGTCGCGGCCGCCCAACTGCACTTCCTCGGCGGCGTCGGCGGCTGGGCCTACCCCGCCGTCAGCGACGAGGTCCCCGTGATGAAGGTCACCCTCCATCATGCCGGCGGTGAGACGCAGGAAATGGTCTTCCGCAACGGCGTCGAGATCGCCGACTACAACGGCGCGCACGACGTGCCGGGCTCAAAGAGCCTGCCCCAGCTGGTCCGGGGCCGCGGCCAGATCCGCTGGTTCAGCAAGGCGGTGAAGAATTCCAAGGCGGTCATCGAGAAACTCACGCTGGAGAGCTACGACAACTCCGTCACGCCGACGCTCTTCGCCATCACCGCGGACACCGAAGCCGGCACCCCGGCCCCAGCGGCGACCGAACCGGCCAAAGCCAAACGCGCCGCGCTGAAGTGGGGCGACGGCCTCAAGACGCTGCTCATCGGCGGCGGCGCGTCGCACGACTACGAACGGTGGTTCAACCTCGCCGACGTGCGGATGCTCAATGCCACCGCCAAAATCAGCGCGAACTACCTCGAACCGCAGGACGTCACGGTGGACGACGTGAAGACCGCCGAAGTGCTGCTGATCAGCGCCAACAAGGCGTTTCCCGACGCCGGCGTGCGCGAGGCGATCTTCGCCCACGCCAAGGCCGGCAAGGGCCTCGTGCTGCTGCATCCCGGCCTCTGGTATAACTGGCCCGACTGGTCGGCCTTCAACAAGGAGCTGGCCGGCGGCGGTTCCCGCGGCCACGACCGTTACGGTGAATTCGACGTCACGGTCACCGACGCTTCCCATCCCCTGCTGAAGGGCGTGCCCCCCAGCTTCAACCTCAGCGACGAGCTCTATTACTTTGAGCCCGACACCGCCGGCACGCCCATCCAGGTGCTGGCGACTGCCACCTCCACCTCCAAGAACAAGACCTACCCGCAGGTCTTCGTGGTCAAGCACCCGGCGACCCGCATCGCGGGCATCACGCTCGGCCACGACGGCGTCGCCCACAGCCATCCCGCCTACCAGCAGCTGCTGAAGAACTCGGTCCTCTGGGCGGCCAAGAAGGACGCCCTGATCACCACCGCTCCCCAATAAACGCTCCGCGCAACGGAAGCCGAACGCCGGACGGGCGACCGTCCGGCGTCTTTTTTGCCGGCGCTCCGCGCCTGCGTTTCGGGCCAGACCCGGCTACCCTTTCGGCCACACGATGCACCTGCGTTGCTTCTTCGATTGCGGGGCCGGCGTCTGCCTGTGGGCGGCCGACAACGCGGCCCGGGGCCGGTTCGGTTACGCCGTCGAGTTGTCCGCCCTGCCGCTCACTGCGGAAACCGTGGCCGCCGGCGAACGCCTGATGTCGGAACATGATGCTTTCGTGAACGCCACCCTCGGCGGCCAGTCACCCGGAGAGGAAGCGGTCTCCGCTTGGTTTCGCCGCGCCCGGCTGTGGTTGGACCAGCTTCGGCATGAACTCGGTTCCGGCGTGATCGTCGAAGAAGCCCTCGCCCCGCCGGAATCCGCCCCTGCCGTGGCTGAAACGCCGACCATCGAGGGGCGGGTCATTGGCTGCTTTGCCTCGCCGGCCGCCGCGGTTGCCGCCGGTCGGCGCCTGCGGGCCAATCACCAGTGGGAGGATTCCGTGGAGTTTTCCCTCGCGGACCAGCCGCACTGGCTGCCCGGAATCCCGGGGCAACTTCTCGCCGCCGTGGCGGCCGAACCGGGCTTCACTGTCGGGTGGCACCACTTGGCCGAAGGCGGCCCGTCAATGTTCCTCGCCGGGGACCCGCTGGAACACGCCGTTGCCTGTGCCCGCGCGCACAACGTCACCGGTCTGGTAAATTACCTCCGGGAACTGCGGTGCTGCCGAATCCTCGTGGCGGACGAGCGGGTGACGGCACCTTGGCGACCGTCGGCGCGGCATCGGCGCGAAGATTTCCCCGGCGCCGAAGCCTGGGATGGCTTCTTCGCGGTGACGCACCAAGCCCTTGCCGGCCAAACCGCCAATCTCGAAATTCTGGCCCGCGAGCGGGACCGACTGCTCGACACGTGGGAACATCCGTGGCCCGCCTCGTTGGCCGAAGCGCTGCTCCAGGCGGGCTTCACCCGGCACGGTTTCAACGAATTCAGCAGGCCGGCATAAACCGGCGGCGAATAGTTGATGGCATTCGCCGCCCGGTCGCGGATACCCCAACCAGCCCCGGGCAAACGAACGGCGAAGTTTGGCTTTCGCCCACCGAGGCTTTCCACCACCCTGTGAGCTGTGGATTCCGCCGCAGTGACCGGCCACGGCCTTGCCCGCGTCCCCACGGACGCCCGGGCGACCGTGGCCTGCAATGACCGCCCGCGCGCCCTCGCCCTCTACCGGGCGATGCTCGCGTCGCGGCTCGTGGACAAGGTCGAGATGGAACTCGTCAACCGGGGCGAGGCGTTCTTCCACGTCGGCGGCGCGGGTCACGAAGCCTGCGCGGCGCTGAACTCGCACCTGACGCCCGACGACTGGCTGCACCTGCACTACCGCGACAAGGCACTGATGCTGGCCCGCGGCATTTCCGCCGAGCAGTTCTTCCACAGCTCCATCTGCACCGCCGGATCGCACTCCGCCGGCCGCCAGATGAGCGCCCACCTGAGCGCGCCCGAGCTGAAAGTGCTCAGCCTCGTCGGCCCGGTCGGTAACAATGCCCTTCAGGCCGTCGGCGTCGCCCACGAGGTGATCGCCGATCGCATCCGCAACGCCCGCAACGGCACCGCGCCATTGGTCGTCTGCGCGGTGGGCGACAGCACCAGCCAGCAGGGTGAATTTCTCGAGGCGGTCGCCGAGGCGGTCCGCGCGCGGTTGCCAGTGATTTTCTGGATCGAGGATAACGGCTACGGGATTTCCACCCGCACCGGCGGCAATACGTTTTACCATCGGCCCGACGGCGAGGCGGTCGAGTTTTACGGGATGCCCATCCACCGGCTCGACGGCCGCGACGTGCTGGCCTGCGACGCCGCGCTCGGCCCCATCGTGGCGTCGGTCCGGACCGGAAAGCCCACCGTGGTCGTCTTCCAGGTCGAACGCCTCACGCACCACACCAACGCCGACGACGAGAAAATCTACCGCGAGGAAGGTGAGCTGAGACAAGTCCGCGCCGAAGCCGACCCGATCACCCGGTTGCGGGAACGCTTGGTCGCTTCCGGCACCGCCGAGGCCGAACTCGACGCGCTGGCCACACAACTCGAAGCCGAAATCCGGGCCGCCGCCGACCGCGCGCTCGCCACGCCGAATCCGGTGGCGAACCTAGACGCCCGGGCGCCGGCCAATTCCGAATTCCGAATTCCGAATTCCGAATTCGGCCAGAGCCTAGTCACGCCGGTTTCGGCGGAGACGAAGCCGCTCTCCATGCTGGAGGCAATGCGCGAGGTGCTCCGTGCACAGCTCGGAGCCGACCCGCGCGTGACGCTCTTCGGCGAGGACATCGAGGACCCCAAGGGTGACGTCTTTGGCCTGACCCGTAGCTTGACCCGGGCCTTCCCGACGCAGGTCAAAAACTCCGCGCTTACCGAGTCCACGATCGTCGGCGTCAGCATCGGCCGCGCGCTCGCCGGTGGCCGCCCGGTCGCCTTCATCCAGTTCGCCGACTTTGTGCCGCTGGCGTTCAACCAGATCGCGGCCGAGCTGGGTTCCATCTTCTGGCGGACCGAGGGCGGCTGGCGCTGCCCGGTCATCATCATTGCCCCGTGCGGCGGCTATCGGCCTGGTCTCGGGCCGTTCCACGCGCAGACCTTCGAGAGCGTGCTGGCCCACGTGCCGGGCATCGACGTGGTGATGCCCAGTTCGGCCGCCGACGCGGCCGGCTTGCTAAACGCAGCGTTCGCCAACCAGGCGTCCGGGCGGCCGACGGTTTTCCTCTACCCCAAGGTCTGCCTCAACGATCCCGCCGTGGCCACCCCGGCCGCCGCGATCACGGAAGTGGTCCAGCCCGGTTCCGCCCGCTTCGTAACGCGGGGCGACGACCTGACGCTGGTCACCTGGGGCGGCACTACGCCGCTTTGCCTCAAGGCTGTCCGCGCGCTCGAAGCCGCCGGTCTCGGCGTGGACCTCATTGATCTTCGCTCGCTCAGCCCATGGGATCAGGAAGCCGTCTGCGCCAGTGCCGGCCGCACGGGTCGGCTGATCGTCGTGCATGAAGATAACCTTACCTGCGGCTTCGGCGCCGAGGTGCTTGCGGTCGTCGCCGAACGGGTCGAGACGCCCGTGAAGGCCCGCCGGGTGACGCGGCCCGACACCTACGTTCCCTGCAACTACGTTAACCAGCTCGAGGTTCTGCCGAGCCTGAAGCGCATCCTCGAAACCTGCGCCTCGCTTTGCGACGCTGAGGTGACTTGGGAGGGTGACGGGCCAACCGCTGATGGCCTCACGGTCCTCGAAGCCGTCGGCTCCAGCCCGGCGGACCAAAACGTGTCGGTGATTGAATGGAAGGTTCGCAGCGGCGACACAATCCAGGCCGGTGACCTGATTGCCGATTGCGAAGCCGACAAGGCAACCTTTGAACTGCGCGCCCCGGTCGGCGGCGTGATCACCGAATTGCTGCCCGTCGACGAAAAGGTCCCCGTCGGCAGCGCCTTGGCCAAGATCGCCACGTTCAAATCTGTCGCGGCGCTGCCCAAGCGGGTCCCGCCCGAGCTGAAGCCCACGGTCCTCCGAAGGCCCGGCTACCAGCCCACCCGCGTGGTGGTTTCGCCGGTCGTCCCCGCTACCCAAACCGCCGGGCTGCCTAGCCTCCGTCGGGCCGTCGCCGTATCTGCGATCACCGCCGCTCCGGCCAGCCGCATCGTTACCAACGAGGAGCTCGTCCGGCGCTTCCCTGGTCGTGTCGCCGCCGACATCGCGCAACGCACCGGCATCGAATCCCGGCCGCTGCTGGGGGAGGGAGAAACCGTGCTCACGCTCGCGACCCGCGCCGCCAAGACCGCCCTCCAGCAAAGCGGCCTGAGCCTCGCCGACCTCGACGCGATTTACGTCAGCACCAGTTCGCCGCTGTCGCTCAGCCCCAGCCTGGCGTGCCTCCTGCATCATCAGCTTAGCCTCGGCGGGCCGAACAAGGACCTGCCGGCGAGCGACATCCTGGCCGCCTGCACCGGCTACCTTTACGCGCTCCAGGCCGCCTTCGACTTCTGCCAGTCCAAGCCTGACGCGAACATCCTCGTCGTCACCGCCGAGGCGATGAGCACGTTCACCGACCCAGACGACTTCGACACCGCCATCGTCTTCGCCGACGCCGCGACCGCCACACTGGTGCATGGCACCGGGTCGGCGAAGTTCGGCTCCGCCCGCGCCCTGCTGCACCGCCCAGTGCTCAGCGCCCGCGGCGAGGACGGCACGATCCTGCACCACGGGCGACGCGAAAACCCGAACGTGAACATGGACGGGCTGAAGGTGTTCCCGATGGCCGTGCGCCAGATGATGTCGCTGCTGGAGCGCGCCTGCGCCGAAAGCGAAATCAAGGTCGGCGACCTCGATCACATCGTGCCGCACCAGGCCAACGGTCGCATCCTCGAAGCCGTCGCCACGCGCCTCAAGCAGCCGCCCGGCCGTCTCGTGAACCGCGTGAAGCACGCCGGCAACACCAGCAGCAGCACCATCCCGCTCGTGCTGGCGGAACTCCTGCAGGAACGCCCGACCGGCAAGGCCGGCCTCTGCGCCTTTGGCGGCGGATTCACGTTTGGTGCGGCGGTGCTGGAGTTTGCCTGACACAGTTGGCCTCACGCCAAGGCGCGAAGGCGCAATGCCCCGGGGGCGCGGCTCTCTGCTGCGTTTGTGACTTCTTCGCGACTCCGCGCCTCTGCGTGAGTCTCCTTCCCGACCTTTCCGCGTGACTCCGCGGTCGGCCGGCGAACACTCCGGGGCGTCGCCCCATGAATCGCCTGCCCGCCCTGTTTGTCACCGCGTTGCTCGCCACCTTTGGCACGGCAGCTCAGTCCGCCTACGACCAGCACGTCGTCTTCGACAACAGCCTGGCGGACGGCGGCTATTATTACAGCGACACCCATGTGGTCGCGCCGAGCCGGCTGGAACTGTTCAAGGGCAAGTTCCCGGTGGACGCCAACCGCTTCGCCAGCCCGCCGAACGGACTTCGGCTGAAGTGGAGGTCCGCGCCCGGCGGTGACTGGCGGATGACGCTGAAGGTGCCGGTCCGTTACGCGCGCAAGTTTGAGTTCCAGGGCGACACGCTGTCGTTCTGGGCCTTCGCCGACACGGAACTTACCGAGGCCAATTCGCCGCGTATCTGGCTTCAGGACTCCGCCGGCGTGGGCGCGCCCACCATCCCGCTCGTGCGCGGCACAAACCGTCTCGCCCCCGGCCAATGGACGCAGGTCCACCTGCCCTTCGCGGACTTCGTGATGCAGTTCAACGGCACGGACGACACGAAGTTCACCCCAGCCAAGCTGACGGCCATCAACTTCGTTCAGGGTCTCGACGACGGACGCGACCACACGCTGTTCCTCGACGACTTCCAGGTCGTCGACAGCAAAGCCGCCACCGCCGCCACACCGTCGGCACCCACCGGGTTCAAAGTGCAGGCGCAGGAACGGCACTTCGACCTGACCTGGGACGCGGTGCCGGCCCCCGACATCGTGAGCTACCGGATCCACCGCTCGCTGAACGGCCGCAACTTCACCCCCGTCGCCACGCGGCCGGCGAATTATGCCCGCGCCGTGGACTGGGTCGGTCGCGCGGGCCAGACCGCCAGCTACCGCGTGAGCGCCGTGAACGTCGCAGGTCAGGAATCCGCCCTTTCACCGGTTGCCGCCGGACAAACCCGCAAGTTCACCGACGCCGAGCTGCTCGACATGGTCCAGGCCGGCTGCTTCCGCTACTACTGGGACCTGGCGCATCCGGTAGCCGGGCTCGCCCCGGAAATCGTGCCCGGCGACCGCAACCTCATCGCCACCGGCGGCAACGGCTTCGGCCTGATGGCGCTCACCGTGGCAGCCGAACGCGGGTTTGTGACCCGCGACGCCGCAGTGGAGCGCCTGCTCAAGGTCGTCCGCTTCCTCGCCCGCGCGGACCGCTTTCACGGTGTCTGGCCGCACTTCCTCGATGGCAACACCGGCAAGGCCATCGCCTACTTCGGCAAATACGACAACGGCGGCGATCTCGTGGAAACGGCCTTCCTGATGCAGGGCCTGCTCGCCGCGCGGCAATACTTCGACCGCGACACTGCCCCCGAACGCGAGATCCGCGAAACCATCACCCGGCTCTGGCACGAGGCCGAGTGGGACTGGTATCGGCGCGATCCCGACAGCGAGGTGCTTTACTGGCATTGGTCACCGGATCACGGCTTCCACATCAGCCACCCGCTCATCGGCTGGAACGAAACGCTGATCGTCTATCTCCTCGCCATCGCCTCGCCCACGCACGCCGTGCCCGCGAGCCTCTACCACACGGGTTGGGCCGGGCAGTCGGAACGCGCCGTCCAATATCGCCGCAATTGGAGCCGCACGCTCGACGGCAGCCGATACACCAACGGGAATTCCTACTACGACATCCCGCTCGCGGTCGGTGAAGGCAACGGCGCGGAACTGTTCTTCACCCAGTTCTCGTTCATGGGCTTTGACCCGCGCGGACTCCGCGACGCCTACGCCAACTACTTCGAAAACAACCGCGCCATCGCCCGGATCAATCACGCCTACTGCGTGGACAACCCGCGCCGCCATGTCGGCTACGGAGCGGACTGCTGGGGGTTGTCCGCCGGCATCAATGCCGGCGGCGGGCGTCCCCTCCCCCGCGATGACAACGGCACGATCAACGTCATGGCCTCGCTCGGCGCGATGCCCTACACGCCCAAGGAATCAATCGCGGCCTTGAAGCACTTCTACCGCGACCTCGGCGGCAAGGTCTGGGGCGCCTACGGTTTCCACGACGGCTTCAACGCCACGCAAAACTGGTTCGAGGAAGTCTACATGGCCCTGAACCAGGCCCCAATCACTGTGATGATCGAAAACCTCCGCACCGGCCTGGTCTGGAACCGTTTCATGGCCAATCCGGAAATCCGGCAAGGCCTGGAACGGATTGGTTTCCGACGCGACCAAACCGCCAGTCGCTGACCGGGATACAACCCTGCTCTCGCGCCGGCACCCGGAAGGTGTGTGGCCTTGTGTTGCCGGGGCGGTTGGTGCGTTCTATCCGCAGCGTCCAACCATGAACCTCTCCACCCGCCAGTATCTGCGCCTGCCGCTTGTCCTGCTGGCGCTGCTGGCGATCGGGACTGCTGTCGCGGAATTGCGGCCCGCAGCGGCAGAACACTGGTCGTTTCGGCAGGTGACGCGGCCGATCCCGCCGGCGACGACGAACCACGCTTGGCCCCGGCACGACATCGACCGGTTCATCCTCGCCCGGCTGGAGCAGGCGGGGCTCAAGCCCTCGCTGGAAACGGACCGCGTCCGCTGGCTCCGGCGGGTAAGTTTCGACTTGGTCGGATTGCCGCCGACGCCGGAGCAGGTAACGGCATTTGTGCAGGATCCCCGGGCCGACGCCCACGAGCGCGTCGTGGACGAATTGCTGAACTCACCGCGTTACGGCGAACGCTGGGCCCAGCACTGGCTGGATGTCGTGCGCTATGCCGACACCCACGGTTTCGAGGTGAACACCGAACGGCCCCACGCCTGGCCGTATCGCGACTATGTCATCCGCGCCTTCAACCAGGACACCCCCTACGACCGGTTCATCCGCGAGCAGATCGTCGGTGACGCCTTGGGCGAGGACGCGGCGACGGGGTTTCTCCTGACCGCCTCGGTGCTGCTGCCCGGCCAGATCGGTGCGGATGACGTCTCCAAGCGGCTCGCCCGGCAGGACGCCCTCGACGAGATCGTGGTGAACCTCGGGCAAACGTTCCTGGGCCTGAGCGTCGGCTGCGCGCGGTGCCACGACCACAAGTTCGATCCGATCAGCGCCCGCGATTACTACGCGATGCAGGCTTTTGTCGCGGGCGTCGAATACGAGGACCGCGCCATGAACACGCCCGAGACCGAAGCTCAGCGGCACGATGAGGATGGGATGAAGACGCGCCTAGCGGAGATTGACCGGTCGCTGGCGAAGTTCGTTCCGCTGGCGCGACCGGGCTCAGGAACTCCGCGTGCTACGAGCGCGAAGGAGAACGTCGAGACGTTCGCGCCGGTTACGGTGAAATTCGTCCGCTTCACCATTCACGAAGCCAACCTGCATCCGACGCTGGGCCTCATCGAGCCGTGCGTGGACGAGTTCGAGATCTTCACGGACGAAACGCCGCCGCGAAACGTCGCGCTCGCGAGTCTCGGCACGAAGGTCACCGCGTCCGGCAGCCGAACCTCGGACAGCCACCGGCTGGAGCACCTCAGCGACGGAGAATATGGCAACGGCCGGAGCTGGATGGCGGACACCGCGGGTCGCGGCTGGGTGCAGTTCGAACTGCCGGAGCCGACCCGCATCGCGAAGATCGTTTGGAGCCGCGACCGTGAAGGCGTCTTCAGCGACCGCCTTGCCACGGCCTACACGTTGGAGGCAGGTGCATCGCCCCAAAGCCTGGAGACTCTTGTCCATGCGCCACCGCCCCGGCCGGCGGTCAATGCCCGGGTGAACACCGACCGGTTTCCACCGGTGAAGGCGAAGCGCGTGCGGGTTACAATCCGCGCCACGAACAATCTGGAGCCCTGTGTGGACGAGCTGGAGGTGATCGACACCAACGGCGTGAACGTCGCGCTCGCCAGTGCCGGCACCATCGCCACTTCCTCGGGCAACACGGTCGTGGCGGACCGGCACGAGCTGCGGTTCGTGAACGACGGCGAATACGGCAACTCGCGGAGCTGGATGTCGGCCGAGCTCGGCGGCGGCTGGGTGGCGCTGGAGTTTCCCGAGGAGCGAATTATCGACCGCGTCGTCTGGGGCCGCGACCGTAAGGGCGAGTTCGCGGACCGGCTCGCGACCAATTACGTGATTGAGGTGGCCGGCGCCGGGGGTGAATGGCGGATCGTGGCGGATGCCTCCGACCGAGCTGCCAAGGCGGCGGGCGACAAGGCGGCACAGATCACCCTGGCCGGCCTGAAACCCGAGGAGGCAAAGGCGGCCACGCAGTTGCTGGATGAAAAGAAAGCGCTCGATGGCAGGATACGCACGTCGGAGGAAACCCGGCTGGCGTTCGCCGGGAAGTTTCGCACGCCAGACAGGATACACCTGCTGCATCGCGGTGATCCAGAGCAGCCGAAGGAGGAGGTCGTTCCCGCGGTGCTCAGCGTGCTCGGCTCAAAGACGCTGGCCCGCGACACGCCGGAACAGGACCGGCGTCGCGTCTTCGCCAATTGGATCGCGAGCCCGGACAATCCGCTCACCGCTCGCGTGATGGTGAACCGCATCTGGCAGGGGCATTTCGGCACCGGCCTCGTGGACACCCCGAGCGATTTCGGGCGTAACGGCGGCAAGCCATCGCACCCGGAGCTGCTGGACTGGCTAGCAGCGGAGTTTATGCGCACCGGCTGGTCGGTGAAACAGATGCACCGGCTCATCGTCCTCTCAGCGACTTATCGACAGACGTCTTCAACAGGAGGAAACCAAGAGAACGAAGGGCCGAGAGAGATGGCTTCGTTACCTTCGTTGCCTTCTGTTCAAACCGATTCCGATGTCCGCCTGCTCTGGCGGTTCCCGTCGCGACGCCTCGAATCCGAACCGATCCGTGATGCCATGCTCGCCGTCAGCGGCCGCCTCAATCTGTCGATGTATGGCCGCGGCTTCGATCTGTTCAACCAGCGTGGCGGGCTGAACGGCTTCCAGCCGGTCGAATCCTTCAGCGGCGACGGTCTACGCCGGATGATCTACGCGCACAAGGTCCGGCGCGAACGCGAAGCGGTCTTCGGCGCGTTCGACTGCCCGGACGCCGGCCAGAGCACCGCCCGCCGCCGTGAAAGCACCACGCCGATCCAGGCGCTCAACCTCTTCAACAGCCGCTTCACCATCGAGCAGGCCAAAGCCTTCGCCAGCCGCGTGCAAGGCGAAGCGGGCGATGACATCGGCAGACAAGTCCACCGCGCCTACGAGCTCGCCCTCAACCGCCCACCCACCGCGGAGGAACTGGCTGACGCCACATCCGTCGCGAGCGGGCACAACCTCGCCGCGTTGTGCCGCGCCCTCTTCAACAGCAACGAGTTCCTGTTCGTGCCATGAACCATCCAGTCGAGCAACTGACCCCGCACGGACGCCACCTGCTGAACCGACGCGGCTTCCTCAACGGCACCGCAACCGCGCTCGGCTCCATCGCGCTGACCAACCTGCTCGGACTCGACGGGCTGCTTGCGGCAGGCGCACCGGTGATCGCCCCCGCGCGACCCTACGCGCCGCGCGCGCCGCATTTCCCGGCGAAGGCAAAGAACGTCATCGTGATCTTTTGTGCGGGCGCGGTGAGCCAGTTGGAGACGTGGGATTACAAGCCGGAGTTGATCAAGTGGGACGACAAGCCGCTGCCGGGTGGACCATCGGTGACGTTCCAAGGCCCAGCCGGAAATCTGGCCAAGCCGCAGTATGCGTTCCGGCCGCGTGGACAGACGGGCAAGATGGTGTCCGACCTGATTCCACATCTCGCGGAGCTGACGGATGACATCGCCTTCATCCACTCGCTCACCAGCAAGAGCAACACGCACGGGCCGGCGGAGAATTTTCTTTCAACGGGCTTCGTGCTCGATGGCTTCCCAAGTCTCGGCTCGTGGATCAGCTACGCGCTCGGCAGCGAGAATCAGGATCTGCCGGCGTTCGTTTCCATTCTCGATCCGCGCGGCGTGCCGCAAAACGGATCGAACAACTGGGGCCCGGGCTTTCTGCCGGCGGCGTTTCAGGGAACGACCTTCAGTGCGAAGGATCCGATTCGCCACCTCGCGCCACCCGGGGTTTCCGCGGAAGCGGATCGCGCGGCGCGGTCGCTGTTGCAGCGGATGAACGCGCGGCACTTAGAGCAGAATCCCGGCGACAACAAGCTCGCGGCGCGCATTGCGAGCTACGAGCTCGCCGCGCGCATGCAGCTCAGCGTGCCGGAGATCAGCGATCTCTCCACCGAGCCCGCGCACATCCTGAAAAGCTACGGCGCCGACGACACGGCAAATCCGATCAAGGCCAGCTTCGCGAAGAACTGCATTCTGGCGCGGCGATTGGTCGAGCGTGGCGTGCGGTTTGTGCAGCTCTTCAACGGCGCCTATGCCAGCGGCGGCGAGTTGAACTGGGACGGTCACAACAAGCTGAAGGAACAATACGACAAGCACGCGGCGATTCTCGATCAGCCAGCCGCGGCGTTGATCCGCGATCTGCGCCAGCGCGGGTTGCTGGAGGACACGCTCGTTGTCTGGTGCACAGAGTTCGGGCGCATGCCGTTCTTCCAGAAGGGCGCGCAGGGCCGCGATCACAATCCCGACGGCTTCACCTGCTGGCTGACGGGCGCGGGGGTGAAGCGCGGCGTGAGCCATGGCATCACCGATGAGCTCGGGCAAAAGGCCATCCACGACATCCATCCGCTCTACGATCTCAACGCGACGATCCTGCATCTGCTCGGGCTCGACCACGAACAGCTCACATTCGAGCACAACGGCGTGCAGCGTCGCCTGACGAACGTGGAAGGTGAAGTCATCCGCACCGTTCTGGCCTGAGACAGCGGATTGTCCCGGAACAATCTACGTGAATGGACCCCGCAGTTCCGTGGTCCGACGGGAGCCTGTTCATGAAGTTTCCGATCCTCTCCCTGCTTCTGGTTTCCCTGATCTCGCTTCGGGCTGATGCCGCCGCGCCGGTGGATTGGCTCATTGATCCGGCGCCGTTCAAGGCCCGCGTCAATGTCAGCGCCGATGGCCGGGAACTCGAACTGAACAACGGCCTTCTCCGGCGCGTGATCCGATTGCAGCCCAACGCCGCCACGGTCGCGTTGGACAACTTGGTAAACGGCGAGTCGCTCCTGCGTGGGGTAAAGCCAGAGGCGGTCGTCGAGCTTGACGGCCGGCGGTTCGACATTGGCGGACTCAAGGGGCAGCCGAACTACGCGTTCCTGCGGCCGGAGTGGGTGAACCAATTGAGCGCTGATCCGGCGGCATTCCGCTTCGTGGGCTACCATATTGGTCAGCCGAAGGAGCGCCTGGCGTGGAAGCGCACCCGACATCACGCGCCCGATGTGCAATGGCCGCCGGCGGGTGTCACGCTACGGCTGGATTTTGAACCACCGTTGCCGACCAACGGTATTACGACTCCGGCAGTCCGCATCTCGGTCCACTACGAGCTATCCGACGGCGTCCCGAGCTACGCCAAGTGGCTCACCGTGTCGAACGCGACGGACAGGACCGTGCGCGTGGACCGGTTCTCCAGCGAGGTGCTGGCAGTGGTGGAACGCACCGCGGAGGTGGACGAACTCAGCGACGGCCGCACACCGCCGAATCTGCACGTCGAGACCGACATGGCGTTCGGCGGCATGATGGCGGCCGGTGCAAACCGACGCTCCTTCCGGTGGCTGGCCGACCCCGATTTCCACACGCAGGTGAATTACGAGAAGAAGACACCCTGCCTGCTGGAGGTCGGTCCAGACCTCGGGCCGGCGCAGGACGTTGCGCCGGGCGGCACGTTCGAATCGTTCCGCGCCTGGGTGATGCCCTTCGACAACCAGGACCGCGAACGCAGCGGCCTAGGGATGCGGCGGCTGTATCGCGTCATCGCCCCGTGGGTGACGGAGAACCCGCTGATGATGCACGTTGTCTCGTCCAACGGGCAGACGGTGACCAACGCGATTGACCAGTGCGCGGCGGTCGGCTTCGAACTGCTGATCCTGAGCTTCGGCAGCGGCTTCGACATGGAGAACCAGAAGCCAGCGACGCTGGAGCGCGCCCAAAGCTGGGCCGCCTATGCAAAGAGCAAGGGCATCGAGATCGGCAGCTACTCGTTGCTCGCCTCGCGCAGCGTGGGCGGCGGCAACGACGTGGTGATGCCTCCGGGACAGAAGCCGGCCTTCGGCAATTCCCCCTGCCTGCTCAGCCAATGGGGCACGAATTATTTCCGCCGCCTCTATGAGTTTCACCGCGCGAGCGGCTTCACGCTGCTGGAACATGACGGCTCGTATCCGGGCGACGTCTGCGCGGCCACCAATCATCCGGGCCACCACGGGCTGGCCGACTCGCGCTGGAACCAGTGGCGGGAAATCACCGACTTCTACAAATGGTGCCGAGCCCAGGGCTTCTACCTGAACGTGCCGGATCACTATTTCCTCTCCGGTTCGACCAAGACCGGCATGGGCTACCGCGAGGTGAACTGGTCCCTGCCGCGCGCGCAGCAGGTCATCCACACGCGTCAGAACATCTTCGATGGCACCTGGCAGAAGCTGCCGAGCATGGGTTGGATGTTAGTCCCGCTCACCGAATACCAGGGCGGCGGCGCGGCCGCGACTATCGAGCCGCTGGACCAGCATCTCGACCACTACGAACGGATGATTGAGAGCAACCTCGCGCTGGGCGTGCAGGCCTGTTACCGCGGTCCACGGCTCTTCGACACCGACCGCACCAAGGCCATGGTGAAGGCCAAGGTGGATTGGTTCAAAGCGCACCGCGACATCCTCGAAAGCGACCTCATCCACGGCCGCCGCGCCGATGCCCGCGACCTCGACTGGATGCTGCATGTGAATCCCAAGCTGAAGGAGAAGGGCATGCTCGTGGTGTTCAACCCGCTCGACACGCCGGTCACGAAGACGCTCCGCGTGAACCTTTATTACACCGGCCTGAAGGCGACGGCGCAGATCCTTGAACAGGTAGGCGCCGCCAAACCTTTCCCCCTGGCGCGGGATTATACAGTCGAAGTTCCAGTCACCGTGCCGGCGCAGGGCATGAACTGGTTCATCGTGGAATGAGCATCGGGCGGAAGGTGGCTCAGAACGTCCATTTGTATTTCAGCCCGAAACCGAAATCGGCCTCCTTCGAAGTGGGCAAGAGTTTCAGGCCTTCGTAGGTGGCGTTCGGGTTGAAGAACCCGACACCACGTTGCGAAGTCAGGCGCGGATCCAGCCAGCGGTTCAGGAATTCGCTCCAGTCGCTCGTCCAACGCACGACGGCCAGGGGCGGCAGGAGTCCTTCCAGTTCGTCCGCCAATCGGATCCACGCCAGCTCGCGGGCCGACACCTCGGGCAATTCCACCCGGTTGTCGTAGCCCCAGAAGGCGGGCCAAAGCGTCACGCTGCCCCACACCAGTTCGCCGCCGCCGACTTCGTAACGCATGAAGTCGTTGGTGGCCGCGAAAGGCGCGGGCGGCACCCGGATTTGCTGCCGGAGTCGGGCGGCCGGACTGACGACCGAATTGGTCTGGGTGCCAGCCGGCGGCGTAGGGACCGGCGTGCGCCGCCACCACAGGACGAGCCCTCCGGCAACGATCGCCAGCGCCGCCACGACCTTGGTTACCTTGCCAGTCATGGCTCTACGGATAGACGCGGCCTGGCCGGGAGCAAAGCGCGAAGCGGGCTTGGCTCAGACAAACCGATCCGGGCTGAGAAGGCCCAAGTCCATTGCCGGCTTTTCGTCCGCCAACAATTGGCTCACCAGCTTTCCCGTGATGGGTGCGAGGCTGAGTCCCATCATCGCATGTCCCGTCGCGAGCGTGAGGTTGGCAAACTTGGCCGTGCGGCCCACATAAGGCAGGCCGTCGGGCGAACACGGCCGCAGGCCGCGCCACGGCTGGATGCCCTCAAAATCCTCGGCGCGGAACGCCGGGTAATACTTCGGCAGCGCCTTCACGATGCCGCGGACGCGGACCGGGTTGATGTCCTCGTTGAGGCCCGCAATTTCCATGGTGCCGCCAACGCGCAGGGCATTGCCCATCGGCGTCACGGCGACCCGCGCCTCGGTCAGGATGGTGCAGAGCTGGGGCAATTGGCATGGTTTCGGCAACGTCAGGCTGTAGCCTTTTCCCGCCTGCATGGGCAGTTCGAGGGCCAGTCTTGCGGCGACAGTCGGAGACCAGGAACCACCGGCGAGGACGAATTCGTCGGCCTCGATTTCCGTGCCGTCGCTCAGTTGGGCGGCGTAAAGGCTGCGATCTCGTTCGACGCGGAAGTCGGCCACTTCACGGTTCCAGACGAACTTCACGCCCAGCCCTTCCGCCCGCTGTTTCAGCCCGGCCATGAAACGCCCCGGCGTAAGGTGGCAATCCTTCGGAAAGTAGACCGAGCCAGAGACATCTAGCGTGGCCCCCGGGTCCAGCGCGGCCGTCTGCTTCGCGTCGAGCACCTCCGCTGGAATGCCGAGCTCGCGGGCGCGTTCCGCCGCCTTGGCCTCGTCTTCGAGCGCATGCGGGGTCTTGCACAGCATGAGCAACCCCTTCTTCACGAGGCCGAAATCATTGTCCGGGAGCGCGGCCAGTTCCTCGAACTCGCTGCGGCTCGCCATGCTCAGGTCGCGGAGCAACGGCGCGGACCGGGCGACGTGTTCGGGCGAGCAGGCGCGCCAGAAGAGGTAACCCCAGTTCATCAGGTCCAGGTCCAGGCGGGGCTTGATCCAGAACGGGGACTCGGGATTCCACATCCACTTCAGGCCCAGCTCCACCATGCCCGGGGCCGCCAGCGGGATGAAGTGGCTGGGCACGATCATCCCGGCGTTGCCGAAGGAGCAGCCGTCACGTTGCTCGGGATTGCGATCCACCACGGTCACGGCGAAGCCGCGCCGCGCACAGTAGTAGGCCGCACTCAGGCCGATGACGCCGCCGCCGAGGATCAGGATGTGTTTTGTTCCGCTCATGTCGAAGCGCCTTAATCGTGTTGCCGGACCGACGGGAAGTCTTGTCCGGAATCGGGGGGGCGCCCCGCCAACCATCGCACAGTCGCCGCGGACTACTTGGCGGGCGGTTCGTCCGCGGGCGGGACGGGCGCCTTGCACGGGCGTAGGGCCGCCTCGATTTCGGCGGCCGTCCGTTGGGCCAGGTCCTGGCGCTCCGCGCGACCGCGGGCGCGCACGACGGCGAGGTCGATCAGGGCGATGAACAGGGCAAAGATCGCGCTGACGGCACACGCCAGCCAATAGAGCAGGAAGGTGGCGCCGCGGAGAGAACTGCCGGCATCGGTGAACCCGCCCGCCAAGAGCAGCAACGAAACCGCCAGGAAGAACAGGCCCAGGCCACGGCGCCAACGGTCGGTCGGAGTCATGGCCGGACTCTAGGAAATCCGCCCGGGACCGCCAGCGTTTGCCGCGGGGAGCGCGCGTGGTAGCGTGACGCCATGGCGTTTGAATCATTCCGGGACTTCGTGGAAGCGCTCGACCGAGCGGGCGAGCTGAAACGCATTTCCCAACCCGTCGCCACCGAGCTGGAGATCACCGAGATCGCCGACCGCGAGATGAAGCAGCCCGGCGGCGGCAAGGCGCTGCTCTTCGTGAAACCCACGGTCAACGGCGTCGTCTCGCCGTTTCCCGTCGCCATTAACACGCTCGGCTCTTGGAAACGCATGGCCATGAGCATGGGCGTGGAAAAGGTGGACGATGCGGCCAAGGAACTCGGCTCCCTGATGAAGGCCAAGCCGCCCACCGGCTTCAAGGAAGCCATCAAGCTCCTCGGCACAGCGCTGGAACTCCGCCACGCCAAACCCAAGACGGTGAAGTCCGGCCCCTGCAAGGACTTGATCCTTCGCTACGACGCGCCCGCCAGCCAAAAGGGAGCCTGGCCGGACGCGCCCGATTGGCAGAAGGGCACGAATCCCAATCCGCCCACGCTGGCGGACATTCCCATCCTGAAGTGCTGGCCGCTCGACGGCGGGCGTTTCGTCACTCTTCCCTGCGTGGTCACCCAGGACCCCGACACGGGCGACCGCAACCTCGGCATGTATCGCATCCAAGTCTATGACGCGCAGACCACCGGACTGCATTGGCAGCTCCAGAAGGTCGCCGCGCGCCACGGCCGCCGTTACTTCGAGAAGGGAGAACGCATGCCCGTCGCCATCTTCCTCGGCGGCGATCCCATGTTCCCCTTTGCCGCCACCGCGCCATTGCCCGATGGCCTCGATGAATTCCTCCTTGCCGGTTATCTGCGGAAGAAGTCCGTCGAACTGGTGAAGTGCGAGACCAACGATCTCCAGGTCCCGGCCAACGCCGACTTCGTCATCGAAGGCTACATGGACCCGACCGAGCCGCTGCGCATGGAAGGCCCCTTCGGCGATCACACCGGCTACTACACGCTGCCCGAGCCGTATCCCGTCTTCCACGTCACCGCCATCACCCACCGGAAAGACGCCGTCTATCCCGCGACGATTGTCGGCATCCCGCCCATGGAGGACTTCTATATCGGCGCCGCGTCCGTGAAGCTCTTCCTGCCGATGTTCCAGATGAACTTCCCGGAGATCGTCGACATCGCGCTCCCGGCGGAGGGCACCTTCCACAACCTGGTCGTCGTCTCCATCAAGAAGACCTACCCCATGCAGGCCTACAAGATCATGCACGGCCTTTGGGGCATGGGGCAGATGATGTTCACCAAATACATCATCGTGGTGGACGCCCACGTGAACGTGCACAACACCAGCCAAGTGCTCTTCCACCTCTTCGCCGACACCGATCCGCAGCGCGACACCATGCTCACCCGCGGCCCCGCCGACGTCCTCGACCACGCCACACCCACCATCGCCGCCGGTGGCAAGATGGGCTTCGACGCCACCCGCAAGCTCCCCGGCGAAGGCTTCCAACGCCCCTGGCCCCCGCTCATCAAGATGGACGAAGCGGTGAAGGCGAAGGTGGACAAGTTATTCGAACAACGCACTCATGCGTGAGGAACAATGGCGAAAGAGAGTAAGAAAAGATCCGATTCGCTGCCTCCTCTGCCTCTACCGAAGAAAGCGGCAGCGTCAATTAGGGATGCCTCGCTGGACGTTGGCCATGCGCTCGTGCCCAAAGAATTGGCCCACGCTCTTCACAGGACTCTTCAGAACGTCGGACCTGACATTGCAGCGGACATTTCGCGTGTGTTCGCGCCGTTACAAGAGCGTTTCGCTGCTCAACTTCAAGGCGGCTCAATTGCCGACGCATTTATTCGCCTCACTGAGATCGAGACTTCGATATTGAATGGGAATCCAACCTTTGCAGCAACGGTGCCGATTCTCCTAGAACGCACCAATGAGCAAAGACCCGAACAGATTGCCTCAGGCGTCTTGATTCGGATTTTGGCTCGGACATTTTTGCTTACCGCCGCCCATGTCACCGATCGCCAGAACGAAGGAACACTCCTAATTCCAGGACGCAGCGGATTCATGCCTGTAGACGGAAGCTTCTCTTCTATGCGCTTGCCGCCTTCAGGTCGGCGTTCAGATGACAAGTTGGACGTGGCCTACTTCTGGTTGGACGATGATTGCGTCGGCAACTTGGATTCTCGTTGCTGTGTGCTAGAGCGTCCTGACGTATCCTTAGAGCCTGTCTGAGAAGTGATGAATGCAGAGGGATCAGGCCAGTCGACGGAGCATGAGGCGTATCATGGCAACGTAGATGAGCCCCGTGGCGCTGGATTCGCTCTGTTCGTAGTCCCGGGCCAGTCTCCGGTTTTGCACCAGCCAGGCGAAGGTGCGCTCGACGATCCAACGTTTCGGAAGG
>CAZRRO010000006.1:0-354597 GCA_964602595.1 uncultured Verrucomicrobiota bacterium | reverse complement strand
AGCATGAACAGCTTGCCTTCCTGGATGGTGAACTCGATGTCCTGCACGTCCTTGAAGTGCTTCTCCAGCGTCTTCCGAACGGTGAGCAGCTCGGCGTAGCTCTTGGGCATGACGTCCTTGAGCTTGAGCACGGGCTCGGGGGTGCGGACACCGGCGACGACGTCTTCGCCCTGGGCGTTGACGAGGAATTCGCCGTAAAACTCGTTGGTGCCGTTCGCGGGATTGCGGGTGAAGGCGACGCCGGAGCCGGAGGTTTCACCGGTGTTGCCGAACACCATGGCCTGCACGTTGACGGCGGTTCCCCATTCGGTGGGGATGTTGTATTTGCGGCGATAGACGATCGCGCGGTCGTTCATCCAGGAGGAGAACACGGCACCGGCGGCGCCGCGGAGCTGGTCCCAGGGGCTGTTCGGGAACACCTTGCCGGTGCGTTCCTTGACGAGCGCCTTGAAGCGCTTCACGAGCTCCTGTTGGTCGGCGGCGGTCAGGTCGGAATCGACGATGTCCTTGTGGTAGACCTCGTGCTTGTAGCCTTCGATGACGGTCTCGAAGGGTTCGTGGTCTTCGCCTTCGCGCTTCTGCACGCCGAGGACGACGTCGCCATACATCTGGATGAAGCGGCGGTAGCAGTCCCACGCGAAGCGTTCGTTGCCGGTGGCCTTCACGAGCGCGAGCACGGTCTGGTCGTTCAGGCCGAGGTTCAGGATCGTGTCCATCATGCCGGGCATGGAGTCACGCGCGCCGGAGCGGACGGCGACGAGGAGCGGCATGCCGGAGGTGGCGCCGAACTTCGTGCCCATGATCTTCTCCATGTTGGCCACACCGGCTTCCATCTGCGCCTGGAGTTCCTTCGGATAGGTCTTCTTGTGGGCGTAGTAGTAGGTGCAGACCTCGGTGGTGATCGTGAATCCCGGAGGAACAGGGAGACCGATGCGGGTCATTTCGGCGAGGTTGGCGCCCTTGCCGCCGAGGAGGGCCTTCATGGACCCGTCGCCGTCGGCTTTCTTGTTGCCCCAGGTGTAAACGTATTTCGGTGCTTTTGGCATAACTGCTGTCTGTCTTTTGTGGAAATCAGGCGGCAAACCGCCGGAAAAGTGAGGCGCGACGCTAACAGGGGCATCAGGGGCGTCAACGGGGAGAAAGTGCGTGATTGTCGAAAAGCAAAAGGCCGCCGTGTTCCGGCGGCCTAGGAATGCCTCGCTTAGAGCGTCCGTGAGTCTTTAGGAACGACGGCGCGCCACGAAACCCGCCGCTACCAAGATGAAGCCGAACGCACCCCAAGTGGAAGCTTCAGGCACTTCGGTCACTGGCGGTTCCGGCACGACGAATCCCTGGATTTGGATGATTCGATCTCCCCCGCCAAAGGTTGAGAAGAGGAAGTCGCCGGTCAATGGATCCACCAATGCGCCTTCGGCCCCAGATAGCCCTGTGATGAAGTCTTGGCGGGACGAAAGGATGGGGTTTCCGTTCGGATCAATCTCGTAAGCTCCTACGTTGCCCGAACTATATTCGCTGACCAACATATGGTCGGTGCCGAAGACGGGATTTGCTCCGTCAATGTAAATCAGGCCTTCCGGCCCGCCGGGCAGGGTCAACTCCTCGACCAAAGAACCCACCGCGTAGGTTCCGAATCCGTCCGGAGCCAGGCTGGCCGAATAGAATTGTCCGGTGCTGTATGAGACCAACTTGAAATCTCCCGCACCGGCGAAGCCCGTTGGCACAAATGCCAGCGCTCCTACGGATGGGCCAACCCCTGCGAGGATATCAGTCCGGTCCGGGACTGAGCTGCCGGGCTTAATTTGCCCCAACGTATTGTTTGGAAAACCGGTGAAGAACAATACCCCACCGGGACCGTATTGCAGGCCGCCGTCAATGAACGGGGCGGTGCTGAACAATGTGGGGCTTCCCGAAAAGCCAGTAATGTGGTTGTCGATATCACGAACAAGGCCTACTTCGTAAATCGCTCCGCCACCGTCATTGGCCGCCCCCCCCAGCAACAATACGTTCGGGTCGCCCGCCTTGAAGGTGAGGCCGCCGAAAGGACCCGGCACCCCGGCGATGGTCCCCAGGTCGAAAACGGAATAGTCGGCGCTGAACGCAGGGGCCAAAGTTTGGGCTAACGCCGACTGGGCCGCAACTGCCGCCATTAACGCGGTGGAAAACAATGCCAGCGAACGGTGCAAAGCGAATTTCATAAGGATCCTCCTGCAAGAGGTTCTCACCGGGGCCGGATGAAATGTGACACCCAGCACTTGTCAGTCGGCGGAACGACCAGCGGGCGTTCTTAGACCGGGCGCGCCGAAGTCTGTCAAGGTTCGCTCTTGGCGGCGTCCCGAAACACCGGAGCTTCCGACGTCGCCCGGGCGGGAGACACGATCCGGTAGAAGCGGGCCGATTCCGGCCGGTCGGTCACCTCAACCGTGCGGGCCGGGCCATCGGCGATGAACGGGACGAACAGCTCAAATAGGGCGTCCGGCGCCGCACCGGCCAAGACCGAGTAGGACATGCCCGCGGACGCCGAGAAGCGCAGGCGCAACTGGCCGTCGGCCAGCAGTTCGGTGGTGACCGGCAATGGGGCGTCGGCGGTCCGGGGATTTCTCCCGGCGTGGAACTCCCCGAGGTTGATCAGGCCATCCCCGTCAGAATCGATTGCGCCGTCATCCGGGTCGGCGGGATCCAGGCCGAAACGCGCCTCCCAACCGTCGGGCATTTCGTCGCCGTCCGTGTCGAATTCGCTCTGGTTCGCCGCGCCGGGCGTGGCCACCGAAAGCACGGTGACAAACGGGCCGCCGTCCGGCAGCCGCCCCGAGGTGAATCCATTTCGGAACGGTTCGGTGGAAACTTGATCCAAGCTGTCGCCGTCTGGTCCGAGTAGGGAAATCGCCCCGGAGCCGCCGGCCAGCGCAAAGCCGAGGTTGCCGAACTCAGGCGGCCGGCCGGCATCCGCGGAAAACGTCGGCCAGCCGAATGGGTCGACCCAACTCAGCGGCGCGAAGCGAAAGCGATTGGTGACGCCGTCGTGGGTTTGGACCAACTGGGCGCCGGTCAAATTGACGGGCAACGCGGCTCGGTTGTGCAGCTCCAGCCAACCCGCCTCTGTGGCAGTGCCTAAGCGCCATTCGTTCAGGCGGACGTCCGCAAGTTGGCCTAGCGAGGCGGCCGCCCCGTTGGCATGGCCGGGCGATGGCTCGGCTTGGAGCACCCATTCATTGGCGGTCCGGCCCACGCTTTCCATGGGCAGTTGCGGGCCGTATTCCAGCGCATCGACCAGAGTTCCATCCGCGGCGCGCAGCTCGATCCGACCGCCCGTGGCCGGGAACCGGAGTTGGGTCAGTTGTTCCGGCAGCAGCCAGAAATCGCCTGGGCCGATCGCGGAATCCGGCCCAAGCGTCCAAGTGAGCGGGTTGCTCCCGGACGAAACGCGGATTTCCCAGCCGGCGAGGTCCACCAACTGGTCGGTCGGGTTAGCAAGTTCCAGCCAGCCCGCCGGGGCGTTCGCGAGCAGTTCGTTGAGCCGAACCGTCTCCGCGCCGACGCCAGTGCACGCGGCGAGAATCAGGCAGCTGCCGGCGAATAAGTTCATGCCGGGAGCGGGTTCAGGCGCCGAACTTCTCGCGCAGGTAGCGCCGGCTTTCGCGGGCGATGACTTCGGGCCCCTCCTCGAAATTGAACACCTCCACCGAAACGTCGCCGGCGTATCCGACTTCCTTCAACGCGCCGGCAATCGGGCCGAAATCCAGGGCGCCGAAGCCGGGACCCTTCAGGTTCACGTCGTTGGCGTGGAAGTAGGCGAACTTGCCGGCAGACTCGCGGATGATCTGCGGGATAGGCTTGGCCTCAGACGACATCGCCTTCACGTCGAGCATGATACGGAACGCCTCCGAACCGGCGCGTTCCGCGAGAGCGACGGCGTCGGCGGCCGTGTTGAGGAAATTCGTTTCGGCGGGCGAAAGCGGTTCGAGGCAGATCGTGATGCCGTGTTGCTCGGCCCGCCGGATGGCCCGGGCAAACGAATCGAGGCAATAGTCCGCGCCTTCCGCCGGGGTCACGCCGGGCATTAGGTCACGGCGTTTGGGGGAACCGAAGATCATGAACTGACCTCCGAGGTCCGCGCAGAAGTCGATCGCGGCCACCAGGTAGTCGCCAGTGCGGGCGCGCACCGCGGCGTCGGGATGGGTGACGTAGAATCCCTCGGTATAGGCGAGCACCCAGTGGATGCCGGAGATGGCGATGCCGGACCGTTCGGCGGCGGTTCGCAGCTCGCGCCGCTGGCCGGCAGAGATATCCGTGACCAGGGGGCTGACGGTGAACGGGGCTACCTCGATGGCGGCGTAGCCGGCCTCGCAGGCAAAGGCGCAGGCCCGCTCAAAAGGCCAGTCCTTGAAGATCTCGTTGCAGATGGTGAAGCGCACGGGGCGAGCCTACCTGCTTGTCCTCCACAGGTCATGCGATTCCCCATGCCGTGATCAATCCCGGCCAAGCCCCAAGCCCTCGATGTGGGCGCGTTTTGGACACCAGGTGCAAATATGGCCATGGAGGCAAGTGGTCAGGGGGCCCGAGCTAGAATATCGGTTTCAGAGGCGAATTCCTGATCAGTAAAGGCCGCCTGGTCCTAGCAATTAGTGGTGGAGGAAACGGCCCGTCTGTAGGGCGTCCCACGATTCGAATGAATCGGACTGGTGGTCAGCATGCGCGCAATTCACCGACTATCGCGGGTGCCGCAGCCCAGTTGGAGCCCGGGCCGCTGACTGGGTAATCGATTGCAGACGCGATCCTCCAATGTTCGCGAATTCCTGGCGCCGATGCGGCGGCGGCTGGGGTTCGCGCGACCGCCGTCGGAGGCCTGCTGGCAGTCATCAACCAACCACTGTAACGCATGATCAGAAGTAAAACACTCCCTCGGTCCAGCGACTGGCGATTCCAACCCTCGGCCATTCGGATGGGGCTGGCGCTTGCCGGTGCCCTCGCGGTCTCTCCGGCGATGCTGGCGCAGGATGCCCTGACCAAACTCGAAAAGGAAAACGCCGACCTCAAGAAGCGTCTCGAAGCCTTGGAAGCCGTTGCCAAGGCCGAGGGTTTGTTGGGTGAAAAGGCGCCGGACAAACATCCGCTCATGTCCAAGATGGCCGGGATGAAGATCGAGGGGTTTGTCACCGCCTCCTACTTCTATGATACCAGCACCCCGGCAGATGGTTCGCCCAATGCCTACCTGTGGAATCGGGGGGCAAATGACTTCTCGATCAACAAGGTAAAGCTGACGTTGTCGAGCCCGGCGGTTGAACGCAGCGGCGACACTTGGGGGGCCGGCTACCGGGCCTCCCTGATTTTCGGTGAGGACGCGCCGATCGTGAATACCGGCGGCGTTCGGCAGGGTTTTGACGAACTTCGGGAGGCCTACGTTGAGCTGAACGCCCCGATTGGCACCGGCCTCAACATCAAGGCTGGCCAGCTGATCTCGCTGCTCAACTGGGAATCGGGTGATGGTGGCGCCGCGAACCCCAATTTTTCGCAGGGCAACCAATGGTTCTATACCGGAAACGGTCCCGCGGCAGGCGTGCAACTCGGATACGAGATCACTGATTCGGTCGGCGTGAAGTTCCGCGTCCAGAATGGACTCTACGCCGGCCCGGTGGATGGCAATGTGGCCAAGACGTTCCTCGGTTCGTTGGGCATCAAGCCGGATGACAAGACTTGGATCAGTTTGGTCGGCTTCGGCGGCAAGGAAAGCGACACCTTGTCCTTGATGGGTGGCTCCGTCCTCGCAGGGCGGCAGCTTACCGAGAAGCTGGGTTCCGGCTTTGAATTCGACTACTTCCACTTTGAGCCGGCCGGCGCCGCCGACGAGGAGCTTTGGTCCGTGGGCGGCTGGCTCTGGTATACGTTCACCCCGAAGGTGGGCTTGGCGTTGCGCGGTGAATTCCTGAGCAGCGACACGGGCTGGGGCTTTGGTGGCGGTGGGCTCCTCGGGTTCCCGGGCGGCCCGGGCGACGACATCTATGGGCTGACCCTGACGCTCAACTACTCCCCGGTTCCCAACGTCAAGATTCAGCCGGAAATCCGGTTTGACGGCACGACCCGCGACAATGGCTTCGATGGTGAAGACGCCCGCGTCATCGTCGGCGCCGGTGTCTCCTACCTGTTCTAGTCTCCTGACCCACTCCACTCCTCCAAAATCAAATTCTGCGATCGCATTTGAAGCTGCATTCCATGAAACCCTACATCTCCAAGTTCCTCGCTGCCGCCACGGCCGGCGTGCTCGCCTTCACGGCGAGCGCCGCCGATACCGTCAAGGTCGGCATCCTGCATTCACTCAGCGGCACGATGGCCATCAGCGAAACCTCGCTGAAGGATGTGCTGCTGTTCACGTTCGACGAGATCAACAAGTCCGGCGGCGTGATGGGCAAGATGATCGAGCCCGTCGTGGTTGACCCCGCCTCCAACTGGCCCCTGTTCGCCGAGAAAGCCGAACAGCTGCTGGTGAAGGACAAGGTCAATGTCGTGTTCGGCTGCTGGACTTCCGTCAGCCGCAAATCCGTCCTGCCGGTCTTCGAGAAGAACAACGGCCTGCTCTTCTATCCCGTCCAATATGAGGGTGAGGAGCTGTCGCAGAACATCTTCTACACGGCGGAGGCGGTGAACCAGCAGGCCATCCCGCCCGTGGACTACATGCTCGCGGAAGGGAAAAAGAAGTTCTACCTGCTCGGTTCCGACTACGTCTATCCGCGCACGACGAACAAGATCCTGAAGAAGTATCTCAAGATGAAGGGTGTCCCCGACGACGCCATCATCGAGATCTACACGCCGTTCGGCCACACCGACTACCAGACCATCGTCGCGGAGATCAAAAAGTTCGCGGCCGGCGGTGGTGCCTGTGTCATCTCCACGCTGAACGGCGACACCAACGTGCCGTTCTTCAAGGAATTCGCCAATGCGGGCCTGACCTCCGAGAACTGCCCGGTCGTCTCCTTCTCGATCTCCGAGGATGAATTCCGCGGCCTCCCGGCCAAGGAATTGGCCGGCCACCTCGGCTGCTGGACTTATTTCATGTCCATCAAGACCCCGGAGAACACGAAGTTCGTGAAGGACTTCCTGTCATGGGTTAAGGCGCCCAAGGTCACCGGCGTCGACTTCCCAGTCACCGGCGTGGATCCCAAGGGCCGCGTGACCTGCAGCCCGATGAACCTCTCCCGCATGGGCGTCTACCTGTGGAAGCAGGCGGTTGAAAAGGCCGGCAGCTTCGAGGTGGACAAGGTTCGTCCGGCGCTGATTGGCCAAAAGTTCAAGGGCCCCGTCTGTGAAGTGGCGATGCAGGAAAATCACCACTTGGTCAACGACGTGTTCATCGGCGAGACGCTTCCCTCCGGCCAGTTCAAGGTCATCAAGACCTTCAAGGGCGTAGCGGGCGAGCCGTTCAGCGACAAATTCCTCAAGTAACCCTGTCAGTCCTGTGTGCGAGGGGGCGGGCCGCGTAGGCCCGCCTCCCTTTCTCCGGTAAACGATTCCATTCCCCCGCGTGAGAACCTTCCTGCTGGTCCTGTCCCTCACCCTCGCCGCATGGCGGGGCGGGGCTGCCGCTCCCGCCGCCGAACTGCGTGCGGTGCTGGTCGACGCGGTGCTGGCCGAGGACGGCGCGCGGCAACTGGAACTGGTCCGACAGTTGGTGGGCACCACAGACGAGCTGATCGGCCGCGGCCTCGCCGCTTGGCGCGTCAGCGAACTGTTCATCCATGAAGGGGATGACGGATCCCGGGTGCCCTTCATTCTCGAAGCGCAGCTCGATAGCGACGGCCAGGCAAAGGGAGTCCGCTTGGCCGATGGGAAGACCCTCGCGGCAGCGGATGGCACGGCGCTGCTGTTCAAGGCGGGCGAACTTACGGCGGCGGAGAACAATTCGAAGCTCCGGAAGGCGATCAAGACGGCCTTGGATCTGTTCGCCTTGGCCAACCCAGTTCCGAACATGCGGCGCGATGCCGTCATCAAGCTCGGACAGGAGCAGAACCCGGAGTATCTGCCCCACTTCGCGGCCCGAATGAAGGTCGAGTCCGAACCGGAGGTATTGCGGGCGCTCAACGAGGCGATCTGGCTGACCGAGGCCGCAAACGACGATCCCGCAGTGCGCAACCCGGCGGTGCGGCAACTGGGCGACCGACGTTCGGTCAATGCGCTGAATTTCCTGCAACAGCTGCAGCGCCGGACCAAGGAAGCTCCCGGCAAATATGGCGCGGAAACCGTCTCAGTCGTCCGCCAGGCGGTGCAGGACATCGAAGGATATCTTCGCTGGGGCAACCTGTTTGGCACCGTGTTCCGCGGCTTCAGCCTAGCCGCGGTGCTATTGGTCGCCGCGCTTGGCCTAGCCATCACGTTCGGGCTGATGAACATCATCAACATGGCCCACGGCGAGATCATGGCCGTCGGCGCCTACACGGCGTTTGTGGTCCAGGGACTTTTTGGCAAGGGCCTGCTCTTCTCCCTTTTCGGCAAGCCGATTTCGCTCAAGGGAGCAGGCCTGACCGGGGGCGCCTTCGACGCCTATTTCATCGTCGCTTTGGCCGCCTCGTTCGTGACGGCGGCGCTGGTCGGCTTGGCCCTGGAACGCGGCATCATTCGGTTCCTCTACAAACGGCCGCTTGAATCGCTGCTGGCGACTTGGGGCGTCAGCCTGATCCTCCAGCAAGTCTTCCGGCATACCTTCGGCTCGGCGAACGTCCAGGTTGATGCCCCGGCATTCCTCAGCGGCAGCTTCGTGGTCAACGACGTCCTCTTTGCCTACAACCGGCTGTTCATCCTCGGCTTCGCGGTCTTCATCGTGTTCGGCACCTACCTGCTGCTGACCAAGACGTCGCTCGGACTGCAAATCCGCGCCGTGATGCAAAATCGCGCCATGGCCTCCTGCTTGGGGGTGCGCACGGACCGCGTGAACATGATGACCTTCGCGCTCGGCTCCGGTCTGGCCGGCATGGCGGGCGCCTGCCTGTCCCAAATTGCCAATGTCGGTCCCAGCCTCGGCCAGAGCTACATCATCGACTGCTTCATGGTGGTGGTGCTCGGTGGGGTGGGGAACTTGGTGGGGACCGTTTCCGCGGCGACCGGTGTGGGCGTGACCAACCAGCTTCTGGAACCGTGGCTCGGCGCCGTCCTGGGGAAGATCACGGTGCTCGCGGGCATCATCCTGTTTCTCCAATGGCGCCCGTCTGGGATTTTTGTGACCCGCAGCCGAAGCCTAGACGGCTAACCCTGCGGACCGACCGATGAATCCATCCCGCATTCACTGACCGTCATGGCGCGCTCCTTTTCCCGAAGGGAATTCCTGCTGGTCGCATTGGCGACCCTGATCGGCGTGGTGTTGTTGCCGTGCCTCAACGCCTTCACCTCGCCGGACAGCGTCCTGCACGTTAGCACGTTCAGCCTCAGCCTTTATGGCAAATATCTGACCTACGCCGTGCTAGCCCTCGGCGTCAACCTGCTCTGGGGCTACACCGGCATCCTGAGCCTTGGCCAATGCCTCTTCTTCTCCCTCGGTGGCTACTGCCTCGGGATGTATATGATGATGAACATGGGCCGGCTGGGCCAATACCATGAGGCCATCCCGGACTTCATGGTGTTCCTCGAATTTCCGGCGCGCTTCCCGGAGACTGCTGGCCTCCCGCCCCATTGGATTCCCTTCAAGAGCCTCTGGTTTGCCGCGCTGATGGTGGTGCTCGTGCCCGCGCTCGTGGCCTATGTCTTCGGCTTCCTCGCCTTCCGTTCCCGCATCAAGGGCGTCTATTTCTCCATCCTCAGCCAGGCGCTCACCTACGCGGCGTGCCTGATGTTCTTCCGCAACGACTTCACCTTCGGCGGCAACAATGGCCTCACCGACTTCAAGTTTCTCCTGGGCACGCCGGCCTTGGAAGTCGCCGAGTTCAAGCAGCCTGCCGCTTTGGCCGCCAAGCTAAGGGAGGGATCCGATGGCGTGAGCAAGTTTCTCTGGGGGCAACTGACGGCGACCAACCAAGCAAGGGTAATCAAGCTCCTTTCCGTCGGGAACGAGGCTGCGATTCCAACCTTGCTGGTGGACGACCTGAACAAGGCCATCGCCACCGCGCCAATCTACGATGAGCAGCGCTTCGCGGGCATCGCGCTTTCGGCCGGCACCAAGGCGGCACTGGCACTGAATCCCAAGGACGCCGGCATGCTGAAGCTGAACCGTCTACTTCTCGAAGACACCTATCCGCAGGAGCTCGCGAAGAAGTCCTTCACCGGTTACGTCGTCAATGCGGCCGGCACCAAACGGGCCCTCTACGTCTGTTCCGGAGTGCTGCTGCTGCTGACCTATCTGTTCTGCCGATGGCTCACTTCGACCCGCTTCGGCCTGATCCAGCGCGCGGTCCGGGACTCGGAGAACCGGGTGCTCTTCTCCGGCTACGCCACGGCAAACTTCAAGCTCTTCGTTTTTGTCACCTCGGCCATCATCTCCGGCCTGGGCGGGGCGCTCTTCGTGCCGCAGGTCGGCATCATCAATCCCAGCGAGATGGGCGCCGACAAATCCATCGAAGCCGTCATCTGGGTGGCGGTGGGCGGACGCGGCAACCTGCTCGGGCCGATCCTCGGGGCCATCGGCATCAATTCGCTCAAGAGCTACGCGACCCACTCGTTCGCGGAGCAGTGGCCCTACATTCTCGGCGGGTTGTTCGTCTTCGTGACGCTATTCATGCCCAAGGGCATCGTGGGGTTGCCCGAACAGTTGGGTGGAATCTGGAAAAAGGTCGCCCGCCCGCAGCCTGTCGCGGTCGACCCTACCGCGGCGACCGAGCCCGAACCCACCGCCAAGGAATGACCAAGGAATTCATCCTGACTGTTGAGGGCGTCACCAAGACGTTCGATGGCTTCAAGGCCATCTCGGACCTCAACTTCTACATGGATAAGGGCGAGCTGCGGGTGATCATCGGCCCCAATGGCGCTGGGAAAACCTCGTTTCTCGACCTCATCACGGGCCGGACGAAGCCCGACGTCGGTAAGATCGAGTTCGAGAAGGACACGGATCTCACCGCGCTGAACGAATACCAGATCAACCGCCTGGGCATCGGCCGGAAGTTCCAGACCCCGTCCGTTTACATCGACCATACCGTTTACGAGAACGTCCTGCTCTCGCTCCAGGGCAGCCGAAGCGTCTTCTCGACCCTGTTTGCGCGGGTCACGTCCGCGCAGCGGGAACGCATCCAGGAAGTGTTGGAGACGGTCGGCCTTGCCGCCAAGGCCCAGGTGAAGGCCGGTTCGCTCGCCCATGGCCAGAAACAGTGGCTCGAAATCGGCATGTTGCTGGCCCAGAATCCCAAGCTGCTCCTCGTGGACGAACCGGCCGCGGGCATGACCGACGAGGAGACCGCGAAGACCGGCGAACTGCTCATCAGCCTTGCCGGCAAGCATAGTATCGTCGTCATCGAGCACGACATGGTCTTCGTGCGGCAGATTGCCCGAAAGGTCACCGTCCTCCACCAGGGCCATGTGCTGTGCGAGGGGTCTGTGGACGAGGTGCAGAGCAACGAGCGCGTCATCGAGGTGTATCTCGGGAGAAAGAAGAAGGCCTAGCCCACATGCTGACCCTTTCCAATATCAGCGTCTCCTATGACGGGTCCCGGATCCTGCGCGGTGTGAACCTGACGGTCCCGCCGAACAGCCTGGTCTGCCTCATGGGCCGCAATGGCGTCGGGAAGACCACCACGCTCAAGTCCATCATGGGCGTCGTTGCGCCCGATGCCGGCGACGTGACCTTGGAAGGCCAATCCCTCAGCGGCCTCAAGCCCGATGCGCGTTCCCGCGCCGGTTTGGGCTACGTGCCGCAGGGCCGCGATATCTTTCCGCATCTGACCGTCTGGGAAAACCTGAAGATCAGCCTCGTCGTCCACGGTGCGAAAGCGAACGGCCAGGTGGACCGCGTCTTGGAACTGTTCCCGATCCTGAAGGAATTCCTCCAGCGGAAGGGCGGGGTGCTCTCCGGCGGCCAACAGCAGCAGCTGGCCATCGCGCGCGCCCTGCTGACCGATCCCAAAATCCTGATCCTCGACGAACCGACCGAGGGGATTCAGCCCAACATCATCGACCTGATCGGCGAGACGCTCGTGAAGATCAAGAACGAGGGAAAGATCAGCATCCTGCTGGTCGAGCAGTATCTCGATTTTTGCCTTAGCATCGGCGACGGCTTCTACATCATGGATCGCGGCACGGTCGTCGCGGAAGGCCCGATCGCCCACCTCAACGACGATATCGTCAAACAGCACCTTACCGTATGAATCTCGCCCCCGCTCGCCGTCTGTCGGTTGCCGGTGCCGCTGTCCTGCTGGCAATGCCGGCCGTGGCTCATCCCGGGCACGCCCTCACTGAGCATGGCGTCGTGCACTGGGCGACCAGTCCGTTTCATCTCGCGACCTTGGCTGGAATTGGAGTGGTCTTCGGCGTTGGTAGCCTGCTCGTCCGGCGGCCGGCATTTCAACGGGCACTGGCAGCTTGCGGATTCGTATTCGTGGCCGCGGCGGTCGTGTTCCGGGCTCTGGGTGCGTGACTGCCTTGATCAACAGGCTCGAAACCCCGCCGATCGCAAGCGGTTCGGCCTCGCTGACCGTGAAGTTGGTGGCCGGGGAATCCACGGTCACCTTGGCGCAGGCGACCACTCCGCTGAAGTTGCTAGTTCCACGGGCCCGGGGAACCAGCGCCTGGGCCTTCCTGAGCAATTATGGCGGTGGCGTGGTGGCGGGCGATGAAACGACCTTCCAAGTCGAAGTGGGGCGGGCGGCGACCTGTTTCCTCAGCACGCAGGCCTCCACCAAGGTTTATCGCAACCCACGGGAACGGCCGTGTGGTCATCGGACTCACGCGACGGTCGCGGACGACGGGCTGCTCATCTACGCGCCTGACCCGGTGCAGGCATTCGCCGATTCATCCTACGTGCAGCGCCAGGAGTTCCATCTGGGGGCCGGGGCCGGGTTGGTCCTGCTGGACTGGCTTTCGGCCGGCCGCAGCGAGTGCGGCGAACGGTGGGCATTTCGTCGCTACCAAAGCCGGAACGATGTGTTTGTGCGGGGAGAGCGAAGGATCGTGGATTCGATCAGGCTGGATTCAACGGTCAGCCCCATCACCGCGGCGCATCGCGTGGGCCGTTATCAGTGCCTCGCCATGCTCCTGGTGGTGGGACCCACGGTGGCGGAGGAGGCCGGCCGCCTGCTCGCGGCGATTGCCGAACTGCCGGTCGCTCGCCGGGGAGCGTTGGTGGCCAGTGCCAGCCCGGTTGCCGAAGGCGCGCTCCTGCGGTTCGCCGGCGAATCCGTCGAGCTCGTGCGACACGAGGTTCGCCGACAGCTGACGTTCTTGGCTGACCGGTTAGGCGATGACCCCTTTGCCCGCAAATGGTAGCTTGCCCGCCAACAAACTGACCTCGGATCACGGACCATGCATCTTTCACCCCGCGAACTCGACAAGCTGACCTTGCACCAGGCTGGATCGCTCGCGCAGAAGCGACTCGCGCGCGGTGTGCGGTTGAACCATCCCGAAGCCGTCGCGCTCATCGCCACCGTCCTGCTGGAATTCATCCGCGATGGCCGCAGCGTGGCCGAACTCATGAATCTGGGCCGGCAGTTGCTCGGCCGGAACCAAGTGATGCCCGGAGTGCCGGAGATGATCTATGACGTGCAAGTCGAAGGCACCTTTCCCGACGGCTCCAAGCTCGTCACCGTGCACCATCCGATTGCCGGCGAAAATGGTGACCTCACGCTGGCGCTGCATGGCAGTTTTCTCCCGGTTCCGGACTTGGCGAAGTTTTTGCCCTCCCCTGAGTCGTTGGAGCCAGGCGAATTTGAGATTAGGGCAGGGGAGATTGAGCTCAATGCGGGGCGCGCCACCATGGAGCTGCCCGTGACGAACCTGGGCGACCGCCCCGTGCAGGTTGGCAGCCACTACCATTTCATCGAAACCAATGCGGCCCTGCGATTTGACCGGGGGAAAGCCTACGGCCTGCGCCTCGACATCCCGGCCGGCACCGCCGTCCGCTTCGAGCCGGGTGAGACCAAGACCGTGCGGCTCGTCGCGATCGCCGGGAAACGGGTGATTCGCGGAGGCAACAACCTGGCCGCCGGCAAGGTTTCCGCCGCGGGAAAGAAGGCTGCCCTTAAGCGGGTGGCGAAACTGAAATTCACGCACCTGGAGGCTTGATATGGCTCACACGATGAACCGCCGGCACTACGCCGACATGTTCGGCCCGACCACCGGCGACAAGGTCCGGCTCGGAGACACGTCTCTCTGGCTGGAGGTCGAGCGCGACCTCACTGTCTACGGCGACGAGTGCAAATTCGGCGGCGGCAAAGTCATTCGCGAGGGCATGGGCCAGGCCGCGGGCGTCGGCGCGAAGGACGCGCTCGACTGCGTCATCACCAACGCCCTCGTCGTCGATTACACCGGCATCTACAAGGCCGACATCGGCATCAAGGGCGGGCTCATCGCCGGCATCGGCAAGGCGGGCAATCCCGACGTGATGGCGGGCGTGACGAAGAAGATGATCGTCGGCGTGACCACCGAAGTCATCGCGGGCGAAGGTCTCATTCTCACCGCCGGTGGGCTCGACACCCACATCCATTTTATCTGTCCCCAGCAGGCCCATGAAGCCATCGCCGCCGGGCTGACCACGATGGTTGGCGGCGGCACCGGTCCCGCCGTTGGCACCTGCGCGACCACCTGCACGCCCGCTCCGTTCTACTTCGAGGCGATGCTCCGGGCCGTGGACAGCCTGCCGCTGAACTTCGGCTTCACCGGCAAGGGCAACACCGCCTTGCCCGCCGGCCTGGCCGATCAGATCAAGGCCGGAGCCATCGGCCTCAAGTTGCATGAGGACTGGGGCACGACCCCGGCCGCGATCGACTGCTGCCTCGGCATAGCGGACCGCCACGACGTGCAGGTGACGATTCACACGGACACGCTGAATGAGTCCGCCTTCGTCGAGGGGACAATCGCCGCGTTCAAGGGGCGAACGATCCACACGTATCACAGCGAAGGTGCGGGCGGTGGCCATGCGCCGGACATCATTCGCATCTGCGGCGAGCCGAACGTGCTGCCCAGTTCCACCAATCCGACGAGGCCCTACACCGTCAACACGATCGACGAGCACCTCGACATGCTCATGGTCTGCCATCACCTCGATCCGAATCTGCCCGAGGACGTCGCGTTCGCCGAGAGCCGCATCCGCGGCGAAACCATCGCCGCCGAGGACATCCTGCACGACATGGGCGCCATCAGCATGATGAGCAGCGATTCGCAGGCGATGGGCCGCATCGGTGAGGTCATCACCCGCACGTGGCAGACCGCCGACAAGATGAAGCAGCAGCGCGGCCGGCTGCCCGACGAGAAGGGCGACAACGACAATCTCCGCATCAAGCGTTACCTCTCGAAATACACCATCAACCCCGCGCTGGCCCACGGCATGAGCCACCTCATCGGCTCCATCGAGGTCGGCAAGCTCGCGGACCTCGTGCTGTGGAAGCCGGCCATGTTCGGCGCGAAGCCGGAAATGGTCATCAAGGGCGGCGTCATTGCCTGGGCGCAGATGGGCGATCCGAACGCCAGCATCCCGACGCCGCAGCCGGTCTTCATGCGCCCGATGTTCGGCGCACTGGGCCGGGCCGTGGGCGGCACTTCCATCGCGTTCGTCAGCCAACTCTGCCAGGCGAAGGGCATCGCGAAAGGCTACGGCCTCACCAAACGGATCGAGGCGGTGAAGGGCTGCCGCAAGGTGACCAAGCGCGACCTCAAGTGGAACGATGCGCTTCCCAAGATCACCGTGGACCCGGAGACCTACGAAGTGCGCGCCGACGGCGAACTGCTGACCTGCGAACCTGCGAAGGTGTTGCCGCTCGCCCAGCGGTATTTCCTGTTCTGAGATGCTCGCCACTGCGTCCCAGCCGGCCGGCACCGACCCCGGAACGGATCCTAGGTCCGCGGCCGTTTCCCGTTCGCCTGACTGGCTGCTCTGGCAATTGGTGGACTCGGCGTTCCCGACCGGAGGTTTTGCCCATTCCGGCGGCCTGGAAGCAGCCTGGCAGCACGGCGAAGTCCGGACGCGCGTCGAACTGGGGCAGTTTCTGGAAACCGCACTCGAGCAGGCCGCCCATGGGCTGATCCCGTTCGTGACTGCCGTCCACGCGGCGCCGACCTGCTTCAGGGAAATAGATGGCCTCTGCGATGCCTTCACGACCAACCACGTCGCCAATCGGGCCAGTCGGGCGCAAGGACGGGCCTTGCTGGCCGCGGCGGGACGTGTCTTTGGCCTGGTCGAATCTCCGGACGTCGCGCAACGGGATCCAACCCATTCCCACTGGGCGCCCGCCTTCGGTTACGTTACCGGCCGGCTGGATATCGCCCGCGGAACTGCCGTCGAAATGTTTGTCTACAATCACCTTCGCGGCCTGCTGGCTGCGGCTGTGCGGCTCAATATCGTCGGCCCGATGGAGGCACAGATGTTGCAATTCCGGCTCGGCGACGCGGCCGCCGCCGCTGCGCGGCGCGGCGCGGAACTTGGATTGGACGACATCGCCCAGACCGCCCCCTTGGCCGACGTTTGGCAAGGCGCGCAGGATCGCCTTTATTCCCGGTTATTCCAAAGCTAGGAGCTCCCATGCATTCCCACCCGCACCACCACGGTCCCCACGGCCACACCCATGAACACCTCGATCATCCGGGTCACTTCCACGAGCGCGACCAGCCGCTGGACCGGGATTTCGCCCGCCGGGCGTTCACCGTCGGGGTGGGCGGACCTGTCGGCAGCGGCAAGACGGCCCTGATGCTCCAGCTCTGCCGGAAGCTGCGGGAAACCGTCAACATTGCCGCCGTCACCAACGACATCTTCACCAAGGAAGACGGCGAATTCCTGACCCGAAATCACGCGCTGGAGTCGGAGCGGATTCGAGCCGTCGAAACCGGGGGCTGCCCCCATGCCGCCATCCGGGAAGACATCTCCGCCAACCTGCTCGCGCTGGAAGAACTCCACGCCAAGTTCCACCCGGACATCCTGCTCCTCGAATCGGGCGGCGACAACCTAGCCGCCTGTTTCAGCCGGGAATTGGCCGACTACACGATCCAGGTCATCGACGTGGCCGGCGGAGACAAAATCCCGCGCAAGGGCGGCCCCGGCATCACCCAGAGCGACCTGTTGGTCATCAACAAGACGGACCTCGCCGTCGCGGTTGGCGCCGACCTGAAGGTGATGGAGGCGGATACGCGCCGGATGCGCGGCGGTGGTCCGTTTGTCTTTGCCCAGGTGAAGCACGGCGGCGGCGTGGATGAAATCGTCGGTCACCTCCTGCATGCCTGGCAGCATGCCTGCGGCGTGGCGCATCACCACTGAGCGCAAGTTTCCGCTTCGTTCCTTGCGCGAACCGGTCCGGCCCGCGTTTGCTTGGCGGCCGATGAAACGATTCGTGCTGTGGGGCGGCGCCGTGCTGGCGCTCGCGGTTCGCGTGTGCGGCTGGGATTACGAGGGGCACCGCCTGATCAACGAGCTGGCGCTCGCGAGCTTGCCGACGAATTTCCCCGCCTTCGTCCGCGAACCCGCGCATGCCGAGCGCATCGCCTTCCTGGCCGGCGAGGCGGACCGTTGGCGCAACACCAGCGAGCTCGGCCTCAAGCACGCCAACAATCCCGACCATTTCCTCGACCTCGAGGACCTGCCCGCGCTCGGCCTCAGCGTGTCGAATGTCAGCGCCTTCCGGCACGAGTTTGTCGCCCAGGTCGCCCTCGCCCGGGCGAAGGACCCGGCGCAGTTCCCGCCGACCGATCCGCAGGTGGATCAGGATCGCACCAAGTGGTTGCCGGGCTTCCTGCCGTGGCGGATCACCGAGGACTACGGCCGCCTCAAGTCCGCGTTCAGCTACCTGCGCACGTTCGAGCAGTTCGGCGGCACCCCAGACGAAATCACCAATGCCCGCGGCAATGTGGTTTACCTGATGGGCCTCATGGGCCATTTCATCGGTGACACCGTGCAACCGCTCCACGTCACCCGGAGCTACAATGGCTGGGTCATGGCCAATCCCAACGGCTACACGACGAACCGCACGTTCCATGCGTGGATCGACGGCGGTTACCTCCGAAAGGTGGGGCTCGACCGGGCGGGTTTGGTGGCCCGGATCAACCCGGCGAAATCTGTCTGGGAACGGACGCCCGGGGCGAATCGCGACAATCTGTTCCCACTGGCCCTCGCGTTCGTCGCGCAGCAGGCCCCGCACGTCGAGGCGCTGTATCAGATGGAGAAGGACGGCCGCCTGTCGGGCAACGGCGAGCGCGGACTGGAGGGGCGTGAGTTCCTCGGCCGGCAAATGCTGCTCGGCGGCCAGATGCTCGGGGACCTTTGGCTCACCGCCTGGCAGACGGCACCGGTGGACGGTTATCTGCGAAGCCAACTGGTGCTGCGGCAGACCGGCGGGGGCCCGCCGAAATAATCCGTAAGCAATTCGCCAACTTGGCCTTGCACTTGCCTGTCGGATGACGTTCTTAGCGCGCGCCCCGGGACGTGGTTGTCCCAGGCGCCGTAGAATCGCTACCGATGCACCCACTTCGTCCTGCCAGTTCGCCGTTGCAACGCCTTCAAGTGAAGGCGACCCAGAAGCCCGTGAACTTCCTTTGCCTGGCTCCGCAGGCCCAAAGCGTCTTCCTGGTCGGGGACTTCAATGACTGGGACGCCACGAGCCACCCGATGAAGAAGGGGTTCGACGGCTCGTGGCAGCTTTCGGTCACCTTGGGCCATGGCGGTCACCACTACCAATTCCTGGTGGACGGCAAGCTGGTGAACGATCCCCGCGCCCAAGGCCTGGCCCGCAATGAGCGCGGCGAAAAGGTCTCGATGATCCTCGTGAGCTGAGGTGCGGGACGCAGAACGGCGTTTGCCGGCGGGCGGTGGATGGTGAAGTCTGCCGTCGTGAAGTTGCTTTCCCCGTCCGAAATTCGCTCCGCCCAGTCTTCGGTGCCGCTTTGGCGGCGGCGCGGCAAAACCATCCGGCGCGAATTGGTCTTCCCGGATTTCGTCGGCGCGATGAAGTTCGTCAATGCCGTGGCGCGGGCGGCGGAAAAGGCCCAGCATCACCCTGACATCGACATCCGCTGGAACCGGGTGACGCTGACCGTGAGCACCCATGACGCCGGCGGCCTGACCGCCAAGGATTTCGCGTTGGCGGCCGTCCTGGATCGGTTCGCCGCCAAATGGCCGGCGTGAAGGTGCATTCCCGATAGGGCTTCGTGGCGGTTCGGCATTGCTGGCCCTGACCGGGGCCGTCAGCTTTGCCGTGCTCTCCAAAATCCCATTTCCTATGCGGAACCATTGCCCACTCCCTGCCCGTGCCGTCGCCCAGCGGGCATTTACCCTGATCGAGTTGCTGGTCGTGATCGCGATCATCGCCATCCTCGCCGGCATGTTGCTGCCCGCGCTGGGCAAGGCCAAGGCCAAGGCCCAGCAGACCAAGTGCATCAACAACAACCGCCAGGCCGGCCTGGGCACGATCATGTATGTGCAGGATTTCCGGGCCTATCCCGGCTGCCTGTTTGCGACGGGCGGATTCCGCTACGTCTGGGCGCCGCGCCTGTTCTCGCAGATCGGCACCAATCGCGCCGTGTTTTCCTGCCCGAGCGCGACGCCGCTCAGCTGGTGGGCCACCAACGTCAACAAGACCCTCGGAGCCCCGAACCTGACCGGCGGCGGCCGGGATCCGTGGGGCATCAGTGAAACCAGCCTGTTCTCGATGGGCTACAATGACTGGGGTGCCGCTCCGGCCGGAGGTGCCCGAGGCTTGGGCGGCGACGTGGACATCTTCGGCGAAGTGAAGGAACCCGCAGTCAAGAGCCCTTCCGAAATGATCATGCTCGGCGACAGCAAGCCGGGCACGGGCGGCAAGATTACCAGCACCAGCCGCGGCAGCTTCGACGCCAACATCGACCCGACCACCGAGGCGGAATGGCCCTCCAACCGCCACAGCGGGCGGACGGTCCTGATGTTCTGCGACGGCCACACCGAAGCCGCCCGGCGCAACGACGTGATCGACCCGAACAACGACACCTGGCATCGGCGTTGGAACAACGACAACGGCCTGTCGGCCAAGTGGAACTTCAACAAGAACACGGCGGCCAAGATTGATCCGTGAAGTCATCATCGAGGGGCCGACTCGCGCGGGTTCACCGTTTGACACCGCCGCGTCCCCCTCCACCTTTCCGCAGTCATGAATCTCCTCCGCCTGCTCTCGCTCACCGCCGTGCTCACTATGACCGCCTTCGCCGCCAACCTTCGGGAAATTCCGCTGAAGGACATCGACGGCAAGGACACCTCGCTCAAGGCCTTCGACGGCAAGGTCGTGCTGGTCGTGAATGTCGCCTCCAAGTGCGGCCTGACCCCGCAATACGAGGCGCTGGAAAAGCTCTACGGCCAATACAAGGACAAGGGCCTGGTGATCGTCGGCTTCCCCTGCAACGACTTCGGTGCCCAGGAACCTGGCACCGCCGAGGAGATCAAGTCCTTCTGCTCGACCAAATACAAGGTGACCTTCCCGCTGATGGAAAAGCTGCACGTGAAGGGCGCCGAACAGCATCCGCTCTACGCGGCGCTGACCGGCAAGGACGCGAAGTTCCCGGGCGACATCAAATGGAACTTCGGCAAGTTCCTGGTGGGCAAGAATGGCGAAGTCCTCCACCGCTTTGAGCCACGCACTACTCCGGACGATTCCTCGGTGACCGCCGCCATCGAAGCGGCCCTCAAGGCCAAGTAAGGTTTTCCGCTTCCACACGACCCGGCCGCCGCGTGGCGCCGGGTCGTTTTGCATTCGGCTCCGCGCGGCGGTGGACGCGGAATTGACTTGTTGGCCTTGCCGCCCAACTTCGCCGCAACGATTGCCGCGATGAAGCTGAGATTCCTTTCCGCCATGGTTGCCGCCTCCGCCCTGCTTTCCCATTCCCCGACCCACGGTGACGAGGGCATGTGGCTTTACGAAAATCCTCCGCGGCAACTGCTCAAGGAACGCCACGGCTTCGAGCTGACCGACGCGTGGCTGGACCACTTGATGAAGTCCTCGGTCCGGTTCAACTCCGGCGGCTCCGGCAGCTTCGTGAGCGAGGACGGGTTGGTGCTGTCCAACCACCACGTCGGCGCCGATGCGCTGCAAAAGCTGGGCACGGCCGAGAAAAATTACCTACGTGATGGTTTCCATGCCAAGTCGCTGGCCGAGGAACTGCCGTGCGTGGACCTGGAACTCAACGTCCTCCAGTCCATCGAGGACGTCACCGCCCGCGTGAATGCCGCCGTGCCGGCCAACGCCGCGCCCGACGAGGCGGTCAAGGCCCGGCGCCGGATCATCTCCGAGATCGAGAAGGAATCGCAGGACAAGACCGGTCTGCGCTCGAATGTGACCACCCTTTACCAGGGCGGCGCCTACCACCTCTACCGCTTCAAGCGTTACACCGACGTGCGCCTGGTGTTCGCGCCGGAGCAGCAGGCGGCTTTTTTCGGTGGCGACCCGGACAACTTCGAGTTTCCGCGCTTTGACCTCGATGTCTGCTTCTTCCGCGCCTACGAAAACGGCAAGCCGGTGAAGGTGCCGCACCATCTGAAGTGGGCCGAAACTCCGCTGAACGAAGGCGACCTGACCTTTGTATCCGGGCATCCCGGCCGCACAAGCCGGCTGCTGACGATGGCCGAGCTGGAGTATCTCCGGGACAACCAATTTCCCTACACGCTCGGCCGGCTCAAGCGGATGGAGACTCTCCTGTCCGTCTGGAGCGACCGCAGCGAAGAAAACGCTCGGCGGGCGAAGGATGACCTGTTCGGCGTCCAGAACTCCCGCAAGGCCCGGGACGGCGGCCATGCCGGGCTTTACGACCCGGCGCTCATGGGCCGCAAGGCCGAGGCGGAAAAGCAGTTCCGCGCCCGGCTGGCGGTGAGCGGGGAATACCCGGACGCGCAGGCCGCCTACGGGAAGATCGCGAATGCCCAGGCGGTGCTGAAACGGCACGCGCTGCGGTTCCGGCTGCTGGAGGGCGAGCACGGATTCAACAGCGACTCGTTCGACGTCGCGCGGACGCTTCTTCGTGCCGGCGAGGAACGCCCCAAGGCCAACGGCGAACGCCTGCGGGAATTCACCGACTCGAACCTCCAGCCGCTGGAGCTGGACCTCTTCTCGGACAAACCGATCTACGACGACTTCGAAATCCTCAAGTTCACCGACGGCCTGACGTTTCTCGCCGAGCAACTGGGCTTCAACGACCCGCTGGTGCAGCAGGTGCTGGCCGGCAAATCGCCCAAGGCCCGGGCCACTGAGCTGATCCTCGGCAGCAAGGTCCGGGACGTCGCGTTCCGCCGGAAGCTCTACGAGGGCGGCGCCAAGGCGGTCGCTGACGCCAATGATCCGTTGATCGAGTTGGCCCGGCTCGTGGACGGCGAGGCCCGCGAACTGCGCAAGTCCGTCGAGGCGCAGGACGAGATCAAGCAGCAGGCGCAGGCGGCCATCGCCAAGGCCCGGTTCGCCCTGGAAGGCACCAGCAAGTATCCCGACGCGACCTTCACGCTGCGGTTGGCGTTCGGGCCCGTGAAAGGCTACGAGGAAAATGGCCAGAAAGTGGCTCCCTTCACCACCCTGGCCGGCCTGTATGAACGCAGTGCCGCGATGAAGAACCGCGAGCCGTTCGACCTGCCGCCCCGCTGGGTGAAGAAGAAGTCGTCGCTCGACCTCAGCACACCCTACAACTTCATCACGACGGCCGACATCATTGGGGGCAATTCCGGCAGCCCGGTCGTCAATCGCGCCGGCGAATTCGTCGGCATCATCTTCGACGGCAACCTGCCGTCGCTGGTCCTGGACTTCGCCTACGAGGACACCCAGGCCCGCGCCCTGAGCGTGGACGCCCGGGCGATCATCGAGGCGTTGAACGAAGTTTACGGCGCCAAGAACGTGGTCCGCGAACTCAAGAGCGGCCGGCGTAGGTAACCCGATGGCCGGGCGTGAGGGCCGCGCCCGCGCCTTGCCTCGGCTGGCTGCCTTCCTAAGGTCACCCGCATGGACGTCCTGCACGCGCCTTGGCGCATCGACTACATCCTCGCGCCGAAGAATCCCGCCGCGGCCGGCGAGGCGTCGTTGTTCACGGCCATCGGCCAGAGCAACGACGACGTGGACAACTACGTCGTGGCGCGGGGCCGCTACTGCTACGCGGTGCTGAACACCTATCCCTACAACGGCGGCCACCTGATGGTCGTGCCCTACCGCCAGATTGCGAACCTCGAGGAACTCTCCGACGAGGAATCGCTGGAACTCATGCAGTTCTCCCGCCGGTGCGTCCGGGCGCTGCGCGCCGTGATGCGGCCGCAGGGTTTCAACATCGGTTTCAATCTCGGCAAATGCGCCGGTGCGGGCATCATCGAGCACCTGCACCTGCACATCGTCCCGCGCTGGGAAGGCGACACGAACTTCATGCCCGTGATCGCGAACAGCCGGGTCGTGCCCGAGGCGCTGAAGGAGACGGCGGCGAAGCTGCGCGCGGCGTTGGCGGAGTCAGTTGCGACAGAGGGCTAAAGGAATTGCCAGGCACCCATCCGCCCATGGTGTTTTTCACGAGAGCGCTCTACGATGGAAGTCAGGACAATTCCCGCTGGAAATCGCGTGCTCGGCGGGAGTGGCAGAAACGGTCGAAGCTTTACCAACGCTACCAAGAGGTCATTTCACCGCTACTGCCAACCGCGGTCGTTCGCCTCGCCCGCAACACCCTTCACGACGCGATTGTTGAATCTACGGAACAGCATGGCGATACGCTGGCGATCACGATTGATGGCCGTCGGGCTGTCGGTGGATTTGCCGGCAGGCGTATTCGCCTCGAGTTTTCCGGTGTCCGTGAGCCCATTCCGGTTGAAGCATTGGTCGGCAATTGGTGGCTCTACGAGGAGGCGCATCTCCGCTGCGACGGTCGGTTTGCTTTGCTCGTAATGTGTGATCACTCAGAAATTTCGATTGAGGCAGATGACCTCCAAATCCGTAGATTGTCGGGTCGAGCGGCCTGACCGATCCAAATGCCGACGCGGCATAGGGCGGTAAGGGGGAGGCCATCCACGCCGGATGAAATCCAATAACGATGCGCCGTGCCCGGGCGGCGGACGCTTTCCATCTTTGGCCGTCATTGAAGTTTGCTGACCGTGCCCAGATAGTGCCCGAGTTCCTGATCCGATGATCTCCGAAACACTCCATTTTGAATCCGCCCGCGTGGCGCAGGCGCTATACGCCAACGACGAACGCAACCTGCGCGCCTTGGAAGTCGAACTCGGCGTGAAGACCACCACCCGTGACGGGTGGATCAAGCTCGACGGCGACGCGGCCGGGGTCGCGCAGGCGAAGCGACTGTTCAGCACCCTTGAACGCAATCTGCGCGAAGGCAGCGGCGGCCGCCGGGGCGAGTTCACGTCCGCCTTGGCCGTGTTGAAGGCCGACGGGGCCGACGCGTTGGACGGCCTGTTCGAGCACCGCGTCCAAACCCATGCGAAGAAGGGTTCGGTTAATCCCAAGACCGTCGGCCAGCAGCGCTACCTCAAGGCCATCGCGGAGAACGACGTCACCTTCGGCGTAGGTCCGGCCGGCACGGGCAAGACCTACCTCGCAATGGCGATGGCCACCGCGGCGCTCAAGGACGGCAAGGTTGGCCGCATCATCCTCACCCGGCCCGCGGTCGAGGCCGGCGAGGCGCTCGGTTTCCTGCCGGGCGACCTGTTGCAGAAGCTCGATCCCTACCTGCGCCCACTCTACGACGCCTTGCACGACATGATGCCGGCCGAGGAAATCCAGCGGGCGATGGAACGCGGCGCCATCGAGATCGCGCCGCTGGCCTACATGCGCGGCCGGACCCTGAACCAGGCGTTCATCGTGCTCGACGAGGCCCAGAACACCTCGCCGGAACAGATGCTGATGTTCCTGACCCGGCTGGGCTTCGGCTCCAAGGCGGTCATCACCGGCGACCCCACGCAAATCGACCTGCCGTCGGCGAAGCGCTCCGGTCTCGTGGAAGCGGTCCAGACGCTGACCAAGGTCGAGGGCGTGGCCATCTGCCGCTTCGAGAAGCGCGATGTCGTGCGGCACCCCTTGGTCCAACGCATCGTCAACGCCTACGAACAGAGCCGCGGCACGCAGGCCAACCAGTTCTGATCGGGCGGACCAACGAAACATAGAAGGCGTTTGGCGTGGCCCACCTGACTTCGCCACGGCCCGCTGTTGCGACCCGCGGGATTCGTCCGCACCCTTCGCCCGGTGAAGCTGTTGTTCATCGGGGACATTGTGGGCGAGCCCGGGCGCCGGGCCGTGAAGACGCTCGTGCCGCGGCTGCGGGAGCGTCATGGTATTCAGTTCGTGATCGCCAACGCCGAGAACTCGGCTGGTGGATCCGGAGTTTCCCTCGGCACGGCCAAGGAGATCTTCGACGGCGGCGTGGACGTCATCACCACCGGCGACCACCTCTGGGACAACCGTGACGTGACCCAGCTCCTGCCGAACGAGCCGCGCTTCCTCCGCCCCGCGAACTATCCCGCCGGGGTGCCGGGCCGCGGCGGGGCGGTGTTCCGCAAGGAAGGCTTGCCGCCGATTGGTGTCCTGAATGTGCAGGGACGCACCTTCATGGCGGCGCAGTTGGAGAATCCGTTCGCGGTGGCCGAGGCCGAGGTGGCCCGCCTGCGCTCGGAAACGCCCATCGTCTTCATCGACTTCCACGCCGAGGTCACGTCCGAGAAAATCGCCCTCGGGTGGTTCCTCGACGGCAAGGTCAGCGCCATCGTGGGCACCCATACGCACGTGCAGACCGCGGACGAACGCATCCTCCCGCAGGGCACTGCCTGCCTCACGGATGCCGGGTTTACCGGCGGCCACGGCGGCGTGCTGGGCCGCGAATGGCCGCCGATCGTCGAACGGTTCCTGCGCCAGACTCCGCAGAAGTTCGGCGTGTGCGAAACCGACGTGAAGCTGAGTGGCTGCGTCATCGAGATCGATGAAACCACCGGCAAGGCGGTCTCCATCGTCCGGGTGAGCGAACCGTTGCCATGACGATTCTGGAGTCCAGACATGGGCGGATGATCTGGCGGGCGCTCGGGCTGTGCGCGCTGGCGGGGTTGCTGGTCGGCGGCGCGGTCGCGCTGCGCGAAACTCCCGACCAACGACTGCTCCGCCGCTGGCTGTCGGCACAGGCCAGCGGGTCGATCCCCGGCGGCCTTTTCCAGGAAGTGGAAGCCGCGCCGCTGAGCTTCCGCGAACTGGCAGCCCGCGAAATTGGCCGCCCTGAAGGCACGGCCACCCGCTGGTGGCGCCAAATCCGGCCGCGGCTGCCGGCCGCGCTCCGGGTTCGGGCGCCGCTGCCCTTCACCGAAGGCCGGCGCGGACTGGCGTTGCTCAACTTGGTCCGGGGACACGAAATGGAACCGGCCGTGGCGGCCGTCCTCGTTTCGGTCGTGACGAACCAGGCGGCGGCAAATCGCCGGATCGCGCTGCTGGCGCTGGGCAACTTGATCGTCGTCCCGCCGTCGTTGGCCGAATCACTCACCGTGGTCTCGGCGGACAACGATTACCTCCTGCGCCTCGAAGTGGCGGGCACCTTGCAACAGGCTTGGCCGCGCACGCGTCCGGTGGAGTTGGCCCTGCGCCGACTGGCGTCGGACCCGGTTCCCGCCGTTCGCCAAGCCGCCATCGGCGATGACGCGGAGGAACCAGAAACCGCCACGCCCTGATGCCCAAGAAATCCAACAGCCAGTGGGACTTTGGTGAACTGTTCACCGGCGGCGACAAGCCGGCGGAACCGATCACGGAAGCCGCCGAAAAGCCGCCGGCCAAAGCAGTTGTCGCCCGAACGTTTTCGGTCACTGAACTGACGCTGGGCATCAAGCGGCAGTTGGAGGGCGGATTCAGCGCGGTCCGAGTGGCCGGCGAGATTTCCAATTTTCGGCTCCAATCCAGCGGCCATGCCTACTTCGTCCTGAAGGATGCCAACGCCCAGCTCAGTTGCGTGCTCTTCCGCGGGCAGGGCGGTGGCGGCCGGGCGGCGCTGCGGGACGGCGCCCAGGTGATCCTGGGCGGCGACGTGACGGTTTATGAACCGCGTGGGCAGTATCAGCTGCGGGTAGATTTCGTGGAAGTGCAGGGGATCGGCGCCTTGCAGGCGGCCTTTGAGCGGTTGAAGGCGAAGCTGGCCGCGGAAGGATTGTTCGATTCCGCGCGCAAGCGGCCCATCCCCGCGTTGCCGCGCCGGGTGGGATTGGTCACGTCGCCCACGGGCGCGGCCATCCGGGACGTCCTGCATGTCGTCGGACGGCGTTATGCCGGCCTCGAGTTTGTGCTGGTGCCCGCCCGGGTTCAGGGCGCCGGAGCGGCAGAGGAGATTGCCGAGGCTGTCGCACTGCTGAATGAGTGGTCGGCGGCGCAAGGCGAGGAACCCGGGGCGGGGTTGGACGTGATTCTCGTGACCCGCGGCGGCGGTTCCTTGGAAGATCTGTGGGCCTTCAACGAGGAAGCAGTGGCGCGGGCCATCGCGGCTTCCGCGGTGCCGGTCATATCGGCGGTCGGGCACGAGATCGATTTCTCGATCGCGGATTTTGTGGCGGACCTCCGGGCGGCGACGCCCAGCGCGGCGGCCGAGTTGCTGACGGCCGGTTACGTCGCGAGCCGCGACTTCGTCACTTCCGCCGGGCAGAGGCTTGCCCAACTGGCCCGGCAGCGTCTCGGTTGGGCCAAGGAAGAGGCTGCGCTGCTGGACGCCCGCCGGGTGCGGGCGCATCCGCGGCGCCGGTTGGAGACGCTGGGCCTGCTGGTGGACGACCTCGCGACGGCGTTGCAGCGGGGTGTGCGGGGGCAATTGCGGGACGCCCAGTCTAATCAGGACAACCTGGCGCGCCGGTTGTCCGCGCAACGTCCCGCCGCGGTCCTTCAGCGTCGTCGTCGGGAGTTGGAGCAATTGCTCCGCCGACTGCCGGCGGCTGCCCGGCAACAGTTCACGGAATCCCATGGCCGCCTCGAACGAGTCGCCGGCGGTCTCCGCCTGCTGTCGCCGCTGAGCGTCCTGGAGCGCGGTTATTCGCTGACAACGGACGCAGCCACTGGGGCCGTGGTGCGCCAGGGATCCACCCTGAAGAATGGCCAACGTCTGCGGACACGGTTCGCCGCGGGCGAGGTCGATTCCTTGGTCGTGCCCGGCAAGCTGCCGCGGCCATGACGCTTCCGCTTAGGGCAGCTTAATCACCTGCACGTTCGGCACTGCGACGTCGGCCGGCGCACCGTTTTTGGGCAGCATGGACTCGATCAGCTTGAGTTGTTGCCGCTGCATTTCCTCGTAGGACTTCAGCTGTTCCTCGGTGAGGACGCCCTTCAGTGAAGCGAGCTTGCGGTCGAGATTGCCGCTGAAGTCCATGGCTTTCTTGGGATCGCCGCCGAAGCCGCCCAGTTGCTCCTCGGTGGCGGTGAACAGGGCTTTGTAAACGGAGTCTTGCTGTTCCTGCGACAACCCCAAGGCCCCCTGCATCTGGAGCATCTCGGCGTTGGCCATCAGCCGCGCATTGTTGCGGATTTCCTCCTGTTGCAGCCCGGCGTAGGCCTGCTGCTGCTCCGGCGACAGCAGGGCCTTGAGCTGTTCCTCGGGATTGCCCTGGGCCTTGGTCAGCTCGGCGAGCTCCTCCTGGGTGGCCTGGCCGGTCATCATCTTCTCCGCCACGGCCTGGCCGGCGCCAAATTGTTTCTCCAGAACTCCCCGGATGGAGGCCTCCTGCTCCGGGGTGAGATTGAGGCGGCTCTTGAGCGAACGCAGTTTGCCTTCGAGTTGCTGCTTCATGGCGGTCTCCATCATGGCGCGCATCGCCTTGCCGGCTTCATTGGTCGAACTACCGTCGCCGCCGAAGAGCGCAGCGAGAGGATTCGTCGGTTTGTCGGCCTTCTGAATGGCGGCGGGCGCGGTGGTGGCAGCCGTGGTATCCTGGTGCTGCGCCTGAACCCGCTCGGCGAGCCGGAGATTGTCCGCCTCCAGCTTGGTGATCCGCTGTATTGCCTTGGTGAGCTCCGCCGATTCGTCAGCCACTGGTTGAGTGACGCTGGCTTCGACGGCGGCGGGCGGCGGCGTGGAATTGGAACGTAGCATCACGACGGCGGCGGCCGCGGCGGCGCCCACCAGGAGCCCGGCGGCGAACGAAGGAAGGCGGGACGGGGAAGTTTCCATAAGAGGCTTCCTGACCCTAGTTGGCGACGAGGTTACCGGCAATGGGGCTGAAATCGGCCTCTCCGCCTTCGCGCGACTCCGTTGAGAATTCAGGTGCCGTGAAAACGCCGGGCCGCGGCAACGTCTTCGGCAATCTGGCGCTGGAGTGCTTCCAAGCCGGCGAACTTCTGTTCGGGCCGCAGCGGGCACGCGAACTCCACCTCGATTTCCTGGCCGTAAAGATCGCCGGCAAAATCGAGCAAATGGACCTCCAGTCGCGGCCGGGTTTCGCCGGGCGTCACGGTGGGACGCAGGCCCAGATTCAGCACGGCGGCATGCTCCTGGCCGCCGGCGACTTGGCGGACGTGCGCAGCGTAAACGCCGGACGGCGGCAATTCGAGGCCGTCGACCGCGACGTTGGCGGTGGGGAAACCGAGCCGGCGGGCGAGCTGTTCGCCGGTCTGGACGATTCCGGCGAGCGCGTAGGGGCGGCCCAGCAGTTCGGCGACCTCCGGCAGGCGGCCGGCCCGCAACGCCTCGCGGATGCGTGAGCTGCTGACGGTGTCGCCGCCAATGCTGACCGGCGACGCGGCGTGGGTGGCGAAACCCAATTCGGTGCCGAGGCGCTGGAGCAGGGGCACGTTGCCGCTGCGCCGGTGGCCGAAGTTGAAGCCTTCGCCGACGCTGACGGAGCGCAGCGGGCCGATCGCCCGGGCCAGTTCGCGGACGAAATCCTCGCCGCTGCGGGCGGCGAACTCGGCGGTGAAGGGCACCACGACCGTCGCCCAGCAACCGAGGGCGGCGATGGCCCGGAGACGCTGCGGCACGGTTTGCAGGAGGCGGGGAGCTCGTTCGGGATTCACGACGGCCAGCGGGTGCGGGTCGAACGTGAGCGCCGCTGCGCGGGCGCCGAAGTGGGCCGCGTCCAGCAGGGCGGCGCGGAGGACGTGCTGGTGCCCCAGATGCACGCCGTCAAACATGCCCAAGGCCACGCAGGTGCCGCGGGGCGACGGCGGCAAATCCGGCAATTGGCGGGCGATCAGCATGCTCAGTTCGAGGTGGCCAACATTTGGTCGGCGGCGGTGCGGCAATCCTTGAGCGGTCAAGGAGCTCGGGCCAGCGACATGAGGCGTTATTCGTAGCGCTTCAGGTCGAGCAGGGGAATGACGTGCGCGATGAGTTCCTCCTTGGAGAACTGGAGGATGTCCTCCAGCGGGAGTGCGTCGCGGATGTCGAACTTGCCGGAGGCCACCCGACGCAGGGCGGTGAGGTGGGCTCCGCAGCCGAGATTCTGGCCAAGGTCGTGGGCGAGGCTGCGGACGTAGGTGCCCTTGGTGCAACTCACGCGGAAATAGGCGAACGGGTCTTCGTATTCGTCGAACCGGTAGCTGTAGAGATGGATCGGGCGGGCCTCGCGGTAGACCTCCTCGCCCTTTCGGGCCAGCTTGTAGAGCGGCACGCCGCCGATCTTCTTGGCGCTGACCATCGGCGGGATCTGGAGCTGGTCGCCGAGGAACTTGGCGGCGGCGGCATTCAGGTCGTCGAGTGTTAGCGGCGGCACCGGCTTGGTTTCGACCAGTTCGCCGTCGGCGTCATAGCTGTCCGTGGTTTCGCCCAAGCGCATGGTGCCGTCGTAAACCTTGTCGGCGGCCATCAGGCGTTCGGAAAGCTTGGTGGCCTTGCCTAGGACCAGGACCAGCAGTCCGGTCGCCATCGGGTCGAGGGTGCCACAATGGCCGACCTTATCGAGGCGGAAGTGGCCGCGCACCTTGGCCACGACATCGTGGGAGGTCCATTCGGCGGGCTTGTCGATGACGAGGGCGCCGTCCAGGGCGCCAAAGGGTTCCTTCATGCGAAACAGGTTACTGGCAATGGGGATGAAATCCGGACCGCCCGGTGCGGTCGCCGCGGGACCGCCAAAGCGGTCACTTCAGGGGTTTGCCGGCGAGCGAACGTTTGATCGCCCCGAGCACCCGGCGCTGGGCCGAGAGGGCGCTCCCGGCGACGCGGGCGCCGGCCGCCGCCTTGTGGCCGCCGCCGCCAAACAGGCTGGCGATCTCGTTGACGTTCACGTCGGCCGTCTTGCTCCGCAGGCTGATGCGGGTGATGTCAGCCTCGGTTTCCTCGAAAACTACGGCGACCAACACGCCTTCGATGGCGCGGATGTGATCAATCAGACCTTCGCTTTCCTCCACGCTGGCGCCGGCCCGGCTGTAATTCGTCTTCTTCAGCCAGAAATAGGCGGTCTTGCCGTCGTGGGTCAGGCGAAAGGTGCTGTAGACGTGCCGGAGAAGCCGGACCCGGGTGATCGGAAAGCTCTGGTAGATCTCCTGGCAAATGTGACCGAGGTTGGCCCCCCGTTCGACGAGTTCCGCCGCGGTATGCAGCGTCTCGGGGACGACCGACGGATACTGGAAGGAACCGGTGTCCGTGCTGATGGCGGCGAACAGGCAGTCGGCAATCGGCTGGGTAATCTTCCAGCCGGCCCAGGCACACAGGTCGAAGATGAGCTCGCCGGTTGACGGCTCCCGCGGGGAAACCCAGTTCACGTCGCCGTAGCGGGTGTTGCTGGCGTGATGGTCGATGTTGATCAGCTCGCCGCGCTCGCCGATGTGGTCGGCAACCTTTCCGAGGCGTTCGGCACTGGCGCAGTCCGTGGCGATGACCAAATCGAATTTCTGGCCCGACTTGGGGCGGGAAAGGCGCCGGTCCCGGTCGAGAAAGCGAAGTTTGTCGGGGACGGGGTCCTGATTCCAGACCGTGACTTCCTTGCCGGCATTCTCGAGCGCCAGCGCGAGGCCAACTTGGCTGCCGATGCAGTCACCATCGGGGCGGACATGACCCACGATGCAAATCGTCTTGGCGGCCTCGATCAGCTCGATGATGCGTTCAACCGTCTTGGGAACTGGCTTCATTCTTCGCGGAAGAAGGCGAAACGATCAGGCGGGTGGGATTGAAGTCGCAGTCGAAGCGGGGGCGGCCGGTTGAAGTTCGTCCAGCAACGCGATGACCCGGTTCCCCTCGGCCACCGCGTCACCTACCTGGAAGCGTAATTCCGGGGTGAACTTCAGGCGAATCGCGCCGCCGACCATGGATTGGATCAGCTTGGCACGTTCCTCCACCCGCTGGGGCGCCAGCTTGCGCTGCACGTTGGTGCCGACGAATCCGAGGAAGACGATGGCGGACCGCAGGTCGCGGGAAACGCCCACGTCATTCACGGTCAGGAGGCCGACCTCCTCGATGCTGAATTCCCGCCGAATGATCTCGGAGAGCTCTTGGCGGAGCAGTTCCTTGACCCGGGCGATACGGCGATTGGGTGACGTCTCAGGTTGCATGGATCAGGACCGGCTGAAGCCGGGCGTTGGTCGGCCGCTCAGAGCTTTTGGGCAATCTTCTCTACCGTATAGCACTCGATGAAGTCGCCCTCGGTGTATTCGTCGAAGCCTTCGAGGCGGACGCCGCATTCCATGCCGGCGCGCACCTCGTTCACTTCGTCCTGGAAGCGCTTGAGGGTGAGCGACACGCCCTCGTAGATGATGTGGGTCTTGCGCCGCACGCGCATCTTGCCGCGGAGCAGCTTGCCACTGGCCACGTAACAGCCGGCGACCTTGCCGCCCTTGGAAAGGTCGAACACCTTGCGGACTTCCGCCTGGCCGACCGGCACTTCCTTGAGCAGGGGATCAAGCAGGCCGGCCATCGCCTCCTTCACCTGGTCGATGAGCTCGTAGATGATCGCGTAGAGCTTGATCTGGATGCCCTCGCGTTTCGCGGCTTCGGCGGCGCTGTTGTCCACGCGGGTGTGGAAGCCCAACACGACCGCGTCGGCGGAGGCGGCGAGCATGACGTCGTCGACCGTGATCGCGCCCACAGCATCGCGGATGATCTCGAGAGAGATCTTGTCGGACTCAATCTTGCGCAGGGCCTCGCAAATGGCCTCGACGGAACCTTGGGTGTCGGCCTTGACGATGACCTTTAGCACCTTGGCGGACGCATCCTTGATTCCGCCGAAGATGTCTTCGAGCGAGGCCCGCTTGGGCCGCACGCCGTCGAGTTCGGCCTTCTTGCGCTCCTCGAAGCGTTCCTCGGTCAGACTGCGGGCGGCCTTGTCGTTGTCTACCGCGCTGAATTCGGAGCCGGCTTCGGGGATGCCGTTCAGGCCGAGGACGCGGACGGCCACGGACGGAATGGCTTCCTTCAGGCGCTGGCCCTCCTCGTTCATCATGGCGCGAACGCGACCGTAGTGTTCGCCGCAGATGATCACCTCGCCGAGGCGCAGTGTGCCCTTGCGCACGAGCACGGTAGCGACCGGTCCGCCGGCCTCGACGCCGGACTCAATGACATTGCCCTTCGCCTTGCGATTGGGGTTGGCCTTGAGTTCGAGCAGTTCCGCCTGCAGGAGGATGGAATCAATCAGCTTGTCGATGCCCTGCTTCGTATGGGCCGAGCAGTCGACGTAGAGCGTGTCGCCACCCCAGTCGTCGGGCACCAACCCCTTCTCCTGCAATTGCTGCCGCACCTTCATCGGATTGGCATTGGGATGGTCGCACTTGTTGACGGCGACGATGATCGGCACCCGGGCGGCCTTGGCGTGGGCCAAGGCCTCCAACGTCTGGGGCATCACACCGTCGGTGGCGGCGACCACCAAAATCACGATGTCCGTCACATTCGCACCGCGGGCCCGCATCGCGGAGAACGCGGCGTGGCCGGGGGTATCAAGGAACGTGAGCTGCTGGAGGACACCCGTGTTGGGGTGCGGATACGAAATCGTGTAGGCGCCGATGTGCTGCGTGATTCCGCCAGCTTCGCCGGCGACGACGTTGGCCTTGCGGATGACGTCGAGCAGCGAGGTTTTGCCGTGGTCGACGTGGCCCATGATCGTGATGATCGGGGCGCGTGGCTGCATTTCCTCGAGCTTGTCGTCCTGGTCGAGTTCCAGCTTCTGCTCGCGCGGCTGGATGTTGACTTGGTGGGCCTCAAGGTTCCGTTTCTCGGTGTCGAAACGGATGTTGTTCTTGGCGCAGACTTTTTGGGCGAGTTCCGGATCAATGGTCTGATTGACCGTCACGAACGCCCCCATCGACATGAGGTCGGCGATGATCTGGAAGGGTTTCTTGCCCATCTTTTCCGCGAGCTCGCGGACGACAATGGGCGGCTTCATGATGATGGTCGGCGCGTCTACGGCGAGCGACGGCTTGGGTGGTCCGGCAGGCCGTCCGGGCGCCGGATTGCCATAGGCAGGCCGACCTTGGCCAGGCCGTTGGCCGGGGCCGGTAGCCTGTCCAGAGCGTTGGTATTGGCCAGGGCGATGTCCCGCACCGGCGGTCTGGCCGGGGCGAGCCTGGAACGGAGCGCGTTGGCCTGATCCGGCAAAACCACGGCGGTCGTCCGGCCGCCCCATCGGCGGCCGTTGGGGAGGGGGAGGGGGAGGCGGTGGCGGCGGATTACGTTGCGCGGCAGTCAGGCCTCCGGCGCGCCCCTCGTAGCGATTTCCGAGGTTGATCCGGCCAACCAACTGGCCGAGCTGGGATTTCGGCGGTTCGGTCGGCGTCGCCGTCGGGGCGGCAGGTGGCGGAACAGGCTGGGCGGCAACCGGAGCCGTCGCAGCAACTGTCGGGGCAGGGGCGACCGGAGCGGGGATGGACTCGGCCGCATTGGCTGCCGGGCTGGCGGCTACCACCGGGGCGGGCGGTTCCGCCTCGTCGGCAGGTTCCGGCTCCGGTTCAAAGTCTTCCTGCTCGGCGGCGGCAACTGGGGCCAGCGGGGCTTCCACGACTGACGGCGGTTCGGGTGCCGGCGGCGGGACGATGATGATTGGCCGATCATCCACCGGCGGCGGTGGCGGGGCCACCGGCGCCGAGCTGCCCGCGGGTTCGGGGGCCGAAGCTGCCTGCCCGGCGAGGGGCAGCAGCTGTTCCTTGAGGTATTCGGCGGTGATCTTGTCGAGGGAGCTCGACGGAACCTTGGCGGCGGAAATGCCCAGCTCCTTCGCCTTGGCAAGCACCAGCTTGCTCTCGAGGCTTAGTTCCTTGGCGATCTCGTAAATACGAACGGGCATATTTGAAAACTCTGCAAATCCAACCGCCCCGCCCCGGCTTTGCTAGGCCGAAAATGGGCGGGGCGGTTTCCTGTGAAACCGTCTCCGGGAGCACTTACGCAAGCGGGGCGGAGCCATCCGGGCCTCCGCCACCAGCCTGTCGGCGAACCAGTTCGCCCCGGGCTGCCTCCAAAATCGTGGTCGCGGCCTCGCCGATCCCCGGCATGGCCGCCAAATCGCCGACCTCGGCGTCCAGCAAATCCTCGACGCTGTGGAAACCCATGTTGACCAGCACGCGGGCGTAGTTCTCGGAAATCCCCGGCACCGCGGCCAACTCGTGGACGGCATGGTCGACCTTCGCCTCGAAGCCAGTCACATCGGCTTCGGCTTCAATGTCAATCTGCCAACCGGTCAGGCGGGAAGCCAGCCGGGCGTTCTGGCCCCGCTTGCCGACGGCCAAGGGCAGTTGGTCCGGCGTCGTCGTGACCAGAATCCGCTTCATGCTTTCGTCCACGCGAAACGATTTGACCTTCGCGGGATCCAAGGCCTTGGCGACGTAGGCTTTGATGTCCGGCGACCACGGGATGATGTCCACCTTCTCGTTGTTGAGTTCGCGGACAATGTTCTTCACCCGCTGGCCGCGAAGGCCCACGCAGGCGCCAACCGGATCCACCTTGGGATCGCGGGAGAACACCGCCAGCTTGGTGCGAAAGCCAGGCTCCCGGGCGATGGATTTCACCTCGATCGTCCCGTCATTCAGTTCGGCGACTTCCAGCCGGAAGAGCTTCAGGACGAATTGAGGGTCGGCCCGGGTCAGGAGGATTTCGGGACCGTGGATGGTCTGGATGACGTCCTTGACGAAACAGCGAATCCGTTCGCCGACCTGATATTCCTCAGTTGGGACGCGTTCGCGGTTCGGCAGGATCGCCTCAAACTTGCCGAGGTCCAAGACGACATCGGACTTCTCGAAACGGCGGACAGTGCCGTTCACGATGTCGCCGACCCGATCCTTGAACTCGTCGAAAATCATCGCCTTCTCGGCCTTGCGCAGCTGCGACATCAGAGCCTGCTTGGCGTATTGCGCGGCGATGCGGCCGAAACCGGCCGGAGTCACCTCGACCTCGACCTCGTCGCCGACCTTGGCTTCGGAGAAACCCTTGCGGCGGGCGTCGAAGGGGGTGATCTGATCGTGCTTGGAAACGACCCGGTCCGCGACGATCAGCTTGGCCCACGCGGAGATGTCACCGGAGCGGGGATCGATCGTGACGCGCAGTTCGCGCGCCGGCCCGACTGCCTTCTTGGCGGCCGCCATCAGGGATTCCTGAACAGCAGTGAGCAGGACATCTTTGCTGATGCCCTTTTCCTTCTCCCAAAACTCGAGAATTGCCAACAGTTCGGCGTTCATATCGTCAACAGCCCCCGTCCCACCGGGGTAACAAAAAAGCCGGTTGGGAAACCGACTTCTTCGTGGCGCCAATCGCCGGCCAGCAAGACGTTTACGTGACGGACCCTAGGTTTTGCCACGCATAAGCGTCAAGCGTGGGTTTCGATTGTTCCCGCCCTCCAAAGGGGCATTGGCATTGTTCATGGAGCGGGGCCCACTAGGCGCGGGAAAAAGGACCGCGCAGTCGCGCTAGTCGCCTGGCTGAGATCCTCCAGCGTGCAGCCCCGAAGCTGTGCGACCGCCAGGGCCAAATCGCTCACGTAGGCGGGTTCACAACGGCGTCCCCTGTGCGGCACCGGGGCGAGGAAGGGGCAATCGGTTTCCAGCATGAAGCGATCGGCCGGCGTGGCCAGGAGGGTTTCCCGGACCTGGGTGGCGTTCTTGAAGGTGGCGATGCCGGTAAAGCTGACCAGCGACCCGGTCGCCACGACTTGCCGCATTTCCTCCGGGGTGCCGACGAAGCAATGGAAGACGCCGCGCACCCGGCCCGTGAACGGCTGCAGCAGCGCCATGGTGTCAGCAAAGGATTCGCGGGTGTGGATGACCTGATTAAGGCCGAGTTCGACCGCCACCTCGATCTGCTGGACGAAGACCTGTGCCTGCTTGGCCTTGATCCGCTCGTCGTCGGCCACGGAGCCGCCCGACTTGGAAGGGAGCCGGTAGTAGTCGAGGCCGCATTCGCCGACCGCGACAACCTTAGGATGGCGGCCCAGTTCCCGCAGTTCTGCGCGAAAGTCGTCCGGAGCAGCCTCGGCCTCGCCCGGGTGCCAGCCGACGGCGGCGTAAACTCCGGGAAAACGCTCCGCCAAATCGACCGCCCGGCGGCTGGAGGCGAGGTCGGTGCCAATCGAGATGATCCGCTCAATGCCGGCTGCATGGGCCCGGGCGACGACCTCCGGGAGGTCGGCCGAATACTCCGGGAAATCGAGGTGCGCGTGGGTGTCAATGAAGGCGGGCATGACTACGGTTAGGTTGACGGAAGGTCGGTGGCTGGCAAACCGGATGCGGCGCGGCTTCCTCACGAATTCACTGATGGCTTCCCTTCAAGTCCGACGGCCGTAGGCTCTTCCGCATGTCTTCTTTGCCGAAACCGGAGGTTGTTTGCACCCATGAAAGCGATCTCGACGGGCTGGTGGCCGGGGTGTTGCTGAAACGGCTCGCCCGCAAACTACATGGGGTGGAAGTGCCGTTGCAGGCGTGGAATTATCAGGGTTGGAAAAATCGCCAGCTCAGCGAGCGGTCGGCATGGGTGACCGATTTCACCTTCGAAAGCCGGCTCGATCGGACTGACTGGGTGGTCATCGATCACCATTCCACGGCAATCCAGGCGCAGAAGGCCCGTCTGATCCACGACCCGAAAAAGTCGGCCGCTCTCCTTTGCTACGAGCTGTGCCGGGATGCCGGGCTGCAGTCTGCCGTGCTGGACCGGTTGGTGGACCTGACCAATGTTGGCGACCTCTGGCTGCGGCAAAGCGCGGATTTCGAGCTGGCCTGCGACTACGCGAACCTGGTCAAGACCTACGGCTTCTGGGCGTTGCACAATCTCATCGGCGGGGAACTTGAGCGCTTGGTGGACCATCCGTTGCTCGAAGTGATGGCAGTCAAACGTCGGATCGAGGATCCGCTGGGCTACGAATGGAGCCGGAACAACATCGAGGCAGTTTCCCCGGAGGTTGGCGTCGTCCGGACGACGATCGGCAATACGAACCTCATCGTGCATCACCTGCTGGACCGGGGCGCCACCGGCTTCAAGGTTCTGGCGACGTTTTTCCCCAAATCCAACCGCACGATCGTGGTCAGCTTCCGCAGCCTGAACGGCGAAGCGTTGGCGGTGGCGGCCAAACTTCAGGGCGGCGGGCACCCGAACGCGGCCGGGACCACGCTCCCAAAGAGCGTCCAAGATGTGGAGTCGGCGGTGGTTTACCTCCGGCAGGTGCTGGCACCGGCGACGCCCGGGGCTGCCGATTTCAATAATCCGTTCGCAGCGCTGAAACTGTAGCCAGAGTTTCCCGCTCGTCAGCGCGCCCCGGAATTTAACAAGCTCGTCGCATGGCCTCACCGTATTCGACCCGTTATTATGAAGGTTTGAAGGAAGATTCCGCCGCGTCGGCGCGGGCGACCGTCCCGCTGATCCTGGAACTGGTGCCGGCAAAATCGGTCGTGGACGTCGGCTGTGGCTCCGGCACCTGGGCCCGGGAATATCTGGCGGCCGGCTGCGATGTGTTGGGCATCGATGGCAGCGTGGTCCAGCCGGACCAGTTGCTGATTCCGGTGGACCGCTTCCAGCGGGCGAATCTGGCGGAACCTCTGCGCCTAGGACGGCAGTTTGACCTCGTGAACTGCCTGGAGGTCGCCGAGCACCTCGATGGGACGCGCGCCGACGGGTTTGTGGCGGACCTGTGCCGGCTGGGGGATGCGGTGGTGTTTTCGGCGGCGGTTCCGGGCCAGGGGGGCACCCACCACGTCAACGAACAGTGGCAGTCCTACTGGGTTGAACGGTTCCGCGGGCAAGGTTTCGTCGCGGTGGACTGCCTGCGGCATCGGCTTTGGAACGATGACCGCGTCGCGTGGTGGTATCGCCAGAACATCTTCGTGTTCCTGCGCGAAACACGCTTGGGGAGCTTTCCCGCCGCGGTGGCGGCGCAACTGCCGTGGCCGGTCGACTTGGTGCATCCGCGGGCCTACCTGGTGGCCACAGTCCCGAGCGAGATGTCGCCCCGGATGGCGGTCGAGGTGCTCAAGGCGCTCCCGCATTTCCCGGGGAAAGTGGCCGCCCACTTCCGGCGGTAGGCTTACGATTGGGGATTCGAGTAAAGCAGGTCGTGAACTGCGTTGAGCAGTTCCGGCGCGGTCAACGGCTTGCTGAGCACCGGCGGCACTCCCAAGCTCCGCAGTTCCTCGATCTTGGCGGCCAGCGATGCGCCGCCGGAAAGTCCGCTGAAGGCCAGCACCCGGGTGTGCGGGGCGAGTTTGCGGAGGCTGCGGGTGAGCGCCACGCCGTCCATGTGCGGCATCATCACGTCGGTGAGCACCAGCTCCACCTTGCTGCGGTGCTGCGCGACCAGCGCCATGGCGTCGGTGCCGTCGCTCGCGATGAGCACCCGGTAGCCATGGCGGGACAGGATTTCTGAAGCCAGGGAGCGGATGCCGAGTTCGTCGTCCACGACCAGGATGGTTTCTCCGTTGCCGCGGGGCGCCGAATGGGGTGGCGAAGCGGGCCGGGATTCGTCGCGGTTGCAGACGGGCAGGTAAACGAGGAATTCCGCGCCCTTGCCGGGCTCGGTGATCACCCGGAAAAACCCGCCGTGGCTTTTCACAATGCCCAGGGCGGTCGGCAGGCCGAGCCCGGTGCCCTTGTTCGCCGCCTTTGTCGTGAAGAAGGGCTCGAACAGCCGGCTGAGGTTCTCCAGTTCGATGCCAATCCCCGTGTCCTTGACCCCGAGGACAACGTATTCACCGGGTGGAATCGTGCCGTTCACCGCCGGCAGGGCTTCGGCCAGGCGATGATTGTGGGCGCTGAGGGTCAGCCGCCCGCCGTCAGGCATCGCGTCGCGGGCGTTGACCGCCAGGTTGAGCAACACCTGGTGGATTTGAGTCGGGTCGCCTTCCACGTTGGATACCTCGGTGTCCATCCGGATATGAACCTCGATGTTCTTCGGGAAGGTCTCCTTGGCGACCCGCATGACGTCTTTCACGAGATGCTTGGACTGCAGCGGTATCCGTTCGCCCTTTACCCCGCGCGCAAAGGTCAGCACCTGACGCACGATGTCCGCGCCGCGTCGGGCGGACTGCTCGACGGTGTGAAGGATATCCTGCGTGTCGGCGTCGGGATGCATCGCCTGAAGCAACTCGATGGACAACAGCACCGGGGCCAGGACGTTATTGAGGTCGTGCGCGATGCCGCTGGCCAGCAGCCCTATGCCTTCCATCCGCTGGGCGCGGAGATATTGCATCTCGACCTGCTTCCGGGACGAGATGTCCTGCTTGATCGCGACGAAGTTGGTGACGTTGCCCTGCTCGTCCTTCAGCGGCGTGATCGTCATCTCCTCGTGATACGTCGTTCCGTCCTTTCGCCGGTTCAGCAGTTCGCCCTGCCAGACCTGGCCGGACAGGATGGTCTGCCACAGGCTGGCGTAGGACTGTTCCTGTTGCTGGTCGGACTTGAGGATGCGGAGCGAGGAATTGACGATTTCCTCGACTCGGTAGCCGGTCAACCGTTCGCAGGCCGGATTAGCCCAGACCGCGATGCCGTTCCGGTCGGTGATCACGATGCCATTTGCCGCGGCGTTGAGCGCCGATTCCTGGAGCCGCAACTGGCTCATCGCTCCGTCAAAATCGGTCACGTCGATGAACGTCCCGATCAGCCCTCCTAGCGAACCGTCCGCTTGGTGGAAGGTTGCACGGTGGAAGATCACGGAACGCAGGGAGCCGGCGGCGTTGCGGACGGTGCCGCGGAAAACCTGGCGTCCCGGGTGCAGGAAGAGTTCCTCGTCCCGGCGCCGCTTTTGGGAAGCGAATTCCTCCGGGTAAACGTCGGCCGCGGTCTTGCCGACGAGTTGTTCGCGCGGCAGGCCGATGAACTCGGCCAGCGCGCGATTGCATTCCAGGTAATGGCCGGCAGTGTCCTTGACGAAGACCGGCAGTGGCACGGAGTCGATCAGTTCCTGCCGGAAGCGCGCCTGCTCGGCCAGCTTCTGTTCGTCGGCTTTGCGCTGGGAGATGTCCAGTAGCCGGAACAATTGGAGGTTTGCCCCCGGAATGGTGAGGTGTTCACCCGCGATCTGCCCCCAGAACACCCGCCCGCCAAGTGACCGGTATTCGAATTCCCCCTCGTAGTCGAAACCTTCGGCGATCCGCATGCGCAGATCCCTCGCCGCCTCGGGCGACCTGGGGGCGAGCGCCAACAGCCGTCCCTCCAGACCGATCAGCCGTTCCCGGTCACCGTCGGCGAATAGCGCCGCGGCTTGCCGGTTGCAATCGGTGATCAGGCCTGACTTGGCTTCGACGAGGAACAGCGCATCCAGCGAATTGTGGAAAATGGCGGTGAACTTCGCCTCGTTGGCCAGCGCCACCGCCAAGGTGCGTTCCCGTTCGGCCTGGAAACGCGACTCGGCGAGATACGACCGAAAGGCGGGCGCGAGCTGCTGGGCCAGTCGTTCCAAACGCGGTCCCAGCGACACCTCACGGCCCGGAGTCTTGAGGCTCAGCCAGATGCCCCCCAGCAGTTCGTCACCTTGCCGGATTCCGGCGCCGAGAATCTCGCCCGATGCGCCGGCTGTGCCTGGGAGCAGGGCGGCCGGGAGCGATTGGTTGGCCCCGGAGCCGGCAATCGACTCCAGCAATTCCTGGCAGTCTGCGGCGGGCGGCGCGGCGTTGCCGACCAGTCCGGCGGCGGGAAAATGCAGTTGCCCCGGCCCCGCGACGAGGGCCAGCCGGGCCGTTTGGGCGTCGAACGCCGTCGCGATGGCGGCTTCCAACGCCTGGAATAGCTCCCGGCTTTCGGACCGCGACAGAAAGGTGAGGGAAAGCCGGTTGAACAGCTCCAGTTCGCTGCGGGACTGTTCGAGCTGATTCTGCTGCTCGGCGAGGCGGGCCTGCGAGTCGGTCAATTGCGTCAGCAGCTGCCGCTGTCGCTCCTCGTGGGCCGCCCGCTCGGTGATGTCCCAGGCCCGGCCGCTGAGCAGCCGCCGCGGGCCAATGGTGAGGATTTCCAAGGAGGTCTCCGCGACGCGGGGGGCACCATTGGGATGCGGAATCCGGAGCAGGACGTCGGGCGTTTCGCCGGCCTCCAACTGCTGCCAGGCCCGTGCACAAACTTCGGGGCTGAGCTCCGAGCTGACTTCCCAGACCGGTTTCCCAAGCAGTTCCCCGGACGAGGTGCCCAAGGCTGTCATCGCCGCGCGGTTCAGATACAGGACGCGGAATTCGTCCGCCGGATCGAGGGCAAAGATCGCGTCCCGGGCATTGGCGGCCAGATGGGCGAAAAAACGCCGTTCCCGTTCGTGCATCCGGCCTTGGCGGAGGGAGCGGTAGGTCAGCCAGTGCAGCCCGGCCGCCGACACGAGGACAAAGCCCAGGCCTTTCCAGGTTTGCACGCGCTCCTGCCGCGCCGAGTCCTCGGCGTAGGAGGAGGCGAGGCGGTCGCTGCCCAGGATCCAGATGACCGACACCAACGCGTAGATTGCGGCAATGCGACCCGCGAGGAAGTGGTCGGCCCGATGGTTGTCATCGGGCGCAAGGGCGAAGGCTTGCGATTTGACCTCAGGGGTGGTGGCCACGTGCGCCCTTTGTTGCCGGTGTGGGCATAGTTGACAAGCCCGCGGGTGTCCTCAACTCACCAACCGATACCAGTTATCCCGCTGGCGGGGCTCGTAACCGAGCTCGCCAATCAGCCGCTTCATGTCGGCCACGCCCATGCGGAAGGTCGTCCCGGCGGCGCTCACCACGTTTTCCTCGATCATGATCGAGCCCAGATCGCTGGCCCCGTATTTGAGCGCTACCTGGCCGATTTCAGGCCCCTGGGTGACCCAGGAGCTTTGGACGCCCGGAATGTTGTCGAGGTAGATCCGCGCCAAAGCCTGCGTCCGAAGGTATTCGTGCGAGCCGACCGTCGCGGCCTTCAGCACCGTGTTCTCCGGCTGGAACGTCCAGCAGATGAACGCCGTGAACGCGCCGCCATTGATGGCCTTCGTCTCCACCGCCTTTGCATACGCCGCCGACAACTCAATCGGGCTCTCGCATTGAATCCGCATCCCGCATTCCGCATTCCGCAATCTTCCCAAAGATTTGTCCTGTTGCTGCCGCACGACGTCCAGGTGTTCGATGCGGTCTTCCACCGTCTCCACGTGGCCGAACATCATCGAGACCGTCGTCGCCAGTCCGAGCTGATGCGCGGTGTCCATCACGCCCATCCATTCGCCCGTGTTGGCTTTGAGCGGTGCGATGCGGTTCCGGACGCGGTCCACCAGGATCTCGCCGCCACCGCCCGGAATGCTGCCCAGTCCCGCTGCCACGAAGTCGCGGATGAGCTGCTCGACTGGCTCGTTGAACACCTCCTGGAAGTGGACGAACTCGCTCGGACTGAAGCCGTGGACGTTGAAGCCGGGAAACCTCTCCCGCACGTGGCTGAGCAGGTCGAGATACCACTGCTTGGTCAGCTTCGGGTGGTGCCCGCCCTGCATTAGCATCTGCGTGCCGCCGAGCGCGATGGTCTCCTCGATCTTGCGGTCCAGCTCGTCGAGCGTGATGACGTAGCTGTCGGCATCCTTCTCGGTCCGCCAGAACGCGCAGAACTTGCAATAGACGTTGCAGACGTTCGTGTAGTTGACGTTCCGGTCCACAATGAACGTGACGATGTCGTTGCCGCGCCCGCCATGCGCCGCCGCGCGGTGCAACTGCCGCCGCCGGTCCGCCAGCGCGCCGAGTTCCTCCAGCGGCAGGCGGTAGAGCCGCAGCGCCTCGTCCCGGGAAATGCGCCCGCCGTCCCACACCTTCTGGAGCAGTTCGTCGAGCGACGGATCGTAAACCATGCGGGGAAGTTACCGCCGAAGCGGCCGCAAACAAGCTTGCGCCCGCCTGGCAAAGTGCGGTCGGCGCCCAGCCGGCGATATGGGCCCGCGGCCGGCTTCGGCCCGAGCAGACCGCAGCCCCCTCGCCTTTGCCCAAACGCGTTGGTTGAACCTCGACGAAACAAATTCACCGAGGGGATGGAAGTCTCGCCCGATCACCGCTTCAGCCAAGCGAGGCTAGGAATCGCGGAATTTGCAGCGGATCCATGATTCCGTAAGGAACATTGCGATTTGGAATTCACCAATCCGGGCAAGCCCGGGAAGCGAGGTGACGGGACACCTTGCCGGTATTTCGTATCCGCTGCCCCGCTGGCCGTGAACCGCTGGCTCCATGCCTCGGAGGTTCCGGGTTGTTCCTTGAAGCGATGGGTTCTCGCATAATGGAGCAAGGGTAACCGCAGGCGGTTAGTGCTAACCAATGCGGGATAGGCTGGAGTCCTGATCAAGACACGGTCGCGTCGAAGTGTGACATCTGTAAACAAGTCGTTGACGGATGTAACGGATGCCACTACTTCAAAGCACGTTCACAATCGAAGTGGCGTCGATTAACCGCTACACGCGCGCGAAGGTGCAGCTCGTTGTTGGCATCACCGAACCCATCCAAGTCTCATGAATCGTTGCTCCAAGATCGTTCCGGCACGGTTATGTTCAGGTGTTGTGTGGTTGCTTTGTCTCTGTTGGTGCGAGGTGGCCTTGGGGGCCCATCCCCCGTCGGGTGGCGAGTTCCGGTCTTCCGGCCCCAAGGCCAAGCTTCCCGCTCGCAGCGGCCTAACCTTCAGTGATGCCAACTGGTTTGGCATGGGCGGAATTCCGGGCGCAAATGGAGCCGTTCGGGCGGTGGCCACGGATGAGTCCGGCAACCTCTACGTTGGAGGTCAGTTTACCGCAGTAGGGGATGTGCCCGCCAATGGCGTCGCCAAATGGGATGGAGATCGGTGGAGCGCGCTTGGAACGGGCGTGAGCGGTGGTATTCCGCCGGGTATTCCGCCGGTTGTAGTTACTGCGTTGGCGGTGTCCGGCGGCGATTTGTATGTGGGGGGCAGGTTTGCGCTGGCCGATGGGGTCCCGGTCAACTCTATAGCCAAATGGGACGGCGACAGATGGAGTGCCTTGGGCGGCGGAATGGACGACGAGGTGTTAGCCTTGGCGGTGTCAGACACGGGCATTTATGCGGGCGGCAGCTTCGCGGTGGCCGGTGGCCACCCAGCCAGTCGGATCGCCCGATGGAATGGCAGCAATTGGACCGCACTCGGGAGCGGGATGGGCAGAACCGATGGGGACCACGCTTCCGTTTCGGCACTGGCGGTGTTGGGGGGCGTCTTGTATGCCGGGGGCTACTTCACGACGGCCGGCGGAGTTTCGGCCCAGCACGTAGCCCGCTGGGACGGAAGTGGCTGGACTGCGCTGGGAAAGGGAACCGACGGCAGCGTTGCGGCTCTGCTCGTTTCTGGTGGAGAGCTTTATGCGGGTGGGCGGTTCGCCTCAGCGGGCGAAGTTGTGGTCAGCCACATCGCCAGATGGAATGGAAGCGCTTGGAGCGCCCTCGGCGCGGGCATGGGAGGCGCTGACGTTGATGGGGCCCCAATCGTGTCCGCCTTGGTGGAGGCGGGTGGCGAACTTTACGCTGGCGGGAATTTCACGGCGGCCGGCGAACACCCAGCCGGCTACATCGCCAAATGGGATGGGGTCTCTTGGAGTAAACTGGAATCGGGCTTGAATGGACAGGTGCATGCGCTGGCGGCGGCCGGTGTTGGACTGGTTGCGGGTGGAACATTCTCGACGGCGGGTGAGAGTCGAAGCCGGTCCATTGCCAGGTGGAACGGAGGCGGTTGGAGCGCCCTTGGCCCGATTGCAGCCAATGATGGCCAGGTCTATGCACTCGCAGTCTCGGCCGCCGAACTGTATGCCGGAGGCGGTTTCACGATGGCCGGGAATAATTCGGCCAAAAATATTGCCAGGTGGGATGGCACCCATTGGAGCGCGCTGGGTTCGGGAATGAATGGCTGGGTGCTGGCTCTCGCTGCGGCGGGCAATCGGCTGTTTGCCGGCGGCTACTTCACCGCGGCCGACGGGATTCCCGCCAACCACATCGCCGCATGGGACGGAAGTCGTTGGAGTGCCTTGGGCGTTGGGGTGGACAACGGGAGCGGCGTCCTGGCGTTGGCTGTGGCAGGCGCGGACCTATATGCGGCTGGCTCCTTCGCGACGGCTGGCGGAGTCCCTGCGAGGAACATTGCCAAATGGGATGGGAACCGGTGGACCGCCCTCGGTTTGGGGCTGGATGACCGGGTGGAGGCATTGGGGGTTTCTGGCAACGACCTATATGCAGGGGGATGGTTTCTGAACGCGGGCGGGAGCCCGGCCATGCACATAGCTAAATGGGATGGTCATGGCTGGAGCCCGCTGGGCGGCGGGAGAGTTGGCGTGGTGAAGTCTCTGGCGGTATCCGGGAGCGATCTGTATGTCGGAAATGCTTCGGGTGTTGATAAATGGAACGGGAGCGGCTGGAGCGAGCTCGGCTCGGGGTTGGCCGGCACCGTGCATGCGTTGGCGTTGGCGGGCGGCGAGTTATATGCCGGCGGCAGCTTGGCGGGAAAGGTTGGCGGTAGCATCGCGAACAATATCGTCAAATGGGATGGAAGCGAATGGCGAACGGTGGGCTCCGGAATGAACAGCTTCGTGGAAGCACTGGCTGCGTCGGGCAGTGAATTGTATGCGGGGGGTGGCTTCACGCTGGCGGGCGGGAAGGTCGCAGCCAGCATGGCGAGGGCATACTTGGAGAGACCGGTGATTTCCATCGCTCGCAGCGGTGCTGAGCTCACCCTTTCCTGGCCCACCTTTTATGAATCGTTCGTGCTGCAAGTATCAGGTGATGCCTCCCTTGCGGGCACTTGGACCAACGCTGCCTATCCCGCAACCGTCGCAGGCACCACCAACCGGATGGCAATTCCCTCCGCGGATCACCGGTTCTTCCGCCTAAGTGGCGAGTGAGCAGATTCCGCAGACCAGAAGTCTTTTTTCCTTTTCCGCAACGCGTGTTTCCGGCCGCCGGACTGCTCATCGGCGAGCTCGGGCCAAGGGGCGCCAGATTTACCTCTTCAGCGCGTCTTCGATCGGTTTGCCCGCCCTCGGCACCGCCGCCCCGTAGTCTTCGCCCAACAGCGCGGCCAAGGTGGCGGCAATCTGGTTCTGGAAGACGGGCCCAAGGTCGGTGCGTTCGCCGAGGGGCGGCGTGTCCGGGCCGAGGATCGCGAGCCAGATGTTCTCGGCGCCGTCCACAGCAGCACCGTGGTTACGCCATTCGGTCGGGCCGCTGCCGCGTCCATGGTCGGGGGCGACAATGAGGGTGGTCTGGTCGCGGTATTCGGGCATCGACTGGAGCGTTTCCCAGAGGCGCCGGAGGTAGCTGTCCATCCGGTGGGCGGAAAAGAGGTAGTGGTCGTAACGCCCCTCGTGCGCCCATTCATCGGGCTCGCTCAGGCCCAGCCACACGAGTCGGGGCTTCTTTTCCGGGAGATATTCGAGCAGGGCGTTCAGGTAAAAGGCGTCGAAGTCCATGTCGGGCCACAGCGGCGTGATGTCGCGGTGCAGTTGCTCGATGAGTGCGAGCGGGGAGCCGGGGACGAACTCAAGGGTGTTGGTGTAGCCGGTCCAGGTGGGGATGCCGCTGCGGCGGGCGTTGAAGATGAAGAGGTGCGTGTCCCAGTTGGCGAAGGCCACGGCGCGGCCGGCGAACGCGGGCTTCCGGTGCAGCCACTCGAAAACGGTGACGTTCGGGTTGTCGCGTTTGGCGTTGGAATTGATCCGGTCGTCGGCGAAGCCCGTGAAGATCTCGTTGAAGCCGGGATAGGTGAATTTGCGGCCGTTGGTGACCTGGGCCGAACTGCCGCGGTTGGTGTTGCCGTAGAGCTGACCCTGCCGGGCGATGGTGCTCCAGAAGAAGGGCAGGAGCGGCGCGCGTCGTTCCGCCTCTGTGTCGCGCCAAAACGCCGTGCGAACGCGGTCAACATTGCCCACGCCGCCGTTCGTCGAGTTCAACAGCAGTGACTCGGCGCCGCGAAAGACCTCCTGCCAGCGCAGGCCGTCCACGGTGATCATGATGACGTTCCTGGTCCTCAAGTCTGCCGCTTGAACGAAGTCGGCGAGCAGGAGCGAAAACAGGAGCAGGAAGGCGCGGAACTGCATGGAGCGGACAATGTGGTGGCGATGGGTGTCGGGCGGACGGTAACGGGACCGACCGGCGGCTCAATGGCCGGTTTGGGTCAGATGCAACCGGGCAGGGAAGAGGCTCGCCAGCGTTCGGCGGATTGTCTCATCGTCAGACCGTCACCATGAAAACGGTCCGAGTTGTCTTGCTCGCCCTGCTGCTGCCGTGGCTGGAGATCCGGTCGCGGGCGGGCGAACCCGTCCTGCCGCTGCGCACCAACGACGTGATCGCCTTAATCGGCGGCGCGAACATGGTGGCGCTCGCGCAGAGCGGACACTTGGAAACCTTGCTCACGCTCCGGCATCCGCATCACAAGCTGCGCTTCCGCAGCCTGGCATGGGAGGGCGACACCGTCTTCGCCCAGCCGCGCGACGTGAACTACCCGAACCTCGTCACCCAACTGAAGCAGGTCGGCGCCACGGTGGCCTTCGTGCAATTCGGGCAGATGGAATCGCTGGCGGGCGAAGCGGGGCTGACGAATTTTGTAACGGCATATGAACAGTTGGTTGGACGACTGTCTGCTGACAGCAGGCGAGTTTCCTTGGTTGATCTAGATCCAATTGCGTTGCCGCTGTCCTTGGATAGGTCGGTCTGGATCACCTATCGGAAGTCAGTCATCGGGATTGCCGACCGCCTCAAATTGCCGTTTTGCGATCTGACGCCCTTGGTTCCCATGTGCTTTGGGGAAGGGGGAAGCAATTGGCCAAGGAACGGAATTTCAGTTCCCGACCACCTGATGGAAGCGACCGCATCAGTGGTTGCAGGTCAGGTCAGTCCTAAAGGTTCCGCTGAGTTCTGGCCCGATCTGAAGGCCCCGGAAGTCATCGCAGTGCATCACTCCATCGTCGAAAAGAACCGCCTCTGGTTCGATTACGCTCGCCCGAGCAACTGGGCCTTTCTTGCCGGCGACCGCACCGAACAGGCCTTCAGTCGCGATTACCGCGACCGCAACATCCGCGCCTTCGCCCAGGAGATGCAGCAGTTCCTCCCCCTCATCGCCGACGCCGAGAAGCGCATTGATGAACTGGCCGCGAAGGCCGCCGCCGCGGAGGAGGCAACGCGATGACTGTATTTCGTAGCAGCCTACGTGAGGAGGCTCACACTTCCTTGCAGGTGGGCAGGTGGGAAAGTGGGCAGGTGAGAAGCCGACATGCCGCCCTTGCTTCCCTTCCCACTTTCTCACTCTCCCACCTGCTCACCTGCTTCGCTCTCTGCGCCCTCGTCCTCCTTCCCACACGCGCCGCCGACAACTCTGCCGCCGCCGAACTCGCCTCCCTGCGCGTGCTCGACGGCTTCGAGGTCAGCCTGTTCGCCTCCGAGGCCGACGGCGTGCGCAAGCCCATCCAGCTCCGCTTCGATCCCGACGGCCGCCTCTGGGTTTGTGGCAGCGTCGTGTATCCGCAGCTCAAGCCGGGCGAGAAACCCCACGACCAGGTCGTCGTGCTGGAAGACACCGACGGCGACGGCCGCGCGGACAAGACCACCGTCTTCGCCGACGACCTGCTCATGCCCACCGGCCTCGAACTCGGCGATGGCGGCCCCTACGTGAACAGCGGCACGGAACTCCTCCACCTCCGCGACACCGATGGCGACGGCAAGGCCGACCAGCGCCGCGTGGTCTTCCGCGGCTTCGGCACCGGCGACACGCACCAGACGATCAACTCCTTTACCTGGGGACCAAGCGGCGAACTCCTCTTCTCGCAGGGCCTGCACGCGCGTTCCCGCATCGAAACCCCGTGGGGCATTGAGGAACTCCAGCAGGCCGGCGTCTGGCGTTACTGGCCGCGCCGCGCCCGGCTCGATCCCTTCTGGAGCGGCGCGATGGGCGCGCACAATCCCTTCGGCAACGTCTTCGACCGCTGGGGCCAGCCCTTCGTTCTCGCGGGCAACGGCCACGGCATCTATCACCTCACGCCGGCAATGATCCGCACGGATCACTTCCTCGAACAGCGCTGGCTCTGGAATGAGGGCCGCAAGTTCGGCGGCGGCGACTTCGTGGAGAACTCGCGCTGGCCCGCCGCGAACCAGGGCGAACTTCTCACCGGCGGTTATCTCCAGAACACCGTCGAACGCTTCCGCATCACCGACGAAGGCGGCAGCAGCTTTAAGGTCGCTCGCCTCGCTCCGCTCATCGAATCCACCAACATCGCCTTTCGCGTCGTGGACGCCCGCTTCGGTCCCGACGGCGCGCTTTACCTTGCCGACTGGTTCAACCCGGTCATCGGCCACTACCAGGCGAGCTTCCGCGACCCGAACCGCGACAAGGACCACGGCCGCATCTGGCGTGTGGTGCCGAAGACGCAGATCGCAGATGGGAAATCGAAGCTCGGGAAACCCAACTTCACGAAGCGTTCCACCGCCGACCTGCTCGACGAACTCAAGTCGCCCGAGCGCTGGAACCGCCAAATGGCCAAACGCGTTCTTGCCGACCGCCCAACTGCGGAAGTCACGAATGCACTGAACCAATGGCTGACCAGCAACCTGACCGTTGGCGGAGCTTCCAAACCGACCGCCGAATTAAGCCACGCGGTGGCAACGTCTCCCTCTCCGCCCGCCCAAGCGGGGGGAGAGGGCCGGGGTGAGGTGGGTGCTGGGAAAGCGTCGAAAACATCCGGTTCCAGCAACGACCATCTCTTATTTGAAGCCCTCGGCGTCTTCGCCAGCCACGACGTTTTCCCGACCAACCTCGTCCGTAAGCTCGCTCTCTCGAAAGCCCCCGAAGCCCGAGCCTTCGCGGCACGCATCGTAGGGCAGGCTGCCAGCCTGCCCACCACTTCAAACTCGACCACCAATCCGGGACAGGCTGGCAGCCTGTCCTACTTTGCTGCGCTTCTCACCCAACTGGCCGCCGATTCGCACCCGCGCGTTCGCCTTGAGGCCATCGTCGCGTGCAGTTACCTGCCGATGGCCCGCGCCGTCGAGGTCGTCGCGATCACCACGGACCAGCCGATGGATGCCAGCTTGGAATACGCCTTCACCCAATGCGTCCATGCGCTCAAGCCGCGCTGGCAGGACGCCCAGTCCCGCGGCGAACTCAAGTTCGATGGAAACGCCGGCCGCCAGACCGCGTTCGCCAAGGCCGTCGGTGGAGCCGGTTCCGCCCAGTTCGCTGCCAATCGCCTCCGCCGCATCGCCGAAGTCGCGCTCGACGAACCGACCATCGGACAGCTGGCCGAGGTAGTCGCCGAGAGCGGCGGACCCAACGAGATGGCTGCCTTGCTCACCCTGAAGAGCTTCACGCTCGGCACGAACTACCTGGCCACCCAGCACAGCCTGGCGCTGTTCCGAGCAGCGGAATCCAGCCGTCGGCGCGGACTCAGGCTGGGTGAATCGGCGGCGGGTGGGCTCAAACCGCTGCTGCAAAGTCCCGATGTTTCCGTGCAAGCGATGGCCGCGTGGCTCGCCGGTGTCTGGCAAGTAGGCTCGCTGCGTGGTGAGGTCGAGGCACTGGCCAAAGCCGAGCCGCCTGCGCCCAGCAACCGCGGCAGTGCGGCCCGTGCCTACGCGCTGAGCGGGGTGGCCGCTTACGGCGACGCCCAGGCGGAGGAATTGCTGGCTTCTCTCGCCGCCGCTTCACCGGACCGCTTCGCCCGTGCGGATTCCATCGCGCGCCTTGCCCGCCTTAACCTTCGCCGCGCCGCCACGCTGGCCGCCGAGTTCCTGGCCACCGAACAGCCCGCCGCGGTGGTGGACGACTTGGGCAATGCCTTCCTGCGGTTGCAGGGCGGTGCCGATGCCCTGCGCGACAGCCTCAAGGCCAAGCCACCCTTCACTGCGAACGCCTCCCGCCTCCTCGTGGTGCAGGGCAACAGCGGCCGTCGCGACCCGGAACTCGCCGCACTGCTGACCCAAGCCGTCGGCTCGGCCCAGGCGGCCAAGCCGGCTTCACCGGACGACATCCCGGCGCTGGCCACCGCGGTTCGTCAGGGCGGCAATGTGGCCAAGGGCCGCGAGATTTTCGCCCGCACCGACCTGGCGTGCGCGAACTGCCACGCCGTGGACGGCACGCCCGGCAAGATCGGTCCCAACCTCAGCGCTCTGGGCACTGCGCAGACGGTCGAGTTCATCCTCGGCGCGATCCTCGATCCGCAGAAGGAAGTGAAGGAAGGCTTCATGGCGCACGAACTCACCGCCAAGGACGGCGAGGTGTATCAGGGCTACCTGCGCGGCGAGAACGTCGACGAAGTTTCGCTCTTCAACCATCTGACTGGCGAAGTGGTGAAGCTACGCCGCGACCAGATTGCCGAGCGTCGCCAACTGGGTTCGCTGATGCCGGCGGGCTTGGCCGACGGATTGTCCCGTGACGAACTGCGGGACTTGGCCGCTTACCTGGCAGGTTTGGGAAGGCGTTGAGTCCTTAGTTTTGGCTATCGCGGTCATTTGCCGGCGAATGCCAGTCTGGGAGCCCGATGAAGAAGTTCGGGATGGCTGGGTTTTGGTTGGCTCAGTTTGGGTTTGGCATAGTGGCCCTGAACTTTTGGGCACGAAATCAGCCGATACTTGGGTGGCTTGCGTTTTTGGCTTCTTTTGGTTCGACCTTGGTGGGCGGGAAGCTGCTTGGAATAGATCAGGAATTAACAAAGGCAGCCAACGCGAGTGTCCCTTGGATTGTTCAGAAGATATGGAACTTGGTGTGCAACGTTTTGTTAGGGTTGCTCGCGGTTGATTTCGCCTTCGACGGGGTGGTCGGGGGATTCAGGGTATCGCCCGGATTTTTTCCTATCGTCGCGATGTTCTACGTCGCAGTAGCCTTTCGTGACGCATTCTTGGCCAACTTCTTGTTTCGTAAGGAATTCTGAACTACCTGCCCCTTGGGTGAAGCCGGATGGTGGCTGTTGTTCTGGTTCGCAGTGAGGTTACCTTTCACCCGTGAACCGCACGCTTGGCTGGCTCTTTTCGCTGGTTCTGGCCGGAACCGTCGCCGCCCAACTGGTCCCTTTTGTCCTGCCGTGGAACGACGCGGCGCCGGGCGTGACAGATTTTTCAGCCTGGAACCGCCCCATTGATTCGACGGCTACGGTGGGCGTGGATGGCAACGGCCACTTCGTCGCCCGGGGCGAGCGCATCCGGTTCCTGGGAATGAACTTCGCGGGTGACTCGCCGTTCATGCCCACGAACAAGGCCGACGCGGTGGCGGCCCGACTGGCGAAGTTCGGCGTGAACAACGTCCGGTTTCACCACATGGACGCGCCTTGGGCGACGGGCGGCGGTCTGCTGAGCTACACGGCGACCAGCAGCCGCAACGTGAATCCGGCGCAGTTGGAGCGGCTGCACTTCCTCGTGTCCCGGCTCCGCGCGCACGGCGTTTACGCGAACATTAATCTCCTGGTCGGCCGCGAATACCGCAGCGGCGACGGGTTGGGGGCGGAGATCACGAAGGTCACCGACTGGAAGGATCAGCACATCCTCGGCCTGTTTGATGACGCGGCGCTGGCCCTGCATCAGGAATACGCCACCCGGGTGCTGACCCCGGTCAACCGCTTCACCGGTGTGTCGCTGGCCCGTGATCCGGCGGTCGCCTTTGTCGAAATCCTCAACGAGAACGGACTGCTTCAGAAGTGGTTCGACGGCGGTCTCGACAAGCTGCCGGCGCGCTACGCGGGCAGCTTGCAGACGCGTTGGAACGGTTGGCTTCTGGCCCGCTACACCAATGAACCGGCGCTGCTGGCGGCGTGGGGCGTCGTCAACCAGCCGCTCGGGGCCAACTCGCTGAAGAATGGCGCCTTCGCCGGTGGACTCACGAGCTGGAACCCGGAACAGCACACGACCGCGAAGGCGACCTTCACGAAGACGTCCGAGTTCACCGGCGGCCAGCCCTCCGCCAAGATTCAGGTCACGACGGTCGGCTCGGCCGGATGGCATGTGCAGCTCAACCAGGCCGGGCTGAAGACCACGGCGGGCAAGCCCTACACGGTATCGTTCTGGGCGAAGGCCAGTGTGTCCACTGCGCTGGATGCCACGGTCGGCCGGGCCTACGGCGACTACGGCGTGGCGGGTTACCAACAGTCCCTTAGCCTGACGTCCGAGTGGCGACAGTTCACCGCGACCTTCGAGGCGCCAACCACTGATTCGAATCTGCGGGTCAACTTCGGCGGATTCGGCAACCGGCTGGTCACCGTGTGGCTGGCCGATGTGCGTTTTCAGGAGGGCGGGCAACTGGGCCAGTTGCCGAACGGCGTATCGCTCGCGAGCGGGACGATTCCCAACGTGCGCCGGTCCGATGGCTTCACCGGCACGACCGGGGCTCGGCGCGATTGGCTTCGGTTCCTCCGCGACCGCGAGGATCGCTACTATGAGGCGATGGTTGGCCACCTGCGCAACTCGGTCGGCTACACCGGCCTGATTTTCGGCACGATCACCGCCAACAGCCCGGCCAACGTGCAGGCGAAGCTCGATGTCGTGGATGCCCACGCCTACTGGCAGCACCCGAACTTTCCCGGCACGCCTTGGGACGCGGTGAACTGGACCGTCGAGGACAAGTCGCTGGTGAACACGCTCGGCGGCGACAACACCTTGGGCGCACTGGCGCTCCAGCGGGTGAAGGGCAAGCCGTTCACGGTCACCGAATACCAGCATCCGTCGCCGAACCAATATTCGGCGGAAGGCCCGCTGCTGCTCGCCGCCTACGGGGCCATGCAGGATTGGGACGGCCTCTGGATGTTCGATTACGGCCCCGGCAACGACTCGGTGGGCATGGGCCGATTCCGCGGTTTCTTCGACACCGCCCAGCACCCGACCAAGATGGCAAACGTGCTCTTGGCCGCGAACCTGTTTCGCCGCGGCGACGTGCCCCCGGCCCTTGGCGAAACGGTGATGAAGCTCACGCCGGATGCGGAGCTGGAGCAGTTGCTGACCAAAGGCTCGGCGTGGAACGTGTTTTCGGCCGCCCAAGCCGGCGTGTCGGGCAAACTGGCGCTGACCCGTCGCGTGGCCACCAGTGTGGGCACCAACGCGACCGGGCTCACCACCGCGCCGGCGGCACCCGCCGGCAATGTCCTCACGTCGGATCACGGCGCGCTGCGCTGGGACCTGACGGCGGCGGGCAAGGGCGTCGTGACGGTCAACACGCCGCAATCGAAGGCGGTGATCGGTTTTGCGGACGGACGGATATTCGACCTCGGCGGGGTGGGCGTGCGCCTGGGGACGACCCAGTTGGGCTGGGCAACGGTCGGCGTTTCCCTGGTCCGGGGCGAATCCCTCACGAACGGCACCGCCCTGATCGTTGCCAGTGGTCGTTGCGAAAACACCGGCATGGTGTGGAAGGACGCCACCAAGACGTCCGTCGGCAACCAGTGGGGTGCCGCGCCGACGCTGATTGAGACCGTGCCGTTCACCGTGACGTTGCCGGTGGCGATTTCCCGGGTGAAGGCGTGGGTGCTGTCGCCGACCGGCCAACGCGGCGCCGAATTGCCCGTGTCCGGCGACACGGTTTCCGCGATCCTCACGGTGACCACGAACGCCGCCAGCCTGTGGTTCGAGTTGGAAGTGGCCCCGAAGAAGACCGCCTTCCAGCTCTGGCGGGACCAACACTTCACGCCGTCGGAACTGGTCGATCCCGCCATCAGCGGTGAAGTGGCCGCGCCCGCCGGGGACGGGGTGGCGAACCTCCTGAAGTTTGCCTACGGACTGCCGCCGAAATCCGCGGCCCGCCGCTCGGATCTGCCGTTCGCCGAATTGCTCAACACCGACGGGCAGACGTTCCTGGCCGTGTCCTTCCTGCGCGCCAAAGCCGCAACTGACGTCGCGTTGGTCCCTGAGGTTTCCCCGGACCTGACGGTCTGGATCGCAGGTGAGGTGACAACCGAAGTTCGGCGGGTGGACCTGGGCGCACAGGAGCGCATTCTGCTGCGCGACCGCACGCCAATCAGCGCTGCCGCGAGCCGTTATTTGCGGCTGCGGCTCGAACCGGCGACGAACTGAATTCCGGCCGCCGCTATTCGCGAGGCCGAGGTCCGCCGGGACCGCCGGGACCGCCTCCCGGGCCACCGAATCCGGGCGGCATGGGGAACGCCTTCACCAGTCCGTCGCCGAGCTGCTCCTCGGAGAGCTTGCCCGTCTTGCCGGTGTCCCAATCGTTCCACCATTTCTCGGCAAGCGCGGAAAATTCCTTGGGCGTGACCTGGTCGTTCTTGTCCGCGTCGGCGAGCGTCTTGATCGGCTCGGCGAGGAACATGCCCGGGCCGAAGCCGCCACGGCGTCCACCCGGACCGCCGGGTCCGCCGCGTTCGCCGATGGGCAGGCCTTCCGACTTGCCGGCGAGCTGCGCGGCCACGGAAGCGTGCCGCGCCGGGACGAAGCCCTTGATCGGCTTGGGCGGTTGGCCGAAGCCGAAGCCGCCGCGTCCGCCGCCAGGCCCGCGATCTCCGCCCGGACCACCGGGGCCGGGACCACGGTCACCGCCGCGCGGACCGCCTCCGCCGAACATCATCATTTCCACGGCTTCGCCGGCGACCACCTTGTCGAAGCGTTCCAGCTTCTCCGGTGATTCTTCCTTCACGGCGTCACGGATCACCTTGGCCACCTCGTCCACCTGCTTGGCGAGACGCTCGGGCTGGAAGATCGTTCCCTGAAATTCTTTCAGGCGCGCCAGGTAGGCGTCCTTCACCGCGGGCACGCCCATCAAGCGTTCGAAGAAGCGGTTTTCCCCGGACCAAGGCTTCCTGATGCTCAGTTGCTCGCGCTCCTCCTGTCCGCCCTGCATGCCGAAGTTGCCGAACGAGTGGTCGAGATCCCACGGCACGAACTGGAACTTGTCGGTCTTTGGGTGCAGGTAAACGACGTAGTTCTGGCCGAGCGTCAGGATCGAATCGAGCGTGCTCAGCCAGACCGTGACGGCCATGAAACGGCTGAACTCGTCCACGTCGATGAACTCGGACACCCGGCGGGCAAAGTCGGCGTCATCGGCGCTGGTGAGCAACTTCGCGAAGTCCAGCACGCGCCGTTTCTGCTTCTCCGTCACGTCGTTCTTCGGGTCGTAAATCTGGTTGTAGGCCTTCCAGTCGTCACCGAGATAACGGAACAGGGTGGGCGTGACCGGCTTGAAGATGGCGCCCTTCTTGGTGCCGAAGTTGGCCTCGGCCCAGTTGTTGTCGGGATTCTCGACGATCGAATAGAGGCCCAGGTAGGCGTTGTCGTGCGCGCCGGGGGCGTTGACGCGGACGCGGGCGTAACTGGTCCGCGGCGCGGGCACGCCGGCCGCGCGGTAAAGTGCGTAGGACAGCGGCTCGTTCATCCACGAGGCGTCGGTGGTGTTGTTGTGGAGGTTGAGCTTGCCGAGGCCCGCCAGCTTCTGCCCCTTCACGAACTCGTTGAGGTCGACCTTCAGCGACTTCTTGTCCGACATCCGGGCGCCCATGAAGGTGCCGTTGCCCTTGAAACGGACGGCGACGTTGGTCAGGCGGGCGCCGGCAAATTCGAGGTCGGCATGAACGTATTCGAAGGTCATGCCGGAGGCGCCGCTCAGGCCGTTGCGTTGGCCTTCGGCGGCCAGCAACCGGGGACCGAAACCACCGCCGCCGCCGGGACCACCCATCGTGAAGGCTTTGTTCATGCCTTCACGAATGCTGTCGGTGGTGAGGTGACCTTCCTTCTTGGCGTCCCATTCGGTGCCCCAGCGATTGAAGGCACCGAGGAATTCGTCCTTCGCGACGGCGCCGTCCTTGTTCTGGTCCAGCGTGCTGAACCACATCGGCGCCATGAACCGGGTAGGGCTGAAACCGCCCGGACCGCCCGGACCGCCGCGTCCGGGGCCACCGCCGGGAGGTCCGCCGAACATGCCGCCCCCGCCGCCCTTGGGTTCAAGGGCCTCCCATTGGCCCGGGGGGAAGGACAGCTTCACGTCCCAGACGCGGTTCAGGGAAAACAGGTCGGCTTCGGTCTTGGGCACTTCGGCCCAACTGGAGAAGCCCAGCAGTGCCAGGCCGGCGGCAGAAAGCAGAGGTCGGATCACTCCGGGGAAGACCCGGGTGTCAGGATTCGGTTACATTCCGGTTACGCCGCCACGGGCGTGGTTGCCGACGGGGCGGGCGGTGCCACGGGATCGTGGAACCGGGCGTGGAGTTCTTCACCCCAAGACTCGGTGAGGTAGCGGAACAGCCAGCCGCCGCCGTTTTGGAGCCGCTGGTAGGCGTCACGCAGTGACAGGACCATGGTCAGCCGGCGGTTGGGGCAATTGAGTTCGCCCACGTCGTGCGTGGCCACGGTTTCGAAACCCATCACCCGGGTGTGGAAGGCAAAGGGACTGTGCCGTTCCCCCTCGAAGACATCCGTGATGTAGTGGGAGAAGCCGCGGCGGACCGTCTCCGTGCAGGCTTCGCGCATCAGGGCGACCGCGACGAGGAAGGTGCGCCGATGTTCCGGCGCGACGGCGAAGCGGCCAATCTCGGCGATGCGATGATTGCGGACGAAGGCGTCGAGATCCAAGTCGGTCACCTGCCGGAAACCGTAGTTCGCGTAGAGATCCAGCGGCGGTGCGTAGAGCACCCGGAGGACGCCGACCGGCTGCTGGTCGAGCCGGGCGACAAACCAGGAGACGACTCCGCTGCGGATTTCATCGCGGCACACCAGTGACTCGTCCCGGGCGATCCAGCCCTTTTCGTCGCGGTAGGTGGCCCGCATCACGGCCAGCGCTTGGGCGCGGCCCCAGTCGTCGTCGACGCGGATGACTTCGAGATTGAACTTGTTCTGCATGATTCGATTTGGGTTGGGGGAGGTTGCCATCGTTTGCCGGCGAGGCGGGCCAGGGCGCCCATGAGTTGGGCGTGCCACTCGCTGATTTCACTACGGTTCGGCGGGCGATTGCCCAGAGGCGGCACGAGTGGCTCGCCGAAATGGAGCGACATCGGGGTAAATTCGCCGATCCGGCGGGTGCCCGGCCTCATCGCGTGCCGAATGCCCACTGGCAGCAGCGGCACCCCGGTCTCCAGCGAGAGCTGGGCGGCCCCGCGGTGACCGGTCAGCAGGCGGTCGGGCAGACCGGTCGCGGTGCCCTCGGGAAAGATCCCGACCGAGGCGCCGGCGGCGAGGCGGTCCCGCGACAGTTCGTGGGCCGGGCGGTCGGGGCAAAGCCGGGCCCGGAAACAGTTCAGGAACGCGGGTCGGGCCGGCTTGCGGTTTACCGGGATGACCTCGGCGATCCGGAACACGGTGGCCAGCCCGGGCACGAGCAGGAAATTCCAGTCCGCGAGGAAGTGAAGCGGCCTGCCGCCGCGCAGGGCCATCAGCAACGCCGGCACGATCAGTGCCTCGAGTTTCGTGGTGTGATTCAGGGCAAAGATGACCGGTCCGGCTTGGAGCGCCGCCACCGGATTCTCGACGCCGCGGACGAGGTGGCCGCCCAGCCAGAGCGTCGTCCGGATGAGCCGGCGGAGGCCCGGGCGGGATTCCAAATGGGGCAAGGGCAGGCGCCCGAAGCCAATCACCGAGGAAGCCCCCGCAGCGTCGTTGGGCGCAAGGCGGAGGGCGGGTGGGGAGCCGGTGAATTCCACGGTGGTTTCGCCAGCCAAACTGGGCCGATCGCGTGGCGTTCGTTTGTCGGAAACGAAAAAGGACCGTTACGACCGCTCCCCGGGCGCGCTTTCCGGATTGGCCGTGGGCCGGCGGCTGGGTTCACTCCGGCCCGCACATGAACAGTCCCGCCTTAGCCCAGCCGAAAACTTTTGAGTCCGCCTACCGAACCCACCGCGGTTTGCCGGCGCTCGCCGGACTCGGGACGTTTGCCGAGGCGGTCAGGCCGGGACTGTCGGTCGAGGAGTCGGTGGGCCGGCTGAAGCGGCATCACTACGCGTTACGGCGGCTGCACCAGATCTTCATCGGTCGGCTGACGGCGGAACCGGTTTACGAGCTGAAGATGGCGTTTAGTCACCATGGCTGGCTGTGCGCCGAACACGTGGCCGCAATCCGGGCGCGCGTGGGCGAGATGCGGGAACCGCCGTTGGGCCTCGACAAGGTTCCGCATGGCGGGCTGGAGCTGGCCTTTGACGAAATCCTGTCTGCCCCGACGACCAAGGAGCTGTTGCTGGGCCTCTATGAAATCGCGCTGCCGTCGGTCCGCGATGCGCTGGCCCGGCATCAGGCCGAGACGCATGTCCTCGCCGATCAGCCGACCCGACGGCTGCTGAAGTTCATGCGGATCGAGGTGGACGAGATGCTCGACTACGGCCGCAAGGCGATCAGCGTGCTGATTTCCGCGGAACAACGCGCGGCGGCGGCTGCCGGAATGGCGACGATCCGGCAGGCCTTCGCAGCTGCAGGCGGCCTCGATGGCACCGATGCGGTGGGCGAAGTGCCACCACGGGTGCGTTCGGCGGTTCCCTGGAAGTTCGACGGCCGGCCGCAGCGCGATGAGCGGTTTTCCGATCCCTACAACATGGGCGTGAACGCGGAGGTTTTCCTCTACGACGAGACGAAGCCGGCCGACGGCAAGGTGCTCATGATGTTCTACAAACGCCTGCGCGAAATCGACGTGCCCGAGATGATGGCCAGCATCATTGCCGAGACGCCGGACCAGCCGTGGGGTTATTACCGCGACCTCACGCGCCAGCTCTGGGACGAGGCGCGGCACGCGATGATGGGTGAGGTCGGCTTTGCCAGCGTGGGCGTGGACTGGCCGCGGAACGTGCGGGTCAATTTCACGTGGTCGCTCGGCCTCAACACGCAGCTGAGCCCCAAGGAACGCCACGCGGTGCTCTATTTCATCGAACAGGGCCTTATGCCGAGGACCGGCAAACGCCACGAATGGGAAGTGGGGTTGCAGTCCGGGAACCCGCTCGCGGCGACCTTCCAGGACTTCGACTGGGCGGACGAGGTGCTGCACGCCCGCGTGGGCCGGGACTGGTATGTGAGCGCGATGCCCAGCGCGCACGAGGCGGTGGAATACGGTGACCGCTGCTGGAGCAAGGTGTTGTCGAACTGGGGCGGCTGGCGGGACGCGGGGCTGACCCAGCATGCCAATTGGTGGCCCGGGGCATACGCCCAGTTCTGCGAACGCAACGGTGTCACGCCGCGGCCGGAGGTGCTGAACTACGCCGTCAGCTACGAAAGCGTCCGGGCGGACCTGAAGGATGTCTCGGCGTCGGGCTAGAAGAAGCGCCGCGGCCCAGGGGCAGGGGCCGGTGACCCGCTTGGTCTGCCGGTGCGCCTAGGTGGCCGGGACGAAGCGTTGGCCCAGCAAGGCGGCGGCGAAGAGGCCGAGGAATACGAAGGCGTAGCCCGGCCCCGGTGCGACGGCCAGGAGGTCCACCAGGCAGATTCCGGCGAGCAATCCCGCCACGGTTAGGCCGAGGTTGCGCGGTCCGGCGACAAATGTGTGGCGCAGGCACCAGCCGGCCCAGCCGAATAGCAGGGCGCCCAAGGCGAGGCCGCGCAAGCGCCAGTCGCCGTTGTTCAACAGCGCGCCCAGGACGAGCGGCAGCGTCAGCACCACGAGCGGCCAGCGTTGCAGTTCGCCAGTGGTGCTCTCGCGCTTGGCCACGTAGCTGAGCCCGATGATCCAGCCCGCGAGGGCGAAGGCGCTCCACAACGCTTCACCGGTCACGCCGCGGTCCCCCGCCGCGGCGGCGACCAGGAACAGGAAGAACCGGCAGGCGGACATGAGGACCGGCGAGAAGGCGATGGCCTTGTGGATGGCGTCGTAGAGGATCACCGACAACGACAGCAGCACCGCGAACACCGCCGCCGTCCAACCCAGGGTGGCGAGCAGCAGCGTGCCCCCGCCGAGCAACGCCCAGCCCACTTTCCAGACCAGGCCCTCGTCGATGCGACCCGACGGTATCGGACGTTCGCGGCGGAATTGCCGGTCGAAGTCCGCGTCGAACGCGTCGTTCAGATACATCCCGCCGACATAGGCGAGCGAAGCGCCGACGCACAGCAGCAAGAACCGCCAACCGGAGCTGCCGCCGCCCAGGAAATAGCCGGCGAGGCAATTGGACCAGACCGTTGGCAGATTCGAGGCCCGCCCGAGGACGAGCAACGTGCGCAGATCAGGACGCGAGGAGGAAGGCACGCGGGGAAAACGTTGGAGCGGCGTTCAGGAGTGGGGCCGGTGCTACTCCACCGTGATCGCCCGCATCGCCGGATGCAGCTTGCCGTTGGCGTCGGTGGCCTGCACGCAGATGTAATGGGTTCCGGCCGGCAGGTCCTTGGGCAGCGTGGCCTTCCACAGGTGGGGCGACTTGATGGGCTTGGACAATTCGCGGAACGGCTTGCTGGGCGTCTTCGGTTCGCGTTCGACCGCGGCGACGTAGGAGGGATCGGGTTCGAGCACCTTGGCCAGCTTGGTCCAGGCGCCGCGATTGTTCAGCCGCAGTTCCACCTTCGACTCGTCGGACCCGTTGAAGACGTTGACGTAAACCGTCGTGGCGTTGGTAGACGAGGCCGGCACCTTGTCGGGGGCCATGATGTTCATCTGGTAATGGGCCGGCTTGCGGGCGGCCTTGAAGTCTACCGTCACGCCGCGGTCGGCGAAGGTCAGCACCGAGTAGCCGTTGGGCGCGCCGTCGCGCATCGTGGTGTGGGGAATGCCCAGTTCGTCGGGCTGGCCGGTCCACCAACTGCCGCAGGCGGTCACGTTCACGACGTGATGGTGCGGCGCGGCCCCGAGCCAGCCGTCCGCGCGGCGGAGAATGCGGTGCTCGTGCCAATGGGTGTGGCCGGAGATGCTGAAGCTGTAGGGCCGCTTCTCCAGGAGCCGGTAAACCTCCGTGCGATTCGTCATGTCATCGAGCGGCACGTGCATCATCAGCACGACCAGCTGCTTGTCCGGCACCAGCGCCAGGTCGCGGGCGAGCCAGTCCACCTGGGCGGGCTCCAGGCCGGCACGCCAGGTGACGGTGTTGGTGCCGCGGTCGGCCGGCGGCTGGAAGTTGATGTTGTTCAGCGACACGAAGTGGACCGGGCCGTAGTTGAACGAGAAGTAGCTCGGGCCGTAGATGCGGTTGTAGGTGTCGTCGAAATCGGGCCGGGCCGGGGCGTCGGCGTTCACGTCATGGTTGCCGATGACGTTCCACCACGGCAACCCGATGAGCGCCACGGCGGCGTTGTGCGGCTCCATCACGCTCAGGTCATCGAACACGATGTCGCCGAGCGTCACGCCGAACTTCGCCTGCGTGGTGCCGATGAGTTCGTCCACGATGTCGTGCTTGAAGTAGCCGACCTCCGTGAGGTCGCGCGGCTGGGTATCGCCGAAGAAGATCGCCTGGAACGTGTCCGGCTCCTTCTGGGGCGCGAGCGCGAAATCGATCGAGACGGGCAGGGGACCGGTCGGCTTCAGCCCGGCATACTTCAGCTTCGGTGAGCCGGCGGGCTTGTGCGTGTAGGCGAAGCGGGGCAACCGGTCGGCGTTCACCGGCGGCGTGAATCCGCGCGGCTTGATGACGAAGAACGTCGTGTCGCCCTCCGCCAGCAGCGGCAACGTCCAGCGGCCGTCGCCGTCAGTCAGCACGATCTCGCGCTGGTTGGAGACGGGGATGCCCTTGAGGCCGCGTTCGCCGGGTTCCCGCAGGCCGTTGCCATTGCGGTCCTCGAAGACGGTGCCGACCGCCACGTCGTCCGCCGCGAGGGCGGGCAGGCGGGCGGCGAGCAGCAGGAGCAGCGGCAGGGTGCGCAGCCGGAGTGTCAACATGGCCGGGAGGCTAGGCAGGCCGGCCGCGGCGACAACGCACAAGTTCCGGAAAATGGTCGCGGGCGGCGCCGTCCTTCGGACGAAACGGTCGTTGGGAAGCCACCCGCACATTGGGCGCCTTCGGCCTTTGCCGGCTTGAATTCGTCGTTACGCTCCGCGTCCGTGAACCCCGTGAGTGATTCCCGCCGCCTTGCCTATGCCGCCATGCTGGCCACGTCCCTTGTCACCCCGGTCGAGTCGTTGGCGGCGTCGGCCGACGACGAACTGGCCCTCGGCGTCCGCACCACCGAGCCGCTGACACCGGCGGAACAGCGGGCGAAGTTCAAGCTGCCGCCCGGCTTCGAGATCCAGCTCGTCGCCAGCGAACCGGACATCAACAAGCCGATGAACATGGCGTTCGACGCCACGGGCCGGCTGTGGGTCACCACCAGCATCGAATACCCTTGGGCCGCGCCGACGAACCGTCCCGCCCGCGACCGGCTGATGATCTTCGAGGACTTCGGCCCCGACGGCCGCGCCCGCAAGGTCACCCAGTTCGCCGACGGCCTGAACATCCCCATCGGCATCTATCCCTTCCGCAACGACGACAAACACTGGAAGGCGCTCGTCTGGTCCATCCCCTACATTTGGCTGCTGGAGGACACCGACGGCGACAACCAGGCCGACAAGCGGACCCCGCTCTACGGCCCGTTCGACGTCAGCCGCGACACGCACGGCAACCAGGCCTCGTTCCGGCGTGGCTTCGACGGCTGGCTCTACGCGACGCACGGCTTCAACAACGACTCCCACGTCACCGCGCGCGACGGCAGCCACGTGGACCTCAACTCCGGCAACACCTACCGCATCCGCCTCGACGGCTCGCGCATCGAGCACCACACGCACGGGCAGGTGAATCCGTTCGGCCTCGCGTGGGACGCCCGCGGCAACCTCTACTCCAGCGACTGCCACAGCGCGCCCATCTACCAACTCCTCGCCGGCGGCTGGTATCCGAGCTTTGGCAAGCCGCACGACGGACTCGGCTACGCGCCCGTGATGCTGGAGCACGCCCACGGCAGCACGGCGATCGACGGCGCGTTCTACTACAGCGACGACCTGTGGCCCGCCGAATACCAGGACACGTTCATGATCGGCAACGTGATGACCAGCCGGCTGAACCGCGACAAGATCACCTTCATCGGCTCCACGCCCAAGGCGACCGAACAGCCCGACTTCCTCACCACGACCGATCCGTGGTTCCGGCCCGTGGACAACGTCCTCGGACCCGACGGCGCGCTCTACATCGCCGACTTCTACAACCGCATCATCGGCCACTACGAAGTGCCGCTCACCCATCCCGGCCGCGACCGTGAGCGTGGCCGCCTCTGGCGCGTGGTTTACAAGGGCGAAGACGGGAAGGCGAAGCTGCGGAATCCCGCTTTGGCTCAGGATCTCGACGGGCTGATCACGGAACTGGGTTCGCCCAACCTCACGCGGCGGCTCGGGGCGATGGCGGAGATTGAAGATCGGTTTGGGAAGCAAAGCGGTCCTGCACTCTTGAAGGCGCTTGGTCGCTGGGGATTCCCGCCGAACGGAAATAGCCTTCCCGACATCTCCGTGCTGACGAAGCGAAGCGCCAGTGATCCCGAGCTGTTTGTAAGCATACTGTGGATGTTGCAGCGGCTAAGTTTGTCCGAAGATCCCCTTCGCTACGGTCATATTACCCCGATGCCGGCGGTGGTTCGGGTTCACGCTCAGCGGGTCTATGCCGAGCGCGGATTTACGGGTGAGATGCCCCACTCGACCAGAGCCTATGCTATTTGGGCTTTGGAAAACGATGCCGACGCTCTCGTTCGGCGGTCCGCCGCCGAAGCGCTCGGCAACTGGCCGGCTTTCGATGAAGTTGGCCCTCTCCTCGCCGCCCTCGCCAAGGCTGACCCCGCCGACACCCATCTCGTTTACGTGCTCCGCAAGTCCCTGCGCGATCACCTGAAGGTTCCCGCGATCTTCGAACAGGTGCTGGCGAAGAAGGATTGGTCCGAGGCCGACCAACGTGCCTTCGCCGACGTGTCCCTTGCCGTGCCGACGCCGCCGGCCGCGAGCTTCCTGCTCGCCCGCCTGGGCTGCCTGTCCGACTCAACGTCGCCGACGCTCGGTGATGCCCTGAAGCACGTCGCCCGTTACGCGCCGGAGGCGGATTTGCCGAAGCTTGCCGACTTCATCCGCGCCAAATTCGCCGACCAGACCGACTTCCAGCTCGCGCTGTTCCGGTCGGTGGACCAGGGACTCCAGCAGCGGGGACTCGCGCTGCCGGCGAGCCTTAAGTCGTGGGGCGGCGAACTCGTGGGCAAGCTGTTGGGCAGCGGCGCAACCTCCGCGTGGAACAACGCGCCGCTCGAAGCCGCGACCGAGAACCCGTGGGATTTCCAGGAACGCAACCGCACCGATGGCCGGACGATCCGCGTGCTCTCCAGCCTCATGCGCGGCGAGCAGAAGACCGGCGTGCTGCGCTCACCCGAATTCGCCGCCGGCACCAAGGTGAGCTTCTGGCTCTGCGGTCACGACGGTTATCCCGACAAGCCGGCGAAGAAGGTCAACGCCGCCCGGTTGCGCGAAGCCACCACGGGCGCCGTGCTGTTCGAGGCGTGGCCGCCGCGCAATGACACGGCAACCCAGATCGTCTGGGACACCGCGCCGCACGCCGGCAAACGGGTGGTGCTCGAAGTCACCGACGCCGACACCGGCGACGCCTACGCCTGGTTGGCGATCGGCGATCTGGAAGGCGCGCCCGCGTTGCCCGGCGCGTCGCCGCGGGCCCTCGCCGACCGCACCGCGGGCGCCGCGGAACTGGCTGCGCGCCTTGGCCTGAAGGAGGCGGCGCCGAAACTGCGGGAGCTCGCCGGGAAGCCGGGCGACTCCGAGCTGCGCACGGCCGCCGCCCGCGGACTGGCCGGGGTGGACCCGGCCGCAGCCGAGGTGACGTTGGCCGCGGTCGTCGCGGATGGCAGCCAGCCGCTGCCGGTCCGAGAACGGTTCGGCGTGCTCCTCGCGGAACTCAACACTGCCGGGAGCCGGGCCGCCGTGGTGGCTGCGCTCAAGGGGGTCCCCTACCGCGTCCAGCAGGCGTGGGCCGTGGCGCTCACCGCGACGCGCGACGGCGCGGAAGCCTTCCTGCAGGCGGTTGAACAGGGCTTCGCCGCGCCGCGGATTCTCCAGCTCACGGGGGCGCGGAGCCGGTTCGAGCGGGCCAATCCCGCGAATTGGCAGGCGCGGATCGAGAAGTTAACCCGGGAATTGGCGCCGCCCGACGAGGCGCGGGAGAAGCTGCTCGCCGCCCGGCGCAATGCCTACGCGCTGGCCGACGCCAAGGCGGCTGAGGGCCAGCGCATCTTCGAGGTCAACTGCGGCGTGTGCCATCAGCTTGACGGCAAGGGCGGGCTCGTGGGGCCGCAGCTCACGGGTATTGGCAATCGCGGCGTGGAGCGCCTGTGCGAGGACATCCTCGACCCGAACCGCAATGTGGACCACGCCTTCGCGACCACCACGCTCACGCTGAAGGACGGCGAAGCGGTGAGCGGGCTATTCCGTCGCGAGGAAGGCGAACTGCTGGTGCTCGCCAACGCCACCGGCCAGGAATTCACCGTGCCCAAGAAGGACGTGAAGGAACGGGCCGAGAGCAAACTGTCGCTCATGCCCGACAACTTCGGCGAGGTGCTGAGCGAACCCGACTTCAACCACTTGCTGGCGTTCCTGCTGGGGAAGCGGTGAGCGGGAGGAGTCGTGAAGCTGATCCTGCCGATCCTTGGCTATGCGGTGGCGGCCTACTTTCTGGCTGCCGCCCTGTTGCCCCGGCTTCGGCCCAGATGGGGAATATCCTGGTCGTATTGGTGGACTCGGACCGGTTCCGGGAAGGCGTGCCGGCGCCTTCCGGTGATGGGACCGCTGAGTTGCCTGGGACTATCCCTCTTCATCGGGTCGTTGATGACGCTCATCGTGTGGGGTGACCACCCGGTGGTGGATTGTTGGGCTACGCGAACTTGGCTCTTGGGCTTCGTCCTCGTGGCCTTGGGGCAAATGTTCGCTGGCCCGGCAGAGGTCGAACAAGCGTCCTCCCGACGACGAAAATGAAACGCATTGCGCCGGCTGAACTTCGGGAGCTGCTGCCCGCCGTCCTGCTGATCGTAGGTTGCGTGGGCATGCTGGCAGACGCACGGCCGGTCTGGCCTTGGTGGCTGTTGGCGTGGGCCGCCGTCGCCTGGCATTATGCGCGGAGCCTCCGTGATGGCGTGCTGCGGACCGGTTTCCTGATTTTTCGTCGGCCGTGGACCATTCATCAGGGCGACTCCCCGTTGCTGTTCCTTGTCGCGGCCGTGGTTGAGGGCCTGTTTCTGGCCGGGCTGACCTTGGCGCTGCTGGTGTCGCTATGAGGTGGCGGGCGGATTTCGGGAGGGATTCCGAGACGACCCGGGCCGGATTGGATTATTCGCCGGAAACTTCCAATTCCAGGCGCCCGGCGCGGCCGGCAGGGTCTGGCCATTGCGTATGCAAAAACTCCTCGCGGCGGTCGCCATTCTGCTCGGCTTGGGCTTCGGCGCGTCCGGTTGGCAGAAGATCCAAGAGGGCCGTGCTTCGTTCGGCTGGCCGCGGGTGCCGGGAAGGGTGCTCCAGGCGTCGTCCGAGGCGGACCTCCGACGCCGGGTGGAGCCGCTGACGCCGGGCGAAAACGAGGTGGTTTACCGGCCGCGGATCGAATACGCCTATTCGGTGGCCGGCCGGTCGTTCACCAATTACCAGTATTCCATCGAGGAATTGGCGCATTCCGGGGCCGGCGCCCAGTCCCGCGTCTGGAGGTTTCGCCCCGGGTCCGAGGTGACGGTCCACTATCGCCCGGACAATCCGGAGTATTCCATCCTGGTGCCGGGTGTCAGCCACCAGCCTTGGGTCCTGGCCGTGGCGGGGCTTCTCACCGCGGGCTGGGGCGTCTGGCGGTGGGTTCGTCCCGCCCGTCAGCCATCGGATTGGCACGCGGACAACGAGTGAGTGGGCGGTATAGCCAGCGCAATTAGGCGCCCCGGAACCAATCCATCAGGGCGGACCAAAATCGGTCGAGGCCACGCCCGGCGGCGATCGATCCTAGGGCGCCGCCGAGGATCCCCCAGAAAAGGAAAGCAGGCCCGGAGTTGGCATTCGTCGCCAGCAGCACGAAGCCCAAGCCTAGGCCAACCCCGACGACAAGGCCGCAGGCGCGATGCAAATTTACGGTGAACGGCTCCCGCGGTTGCCCTCCGACGGGATCGACGTAGGCATCCACCGTTGGTTGGGTGGGTTGAGCGGAACCCGGGCTATCGGAGGCTCCAGGGCGCAGGCGCTTGCGAAAAGGAGCTGACACCGCCGCTCCGAAAAGCAGCCCGCCGATATGAGCCCAGAACGCGACATCCCGGGGCCCATTCCGGACAATGCCCAACAAGTCGCCGCCAAGCCAAAGTGCGCCCAAGAGCCAGAGGGGTAGTTGCACCGTGCGGCTGCCGAACCGGAACGCAGTGACGTAGATCAGCCTGAACTCAACCTCGGTGCGGGGCAGGAGCACCGCACAGGCTCCGAGGCAGGCCGAGATCGCGCCAGACGCCCCAACCAGTGGAACCCCTGCCGCCGCTGGGTCCAACCCGGCGTGCGTCAGGGCCGCCGTTATGCCACCGGACGCGTAAAGCAACAGGAAGCGGGCGCGCCCAAGCAAGTCTTCCAAGCATCCTCCCAGCAGGAACAGGTAGAGTGCATTGCCGATCAGGTGAAGAATGCCGGAATGAAGGAATAGAGAGGTGAGGAGCGTGTGGGCCTGGAATTTCGACGGGACGAATCCCCAATCGGAAAAGAATGCGTCCTGGCCAAACGGGAGCGGGAGAACAGAACCCAATCCGCACAGGAACAGGAGCCAATAGGTGATGATCGGCGGGCGACCTTCAGGACGGCCCACCGAAATTGGCACGGGCAGGAACACAAGGAGAACGCTGGTCCCGCAGTGTTGTTCCCGGTGCGGCCTACATCCCCAGGCGAACCAGTTCCTTTTCCAGCGCCATCTGGAATTCCTGCAAGTCGGCGGGGGATGGCCGGTAGCCCTTGGTGTCGGGACCGAAGCCGGGCCGGCCGTATTGGTCGAGATACCACATGCCGCCCTGGCCGTCGCTGAAGGTCACGCGGCCGCTGACGAGCGTGCCGGGGCGGGTCACGGCGTCCACAGTCAGCGACACGCCGCCGGGGCCGGGAACCGGTTCCGCGGGCGCGGCCGCGGCGGGAGCGTCGGGCTTGGGGGCTTCCTGCTTGGGCGGTTCCGGGTCCTTGGGCAGGACCTTGAGGTCGTCCACGAGGAAGCGGGTTTCCATGTAGGTCAGCTTGAGCCCGAAGTCGGCTTCCACGCGTTTCTGGAAGTCGGAAAGTTTCATGCCGTCGGCGATCCATTGCCGGGCGTTCACCTGTTGTTCCGCGGTCAGTTGCATGGGGCGACGTTAGGAAGCAGGCGGGGCAGGGGCAAGCGCGGGGCGGGCGGATTGAACGGCGGCGGACCGGGGGCGGGAATTTCCGGCTTGCAGTTCCCGCGGGCCCGAATCCGCCGCGAAAGCACTAGAAACAATTCATTGTTGACCGTCCCCGGCTCCTCCGAGGATAGAATCCGGCCTACTTTGCGGCGATTGCCGCCAGGACAGAGACATGCCAAGAGGAATACGTTCGACACGGACGACCACCAAACCGGTGGTTGCCGCCACCAAATACGATGCGCACCACAAGGTGCTCAATTCGACCTACGGTGACTTCGCCGACCTCCGCCGGCAGCTCGCCGACTCGAAGGACAAGGTCGCCGAGCGCGAGACCGTGCTGAAGAACCTGGCGACCTGCGCGGACCCTCAGCGCGCCTACCTGTTCTTCGACGATTACCTCGAGAAGCTGGCGCTCCGCCGGAGCGACTTCGGCGCGACGGACTGGTGGTCCCGCATCCAGACCGCGACCGGCAAGGGGCGGCTGGAGGAAGTGGCGATGCTGTTCCTGCGCGCGAACCGGTCGCTGCCCACCGAACTGCTGCCGCACGCGAACTTCGACCGCTTCCAGGAGGTCGAGCAGTCGGAGAAGGAGACGGAATTCGTCCAGGAGCTGGAGAACTGGCTCTTGCCGGCGACCCACGCGCACCTCGACGCGCCCAAGGCCGGCCTGCGGGTCATCTGCGAACCGCAGCGCGTGACCGAGGACAAGAACCAGTGGCGGCTGGCCGTGAAGTTCATCCTCTTCCGCTCCCGGTCGGGCGAAAAAGAACGCTTCCTGTCCGACCTGTGCGAGCTGCGCACCCGGGCGGCGCACGAGGCGGAACTCTTCCCCGCTGAGGACTGGGCCGTGATCGACTGGCTGCACGGCAACTGGGCCGAGAAGGTGAAGGAAGGCGAAGTCCTCACGTTGGAAGGCGCCGACCTGCTGACGTGGCTGGCGATGTGGGCGCATGGCTCGCGGCTGGAGCTCCAGGGCCAGGCCATCAATTTGCAGTTCCACGGGCAGTTGGTGGAACTGAAGCCGCACCTCGACACGATCGAGGGCGACCTGAGCTTCACCCACCTGCTCACGCTGCCGGACGGGCAGACGCGGGCGTTGAAGGACTGCCGGTTCTTCGTGGGCCAGCCGGTCCTCGTGCTGGTGGACGGCGAATTCTACATCCTGCGCAACGCCCCGCCGGCGTCGTTGCTCGGCCCGTGGGCGGAACGGCCCGTGTTGCCGGTGAAGAAGCTGTCGCACCGGCTGCTCACCGAGCTGCGCCGGTCGCAGTCCACCAAACCTCGGGCGGAGAAGAACGGCAGCGCGCCGGCGGCCAATGCGCCGAAGACCGGCACCTCCGAGGCCGACTGGAGCCAGCTGTGCATCACGCACCCGGCCAAGCCGCAGTTCGTCTTCGAGCTGGCCGACGAGGTGGTCCGGTTGCGCGTGCTCGCGACCAGCGACCGCGACGGCACGGAATGGCAGTGGAACGGCCACGAATGGGCCCGCACGAAGGAGCCGAAGAAGGCCGCGGACCGGCCGGAGGTTTTGGATGACCCGCGCATCACCGCCGCGATCCAGTGGTTGCAGCAGCTCGATTGGTTCACGCCCGATCCCGGCCTCTGGGTGGGCGACGCCAACGAGCACTTCCTCAGTTCGCTGGCCGCCGCCTGGGCCGACCGGCCGCGCGAGGCGGACTTCCTCGGCAACCCGCCGTTCCAACGGCTCTTCCTCAACCGCCGCCTCGTGAAGCCGAAGCTGGTGCTGAAGGGTTCCGGCATCGACTGGCTGAGCGTCAGCGCCGAGTGGGAGGCCGAGGGCATGAAGCTCTCCCACGCCGACCTCCAGCGCCTCGCGGCCTCGACCACACGCTTCGTCAAGCTGCCCGACGGCGGCTGGGTGGAGATCGACGTGGACGCGAACCGCAAGGCCCACGAGACCGCGGCCACGCTGGGCCTCGAAGGCCTCGATCCCGACGCCCAGAAGGCGTCACTCATCCACGCCACGCAGCTGGACGAACAGACTTTGGCCGAGCTGGGCACCGCCAAGGCGGTCGCGGCGCTCAAGGAGAAGCTCACCGACTTCAAGGGCGTGCCCGACACGAAGTTGCCCGACCTCGTGAAGGCCGATCTCCGGCCTTACCAGAAGGACGGCTTCGACTTCCTGTGCAACCTGTCCCGGCTGAAGCTCGGCGGCATCTTGGCCGACGACATGGGCTTGGGTAAGACGCTGCAGACGTTGTCCTGGCTGTCGTGGCTGCACGAGCAGCACAAGAAGGATCGCAAGCCGTCGTTGGTGCTGTGTCCGGCCTCCGTGCTCCACAACTGGCGGCGCGAGGCGGAGAAGTTCACGCCGCACTTCAAGGTGCTCGTGCTCCAATCCGGCCAGGCCCGGCACAATCTCCGGAAGCAGATTCCGCAGCACGACATCGTGGTGACCAACTACGCGATCCTGCGGCGCGACTTGGAGGAGTTGTCCAAGTTCGACTTCCGCGCCCTGGTGCTCGACGAGGCGCAGTTCATCAAGAACCCGAACGCGCAGGTCACGATCGCGGTGAAGGAGATCGAGTCCGACCAGCGGCTCGCGCTCACCGGCACGCCGCTCGAAAACCGGCTGCTCGACCTGTGGTCGATCGTGGACTTCATCCAGCCCGCCTACCTCGGGAGCCAGACCAGCTTCCACGAGAACTACGAGCCCAAGGGCGACGGCGCCGAGTGGGAGACCAGCACCGCCCGCCGCCGGCTCAGCGCCCGCCTGCGGCCGCTCATGCTCCGCCGCCTCAAGAAGCAGGTGGCCAAGGACCTGCCGGACCGCATCGAGGAACGCCGCGACTGCGAACTCGACGAGGAACAGCGCAAGCTCTATCTGGCCGAACTCCGCCGGAGCCGCGAGCAGGTGATGAAGGCGCTCCAGGAAAAGGGCGTCGCCAAGTCGAAGATGCACGTCCTCGCCGCGCTTACCCGCCTGCGCCAGATCTGCTGCCACCCGAAGCTCGTCGGCAACGACAGCGCCAGCGGCAAGACCGAGACGCTGTTCGAGCTGCTCGAGCCGGTGCTCCAATCCGGCAACAAGGTGCTGCTGTTCTCGCAGTTCGTGGAGATGCTCAAGCTCATCGAGAACGCCTGCAAGGAACGCGGCATCAAGACGCACATCCTCACCGGCGAGACCAAGGGCCGGCAGGAGGTCGTGAACGCCTTCCAGGCGGATCCCGAGCAATGCGTCTTCCTGCTTTCGCTGCGCGCCGCCGGCACGGGCCTCAACCTCACGAACGCGAGCTACGTCATCCTCTACGATCCGTGGTGGAATCCGGCCGTCGAGGCGCAGGCCATCGACCGTTCGCACCGCATCGGGCAGACCCGCACGGTGAACGCCTACCGGCTCATCGCGCCGGGCACCGTCGAGGAAAAGATCTGGGACCTGCAGCAGAAGAAGTCCCAGCAGATCGCCGACGTGCTCGGGGAAGAAGGCTTCGCCAGCAACCTGTCGAAGGACGACCTCGAATACCTGTTCAGCGAGGATTGACCCGGACGGATTCCGAAACATGGAGCGGCGGCCTTGGGGCCGCCGCATTTTGTTTTTGGGCAGTGAGGCCGCGGCGGTCTGCGAACGTGTTGCCGGCGCCTTGATGAGCCGAGATTAGGAACTGGCTCCTTTGCTAGTGACGCTCGCCGCCTTCTGGAAGCGTGTGGCGTTCTGTGGATCCGGCACTCCCCACTCGACGGCGACCACCGCCCGGAGCGCCGCGCCCAACTGGGCATCGCGAGCAAGCTGGCCAAGCGCGGTGTCCCGCTTCTAGGCTGAGCCGGTGATCGCTGCGCACGCATGAATTCCCTGCCGGAACCTGTCATCCAGTTGGTCGCCGCCCTCGGGCGGCTCCCGGGTATTGGGCCGCGGTCGGCGGAGCGTCTCGCGTTGCACCTAGTCCAGACCGAGGCGGGATTTGTGCGCGAGCTGGCGGAGGCCTTGGTGGGCGCCCGGGAACGGGTGACCAACTGCGAGCGCTGTGGCGCCCTGACCGAGTCCCAGCCCTGTGCGATCTGCGCCGACGAGCGACGGGACGCGAGCCAGCTCTGTGTGGTCGAGCGTCCGTTGGACATCCTGAGCCTGGAAAAATCCGGCACCTTCCGCGGCCGTTATCACAGCCTCGGCGGCAAGCTCAGCCCGCTCAACGGCGTCGGTCCCGACGACCTGAAGATCGCCGAACTGGAACGGCGGGTGCCGGCTGAAGGCGTGAAGGAGGTTATCCTTGCGCTCGGCAGCGACGTGGAAGGCGATGCCACGAGCCACTTCCTCGCCAAACGCCTCGCGGCCTTCGGTGTGCGCGTGAGCCGCCTGGCGCAGGGGTTGCCGGCCGGCAGCGGGCTCGAATTCGCCGACGAACTGACCTTGAGCCGGGCCATGGAAGGGCGCCGGGAAATTTTGTGAATCCGAACTCATCCTCCCCAAATCCGCGCCGCGTGCCCCGGGCCGTCGTGTTTGACCTCGGCAAGGTCCTGCTGGATTTCGACTACCGCATCGCGGCGCGCACCCTGGCGCCACTGAGCCGGCTCGCCGCCGACGAATTCAAGCGGGTGGTGGACCAGTCGCCGTTGTTGCACCGCTACGAGTCCGCCGAGATTGGCACGTCCGAGTTCTTCGCCGAGGTCGGCCGGCTGACCGGCTACCACGGCAGCTTGGCGGAGTTCCGCGCCGCGTTCGGGGACATCTTCAGCGAGATTCCGCCGATGGTGGCGCTCCAGCGCCAACTCTGCGAGCGTGGGGTGCCGACGTTCATCTTCTCGAACACCAACGAGATTGCCATCGGCCATGTCCGGAGCCGCTTCCCGTTCTTCGCCCATTTCACCGGCTACGTTTATAGCCACGAAGTGGGTTGCATGAAGCCGGCGCCCAAGATCTACGAGGCTATCGAGGCGATCACGGGGCTGGGTGGCGCCGACCTGCTTTACCTCGACGACCGGGCGGAGAACATCGAGGCGGGCGCGGCGCGGGGTTGGCAGACAATTTTGCATCACGATCCGGCGATCACCGTGCCGGCCGTCTGGGAACTGCTGGGCGTTGGCCGGTAGCTGACCGCAACCAGGGTTGGCGTTGGTGGCGGCCTGGTCGCGCGTTTGCGTTTCATCCGCACCGACTTGCCGCTTGTGTTTTCCCCGGCGGTTTCCACGCTGCGGTTACCCCCATGCGAGCGAAGCCAATCCAGCCCCGCCCCACCGGGGCATTTACCCTGATCGAACTGCTGGTGGTGATCGCCATCATCGCCATCCTGGCAGGGATGCTGTTGCCCTCGCTCGGCAAGGCCAAGGAGCAGGGCAAACGCGCCCGTTGCCTGAACAATCTGCGGCAGATCGGGATTGGCATGACCATCTATGCCAATGACAACCGGGATGTCCTGCTCAAGGCCCGCTTTGACGGCGGGCTGTGGGTGCAAATCTCAATCAACCAACCGGAGGCGGCCGCCGCCCGCAGTCTCGGGCTGCCCATCGACACCAATGCCACGGTGGCCAAGATGTGGACCTGCCCCAACCGACCCGATTTCCCGACCTACGAACCCCAGTATCCCCAGTTCAACATTGGCTACCAGTATTACGGGGGCATCGAGCAGTGGAGCAACCCCGCCGGCACGTTCAAGTCACTCAGCCCAATCAAGACCGCCACGGCGAATCCCGGCTGGGTGCTGGCGGCGGACGCAGTGATGAAGGTGGACGGCAAATGGGGTGGGGGACGCGACTCGGCGTTCAAGGGCATGCCCCCGCACAAGGTCGCCGGCGGCACCCCAGCCGGTGGCAATCACCTGACCATCGACGGGGCCGCCCGCTGGGTCAGCTTCCGGCAGATGCTGTTCATCCACAGCTGGAACACCGGCGGCACGCGGGATGCCTATTTCTTCCAGGAGGAGCTCGGCGAGGAACTCCAGAGGAAGATCAACCAACTGAAGCCGCGCCCGTGAGGCGGGCGTTCCTGACGGCGCGGGACGTAACTGGACCAACGGCGGAAACCTCGCCGTTCTTGCACCAAATTGCCGTCCCCAAACCGGTTCGCGGCCCCGGTGAATCGCGGTTTGGGGCTCCGTGATTCGCCGTATCCGGCGCTTGCCAAGTCCCCCCCCGTCCCTAGTCTTCCGGCTCATTTTCCGACCGGAGAAACACCGATGCTGAATGCTTTTATCGAATTGCCCGGCGCGCTGACGCCGCTGCTGGCGCAGGCCACCCAACCGGATCCGCGCGCCCAGATGATGTCCACTGTGGGCATGGCGGTGATGATGATGGTCGTGGTCTGGTTCATGATCATCCGCCCGCAGCAGAAGAAGACCAAGGAGCAGGCGGAGTTGCTCAAGACCCTGAAGGCGGGTGACAAGGTAGTCACCTCGTCCGGCATCCTCGGTGTCGTCACCAGCGTCCGGGATGACTCGGTTACCCTGCGCTCCGCCGATTCCAAGCTGGAAGTCCAGAAAAGCACCGTCGCCCAGATTGTCGAAAAAGGTGCCTGACCGCTGTCCGACCCAACCCTTTCCGCCGCCCTGTCTCCATGAATCGTAGCCATCTCTGGAAGTTTCTGTTCGTCGTCTTCGTGCTCGTTTGGTCGATCACGGAGATGATGCCTCCCACCGCCCGCAACCTGATCGATCAGTTCGACCAGTCCGCGATCAGCCCGGATGCGACCTTCAATGCCATCGTCACCAAGGCTCGGCAGTCCGAGAGCAACAATCCCACGGGATTTGTGCCGCTGACCTACAGCAACTTGGTCACCGCCATCGGCACCACCGACATCCGGAAATACTTCCCCTCCAACTTCCTCGACAAGGCCGAGGGCCGCGCCCCGCAGACGGTCATCCTGAACCGGCTACAGCGTGAAGCAGCCGGCAAGTTCAAGCTGGGCCTCGACCTCAGCGGCGGCACTGCTTGGGTTCTCGAGATGGACCTGAGCAAGGTCCAGGGCACCAATGCCGCCGGTTCGACCAACGGCCCCACCTTCTCCCTTGCGGACAATGTTGGCCAACGGTTCCTCGTTGAGCAGGCCATCACCGTGCTCCGCCGCCGGGTGGACGCCTTCGGCGTGGCGGAACCCCTGATCCAACCCGCCGGCGAAAATCGGATCGAGGTGCAATTGCCCGGGCTCTCCGAAGCCGACAAGGAATCCGCCCGCATCAGCATCCAAAAGGCGGCCTTCCTGGAATTCCGCATGGTGGATCCCGACATGGCGGACCATGCGCAGGGACCGACCCCGGAAAGCTGGCTGATCCCGCCGGGCTACGAGATCAAATACGAGAAGGTCAAGGGCGAGAACGGTCAGGTCTTCCGCAGCCCCGTGATCGTGAAGGACTCTCCGGAGCTCGGCCTGACCGGCGACGCGGTCAGTTCGGCCCGGGTTTCCCATGACCCGATGACCGGCCGGGCTGAAGTGCACTTCACGCTGAACGGCGAGGGGGCCACAAAGTTTGCCCAGATCACCCGGGCGAACGTGGGGCAGCGGTTGGCCATCGTCCTCGACGGCGAAGTGGTGTCCGCGCCGAACATCAACAGCCCGATTCCGAGTGGCCAAGGCTCGATCACCGGCAACTTCTCCGATGCCGAAGCCTTCGAGCTCGCCACCTCCCTTGAAAATCCGCTGAAGACTCCCTTGCGCGTGGTCGAGGAACGCGGCGTCGATCCTTCGTTGGGCGCTGATTCGGTGAAGAGCGGCATCAAGGCGTCCATCGGCGGCATCGTGCTCGTCGCGGGCTTCATGCTCGTCTATTACCTCCTTGCCGGTGCGGTCGCGAACGTGGCGCTTGTGTGCAACGTGATCATCCTTCTGGGCGTGATGTGCTCGCTGAATGTCACCTATACGTTGCCCGGCATCGCCGGCATCGTGCTGACGGTCGGTATGGCGGTCGACGCCAACGTGCTGATCTTCGAACGCATCCGCGAAGAACAGGCCCGGGGCAAGTCAGTCCGGGGTGCCTTGGCCGCCGGTTACAGCCGCGCCTTCGGGACGATCTTCGATTCCCACGTCACCACGCTGATTTCCTCGGTCATCCTGATCGTCATGGGCACCGGCACCGTGAAGGGCTTCGGTGTGGCGCTCACCATCGGTGTGGCCGCGAGCCTCTTCACCGCGCTCGTCATTACCCGCCTGATCTTCGACTTCCTGTTGGTGAAGACCAACCTGCTCAAGGACGGCGTCAAGATGCTGCACCTCATCCGGAAGCCGAACCTGGACTTCATGGCGCTCTCGAAGCCGGCGTTTGCGCTGTCCTGGATCATCATCGTGGTGGGCTTGGGCTACGGTATCTTTGTCCGCGGCTCCAACATGGCCGGCATTGAGTTTGCCGGTGGCGAGAACATCACCCTGACCTTCTCCCAGAAGGTGGACCGCGACAAAATCCGCACGGTAGTCGACCAGCTCAAGCTCGGCGAAAGCCGGGTGGGCTACCAGATTGACGGGTCCACCAAGCGCGAAACCCTGCGCGTCGAGGTGCCCCACAACGCGGACGGTGCCAAGGACGGCAAGTCGAATCTGACCAAGGTGGAGGACGCACTCAAGCAGGCCTTCCCCGAGGCGAAGTATGTGCGGTTGGGCACCGAGGCCTTCGGCCCGGCCGTCGGCCAGGAAATCCAGAAGGCGGCGATCATCGCCTCCCTGCTTTCGCTGTTCGGCATCCTGGTTTACGTCGCGTTCCGCTACGAGTTCAGCTTCGCCATCGGGGCTGTGGTCGCGATCCTGCACGACGTGCTGATGACGCTCGGCATGTATTGCCTGACCGGACTCTGGAGCGACGGCCGGCAGTTCAACGCGACGTTCGTGGCCGCTCTGCTGACCATCATCGGTTTCTCCATCAACGACACGATCGTCATCTTTGACCGGATCCGCGAGGACCTGAAGCTGGGCGTGCCCGGTTCCTTCCGCGAACTGATCAACCGCGCGACCAATGAGACGCTGAGCCGGACCATCATCACGTCGGGAACCGTGTTCCTGGCCACGATGTCACTCTACCTGTTTGGCGGCGGCCCCATCAACGACTTCGCCTTCACCTTCCTGGTTGGCGTGATCACCGGCACCTACTCGTCGATCTACATCGCGAGCGCCTTGGTCCTCTGGTGGCACAAGGGCCAACGGCCGGTGCTCAATGCCGCCGTGGTTCCGGTCGATCTGGAAACGGCTGGCACCAAAGGCTGATCCGGATTGAATTCAACAGCCGGCCGGAATCATCTTCCGGCCGGTTTTTCTTTGTCCCGATGGAACGACCAGTTCGGGCTGCAGGCGTCCGACGATCGAGTAGCGTTTGTCTCCGGCAGTGAAGGGCCGGACCACGGTGGGGCGGGACGGAGGTAATGCTCGCTGCCAGTTTTCAATCTGCTGGACCAGCTCAGATCAACTGCCGGGCCTTCACGTCGAGGTATTGGCGGATCAGCAGGCTGGTCATGGCGTCGTGGTCGCTCAGAGCGAACCGGACGTTGTGCCGGCGCAGGTTCTGTTCGAGTGCGCGCAGACGTTGCCAGCGGAGGTGTCCGCCGAGGGCCGCGTAAAGGTCGTCGCCGCCGTTCACCGGACGATCGGACGTAAAGACGGGTTCGGCGCCGGGCGGGCGCGGCTGGATGACTTGGACTAAGTGCTGCCGGGCGAGCAGGTCCACGCCGCGCGTGAAGCTCTCGGCCAGGACCGAATCGTCCAGCGCGGTCAGGAAGACGAGCAGCGCGCGGCGCCGCAGGCGCAGCCGCAGCGTGGCGCACAGATCCTCAAAGTCCGGCGAGACTGGCCGCGACTGGACATGGTGCAACGCGTCGCGGCAGGCCGCAAAGTGCCCCCGGCCGGTGCGGGCCCGGACAAAACGCCGGACCTGGTCATCAAAGGCCACCACGCCGAAGAGGTCGCCTTGGCGTTCCGCGACGGCGGCCAGCAGCAGGGCCGCCGAGACGCACCGGTCCAGGACCGTTTCCGGTGTGCCGGCCGGCTGAGCTTCGGTGTCCTGAGTGGAAACGGTCGCGGGCCGGGCCGACAGCCGGGAGGCATCGAGGATCAGGTAGACTTCCTGCGTTCGTTCGAGCTGGAAGACCTTCGTGACCGGATGCTGGCGTTTGGCGGTCGCCCGCCAGTGGATGTCGTCGGCCGGATCGCCCGGCAGGTATTCCCGTAGCTTCTCGAATTCGCGTCCCTTGCCGATTTGCCGCAAGGCGTGACTGCCGGCGCCGCCGCGGTTGAGGAAGACGGCGGCCACTGTCCGTTGCTCCGAGCGCAGGTCAGGGTAACTGCGAACCTCGCACGCCGTGGGAATGGCGCGGCGCACTTCCCAGAGTCCGAACGGCGACGGCGTGCCGACGTGGGCCAGGGTGATCGTGAAGCGGCCGCGGGCCGTGGCGGTGACTGGCCAGTGCAGCGTGACGGCCACGCTGGCAATGGGCAGGTCCACGGTCCGCGTCTCCTCGGCCGAGACCAGCGCCGGTTCGAGGGTGAGGCCAAGGCGGACGGCTCGGTCGCGATTGGTGCGATTGTGCAATTGCACGGCCAAAGTGCCGGGCTGGCCGCGGGTGAGCCGCAACACCGGTGGCAGCGTGACCGCGAGTCCAGCCAGCGCCCCGTGCGCCCGAAGGGCATCAATTCCGGCCAACAGGAAAAACAGGACGACGGCGCCCACACAGAGTCCGGCCACGTCAGGGAAGAGACCGGCCAAGGTCGCCAACGGCACGACCACGATGGCCGTGAGCCGGAGCAACTTGGGGGCGGGCGAGAGCATGGGGCCGGGCAGGCAGGCAGTTCAGCGAGGCACCGCGACGGTTTCGAGGAGGCGCGTGACGACTTCGCTGACGCTGGTGCCTTCCAATTCAAATTCGGGCCGCAGCACCAGGCGATGGCCGAGCACGGGGCCGGCTAGGAACTTGATGTCGTCCGGCGTCACGAAGTCGCGGTCCTGCAAGGCGGCGAGCGCGCGGGCGGCGAGCAGCAGCGACTGCGACGCGCGGGGGCCGGCCCCGACCAGCACACTTTCGTTGGTCCGGGTGGCCCGCACGACATCCACGGCGTAGCCCAGCAGCTCGGGTTGCACGGTGACGTGGCGCAGTTCGGCCCGGAGGGCGGTGAGCCGGGCCGCGGTGGCGACGGGCTTGACCTCGCCGGAAGCGAGGACGTTTTCCGGCGCGTCTGCCCCAAGCGTCCGGCGGGCAAGCGTCAGTTCGTCGTCGCGGTCCGGACACGGCATCACGATCTTCAGGAGGAAGCGGTCGCGCTGGGCTTCGGGCAGCGGGTAGGTGCCCTCGCTTTCGATGGGATTCTGGGTGGCGAAGACGGTGAAGTTTTCCGGCAGTGCATGCGTGTCCCGGTCAATGGTCACCGTGCGTTCCTGCATGGCCTGGAGCAGGGCGGATTGCGTCTTCGCGGGGGCGCGGTTGATTTCGTCGGCGAGCAGGAACGTGGTGAAGACGGGCCCCTTCACGAGGGTGAACTCGTTGCGGGCGAGGTTGAAGACGTGGGTGCCCGTGATGTCGGCGGGCATCAGGTCCGGCGTGAACTGGATCCGCCCGAAGTCGCAGCCGAGGACGGCGGCGAGCGTGCGGACGAGCAACGTCTTCGCGACCCCGGGCACGCCCTCGATGAGCGCATGCTGGTTGGTGGCGATGGCGACCAGCGTGAGGTCCACGACGGGTTGCTGGCCGATGATGACCTTGCCGACCTCGCGGCGGGCGGAGACGAGCAGATCCTTCAGGTGGTCGAGGGAAACATCCATGGGAAATCAGCGGCGGTTCAGGATTTCGGTGAGGCGGCGGTAAACTTCGACGGGATTGCGTTCCTTGGGCGGCCGCGCGTTCTCCAAGTTGACGAGGTCCTGCATCGCGGCGATCCGCGGGGCCAGGTCCGGGCGGGTGCGGCCGGCGGATTCGCGCCACGCCTGGAAACAATGGGCCGCCAGTTCGCTCGCCGGCACGGCGCGCCGGAGCAGGTTCACGAAGCCGTCAGCGGTGGCGTGGGCCGCGACTGGTTCGGTCGCCTCGGCGGCCTGGGGACGGCGGGGAACCAGCGTGGACGCCTGCTGCCAGATGAACAGCACCGCGAGCAGCAGCAGGCCGAGCCCCAGTCCGTGGAGCCGGTAACGCCGGGCGAGCGTCATGATGCCCGGATTCAGTTCGGTGCCGAGATGGGTCTCGTCGAACGCCAAGCGGGTGGATGGCCCCGGGAGCCAAGCGAGCAGGGCCGTCTCGCGCTCTTCGCGCAACGCGGCGTTGCCGTGGAACCGCGCCCCGGTCGCGACGATGAGCGTGCCGACGCCGACCGCCTTGGTCGCGAGGACGGGCCCATGGGCGTCAGCGTAGAGCGTGGTCCAGTTGGTGCCGAGCCCGGCGAGGCGAATTGTGGACCGCCACAGCAACTCGCGGGGCAGCTCGGCCGGCGCGGCTGCCGTGGCGGGGACCGTATAGGCGTTGGTCAATGTCTCACCCACGGCGGTGGTGGGGGCGACGGCGAGGCCGAAGTGCCAGTGGTTGGCCAAGGTGAAGCGGCGGGGCTGCCACGCGTTCGTGGTGCCCGGCACGACGGCCGGCGCGGTGAAGGCGTTGGTGCCCGGGAACAGATCGGCCGCTTGGCGATCGTCCAGCGTGATGACGATGCGGCCGCCTTGCGCGAGGAAATCGTCGAGCTCACCGGCGTTCCGCGAGTTCAGCCACTCGGTGGCCTGCGGGTCGCAACCGAGCAGGAAAAGCGTGGTCTTGGCGCCATTGCCCAGCCGCCGAACCGGTTCGAGGAGCCGGCTGACACTGCGGCCGGGAAGGCGGGACAGGCCGTCGAAATACGCCCGTGCGCCCAGCGGATCGGCCCGGAAGGTGGACGCCGGCGGATAGACGTCGCCCGTGCTGAAGCGCAGGTCCAGCAACCGCCAGACGGCGAAGGCCAACCCGAGTCCGGCCAGCAGGAGCACGAGCCGTGGCAGCACTCGGTTCATGCGCGCCGCAGCTCCTCCACCTGCGCGGCAAACGCGACCATGCCTTCCGGGGTGATCTCGTGGCTGCCATACCAGACCCGGTCGAATTCCCGCACCGCCCCCGCGAACAGTTCCACCACGTCCGGCCGCGCCCGGGCCCGGCGCCGCAGTTCGCCGGTGTAGTCGAGGTTGGACTTGAACTTGGCCAGGCGGATGAATTCACGCCGGGCGAGGTGGGCGAGCGCGGCGAGGTAATACGCCCGGAGGGCCAGGCGAAAGTCACCCTCGTCCATCAGCCGGATCGCGAGCGTGATCCATTCGTTTTCCGGCAACTGGTCCGCCGCCACGAATTCCGCCCGCAGATCCGGGACCGGGGCGCCGGCGGGGACCGCTTCAGCCGCGGGCCCGCGTGGCCGCCAAATCCGGAACGCGAACCAAACCAGTGCCGCAGCCACGACCACCACGAGCAACCACATGAGAAACTCCACCAAGGCCGCCACGTTGAGCGACCAATTGCCAGTTTTGGGCAAAGGCGTTGCCTTGGGGGCGAAGATCGAGTCGAGCCAGGCGCGCAGGCGCTTGAAGGGTCCGCCGATCCAGCGGGTGGCCCGGGTGAATTGTTCGTTCAGGGCCTTCATCTGCCGATCAAGCCAAGACAGTTCGGCGTCGGGGCGGGGCAGCTGCCAGTCGCGCGGGGAGCGCCAGGTGAATTCGGCCTGCTCCAGCACGTCGCTGATCGCGCGGTCGAGGGCCGCCCGTTCGATGCGGTTGCCGGGGAGGGGGGCGGAAGTGGTTTCGGCCGCCAAGCCCGGGGGCGGTGCCACGACGAGCCACGCGACGACCGCGGTGGTGCCCAGCCGGCGCAGGAGCTTCAGGCGCGCACGCAGGTCGTCGCCATTGTGGCGGGCCAGTCCGTGCAGGCAACGGATGGCGTAGGCCGCCTTGACCAATGGGTCCACGGCCAGCGCGCCGAGCGCGAAGGCGACCGCGAGGAAGGTCGTGTTCAGCAACGCGCCGGGGCTCAAGGTGAGCCGGCTTTCGACGCCGAACAGCATCTTGAGCAGGTGCGGCAGGGTGTAGAGCGCGATGCCCGCGTTGAGGCTGGCGACCAACCACGCCACGGTGAGCAGCGAGAGCAGGGCGTGGTTCTGCCCGGGCCAGAGCAGGCATTGCCGCCACGCCTGGCGTAGGCATTCGCCGGGGCGGCCGTCGGCGCGGTCGGCCAGCACCCCGAGGTTCTGCGCCAAGGCGAACAGCCACCCAAACGGGACGGCGATCACCAACGCGACCGGCAGGATAAACAGGCCCAGCGGTTGCCACGTCGCTTGGGTCACGAACACCCGCGCCCAGCGGCCCAAGGTCCAGCCTTCGGTTTCACCGGCGGAGGCGCGGGCCAGCAGCCGCGCCCCGAACACGGCTTGGCAGGTCTTGAGCCAGCCGAACAATCCCGCCAAACCCCAGGCCGACAGGAACAGGTGATTCTCCGCGAAGGCAGCGCGGCTCATCTCCGCCCAGAAGAAGAGCAGGGCGACGGTGAAAGGAACCGCTCCCAGCAGCCAGATGACCCAGTCGGGCGCCGGAGTCCGTCGCAGCAGGTGCATTGCATCCTCGACCAGCGCGAGCGCGTTGGGAACGCCATTCCGCGGCGGGCTCACGGGGAATCCTCCGGGGCGAGTTGCTTCCAGATGGTGCCTTCGTGCCACTCCGAGGGCAGCGACAACAGCAGCGCGCCCAAGCTGTAGAAGAAGACCCACGCCGTGGTCAGGCCCACGATGGCCAGCACCGGGTTGACCAGCCAGCCCCACCGGAACGCCCGGGTTGCTTCCGGCTGCGCCTGCCGCAAGAGACACGCGGAACAAAGCACCCGGCCCGCGTGTTCAGTGACGCACTCGCGGCAGAAGAACTGCCGGCACGCCGGACACCGCGCGGCGGCCTCGCGCTCGGCGTGGTTCAGGCAGCGATGGGTGTGCAGGGCCATGGGCGTCAGGATTCCACGACGGCCGGTGAAGTCTCCTCGTTTGCGGACGGAGTCGATGCCACCAGACTGGCTTGTGCCGCGGCGATGCGGGGCCGGAGCTGCTCCAGCACCCGTTCGACGTCGGCGACCCGACGCAAGGCCGGGAGATCCGAGGCCTGGACGGCCGTCTGCACCCAGGTCCGGCAGGTCGGTCCGGCGACGGTGTTCACCAGCAGCGCACCCAAGGGTGCCAAGGCGAGCAGCGCAAACGTGAGTTTGGCTTCCCACGGGGAATCCGGGATCAGGACTGGCAACAGGATCACGAACGCCAATCCGCCAAGGACGGCATTGGTCCAGGCGCGACGGGCCGTGCGCCGCATGACCAAGCCCTGGATGTCGCGCAGGTAGAACCGCCGATAATCCTCCGAGAAACCGTCAAACCCCACGGCCAGCAGATGATCCTCGCCCAAGAACAGGCGGTGGCGCCGCGGCCAGGCGCGCAGTCCGAGGGGAGCCAAGGGTTGGTAGGCGGGCTTCATGGCGATTTAGTCGAGCGCTCCGGTGGCCAGGCCGATGCCCAGCAAACCCAAGCCGCCCAATTCCAGGATCGCAATCAGCGCGGCGACGACGAACCGCCACCGGCCGGGCGTCACCAAGCTGCCCGGGGCGTTCCAGAACCTCAGGACCAGCACCAACACGGTGGGCGCGGTGAGCAGGGTGAGCGGCCAAAAGATGAGTGGCACCCACGCCAGCAAAAGGCACCGGCTATCCCAACGCGGCCGGCTGGTTTCGAGCTGGGAGAGTTCCCCGGTGGCCCGGCCGGTCGTGAGGCAGGTCGGGCAGAGTTTGCGCTCCCGGACCTCGACCTCGCACAGCCCGCAGATGAATCGGCCACACTGGTCGCAGGTGGATTGCGCGCGGCGGGTGGCGTGAAAAAAACACGAGGCGTCGCCGTCCCCGGTCGTCGTCTCGGACGGCATCGCGGACGGACGGTGGGTGAGCGCCGGATACGCGATGGCCCGTAGCTCGGATTGGCAGCCGAAGCACTTCACGAAAGTCGCTTCCCGAAGGCGGTCCGGGACCAGCGCGACACGGCACTGGGGGCAATGGAGCTGTTCGGCCATGCTCAACGCTTCACGACGCGGGTGTTGCAGATGTGGTCATGCAGGGTGCGCTTTTCCGCGTCGAAGAACGCGATGATGTAGCCGAGGTAGCAGATCATGCCGCTGAGGACTTCGGCGAAGGTGCGCCCGAACGCCAAACCATAACTCACCGCGCTGCCGTCGGCTCGCACGACCTTCAGGCCCATGATCTTTTTGCCCAACGTGTAGCCGTAGCGGCCGGTCAGGAGCGCGTTGTAGAGGACGTAGATCACGAGGTAGAGCAACTGGGCGATCACCTGGAGGGCCATGAAACCGGCCATCGCGGGGCCGGTCGGTCCGCCGCCACCGGCGTTGGCAAACCCGATCAACCCACCAGTCAGCCCCACCATCAAAACGAACGGCACCATCAGGATCAGATTGTCCACGAAGTCGGCCACGAATCGGCGCCAATTGCTGCCCAGTTCCATGGCCTGGGGCCGGTGCGTGCCTTCGCGGAGGCGCTGGAGGAACAGCGGTTTGCAGCCGGCGCAGACCGCCTGCGGCCCGAACCGGATGATGCTCTCCTCGGCAAATCCCCCGCCGCACTCGACGCAGCGGATTTGCCCAGGAACCGCGGCGACCGGCGGCAGATCCGGTGTCGCGCCCGGGGCGGCGAAGGCCGGGGCTGCGGGTTTCACCCCGCCCCACGGCTGCCACGCGGACAAACCTTCGTGCCAGACCAAGGTGCCGTCATGGATGATCCCGGCGGCGACGAGTTGGTCGAACTGATCCGGTGTGACCGGACCCTTTTGATCGCCGGCGTTGGCGTAATACCAGTTCATGTGTGGGCAGCTATTTGCGGTGCGTGGCGAGTTTGCTGGGCGGCCCCGGCGCGGGGAAAGCGAAAACCGGTCCCGGGCTACGGCTTATCCGGGTTCAAGTCCCCGGCCACGTCGTCGAAGAAGCTCGCGGCCATCAGCGCGCTGAGCGGCCCCGTGACCAGCAGGCCGACGCACGCGACCAGCATGCCACCCAAATTGATCAGGCCGAGCGCCAGGATGAACAGCACGACGGTGCCCAGTTGGCGCCACGCCAGCTTGCGGCTCAGCTCCATTGCCGGCCAGAACTGCATCCCGCGATCCGCCACCAGCGGGATCGAAAAAATCCAGGTCGCGCCGGCGAGGAGGCCGACCACCATCACGGCGAGGAACGACACCACCGACAACGCGATCAGCGGGACGCCCAGCCCCGCCATCGGGGACTGGCCGGACTCCAGGGCCGGGATGAAGGCCGCGACCAGCGGCGCCAGGCCCACGAGGGCGATCGGGACGACCAAGGCGGCGGTGATGACCGTTTGGACCAGCTGGACCAGCACCAACTGCCAGTAACCGTTTCGGAAACCGTCGAACAGGTTGCCAAACTCCGCCGCCTGTCCGCGCAGCAGCCGGAGCAGGACCAGGAACATCCCGCCCATCAGCGGCCCCTGCACGAAGATGGGCGCCACGATGCTCAGGATCGGGATGACCGAGGCGGCGATGATGATCAGGTAACCCACGGCCAAGACCGCCAGCACGAACACCGGTCGCTGGCCCAAGGTTTGCCAGGCCCGCGTCCAATGCCGGCCCAGATTGAGCTCGTAGCGTTGGCCCAGGATTTCGGCGGTCGAGCGGCCGGCGGTGGGCCGCGGCGGTGGCACTCCTTCGGCGAGCCGTTGCAGGAACCGTGGTTTGCAGGCGGCGCACACGGCCTGGTTGCCGAAGCGCGCCACCCCGGACTCCGGGAAAAGCCCCTGGCACTCCGCGCAACGGACGCCGTCACCGGTAGGCGGGGCGGGATCGGTTCCACCTGTGGCCTCCGACGGGGGAACTGTCGGTGCCGGCCGGGCGGTCGAAAGCGGCTGCCACCCGGGCAAACCTTCACGCCAAACCAGGGTCGCGTCGTTGATGGTCCCTTGGGCGCGAAGTTGGTCGAGTTGTTCCGGGGTGACCGGCCCCTGCTGTTCACCGTTGAGGGCGTAAAACCAGTTCATGTGCGGATCCCGTGGTTGAAGTTCAGCCGGAGAGTGGGCGTGGGCGGTCGGCCAAGGAAGGTGAATTCCGCCGGGGAATTCCAGCCGCCGCTCCGCCCCGCCCGCTGATTTCCCGCCAGGGAACTCTCGCCCGAGATCAACTTTCCGGTGGTTGAGCCTTGCCCTGCGGAGGATCGGTGGCAGTGCTTCGGTCTGATGGAATCTTCGCCCGCTCTTCGTCCTTCGCCGCTGCGTCAGGCTGTCGCCCTGGCCGGTTGGGTGCTGCTTTGTTTCGGGGCGGCAGCCTCGTCCGCGTTCGGTTCGCCGGGGCAGTGGTATGCGGAACTCAACAAACCCGCCTGGAATCCACCCGGCTGGATCTTCGGGCCGGTGTGGTCCGCGCTCTACCTCAGCATGGCGGTCGCCGCATGGCTGGTGTGGCGCGAAGGCGGCTGGAGCCAGCAGCGACGCGTGCTCGGCCTGTTTCTGGTGCAGTGGACGCTCAACTTCCTGTGGACGCCGCTGTTCTTCGGCTTGCACCGGACCGGACTCGCGTTCGCCGAAATCCTGCTGCTGTGGCTCGCGATTGCCGCGACTACCGTGGCCTTCTGGCGCATCCGCAAAGCCGCCGGCGTGTTGCTGGTGCCCTACCTCGCGTGGGTGAGTTTCGCGGCGGTCTTGAACGGCGTGCTGTGGCGGATGAATCCGTGAAGCTGTCTGCTCACGGCCGGTGTTCGATCCGCACCAACTGCGTGTCCTTGTTGCCGACCCAGGCCGTGCCGTTTTCCAGCACGTAGAGGCAGCCGTCGGGACCGATGGCGAGGTCGGTGGGGCGCATGAAGGTCATCTGCGGGCAGAAGCGTTCCATCTGCTGAGCGCCGTCGGGCTTCTTCGCGATGCGGTTTTCGGCGTCGAGATGCACGGCGATGATCCAGTTTCGCGACCATTCGTAGATGAACAGCGTGCGGTCGAACTCGCGCGGCAGCTTCGTGGGCGAAGCCAGCTTCTCGTCGAAATAATACACCGGGCCCGCGCAGGCCGTGCGGCCGCCGTCCTTCACCACCGGGAAGCGGGTCGAGGCCGAATACGGATACCAGATGAACGCCGGCTGCGCGGGCGGCAGTTCTGTTGGGCCGGTGTTGTAGCGCGATTCGTTGAGCGGCTTGAGCGGGTCCCACGCCGCACCGTTCGTGCGGGTGGCGAAGTCGTGGCGCCGGTAGGGCTTGTTGTCGGCGATGATGAGCGGCCAGCCGAAGTTGCCGGCCGCGTGGGCCTGGTTGATCTCGTCGAAGCCGGCCGGGCCGCGGTTTTCGTTCGGACCGCCGGCGTCGGGACCGACCTCGCCCCAGTAGAGGAAGCCGCTGCGGCGATCGACGGCAATCCGCCAAGGGTTGCGATTGCCCATCACGTAGATCTCCGGTCGCGTGTTCGGCGTGCCGGGCGGGAACAGGTTGCCCTTGGGGATGGTCACCGTGCCGTTCGGTTCGGGATGCACGCGCAGGATTTTGCCGCGGAGGTCGTTGGCGTTGGCGGCGGACTTGAGCGCGTTCCAAGGACCACGGCCATCGCGTTCGTCCACGGGAGTGAAGCCGTCGGACTCGCCCGGATGCGTGTTGTCGCCGGTGGCGGCGTAGAGATTGCCGGCGGCATCGAAGTCCAACGAGCCGGCGGAATGGCAGCACTGCTCGCGTTGCGTGGGGATGCGGAGCAGCTCCTTGCGCGAGGACAGGTCGAGCGTGTCGCCCGTCAGCTTGAAGCGGGACACGAGGTTGTCGCCCATCTTGCCGACGCCTTCGACCTGCCGCGTCGCGGGCTCGGAGTGGAAGAGGTAAACCCAGCCGTTCTGCGCAAACTTCGGGTCGAGCGCGATCCCGAGCAGCCCGTCCTCCAGTTCCTTGAACACCTCCAGTTTGCCGGCCACGACGGTCGCCTTGGTGTCCGGTTTCCAGATTTTCACGACACCCGCGCGCTCGATGAACAGCACCCGGCCATCCGGCGCGACGGCGATTTCGAGCGGATCGAGAATCACGTCGTCCACCGTGCCGTCGCCGTTGAGGTCGCGGTCGGCGTCGAGGATGACCTTGTGGAACGCGCCGTCCGTTTGCGGCCCCGAGGGAACCGGACCGGGTTTGTCGGCGGCCAGCGAGGTGAACCCGACGAGGGCAAGCCAGCCGGCGAACCAAGCTGCCGCCTGGGTGAAGGGGAATTCCATCGGGCGATTGAACCGAATGCGGTGGCCGTGGGCACGCGCAATTTCGGGCGGCTTGGTCCAATCGCAGGCAGACCGGATGCCGATTCCGCGGCTGGAGATCGCCAGCCTGAAGGCGTAATGGAGCCGATCCTTGACATGAAACTACCGTGGTAGTATTACCGGGGTCGTCAATCAGCTATGGCCGCACCTCCTCTCCGCCTTGGCGAACTCCAGCTCCGCATCCTTGAAGTGCTCTGGGAACGGCCCGATTCCGGCGTCGGGGCCGTGCACGAGGCGTTGAAACCGGAGCGGGATCTCGCCTACACGACCATCGCCACCATGTTGCGGAAGATGGAGGCGCGGGGGTTGGTCAGCCACCGGGAGGAAGGCCGCAGCTTCCTTTACCGGGCGGCGGTGGCGGCCGACGACGTGAACCGGAGCGCGGGCGAACATTTTGTGGAACGCCTCTTCGAGGGCAGCCTCGCCGATGCCGTCAGCCACCTGCTGACGACCCGCGAGGTCAGCCGCGCGGAACTCGACCAGCTCGAACAGCTCATCCGGGACGCGAAACGGAGGGCCAAGTGATCCCGGACCTGGCGTGGTGGGGACGATTGCTGGGGCTGCTGGCGACGGAAGCCGCGCTGACCGTGGCGTTGGCGGTGGTGGCCGCCCGGCTGAGCATTGCGGCACAGTGGCGCCGATTGATCTGGCAGACCGCGTTCTTGGCGGTCGCGTTGGTCTGGTGCCTCGAACTCGGCGGTGGCCGCAGTTGGCTCGCCCGCTGGCGTCCGGTGCCGGCAACTGCCCGGCAGGTCACGGCGCGGGTCGTTGGCGAATCCGCGGTGCGTGCCGAGCCGGTGCCCTTCGAGTTTCCCACCGCGATGCCGGTCGCCGACTTGCCGCCAACGCCGCCGCAACCGCTGTGGTGGCCCGGCGCGTTCTGGCTGGCCGGCTTCGGGGCGTTGTGGCTGAAGGCGCTGGGCACCCGGCTGTGGCTGGTGTGGCGCATCCGGGCCGTTCACAAATCCGACGTAGGGCAGGCTGCCAGCCTGCCCACCCGGGCGGCTTCGGGCAGGCTAGCAGCCTGCCCTACTCTGAATGAGGCGCCGCCAGCCGAGGTTGCCGCGACGGTGGCGCGGCTGCGAACGGTGCTGGGCGTCGGACCGGTTCGCTTGGTGGCCTGGCCAAGGCTACGTGGGCCGGTGGCGTTCGGATTCTTCCGCCCCACGGTTGCGGTGCCGGCCGACTTCGCGACGCGGTTCACGCCGGTCCAACGCGAGGCGATGCTGGCGCACGAACTGGCGCACCTGGCGAACCGTGATCCGCTGTGGCTGCTGGTGGCCGAACTGGTGTGCGCGCTGGCTTGGTGGCATCCGCTGATGTGGTGGGCGCGTCGGCAGTTCCGGGCGGCGTGCGAAGCGGCGGCGGACGAAGCGAGCGCCCTCGTGCCCGGTGGCCGCGTGGCGTTGGCGGAGGCGCTGGTGAACTTCGGCCGCGAACTGACGGCGCCCGGTGGGGTAGGGGTGGCCGGCAGCGGCCTGAAGTCCGAACTGGCGCGCCGGGTGAAGGCGCTGCTGGCCGGCGGCTTGGGGTGGAACCGAGTTTCACGGGCGTCCGGCTGGCTGGTTAGGGCCGCAGCGATAGCTGTGGCCTTGGCGTGGATGCTCGCTCCCAACGCCCTCGCGGTCGCCCGCGCCCCGTTGTCGGACCTCGCGGGCGCATTGGCCGCCGCGGAACCGCCGCCGTCGGGCAGGCCCTTGCCCGGTGGCGCGAGATTATTGTTCAACCGGCTGGTGGAGCAACCGGTCGGGTCATCATTGGAACCGGGGCCAGCGGCGCCAACCAATTCTCCGCGCCTAGCTGCAAACGTCGCCCACGAACAGCCCGCTGGCCTTGGACTAGGCCGCTCCAGCGGATCTTATCGCGAACCCAGTGTCGGCACCAATCGAGCGATCATCTTGTCCAAGTTGGCTTCGCCCGAGGCGACCGTGGCGGAGGCAGCGAGCCGGCATGAAGCGGACCAGCTCGCGCTCCAAACGCAGGCGAAGCAGTCGCAGTTGGCCACACGCCTGTTCCGGCTTTCCGCCGGGGACTTCACCGCCCACCTTCAGTCATTCTTGCCGCTGGGGGAAACAAACGCTCAGGCGCTGCAGCTCGCGGCCCGGGCTTTCGGCGCGACAAACGGGGTCGAATTCCCTGCGGGAATCACCAATGCGCCCGGGCCCACGCCGCCCTTGGATCAGCCGGCGATTTTCTATAACGACCGTGCGGGCCACCTGGTCGTGCGGGCGAGTTTGGAAAACCTGGACCGCCTCGAGCACGCGATCCAACGGCTGAGTCTGCCGTCTCCCTCGCCGAAGCAGGCGGACCAGCCGACGCGAGAAGCGGTCCTCAACGACCTTAAGCAGCGCGAGGAGTTGTTGGCCGAACTCCGCGCCCGGCTGCCGGACGACCATCCGGAAGTGCTGATTGCGCGGGCCGACATCAGCGGGCTGCGGCACCAATTGGTGGTCATGCAACACGGAGGCTCCGGGACCTCGGAGCGCGTCGCCGCGACGCGGGCCGAGTTGCTCGCCCACTTGCAGACCCTGGGAATCACCCACACAGAACTGCTATCCCGCTATCGTGAGCAGCATCCCCGCGTGGCTGAGGTGGCGTGGAAGCAAGCCGCGTTGCAGGCCAAATTGCGGACCTTGCCCCAGGTCACCAACTCCGTCGGGACCGCGAGTGTCGGCACCTTCGAGCCGGCGGCGTCCGCTCCGGCCGTCAGCCTTCAGCGGCTTATCACCCACCAGTTCCGTGTGGATCCGGACAAGTTTGCGGCTCGGGTGGTCGCCGGCTTCGACCCGGTGGAGGAAGCCGCCCGTCGCTTGGAGGCGCTGCCGAACTGGAGCCTGATTGCTTCCGACGTGGGGGCTTCGGTTCCGTCGCGGACGTTGCCGTCCGCTGTTTCCAAAACACCTCTGGCCGGCTTCGCCGGTGGTGGCGAAACGAATGAAGTGAAGCTGCTGGAGGCAGCCCGGGCTTACTTTCGAGGGCTGGGAGTCAATGTTGCGCCGGAAGCCTTCGAGCTCTTCTACAAGCGCTCGTCGGGAATGCTCTTGGTGCGAGCTAGCATGGAAGGCTTGGTGAAGGTCGAGCAGGGATTGCAGGGCTTAGAACACGTGGTCCGGTTGGGCGATCCGGCCACGACGGAAAGGGCGGCCTTGGAGCAAGGTATTCTGAGTTTGCAACGCGAGGCTGAGTCCGTAGCGACGCAACTGGATGATGCCCGGCGGCGTATGGCCGAGGGCAAGGGCGACCGAGGCGAACTACAACAAAATGAGAAGCTGTTGGCTCATCGCGAAGCGAGGGTGCTCGCTCAATTGGGGCAATCTCAAAGGCAATACGACCAGTTTTCGCGATTGGAGTCCTTGATTCCCCAAGTCCAGCTCGCCGTCTTCTTCGTCGAGATCGAGGAGCGGGGGGCGGACGATCTGGGCTTGGACTGGCTCTTCGGGCAGCCGCGCACCAATAATCCGGTGCCGGTCACGCAATTCCTGACCAACGCGCCGGGCTCGGCCACGGCGCTTCAGGGCGACCGCCTGCGGGTGGAGCGGCTGGAGGTAGCGGGCCAGTGGGCGGTGCTCAGCGGGGAACAGTTCGGTGCCTTGCGGCAGCGGCTCGAAGGCCGGTCGGGTGTGGAGTTCCTGTCCGCCCCGCAGGTCATCTCGCTCTCGGACCGCCAGGCGCAGGTCTCGGTCGGCGACGTGCGCACCTTGGTCACCGGGGTGGTGGCGACGGACGGTTCCGCCACCAACGACGCCGACGTCCGCTACGTGACGGATCAGGTGTCAGTCGGCCCGGTGGTGGACCTGTTTCCGCGGGCGGAAGGCGACGCGTGGCGCGTGCGCGTGGTGGCGTCGCTCAATGAGTTTCTCGGCTACGACGCCCCGGGGAAAACCAACCGCGTCGAGGCCCGGACGCCGGGCAAGCCCCCGATGCGGCGCGACGTGCCGTTGCCGCGGCTCCGGAAGCGGGAGACGCAGGCGGAAGCATTGGCCCAACCGGGTGAAATCATCGCGCTGCGCGGGCCCTTGGCGGAGAACGTGATTCAGACCAAGGACAAGGTGCCCGTGCTCGGCGATGTGCCGTTGCTGGGCCGGCTGTTCCGCCGCGAAAGCACCCAGACCCAGCGGAAGCGCCTCTACGTGTTCGTGCAACCCACGACTGTGGACGCCCAAGGAAACGTGGTCGGCCCCGCCGCGACGAAGTAATCCGCGGCTTAGAGGCGGCGAACCGACATCACCGCTTGCCAGGGGTTTTCTTCGGGCAGTCGACGGAGGGGCGACGGGCGCGTCCAATCGGACCGCGCAACGGGGCTCGACGTTCCGGGGCGGTCGGCCGACACTGTCCGTGCATGCCCGGCGAATCTCAGTCTGCCGTTTCCGTGGCGCCCCGGCGTTGGCGCCGTTGGCAGCTCGGACTGGTCGCGGCGTGCCTGCTGATCGGCATCCTTTCGTTGGGTCTGATCGCGGCGCTGCGGGGCAGCTTGGCCCAGTTGGATGGTGAGCGGGCGCTGCCGGGGTTGTCTGCCGGCGTATCGCTGGAGCGCGATGCGCTCGGGGTGGTGACGATCACCGCGTCAAACCGGCTCGACGTGACCCGGGCGCTGGGTTTCGTGCATGCGCAGGAACGCTTTTTCCAGATGGACCTGTTGCGCCGTTCGGGCGCCGGCGAACTGGCGGCGTTGGTCGGACCCGCGGCGGTCGGGTTGGATCAACGCGTCCGCCTGCACCGGCCACGGGCAAGCTTCCGGGCGACGTGGGACCGGCTGCCGGCCGATCAGCGCGCCACGCTAACTGCCTACGCCGCCGGGGTGAATGCCGGTCTGACGAAATTGGCCGTGCGGCCGCCCGAATATCTGCTGCTGCGGGTGCCGCCGGAGCCGTGGCTGCCGGAGGACACGCTCGCCGTGAACCTCGCGATGCGTTTCGTGCTGGAGGACGCCCACGGCGATGCGGAAATCCGCCGGGCGCTGCTGCGCAAGCTGCTTCCTGACGCGGCCTTTGAGTTTTTCGGCGCGCCCGACTCCGGGTGGGATGCCGCGATTGACGGCACCGAGTTGCCGCTGCCAGCAATCCCATCCGCCAGAGAATTCGGCTGGCTCGGTTGGAGCAACGCGGTCGCCGGAGTCGCCGGGCCGGCGGGAGGCTGGGACGAAGATTCGTTCCAACCAGGCAGCAACAGTTGGGCGGAACGCTGGACCGGAACTCTAGCCAACGACATGCACCTGTCCCTCGGCGTTCCGGGCATCTGGTTTCGGGCGAGGCTCAGATACGCGGACCCTTCGCGGATGGCTCAGCCGGAGCCGATCGACGTCAACGGTTTTACCCTGCCCGGGACGCCGGCTGTGGTCGTGGGCAGCAACCGCAAGGTGGCGTGGGGCTTTACAGCGGCCGGCATGGACCAGTGTGATTTGGTGGAACTGAACCTAGAACCCGGAAACCCGCGCCGATATCAGACGCCGGACGGTTGGAAAGAACTGGAGTCCGTAACCGAACAGATCTTTGTCCTCGGCGGAACCAACGTGCCCTTGATGGTGACCCAAACTATTTGGGGACCGCTTATCGAACCCCGGGGACTGGGAAGACATTTCGCTTTGGCTTGGACGGGCACTCATCCCGCCGCGAACAACGTCCGGCTGCTGGATATGGAGCGGGCGGATACGACCGCGATGTGCATCTTCTTGGGTCCGCAGTGCGGCATAGCCAATAACAACCTGCTGGTTTCAGACAAGTTGGGCGACGTTGGTTGGACCCTTACGGGTCGTCTGCCTGACCGGCAGGGTTTCCGTGGCGACCTGCCGGTGGCATGGACTGCCGAAGTAGGTTGGCGGGGATTGCTGAACCCGAGCAACTATCCGCGGATTTTTCCGCAGCTCCCCTTTACTGTCCGTTACGGCCTTGTTCCGCGGGCGCAGAGACTCCCGGGCGACCCCAGCTTCTTTCGCGGTCGGCTTTGGACCGCGAACAGTCGGGTGGCTGGAAGCAAAGACTACCTGCCCAGGGTCGGTGCCGACCTCCAGGACTTTGGGGCGAGGGCATATCAGATACGGCAGGATCTTTCCGCCAAAGCAACGCTGACCGAGCAAGAGCATTGGGAAATCTATCGCGACGACCGCGCGCTGTATCTGGATTCGTGGCAGCGTCGTTTGGTCGCCACGCTGGAACGCGGAGCGGCGACCAACGCGGAATGGCAGCAGGCGTTGGGTTTCGTGTGGACCTGGGGCGGCCGGGCGGCGGCGGAATCCGTCGGTTACCGCTTGGTGGCGGGCTTCCACCGCAGCGTTGGCACGCTGGTCTTCGAGCCGTTGGTCAAGGCCGGGCGGGCGTTGAACCCGGACTTCCGCTACGCGAACAACACCGTGCTCGAAATGCTCGTGAACGAACGGCCGGCCCATCTGTTGAATCCGCGTTTCCAATCCTACGACGAACTCTTCGCCGCGGCGGCGGAACTGGTCTTCGCCAGCCTGCGGGAACAAAATGTGCCGCTCGCCGAAGCGACGTGGGGTCGGCGGAACCTGCTCAACTTGCAGCATCCGCTCGCACGGGCCATCCCCGCGCTGTCTGGCCTGCTGAACATGCCGCGCGTCCCGATGAACGGCGCCCCGAATGACCTGCCGAAGATTCAGGGCAGCGACTTCGGGCCGTCGGAACGCATGGTGGTTTCACCCGGCCGCGAGGAGCGTGGGCTGTGCAACCAACCGGCCGGGCAAAGCGGGCATTTCCTGTCGCCGTTTTACCGGGCTGGCCACGAGGCTTGGGTGAAGGTGGAGCCGCTGCCGTTCCTTCCGGGTCCGACGCAGTATCGCGTGGAACTGAAGCCGACGCCGTAAGGGCAGCGGCGTTACGACGGATATTCGCCGACTGTCGGGCCTGGGACGGTGCGGCCCATTTTCAGATTCCTCCGCCGAAGTCCGCGGTCTGATGGACGGCGGAGACCTCGGCGGGCAGGGAGTCGCCGTCGCGGGAAAGCACTCGGTATTCGCGGATCTGGAAGCTCACGGCGTCGCCTTGGGCGAGTTTGAGGCGGGTGAACTCATCCTTGGTGATGCGGGTGCGCAGCACAATGCCGGAGGGCGTCTCCGGCTCCATCCGCAGGAGCACGAGCCAGTCGCGGTGTTCCTGCCGGCTCGTCGGATACCGAACCTACCTTTCGCCGATCTTGTATCGCAGTGGAAACTGTCCCTGCACAAACCGTGGCCTATTTCCCGTTAGCCGACTATTCACAGCGCATGAAGCTCCACGCATATTTTCTTGGCCTTTGTTGTGTCGCGCCCGTGTTGACCGGTTGCGGCGGCTCATACGAGCCAACCAGTGCCAAGGCGCAGGCAGACTGTTATCAGATGGAGTTCGGAACATCTCCGCCCGTCGGCGTCAAAAACATCCAGGCGAAGCAGATTGTCATCGGCGATGCGGTCAGAGCTTGGCTTCGATTTGACGCTACGCCTGCGGTGGTGGACTCGCTTCTCAAAGACTTTACTTCCACAAATCGTCAGACCTTTGTCGAGCACAGCGGCGGTGCAAACACGCCGTTATGGTGGGCGGGGAGTAGCAGCCAGACCACGGCGTTTTATGTGTTCAGTGGATGGCGGAAGAATTTCTCCTATTCGTCTGCTGTTCTAGCTCACGATGCAGACAAGCTCGTAGTCTACTTTTGCCACGACGCCTTTGATTGAATTGCCGTCGCCTCCTGAGAACTGCCCGCGAAAGTCATCGGCTTTGAACAAGGTGAAGCCAACCGCGCGGCGACGTTCCGCCTGCGCCTCGAACAGTGGTTCGAGGGGCTCCGGCTTGGGTGGCTGACTCGGACCACACGGGGGCCATGGTCAGAACTGCCAGCAGCCTGTTTCCCCGTGATGCCGGACGGAATCCCGTGCGGAATGCCCGCGTTGCCTGAGGCGGCACCAAAACCGGCGAGCCGCTCCCGTTTCAAATCCCCTCACCGAAGTCCGCGGTCTGATGGACGGCGGAAACCTCAGCGGGCAGGGAATCGCCGTCGCGGGATAGCACGCGGTATTCGCGGATCTGGAAGCTCACGGCGTCGCCTTGGGCGAGCTTGAGGCGGGTGAACTCATCCTTGGTGATGCGGGTGCGCAGCACGAGGCCGGAGGGCGTCTCCAGCTCCAGGCGCAAGAGGACCCCGAGGAAGTAAACGTGCTTGATCGTGGCCCGGTAGCGGTATTCGCCGAGGTTCGGCGAGAGCTGGACGGCGTAGGGCCTGAAACCGATCCGCAGCCCCTGACCCTCGGCGACGCCGTGGGTGGGAAACACCAGTTCATTGAGCCGGGCCACCCCGTTCTCGACGCGGAGCTCGAGCACGTTGAGCACGCCAATGAAGCGGGCAACGAACTCGTTGTTCGGCTGTTCGTAAACATCGCGCGGTGCGCCGACCTGTTCCAGCCGGCCGCGGCTGAAGATGACGATCCGGTTGCTCACCTCCATCGCCTCCTCCTGGTCGTGGGTGACGAAGACGGTGGTCACGTTCAGCTCATCGTGCAGGTGCACCAGCCAGTCGCGGAGTTCCTGGCGGATCTTGGCGTCCACCGCGCCGAAGGGTTCGTCGAGCAGCAGCACGCTGGGCTTCGGGGCCAGGGCGCGGGCAATGGCAACGCGCTGGCGTTGGCCACCCGAGAGCTGGTGCGGGTAACGTTTCCCGAGCCCGTCGAGGCCGAACAGTTTCAGCAGTTCATCGACGCGGGCCACAATCTCGGCTTTGGGCCACTTCTTGATCTTGAGGCCGAAGGCGATGTTGTCGAAGACGCTCATCGTCTTGAACAGCGCGTAGCCCTGGAAAACGAAGCCGATGTTGCGCTGCTGGACGGGCACGTCGTTCATGCGCTGGCCGCGGATGATGACGTCGCCGCTGGTCGGGACCTCAAGCCCGGCGATCATGCGGAGCACGGTGGTCTTGCCGCCGCCGCTGGGGCCGAGGAGGGCGACGAGTTCGCCCTCGGCCACCGTGAGGGAGACGTCGTCCACGGCGGTCACGTCGCCGAAGCGTTTGGAGACGGATTTCAGCTCAATGCTCATGCGGGAGAGGATTCGTCCGGATTGCGAGGCACCGCCTGCGCCGCCGCCTGTTCGCGGTGCTGTTTCCATTCGAGGTAGGTCTTCAGGAACAGCGTCAGCAGGGCGAGCAGGGCCAGCAGGCTGGCGACGGCGAAGGCCGCGGGTCCCTGGTATTCGTCGTTCAGCTTCTCCACGCGCAGCGGCATGGTGTCGGTCTGGCCGGTGATGTGCCCGCTGACGACGGAGACGGCGCCGAACTCGCCCATCGCGCGGGAATTGCAAAGGATGATGCCGTAGAGGAGCCCCCACTTCACGCTCGGCAGGGTGACGTGCCAGAAGGTTTGCCAGCCGCTGGCGCCGAGGGTCAGTGCGGCCTGTTCCTGGTCGGAACCCTGCGCCTGCATGATCGGGATCAGCTCACGGGCAACGAACGGGAACGTGATGAAGACCGTGGCCAGGGCGATTCCGGGCACAGCGAAAATAATCCGGATGTCCCGGTCCATGAGCCATTCCCCGAAGTAGCCTTGCATCCCGAACAGGATCACGAAGACAAGTCCCGCCACGACGGGTGAGACCGAGAACGGCAGGTCGATCAGCGTGATCAGGAGCGACTTGCCCTTGAACTCGAACTTCGCGATTGCCCAGGCGGCAGCCAGGCCGAAGACCACGTTCAGCGGCACGCTGATGGCCGCGACCAGCAACGTCAGCCGCATGGCGGCCAGCGAGTCGGGATGTGCGAGCGACGCCCAGTAGTGCGGCAGCCCTTTCGCGAAGGCCTGGGCAAAGACGTTGACCAACGGCAGCAGCAGGAACACGCCGGCGAATAGCAGCGCCACGCCGGTCAGCAGCCACTTCACCAGCGGTGACTCTTCGGAGCCGCGCTGTGACTTCTGCGTTCCGGCGCTCGGCCGGGGAGTGACGGTTCCAGCCATGGTTCAGCGTTCGTAACGGCTCACCCAGCGTTCGAGCAGGTTGATCACGCCCAGGAGCACGAAGGAGACGGCCAGCAGCACGAGGGCGATCGCCATGGCGCCGGTGTAGTCGTATTGGTCCAGCCGTTCCACGATGAGGATCGGCGCAATCTGGGTCTTGTATTGGATGTTGCCGGAAATGAAGACGACCGAGCCGTATTCGCCGATGGCCCGGCCGAAGGCCAAGGCGAAGCCGGTCAGCAACGAGGGGAACAGCAGTGGCGCGATCACGCTCACGAACGTCCGCGCCCGGCCCGCCCCGAGCGTCGCCGCGGCTTCCTCCAGCTCGCGTTCGAGATTCTCCAGCACGGGTTGCAGCGTGCGGACCGCAAACGGCAGCCCGGTGAACGTAAGGGCAATCACGACACCGAGCTGGGAATAGGCACCCTTGATGCCGAGCGGCACGAGGAACTGGCCGAGCCAGCCATTCGGGGCAAACAGGTCCGCCAAGGTCAGGCCGGCTACGGCCGTCGGGAGCGCAAAGGGGAAGTCCACCAAGGCGTCCAGCAGGCGGCGGCCGGGAAACGTGTAACGGGTCAGCACCCAGGCTAGCAGTGTGCCGAACACAGCGTTCACGAGTGCAGCGATGAACGAGGCCCCAAAGGTCAACCGGTAGGCCGCCAACGCCCGGTCGGTGGTGGCCAGCTTCCAGAATTCGGCCCACGTCAGCGAAGACGCCCGCAAGGCCAACGCACCGAGCGGAATGAGCACGACCACGCTCAGGTAGAAGAGCGTGAATCCGAGCGTCAGCCCAAAGCCCGGCAAGGGGCTATGTTTCTTCAAGGCCATGCGGAACGAATCCGTCAGCAACAGTGTCCGGGAAGCCTAGCGCAGAACCGGGAACGGCGTAAACCAACAACCACGACAGGCTTAGTCGGGATTGTTTTCACGAAAAAGCGTCGGCGCCCGGAAATCGCAAGATTGAACCGGGCTTGCGGCGGACACACGGAGACCACCGCCTCAAGCCCGGCGTTCCAAAACAGCTTGGAACAAAATTGTCACCCCGCGCGTTCACGGGGCCGTCTCGGTGGCGAGGCCCATCTTGGTGATGTCGAGCTGCTGGATCAGGTCGAGCACCCGGATGACGTGCTGGTAGTCGGTGTCGCGGGCGCCCTTGATGACGAGCGCGACATCGGGGTTGGCGTTCTTCATCGCCGTGAGCGAACCGCGCAACTGCTCGAACGTCAGCGCCTGGCCGTTGAGCGAAACGGCGCCGGTGGCGGCGACGACCAACTGATTGGGCTTCGCCGGCTCCTTCGGCTGGGGCGGCGGCACCTGCGCCGACGGCAGATTCAGCTCCAGGTTGTTCACCAATTGCGGGGTCGTGATGATGAAGATCACCAGCAGCACGAACGCGAGGTCGAGCAGCGGCGTGATGTTCAGTTCGTTCAGGGAACTGTGCTGGGAACGGGAGACCTTCTTCATGGCAGGGCCAGGCTGTTGGCGTCCACTTCCTCGACCACGTCGAAGCGAACCAGAAAGTGCCCGGGGAAATTCTTGGGTGGCGGGCGGCTGAGGGCGGTGGTCTGCGCCACCGCGCGGCGCACGGATTCGTCCCACGCGGCATGACCGGAACCGCGTTTCCAAGTTGTGCCGGTCACTTGTCCGTTGGGGCTGACGTTGACCTCGACCTCGGCGACGAAATTGCGGTCCTCGACGCCTTCCGGCCGGAGCCACTTGGACCGCAGGCTGAACTCGACGAAACCCTTGTAGAGCTGCACGGGGTCGGAACTGCTTTCGACCGCCTTCGCGCCGTCGCTGAAACTGAACGCAGGCAGGCCCACCGCAGGTGGCGCCGCGGCCGGTGCCGTGCTGGTGGGCGGCGGGGCCGCTTGGGAAGTCGTGGGGGGCGGCGCGGCCACGACCTGCGGCGGCGGCTCGGCGGGCTTGGCCTGTTCCGGCGGCGGCTCGACCGGTTTCTCGGGCTCCTTTGGTTTCTCCGGCTCGGGTGGCTTCTCCTTCGGCGCCATCGTCACGGCGATGGTCTTGAGCTGCTTGCCGAGGTAGCCCTCGCGCGCGGCGAAGAAAATCAGCGCCCCGATGATCAGGCCGTGGAAGACCGTGGAGACGATCAGGCTGACCTTGGTCGAGTGCTTCTTCTTGCGTTGGATGGCCATGGCGGAATCAGCGTTCTCCCGGGGCAAGCGGCTCGGTGGCGAGGTCCACCTTCACCACGTTGGCCTGCTGGAGCATGTCGAGCACGCCCACGATGCGGTCATATTTGGTCTTGGCGTCGCCGCGGACGATCACACTCAGGTCCGGGTCGTCGGTGCGGAGCTGGACCAACTGGGCGTGCAGGGCCGCCGGATCCACCTCGAGCTTGTTGAGGTAGAGCTTCCCGGCGTGGTCCACGGTCACGTAGTTGGCCTTGCGGGGGGGATCCTTCTCGCGCTTCGAGGCGGTCGGCAGCTTCAGGTCGAGGTCGTTCACGACCGGCGTGGTCGTGATGATGAAGATCACCAGCAGCACGAACGCGAGGTCGAGCAACGGGGTGATGTTCAACTCCGTGAGCGAGTGGTGATGCGACTGGGAGCACTTCTTCATCGCGGGCTGGGCTGGGCGTGAGGCCGGTCAGCGGGCGGGCGCAATCTTCGCCTCGCGGATGGCGGAAACCAGCCGGTCGCCGAGCGCCTCGTTGGCGGCGGAAATGTCCTGGGCCAGCGGGCGGTTGTCCACGTAGGCGTGCTCGATCGCGATGGCGAACTCCGTCGCGAAGTTGTCCAGCTCCTGGGTGATGGCACGGATGCTCGAGACCATGAAGTTGTAGGCGAACATGGCCGGGATCGCCACGAACAGCCCCACGACCGTGGCGATCAGCGCGCCGGCAACACCGGGAGCCATGGCCGTGAGGCTCGCGGAGTTGGCCTTGGCGATGCCGGAGAAGGTCTCCATCACGCCCCAAACCGTGCCGAGCAGCCCGATGAACGGTCCGCCCGCCACCGCCGTGGACAGCACGATCATGCCCTTCTCCAACGACAGGGCCTGCTGGCTGGCGGTGCGTTCCAGCGCCACCTTCACCGAGTCGAAGGACGCCACGCTCACCTTGGTCTGATGCGAACGGGCGAGCACGTCGGTCTGCCCCAGGTCCGCGTCCGGCCCCGCCCCCTTGGCGGTGGCCTTCACCGCGATGGGATTGTTCTTCAGGTGGTAGGCGAGTTCGTCCGCCCCGGCGACATACAGTTCGTAGGCGGGCGCGCCGTCGTAGTCCTCGTTCTTGCGGGCGAGTTCCAACGGGTCACGGGTCGCCCGGTAGGACGCGAAGAACTTCTTCGCCTCGTGCCGGGCGCGCCACAGTTGCCAGGCCTTGGTAAAGATCACCGTCCAGCTGAACAGCGAGACGATGATGAGGGTGCCGATAGTGATCTTGCCTTCGGTGGTGGCCTTCTCGAAGGCGAACTGGAGCGCGCCGTCGGCAAGCAGGGGAGTGAAGGGTAACGAGGTCATGGATGCGGATTGAGATGGGAAAGGGGAAGGCTAGTTGCGGCTCGGCGCGGTGGGCAGGATGACCGTCACGCGCCCGACCGTGCGGGTCAGTTTGGGGCCGGCGGCGATTTGCTTTTTCGGCGTGTCGTCTTCCTCGTCCTCCTTGGCCGCGACACCCTTGGATTGGTCATCGTTGGCGAGGCTCTGGCTGGCCGTGCCGGCCGCGTTGCCGGCGCCGAAGCCGACCTGGGACGAGGAGACGTCGCCGCTGGCGCTGACGTTCTGGGACAAGAGCGCGGCGTCCACGGTTGCGCCGCTGGCGCTCACGCTGCCCACCCCGACGATCGTGCCCGAGATGTTGCCGCCGGCACCCACGCTGACGCTGCCCTGGGCGAGCGCGGTCACGCTCACGTTCTGCTGGGCGTTCAGGTCGATGTTCTCGCGGGCGAACACGAGGCCCCGGACGTCGCCGGTGGCCTCCAGCTTCACGGTGCTGCCGATCACGCCCGAGCCGCGGGCGTCGATGCTGCCCTCGTGGATGACGGTGCCATTGGCCGCCTTGGTGCCGGCCCGCAGCGTCACCGTGCCGGCGGACGCGACGTTGGGAACCACCAGCAACGTGCGCGGATCGATGCCCAATCCCCGGAGGAAGCCCCCGAACAGCGCCTCGATCGCGTCGCGCCGGCTGGTGTCCTCACCCGCCACGTTGAGCGGCATCTGCACCACGCCGCCGGCGCTGGCAACGATGTTGCCGCGGGGCGTCTCGACCAGGATGTCGCCCACGGTGTTGACCGATGCGGGAAAGGCGGAGTCGAGCGACGGCGGAAAGGTCGTCGCCAGGATGCCGCTGCCGGGGATGGTCGGCGAATAGGTCAGGATCCGCCGCGTCAGCGGGTCCACGTAGAGCTTTTCCACCGTCGCCGAACCGGAACCGCCGGTGCCGGCGTCCACGTTGCCTTCCAGGGAACGCACCGTGACGTTCCCGCCGTCGTAGCCGGCGATGCGGGAGCCGTTCACGTCAATATTGCCGCGGGCAATGACCGTCACGTCGCTCGGGTCCACCGTGAAGATGCCGCGGGCATTCGCGTCGCTGGCGGTGAACGTGCGGGAGCCGACGTTCACGCTGCCGTCCGCCACCACCGTGATGTCCCCGCCGTTCAACGAGGCGATCTTGGTCGAGAACATCTCCAGGTTGCCGCCCAGCGTGACGTTGAGGTCCGCGCCCGCGGTGAACAGTTCGGCCAACGCCGGATTGCCGCGCGGTCCCTGCGAAACGAGGCCGATGGTCGCGCCCAGATCGAGATTGCGGGCGCGCACGTCGAAGGTGCCGCCGCCACCAATCCGGTAGCCGGTGTCCGAATTCAGCGGCACATCTTGGCTCGCGGCGTAGAGCTGGTTGGCGAGGTCGGGCGGCAAGGTGGCGACCAGCCGGGTTTCGGGTTCGCCGTTCGGCTTCACCACGGGCTGGCCCGCGGAATCGAACACGATCACCGGGGTATTGAGCAGCAGTTGCAGCTCATCGCCGGTCATACGGCCCTGGAAGGTCAGCGCCTTGGTCGTGGCATCGTAGAAGAACTTGCTTTCCAGTCCCGCCAGCGCGCCGGTCAAGGGCGGGAAAATCAGTCCCAGCTCGAAGGCGGAGAAGTCGGGCTTCGTCGCGAGCGGGACGCTGGTGAACTCGTTGCGGTTGATGATGTCGCCGGTGACATGGAGCTTCGTCACGTCATCCGCGCGCAGGTTCTGGCCGTCGAACCGGCTGTTCACCAGGTTGCCGCCGACGGTGATCTCCGCGCGTTTGGGCGAGCCCAGCAGGATTCCCCGCAGGTCGCCGGCCACCGCGAGCCGAACGGGTTCCGGGTCATTCAGGTGCAACGGAGTGGCGGCATGGTCGGAAATGCCGAAGTCGCCGAAGCTCCGATACTGCGTCTTGCCGCTGTCGGACACGATGAGCTGCGCGAGGTCGCCCGACTTGGTTCCCACCAGCGAGCCGCCGTCCGTCGTCGTCAGGCTCAGGTTTCCGAGCGGCGACGGAAACAGCACCACGTCGTTGCCGAGCACCACCCCGCCGGCGCCGGCAGTGATGTCGAGGATGCCGGGATAGATCGGCGGCATGCCCTGTGAGAAAGCGTCGTTGAAGCGGGGCAGGGCCGTGCCGCGAAGCTGCACCGAGTTGCCCGCCGTCAGCGAGGTGTAGGCGTCCGCCGCGTAGTCGAAACGGTGGCGGTTGGCGGAGGTGCTGGAGCCGAGATTGTTGAACAGCCCGTTCGGGTTACGCACCTCCTGGAGCAGGAGGTCGCGCTCGGCTGCCACAGTCCAGCCGCCGCTCACCACGCTGAGGGCCAGCAGCCGCGAAGCCGTGCCGGCATCCCGGCCCGCGGTGATCGTGCCGGCACCGTTGCGGGCGACAAAGTGGCCGCTGACATCCCGGCCCGCCTGGATCGTGACTTCGCCAGGTTCCGCCCCAAACGCGCCGCTGCCGGCGTCGCTCTGCAAGCCGCCCGCGAGCGGCAGGGAGCTGATGACATCCTGCCCGGCCCACAGGTTCACGTCGCCACCGGCCGCGGTGCTGATGCCGCCGAGATCGACGTCCACGACGTAACCGCTGGGCAGGAACCGGAAGCCGTTCGCCTTCGTGCCGGAGTTGATGTTGCCCGCCAGCGCCCGCACCGAAATATCGCCGCCGCCCACGGTCCGGACATGTCCGGCGGCCACGGTCACGTTGTTGCCGGCGAGCAGGCTCACGTTGCCGTTGTGAGCCTGGAGTGAGCCCGTGCCGCCGAAGGCGATGTTGCCGGTGCCGGCCTTCACGACGTCGCCGCCCGCGGCGAAATCGCGGCCGGCTTGCAAGGACACCGACCAGTTTTCCCCGGCCACGATGCTGGCGCCGTTGGCGATGGTGAGGTTGTTGCCTGCTTCCAATTTCAGCCGGCTGCCGGGTTCATGCAGGCCAGTGCTCGCACCGAGGTCCCAGAGCGTGCCGGCCGAGACCGTAAGGTTTCGCGTGGCCTGCAGCGTGATTTGGGAGAAGCCGACGAAGGCGGAATTCACGTCGAGGTTCAGCGTGCCCGCGGGCGGATCACCGGCGCCGACGGAACCGGAACCCGCGCTGCCGTTGCCCGAGTTGCCAAGCACGATGTCGAGCGGATCCATGAACAACTGGCCGCCGCGCTGGCCAGACGCCGCGCGGCCATCGATCTCCGAGCGGATGGCGGACATGACGGGCGCGGAGACTTCCACGAACCCACCGTCGCCACCCTGAGTGCCACCGGCCACGCTGATCCGCGAGGTGGCGTCATCCGTGAAGCCGCCCCCGGATTTGAGGACGATCCGGCCACCGTCGCTTTCGCCCGTGTTTTCGCCGTGGGCGGAAAGCTCGGAGGCGGCGCCCAACGCGATGGACTCGGAGGCAAGCAGTTCGATGACGCCGTTGCGTTCGCGGACTGAATTGGCCTGGGCGAGGCCGTTCTGGTTCACGACCTGCGCGTGCAGGGCAATGGCACCGGCATCGGCGAACAGGCGGCCGGAGTTGTCCACCGAACCGGACGGTAGCCGGACAGCCGCGCTGAGCGCGCGACCATCCGGCCGGGAACTCACCAGCACCTCCTTGGCGGCGAGCAGACTGAGATTGCCTTCCGGCGCGCTAAGCGTGCCGTGGTTGTCGATGTTTTCCGCGATCAGGAACAACGAACCCGCGCGGCCGGCGTTCAACGCGCCGTAATTGACGATGCTGGACTGAGGGGCCGCGCCGCTGAACTGCCAGAACAAGCCCGCGCTGGATTCGACCGGCGTGACGGGCGCGGTCGAGACGATCAGGCCGGCGGCGCTGACAAAGGCGCCCGGGCCAAAGTAGAAGCCGGACCGGTTAATCAGGACGACGTTTCCGTTGGCCTCCAGATTCCCGAGGATCTCGGACGGGTTGGCGTCGTGAATCTGGTTCCAGACGAACGAGGTGGCGGACGGCTGGACGAACCGCGTGGTCTCGCCGGGCGCGAGGTTGAACGACTGCCAGTTGAGGAAGGCGTGGTCCGAGGCGGTGATGGTGAGTTGGGCGCCGCTGGTGAAGGCGGAGGCCGTTCCGCTTTGCACCGACAGGCCCTGAGGGTTCGCCAGGAGCGCCCACGGCGAAAGGACCGCCATGAAACATCCGCCCCAAAGCGGGAGAGGAAACGCGGACTCGTGGGCGTGGCCGACGGGCTGTTGTCCCGGTTTCGGATTCATCAGAATTGTCCTCCCACGGAGAAGTAGGCGCGGGGATCGCCGGCGCGGCGGTTGGGCGAATCCAGCAGGGGCCAGCCCAGCGAAACCCGCACGTCGAGGTGATTGTTGACGTTGGCCGAGACGCCGAAGCCGGCACCCCAGAGGGACACGCTGTCCGTTCGGCCCGCCGGGGCTTCGAGCAGGAAGCTTTGGCCGTAGTCCATGAACACCGAACCGCGCAGCCACACCGGCACGGAGCCGACACCAATGGGGACGGGCGCGGTGATGAACGGTGTCCGCAGTTCCGCGCTGCTGAACCAGCCCGCGTCGCCGAAGACGTCGCCCTCGAAGTAACCGCGGACGCTGTTCAGGCCGCCGAGCGAGAACTGCTCGTTGGCGATCAGCGCGCCCGTCGCGAGCTGGCCGCTGGCCCGGAGCAGCAACGACCAGTCCTGGAAGACCCGCTGGTCGCGGGTGAGGGTGAGCGTGGCCTTACCGTAGTTGGCGCTCGCATTCGTGGAATAGGCCGCCGCCGCGAAATCGCCGCGTTCGCCCAAGAAGTTGCCGCCCAGGCTCAGGTTGCCGGCGAAGGTTCCCCAGCGGTCGGTCTGCGAGTAGTCGGCCGACGTGACGAGCGGCAGATATTGCACCTCCGTGCTGCGCGCCGGCTGGGGCGAGGAAACCAGGTTGGCGATGGTCTGCGACCCCTGCGCGTTGGTCACGACCGTGACGGTGAGGAAGTTGTTGGTGTTGAAACTTTGGAGGAAGAAGCGTTTCCAGTCCGCCCCGCCGGAGAAACCCCAGCGGTTGGTGTCGGTAAGCGCCAGCGGCACGTTCACCCGGGCGCCCGCGCTTTCGTTGACCGTCAGGTTCTGGCCGGAATCCCGCGACAGGATCGTCAGCAGCGGAGTCTGCGAGACGACGCTGATCGCTCCCTGCTGGACCCCCGTGTCGCTGGAGGCGGCGCTGACGAAGAAGGACAGGTCGGGCCGCGAACCGGCCGGCGGCAGGCGGAACTGGCGCGTGGCCTCGTCGAAGCCGAAGCGCGTTGAACTGGCGATCTGCTGCTCCACCGAGTCGGGGTTGCCGAAGGGCAGCCGGTAGTAGGCGCCATAGTTGGCGATCAACGGGCGGTTGAAGAAGTAGTCGGGCCACGGCCCGTCGCCTTTGAACTCCTCAGGCGAGAAGCCGTAGGAAATCCCGACCTGATGCTCGCGTTGCCACAGGTTGTTGAACTGGGCCGAGGAATTGACCCGCCATTCGGGCGTGCCCGGCGTGGCCTGGTTGCTGACCTCGATGCGGCCGTGAAGCGGCAGCCGGTCCTTGACGCGCAAGGTCAGCGCGCTGGTGCCGGGATCGGGTCCGGGGCCGACGACGGGATAAATCGTGCGGTCACGGTTCTGGTTCGCGAGGTCCAGCTCGCGCTGGAACACCAGGCTGTTGAACAGGGCGTTGGTCCGGAGGCTGGGCAACGCCCGAACGACGTTGTTCGAGCTGAAATGGCGGTTCCCCGAGACTTGGATCTCCGCCAGCACGCCTTCGGTGACCTGCACCTTGACGACGGCATTGGTGAGTTGCTGGGGCGGCAGACCGACGGACACCGTCGCAAACCCGCGCTCGCGGTAGGCCAATTGGAGCTGTCCGAGCGCCTTCTGGATTTGCGGCAGCGTGATGGCCGGTCCCGTGGCGTTGGTGAAGACCTGCTCCACGATTTCGGGACGCAGGAGAGTGTTGCCCGCGACGTCGTAACGGCGCACTTCGAAGGTCGGGACGGCGGGCGGGCGGTTGGTGGGAACCGGGTTGGGGTCAATCCGCTGACGCGACAGACGGGCGGCCGGCGACAGCCCTTCGTCCACGGCGACGATCACGGTGCCGCCGGTCAGCAACTGCTGCGGGAGCTTCACGGCCGCGCCGGAATAGCCGCGTTCGCGGTAGGCGGCATGCAGGCGCGTTACCACCTGCTGGAGCTGGCCAAGGTCAATCGCCGGGCCGGCGGCCGGGCTGAGGAGACGGTCCAGTTCCTCGACGGCCAGCACGGAATTTCCCCGCACTTCAAAGTGCCGGATGTCGTAGGTGGGCGCCGTCCAGGCCGGCAGCGTGGGCGCCGTGGGCGGTGGCACGGCGCCGTCAGTGATGCGCACGCGGACCACGCCGTCGGTCAGCGGCTGGGAAGGCAGTTGCAACGCCACCCGGCGATGACCCTGCTCCCGGTAAGCCTGCTGGAGGGAACGCAAGGTCCGGCGAATCTCCGCGAGCGGGACGGCCGGGCCGGTGGCCGGCGCGGTGAGCCGGCGGACCAGGTCCGGTTCGAGGGCCGGGCCGCCGGAGAGTTCGTAGCGTTCGATGGCGTAGGTCACCGCCGTGGGCGTATTGGTGCGAGGCACACCGGCGGCCAGTGGCGCCGGCGAGGCGACTGCACCGAGCAGCAGGGCGGCCGTGACACCCGTAAGCGCCGGCCGGGGGCAAGCGGGAGCACGGTGCGCGGTGGACTCGGAGAACGTTGAACGGATCTGGGCCATGAATGGAGGGAAAAGCGGAAGCAGGACCGGCGCGGGAAGATTCCCGGCGCCGGTCCCGAAACGGGGTCACTCGACCGGGGCGACCGGGGCGCCATCGGCCTGGCGTTCCACGCGCAGGCGGCTGATGGGGATGGAGAACGCGGACACTTGCAGTTCGGCGTCGATGGCTTCGATCAGCTTGGTCCGGAAGTTCCGGACATTGGCTGAAGCCGTGGTCCGGTTGAGCAGGTGCTCGTAAACCCAGAGGCTGTATTGGCCGCTGATGACCGGGCTGAAGTCGTTGCCGGTATTGCTGAACGTCCCCTTGAAGGCCTTGCTGCCGTTGTAGCTCAGCACGTTCTGCCCACCGTTCACGTTGAACGAGTCCACCGAGATCAGGTAGCTGATGGCGGGGCCGTAGTTGTTGAGGTGCGTGGTGATCTGGGCGGCGTTCCGGCCGGTGGGATCATTGATGAACTTGCCCTGGGTGGTGTCCCACTGGTTCTGAATCGGGTTACCGGTGAAGATTGACTCCAGGAACAGCGTGACGCGTTGGCCGGCGGTCGGGTCACGGTTGATGAAGTAGATCGTGTCCGTGTCATTCGTGTTGCCGGTGAAGAACCATGCCGGCGCCGAGCCGTTGGCCGCGAGCGTCTTCAACTGGTGCGACGTGATGTTGGTCAGCCCGGCCGGGGCGGAGCTGCTCTTGACCAGGTTGATGGGCGTGGCGCCGAACAGCGAATCCTCCAGCACGGGGGTCCGGAACTCGGTCGCCTGCTGGAAGATGGACGAGAAGGCGATGTCCGACTGGAGGTTGATGGTGTTGGTGTCGCCCGGGGTGGACGACGCGAGGAAGTTCACGTTGCGGTTCTGTGTGAGGTCCTGCACGCCGGCGACCGCGCCGTTGTAGAAGGCGCGCACCGTGACGTTCTGGTCGCCGTAGAGCGCCGGGATCTTGCCGGTCCAGGTGACCTTCAGCGCGGTCGGCGTGGCCGGGGCGTCGGCCGTGTTCTGCGAGGCGAGGTTTGCCCCGAAGAGGTTCCGGATGGAGCGGTAGGCGGTATCGCGGAAGGCGACGGCGCCGGAGAGGTTGATTTCCACCTGCGCATAGGCGCTGGCGGCGGTGAGCGCGGAGCCCACCAGGGTAACCAGGGAGAGTTTAAGCGTTTTCATGTTTCGAGCTGCGGGACGTAGTTGTTTTCAGTTTCGATTCGGACCGATGGACAAAGTGATTTGGCGAGGACTGCTCAGGGCAGGACTTCGACGGCAAAGAAGCGCACGGCGGCCGTGCTGGTGTCCTGGAGGGACTGCACGGATCCGTTGCCGGTGAGGGTGGGGCCAGCGGCCCAGGTGGTGACGGGCGAACCCAGTCCCGCCGCGTCGGTGGCGCGCAGCGTGTAGTTGGCGCCGTTCACCGTCGCGAAGGACACGGTGGTGACGTCGCCGTCGCGCGTGACGGTGGCGATCTCCGGCACGGGAAGCGCCGGGCTGCCGGTATTGAAGGTCAGCGTGCCGTCGGGCTTGAGCTCGAAGTAGCCGAGGTAACGCCCGGCCGTGTTGACCGTGCCCGCCGCCGTGGTGCCGGGCAGCAGCTCAAAAAGGTCGGACCGGGAGACGTTGGCGGGATTGCCGTCGAAGTCGTCGGCCGTCAGGTTCTCCACGCCGCCCTGGAAGGTGTTGGCGTAGTTGCCGGTCGCGCCAATCACCTGACTGACGTTGAAGTTGTTGTTCACCGGGATGACCACTCCGGTCGCCGTGTTGTCCGGGCCGCCGGGCAGGTTGCTGCTGGCTTGGGCGGCGTTGTAACCGACGCCGTCGATCTGGGCGCCCGCGAGTCCCTGGGCCGATTGGCCCTTGCGGAGCCACGGCGTGCTCTGGGTGTCGTTCTCCGTTCGGGGCCGGGCAATCCACAGCGTTTGCAGCGGAAAGTTCGGGTCCACCGGCGGGCGGTTCGCGCCGGCGACGGACCACCGGAGACCGTTCAGGCTGGGGAACGCGGAGCTGAGCTGCGCCGCGGAGAGGTTCGCGACCGCCACCGTCGTGCCGGCGGGGCGCGTGTTGTAGTTGGTTGCCTTGCCGAGGTTCACCACGTAGTCCGAGTCGTTGCCGGTCTGGCGGAAGGCCAGCACCAGGTCGCCCGGGCTGTAGAGGAAGGGCGCGGCGTGCAGCGCCCCGGTGAACAAGGCAAACCCGCCCAGCAGCCGGGCGAGGCCGGGCAGCAGGCGCTGGTTTGGATGAGTCTTCATGATGCGTCTTAGCGGTTGTAACTGTGTGTTTCGGTCCGGGTCGCCACCTGGGCGGCCTGAACTTTCCTGACAGAACTTCCGGTGATCCGGTCGGCCCCGCGGAGTGATTGGTTTTCTGGGATGCCTCCCGTGATCGGGCGGGCGACGGTGAAATGGGGTTGGGGTGGCGTCAGAACGAAAGCTGCACGCGGGTGGAGAGGACGTTCTCGTCCTGCGCGGTGACGGTGGCCGGCGCGATGACGGTGGCCGGGTCGGCCAGGTTCACCGGGGCGCCGCCGCCCTCGAAGGTCGTGTGGGTGAAGCTGGAGAGCACCCGCACGTTGCGGTTCAGCCACCAGTTCAGGCCGACGCTCCACGAGGTCGCGCCGGTGGCCGAAGCCAGCGGATTGGCGAAGGTCGGGAACGCGTCGTCGTCCACGTCGAACTTGGAATACCGGCCGACCAACTGCCACGCGCCCCAGCCGCCACCGTGGAGGCTGAACGGCCGCAGCGGATTGATTCCGGCGTAGGAGGCGGCCTCGCCGGTCAGCACCCATTCGGCGGTCAGTTGCCAGGCGTCGTGGCTGAGCTTCGCCGAGCGGAACGTGGTGCTGTTGTAAACGTCCTGGTTCGACAGCGCGTATTCGCCCATCAGGCCGAACGGGCCGTAGTAGAAGGTGCCCTGTGGCGAGAGTCGCCAGTGGACACCGTCGGCCACCACCGGGCCGACCGTGGGATTGTAGGCGAAAAACTGCTGGTTGCCGGGCGTGGTCGAGTAGCCGGCCACGGTGGCGCCCACCCGGGGCAGGCCCACGGCGTTGGAACTCACCTGGCTGTAGGAGCCGCCCAAGCCGAAGCCGAATCCTTGCAGCGGCTTGAGCGCGGCCTGCTTGAAGGGCTGGAAGAAGACCCGGCCAGCGAATTCCTTGTCGTCGGAGTAGTCGAAGTTCGCCGGATTGCGTTGGTCGCCGGAGTTGTTGAAGACGCCCGCGGCGAAGCTCACCGCGTCGTCCCACAGTTTCCCGGAGAACTGGGCGCCGACGTTCCGCTGCGGCACCAGGTTGCTGACCAGCGAGCGTTCATTGAACGGCAGCGCGGTGATGCTTTGGAGCAGTTCCAGGCCGACGGGGCCCTTGAACTTGCCGATCCGGGCCTCGTAGTCGCCGAACTTGTAGGCGACCGAGGCGTCGAGGATCTGGATCTGGTCCTGCCCGAGGCCGCCGTATTGCGGGATGATGAGATACTCAAAGTCCTTGAACAGGTTGCCTTGGAACGCGGTGCGGACGCGGCGCAGGTAGAACCCGTCGTTGCCTTCCAGCAACGGGTTGTCGTTGAAGAACACCTGCGCGTCGGCCTGCACCAGCCCCTTGACCTTGAAGGCGAAATTTACGTCACCCGACGTGAAGCTGAGCCCGCCGGCGCCGGCGGAGAACTTGGGCGCTTCCTTGGCCTTGGCCTCGGACGCCTCGGCGGCCAGTTCCCGGTTGCGTTCCACGACCTTGAGCTGCTGCTCCAGTTCGCGGGTGGTCGGGCCATCCTCGGCGGCCACGGCGATTTCGGGCAGCACCCGGCCGGCCTCAACGGCCTTGAGCTTGGTTTCCAGCTCCGCGAGGCGGGCGGCCAGTTGCCCGGAGCGTTCCTCGGCGGCCTTCAGCGCGGCGGCCTGGCCGGTTCGTTCGGTGCTGGTTGCCGTCGTGCGTTCCGCCTGCTGCCGTTCGAGCTGGGCCAATTGGTCCTGCAGCCGGCGGATGACTTCAGCCTGAGCCTGCTGCGCCTGCGCGAACTGGTTGGTCAGGGAGCTGAAGCGGTCCACGGCCGCCGTCCGTTCGGCGGCGACGACGGCTTCATTGGTGGCGAGCCGCTGGCTGAGGGCGGTCTGTTCGGCGGACGGTTTGCAGCCGGCAACCGCCAGGACCAAGGCAGCTTGGGCTAATCGCACGGCGCGGGCAGGTTGAGGTGAAGACTTCATCGCGATTGGGAACGCAGCGGGCAATTCTTGGGGCGCAGTCGCCCCGGGTGGGCATGGAACATCCATTTCCGAAGCGACCGGCTTCAGGGCGTGGCGGGGGCAGTTGCGGGGGCGGAGTTAGGCGGACGGGATCAGGTCATCGATCGAATCGCTTTCCACGTTCAGGTCCGCGAAGAGCCAGGAAGACAGGTAGCGTTCGCTGCACGAGGGCACGATGGCGACGATCACCTTGCCGGCGTTTTCCGGCCGCTTGGCGAGCTGGAGCGCGGCCCAGATGTTGGCCCCGCTGGAAATGCCCACCGGGATGCCGTCCAGCTGGCTTACCTGCTTGGAAATCGGCCCGGAATCCTCCTCGTTGACCGTGATGATCTCATCGACGACGAGACGGTTCAGGTTTTCGGGAATGAACCCGGCGCCGATGCCCTGGAGCTTGTGCGGTCCCGGCTGCCCGCCGGAGATGACGGGGGATTTCGCCGGTTCGACGGCGATGGCCTTGAAGGTCGGCTTGCGGGCCTTCAGCACCTCCGCCACGCCGGTGATCGTGCCGCCGGTGCCGACGCCGGCGACGACGAAATCGACCGTGCCGTCGGTGTCGCGCCAGATTTCCTCGGCCGTCGTGCGGCGGTGGACGGCGGGGTTCGAGGGGTTGGAGAACTGCTGGAGGACCACGCTGTTCGGGATCTTCGCCCGCAGTTCCTCGGCCTTGGCGATGGCGCCCTTCATGCCCTTGGCGCCTTCGGTGAGGACCAGCTTCGCCCCGAGGATCTTGAAGAGCTTGCGGCGCTCCAGGCTCATCGTTTCCGGCATCGTCAGAACCAGCTTGAGGCCACGGGCGGCGGCGACGAACGCGAGCGCGATGCCGGTGTTGCCGCTGGTCGGCTCGATCAGCACGGAGTCCTGATTGATCCGGCCCGTGGCGAGGGCGTCGTCGATCATGGCGACACCGATGCGGTCCTTGACGCTCGAAAGCGGGTTGAAGAATTCGAGCTTCAGCAACACGTCGGCGAGCGCGCCGTGCTGGCGGGCGGTGCGTTGCAACCGCACGAGCGGGGTGTTGCCGATGGTCTCAGTAATGTCGTTGTAGATGCGGGCCATGGGAAAAGCTGTGGGTGGCAGTTGGGGTTCAGATGTTCTGGGCGACGGCCTGGAGATAGCGGAACTCGGTGAGGATCGTCTGGAGGGCGGCGACCAAGCCGTCCACCTGGCGGTGCAGCGGCGCCTTCTGCGGTGTCTCCAAGGTGATCTCAAACGGTGGCTGCGGCAGGTCGGGGATGGACTGGAGCATGCCCTGGTAACCGTCGTGGATGATGCCGCTGCGGGCGTTGAAACCGTCGATCACGGACCGGTGGTTGCGCGGCAGGAAGCGGCTGGCCTCCAGCAGAGCGGGTTCCAGCAGGTATTCCGAAAGCACGGCACCCTTCACGAAACCGTAGAGACCGTCGCTGGTATCGTCGCTGTGCAGCGTCACGATCCCGTGGAAGGCCTGCATCCAGATCTCGGATTCCAGGAAGCGGACTTCGGGTTGGTCGGACTGCTGCCAGAACTCACGGTTGAGGTCCCGGCCGCTGCGGGCGTTCCGGGTGTTGTCCTCGAAGCCGGTGGGATTGCAGACCGGGTAGATGAACAGCGCGTAGCCTTGGGCAAGTTCCGGCTTGGCCTCCAGGGCGGCGAGGAAACGGCCGAGCGCGAGGGCACCTTCCGGTTCGTCGCCGTGAATCGTCGCGAAGATGCCGATGCGGATGATGTCGCCGCCGCCGCGTGGGCCGACGTAGAGGTAACGCGGCAGGCTGTAGTTGCCGCCCACGCTCTCGAACTGGCCCAGCGACTTGCTGATCAGGTGGCGCGAGGATTCGGCGATGCGGTCAAGCGGTTCCAGCAGCCGGGCAACGGAGCGTTGGGCAGCGGCGGGACGGACGGTGGAACGGGCGTTCACGGGAGCTTGGGGCGCTAGGGTGGTGGACATGGTCAGCGGGCTTTCCGGTAGATTTGGTCAAACACTCCGTCGTCGGCGAAATGGGTCTTCTGGGCTTCGGTCCAACTGCCGAAGACGTCATCCACGCGGAACAGGGTGAGTTTGGCGAATTGATGGGAGTATCGGCCGGCGACCTCAGCCGAGCGGGGCCGGAAGTAATTCTTGGCCGCCACTTCCTGGCCGGCCTCGGAGTAGAGGAATTCGAGATACGCTTGGGCTTGCTTGGTGGTGCCGTGACGCTGGGCGACCTTCTCGACGACGGCCACGGGCAGTTCGGCTTCCACGCTGTAGGACGGAGCGATGACCTCGAAGGCCTGGACGGCAACCGTGCGGCCCAGTTCCTGAATGGTGAGGAAAACCTCCGCCTCGAACGTCAGGAGCACGTCGCCGATGCCACGTTGGACGAAGGTCGTCGTGGCGCCGCGTCCGCCCGTATCCAGCACCGGCACGTTCCGGAACAGGCGCCCGACAAATTCACGGGCGGCTTCGGCCTTGCCGCCGTTCTGCTTCAGGGCGTGGGCATACGCGGCGAGATAGCTGTAACGGCCATTCCCAGAGGTCTTGGGGTTGGGCACGATCACGGACACACCCGGTCGGGCGAGATCGTCCCAGTCCCGGATGGCCTTGGGATTTCCCTTCCGCACGAGGAACACGATCGTGGAGGTGAACGGGGAACTCTGGTGCGGGAGGCGGGTGCGCCAGTCCTTGGCGACCAACCCGCGGACGGCGACCTGATCCACGTCGGTCACCTGATTGAAGGTGAGGACATCCGCCGCCAGCCCGTCGATGACGGCGCGCGCCTGCTTCGAGGAACCGGCGTGCGACTGGCTGACGGTCAGCGTCTCACCAGTCTGGGCCTGCCAATGCGCCGCGAACACCGGATTGTAGGCTTGGAACAGTTCCCGCGAGATGTCGAACGACGCGTTCAGCAGGCGGGTCTCTCCCTGCACGCCCACGGCCACCGCCGTCCAAAGGACGAAGGTCAGCCGGCGGATGAAGGAGGAGATGTTCATGGCGTGCGCGGATGGCGGAGGGAAGGGGGCCGGCGTCAGCGGGCGATGATTTGGTCGAACTGGCCGCCTTCGCCGAAATGGGCTGGCTGGGCCTTCTGCCAGCCGCCAAACACGGCATCGACGGTGAAGAGTTCGATCTTCGGGAAATAGCCGGCATGGCGCTGGGCCACGGCCTCCAGCCGGGGACGGTAGTAGTTCTTGGCGGCGATTTCCTGGCCGACTTCCGAATAAAGATACTCCAGGTAGGCCTTCGAAACTTCCTGGGTGCCCTTCCGCTTGGCGACGCGGTCCACCACCGCCACCGGCGGTTCGGCGAGGATGCTGACCGAGGGGGCGACCAGTTCGAATTCTCCCTTGCCGATCTCCTTCAGCGCGAGCAGCGCCTCGTTTTCCCAGGCGATGAGCACATCACCGATGCCGCGCTGGACAAAGGTGGTGGTGGAGCCGCGGGCACCGGTGTCCAGCACCGGCACATTCTTAAAGAGCGCCTTCACGAATTCCTTCGCCTTTGCTTCGTCGCCACGGTGCTTCTTCAGCGCGTAACCCCAGGCCGCGAGGTAGTTCCAGCGGGCACCGCCGGAAGTCTTCGGATTGGGCGTGATGACGGTCACCTGCGGCCGGACCAGATCGTACCAGTCCTTGATGCCCTTGGGGTTCCCCTTGCGGACGAGGAACACGATGGTCGAGGTGTAGGGCGAGGCATTCTCCGGCAGCAGCTTCTGCCATTCCTTGGTCAGTAGCCGGCCCTTCTCGGCGAGGGCGTCGACGTCATAGGCCAGCGCGAGGCTGACTACGTCCGCCTGCAGGCCGTCGATGACGCTCCGGGCCTGCTTGCCCGAACCGCCGTGCGATTGCTCGATCACCACGGTGTCGCCGGTCTTTTCCTTCCAATGTTTGGCGAAGGCGGCGTTGTAGGCGGTGTAGAGCTCGCGGGTCGGATCGTAGGAAACGTTGAGCAACTTGATGTCCTTCGCCGTGGCCGGGAGGGAGAGGGCGGCGAAGGCGAGGGCAATCAGCCGAAAGACGTTGGTGGGGAAACGCATAAACGGGTTTGGAGTCAGGATTTGGCTTCGACGCGGATTTTTTCGGTGCGGTCAATTTGCACCACCCGGCCGTCGTGGACCACGATTTGGATCACGCCGAACCGCAGCGAAGCGACCTGCTGCCGGATGGATTCAAACCAATCGGATTGCGCTGTTGGTTTGGGCGCTTCCGGGCGCTCCGATTTTCCTGAGGACGACTCTGCAGCCATGACGGGCATGAGAATTTACTAAAACACGACCAAGTCAAGTGGGTTTAGTGTGTTTAAGTAAAATGGGGCTCGATGTGGCCGAAATGCCGCGGTTAAAACTTGATTGAAATAGTGGGGTATAGTCCGTTTTGAACCGTGAAACTGACGGTTCGTGGAGAATATGCGCTGCGGGCGTTGACCAATTTGGGCCGGCGGTATGGCCCCCATGTCGTTCGGATCCAGGAAATCGCCGACGAGGAAGGTATCCCCAAACGGTTCCTGGAACAGATCCTCAACGACCTGCGGACCGGGGGCTTTGTGGAAAGCCGCCGCGGTGTCGCCGGCGGCTACCGGCTGGCCAAGGCGCCCGAGCGGATTTCCTTAGCGGCGGTGGTCCGGCATATCGAGGGTGCCCTCGCCCCGATTGGCTGCGTCAGCGAGAACTTCTACGAAAAGTGCAATTGTCCGGATGAGGCCCGCTGCGCGCTGCGGTCCGTCATGAAGGAAGTCCGGGACAACGTGGCGAACCTCATGCAGAAACTGACGGTCGCCGAGTTGGTGCAACGCTCCCACCAACTCCAGGCGGAGCCGACCACTTCGGCGGACTATTTCATTTGAACCGGGCCCGCCGGGGGGGGCTTGGTGCGAGCGATTTTTGCCTCAATGGGCGAAATTCCTCGGGGCAATGGGTGCTGCGGGACGTGCCGACACGCCGTGATTCGGCCCGAGCTGGATTGAATTCCAGGCTTTGCCGGCAGTCGGTCTTCGCGCTACGAACTCCGCCATGAAGCCACTGCCCACTCTTGCCTGCTGTGCCCTCCTGCTCGCTGCCCCCGCTGCCTTGGCCGAAAATTGGCCCAACTGGCGCGGCCCGGCGTTCAATGGCGCGACCACCGCTAAAGGATTACCTGCCGCTCCCGCCAAGGATTCCGAACGATGGTCGGCCCCGCTGCCGGGCAAGGCGGGCTCGACGCCCGTCATCTGGGACAAACACGTCTTCGTGACCACGCCGGACGAGGCGAAGAACCTTAACTTAGTTTGTTTTGACGCAGCCACCGGCGCGGTGCGCTGGACGAAAACGGTGGCCGAGGGGGACAAGGAAAAGGGCCGCAACAACATGGCGGCTCCTTCGCCAGTCACGGACGGCCAACGGGTGATCGCGATGTTCGGCACGGGCGACCTAGTGGCCTTCGACTTTACCGGCCGCGAGCTGTGGCGGCGGCATCTGGGCAAGGAATTCGGCAGCCTCGGCAACATGTGGATCTACGGCGCGAGTCCACTGCTGTTCGAGGGCGTGCTCTACGTCCAGGTGTTGCAGCGCGACGAAGTGCCGAATGATTATCCCCTTTTCGACGGCAAGTCGTCGCGCGAGTCCTACGTCGAGGCGCTCGACCCCGCCACGGGCAAGACCCAGTGGCGCCACGTGCGGAAGACCGATTCCACCAAGGAAAGCCATGAGTCCTACGCCACGCCGTTCCCCTACGTCGGCAAGGGTGGCAAGGAGCTGCTGGTCGTGGGCGGCGACCACGTCAGCGGCCATCGCCTGAACGACGGTTCGGAAATTTGGCGCGCCCGCCTCTACGAAAAGCGTGACGATTGGTATCGCATAGTCACCTCACCCGTCGCGGCGGACGGCCTAATCTACGCCTCGGGACCGAAGGGCCAGCCGGTCGTGGCGTTCAAGGAAGGCGGTCAAGGCGACGTGACCGCGACCCACAAGGTTTGGGAATTCCGCGACGCGCCGACCGATTGGGCGACACCGTTGGTTTATGGCGGGCATCTGTTTGTGCTGGATGGCGGGAAGAAGGTTTTGTCGAAGGTCGAGCCGAAGTCTGGCAAGACCGTCTGGTCCGGGAAGCTCGACGTGCCCGACGTAATCTGGAGTTCGCCCACGGCGGCCGACGGCAAGATTTACCTCCTGTCCGAGGCCGGGGCGCTGGTGGTGTGCGACGCGGGGGCGGAGTTCAAGGTGCTGAGCAAGACGCAGTTTGACGAAGGCACCTGCCGGTCCTCGGTGGCGATCGCGAACGACCGGATCTACGTCCGGACGGGTTCCCGGCTGCACGTGTTCGGCGGGAAGTAAGCCGCCTGCGGGGCCGGCGCTTGTCCCGTGGGGACTTCGCCGGCACTGTCTGCCCCCATGTTTTCGCTGACTCGGCGACTTTGGTTGCTGGCCGTCGTCGGGCTTTTGCTCGGCGCGGCGGCACCGGCGTCGTTGAAGCGGTCGGATTTCGTCAGCATCCGCGGCCGGCTTTACGTGGACGCGGAAAAATGGGCCGACCGGCAGCAGCTGGTCACGCGCTGGAACAATGCTTCCGGCGAGTTGAGGCTGACGAACCGGTGGACCCGGCTGGCCTTCAAGACCGACACGGCTCGGGTGGAGTTCGACGGAGCCATCGTGTGGCTGGGGGCGCCGCTGGCCAAGTTGGGTGGCAGTCCGTTCCTCGCTGTGGCCGACACCGACCGGACGCTCGGGCCGCTGCTGAATCCGCCGCGGCTGACCGGCACTGAAAAGGTCAAGGTCATCGCCCTGAGCGCCGGCCACGGCGGCAAGGACCCGGGCAACATGGAAGGCGGGCGGAAGGAAAAGGAATACACGCTCAAGCTCTGTCAGGAACTGGAACGCCAGCTGGAGCGCGCGGGTTTCGAGGTGATCCAAATCCGCGACCGCGACCGCTACATCGCGCCGGAGGAACGCCCGGTCATCGCCAACCAGCGCAAAGCGGACCTCTACCTGGCGGTGCACTTCAATGGCCGTCCCACGGCGCGCGGTTCGGCGCAGGGGCTCGAAACTTACTGCCTCACGTTGGCGAACGGGGAATCGACCAATGGCGGCCAGAGCCGGGGCTACATGCCCGGCAACCGCCACGACCGCGAAAACCTTACCCTCGCCTACCAGATCCACCGATCGCTGCTGGGCGCGCTCGACTACGCTGACCGCGGGATCCGGCACGCGAACTTCGCCGAACTGCGGCTCGCCCAGATGCCGGCGGTGCTTATCGAGGCGGGGTTCATGGATAGCCGGGAGGACGCCCTGAAAATCTACGGCGACCACGCCCGGGCCAAGGCGGCGACCGCCATCGTGGACGGCGTGCTGGCCTACAAGCGGCTGGTGGAACGTGGCCAGCCGGAGTGAACCGCGAAAAGTATCGCCCCTTCGGCCCGCCTTTCGCCATCTTCCCGGCATGCGTTCAATGACCGGTTATGGGCGGGGCGAACGGGCTGCCGACGGGCTCCGGGTGGTCGTCGAGTTGCGCTCGGTGAACCGTAAGCAGGCGGAACTCGGCCTTCGGCTGCCGTCCGAACTGGAGCCGCTGGAAAGCCGGATCCGCGATGAGCTCAACAAGGCCGTGGCGCGGGGCCGGGTGGAAGTCGTCTTCACGCTGGAAAAGCCGTCCGGTAGCGCGGCTTCGCTGGTCAACCGGGAACTTGCGGCGGCCTTCGCCGCCCAGTTGGGGCAGCTCCAACGAGACCTCGGCCTGGCCGGTGGCGTCACCATGGAGGCGCTGCTGCGGTGCCCGGGGGTCTTGCAGCCCACGGAGACGGTCGCCGATCCGGAAGCCTACTGGCCGATGGTTTCTGGTGCCTTGGAGGCGGCCTTGACGGCTTTTAACGACATGCGGGGCCGGGAGGGCGCGGCCTTGGCCTCCGACCTCGGCGAGCGGGTCCGGCTGCTGCGCGAGGCGGTGGCGCGCATTCAGATTCAGGCGCCCGAAGTGACGCGGCGGTTCCGGGAGCAACTGCTTCAGCGAATCCGCCTCGCAGGCTTGGAAAACGTCTCTGCCGAGGACGAACGGGTGCTGAAGGAAGTCGTCTTCTTCGCCGACCGCAGCGACATCAACGAGGAATTGGCCCGGTTAGGCAGCCATTTCGCCCAATTCGACGCCACCGTCCGGAGCGCCGAGCCTGTTGGCCGGAAACTGGATTTCCTCGCGCAGGAGATGAACCGCGAGATCAACACCATCGGTTCGAAGGCCAATGACGCCCTGATCGCCACCGACGTCGTGCTGCTGAAGACCGAACTGGAACGCTTCCGGGAACAGGCGCAAAACGTCGAATGAGCCGGCCATGAGCAGTCCCGTCATCTTCCTCATTTCGGCGCCGTCGGGCGTCGGCAAGACCACGGTTTGCCAAGGGTTGCTGGGCGAAGTGCCCGGCTTGCAACGGGCGGTGACCTGCACGACGCGGCCGCCGCGGGCCGGCGAACGCCCAGGCGTGGACTACCATTTCCTGGCCGAGGACGACTTTGTTCGCCGGGTGGGGCAGGGGGAGTTCCTCGAACACGCGGAGGTTTACGGCCGACGTTACGGCACCCTGAAATCCGAGGTGCGGGACCGGTTGGCGGCGGGCAGCGACGTGCTGCTGAACATCGACGTTCAGGGCGCGGCTTCGGTGCGCGCGGCGGCGGCGGGCGATCCGATCCTCGGGGCGGCGTTGGTAACCGTCTTCTATTCCACCGCCACCTTGGCCGAAATGGAGTCCAGGCTGCGGGGCCGGGGAGCCGACGCTGAGGAGGTCATCCAGCGGCGACTGGCCGAGGCCCGCGTGGAAGCCGCCCGCTGGCAGGAATTTGATTTCCTCGTCTTAAGCGGCACCCGGGAGGAGGATCTTCGCCGGATGAAAGTGATCCTGGAGGCGGAGCGGATGCGCCGTAGCCGGTCTCAGTTTGAGTTTGCCGCCTGAACCCGCCGGAGAATCAACCATGGCCAATGCTCCCATCGTCGTCCTCGGTGTCACCGGTTCCATCGCGGCGCATCGGGCCATTGACCTGGCCAGCCTGCTGACCAAGGCGGGGGCCGACGTCAACGTGGTGCTGACCGCCGACGCTCAGCAGTTCGTCCAGCCGCTGCCGTTTCGGACGCTCTCCCGCAACCCGGTGGTGACCAGCCTTTACGACGAGGAAGCCGGCTGGAAACCCGCCCACATCCGGCTCGCCGACGAGGCGGCATTGCTGCTGGTGGCGCCGGCGACGGCGAACACCTTGGCCAAGCTGGCGCTCGGGCTAGCCGACGATGCGCTCTCCTGCATCGCGTTGGCGCTAAACCCCGGGGCCAAGCTGCTGATCGCGCCCGCCATGAACGGCAAGATGTGGCTGCACCCGGCGACCCAAGGGCACGTCGCGACCCTGGAATCCCGCGGGGCGGAGTTCATCGGGCCGGAAGCGGGAATTCTGTCCTGCGGTTACGAAGGCTTGGGCCGGCTCTGGCCGATAGATCAAATTGCGGCGCGGGGTGCGCAATTATTGGGTCTGGCGTGACGTCGGCACGGAAACTGCCAAGGTGACGCCGTGCTGTTGACCGACCTCGGGAAGAAAGTCCGCGAGCTGCTGGCGGCCGTTTCGCCACAGGCGGGGACGGCGCCCGTGGACCTGACGATGTTCCTACAGCGGGTCCGCTTCGTGGAGCGCGGGCTCGCGGTGCCGGTCAAGTTGGTCATCATCCCGCTCCTGGCCTACCTTCTGTTCTTCTCGAACTGGATTGCCGACCCCCTGCCGCCCCGCGATGTCGCGCTGCAGGCCCTCCGTAACTTCTTCCTCATCTACGTCGCCCTGAGCGTCGGTGGTGGGCTCATCGTGTGGGGCATGGACGAGATTTCGCCCAAGCTCCTTTCCCGGGTCGTCTACACCGCGGCAATCCTGGACGCGGCGATGCTCGGCGGCATCACCCTGGCGAGCGGCGGCTTCGACAGCCTCCTGTTCTGGGTTTTCCTCGGCCTGATCGTGCGGAACGCTGCTGTCATCGCCTATTCCGACGTCCAGATCACCGTCAACCTGCTCGTCAGCGTGATCTACGTGATGGCCGGCACGCTGGACATCGCCTTGGAACGGGCGGAAATCGCCGGGGTGCGGTCCGTGGGCCTGGGTGAATTGAACCGGGAAGTCGAGGAACTGCCGCCCAACGTGATGGTCGAGGCGCTGTTGCTGCGGGTGCTGTTGCTGGTGCTGATGACCGCCTGTTCCTACGGCGTGCAGGTGCTCCTGGACCGGCAGCGCCAGAAAGAGATGGAGGCGCACGAATTTGCCATCAAGCAGGAGCAACTCGAGTCCGCCGGACGCCTGGCCGCGGAGATTGCCCACCAGCTGAAAAACCCGCTCGGGATCATCAACAACGCGGCCTTCACGCTCCAGCGCACGGTGAAGGAGGGCAAGACCATCACCCAGCAGATTGCCATCATTCGCGAGGAGGTGGACCGGTCGGACCGCATCATCACCGAGCTGATGGGCTACGCGAAGCTGGCCGAGGGCCGGGTGGAACGGATCACGATCCCGCAGTTGCTCGACGAGGCGTTGAACGAGGTGTTTCCGCCCGCGGCGAAGTTCGAGACCCAGATCGTCCGGCACTACGACCTGGGCCTGCCCGCGCTGCTGGGTGCCAAGGTCCATTTCATGGAGATCTTCCGGAACCTGTTCACCAATGCCCGTGAGGCGATGGACGGGAAGGGGACCCTGCAGGTCGAGGCGCGGGGCGGGGCGGACCTGAACATCGAGGTGACGGTCGCCGACACCGGACCGGGTATTCCCCCGGAGAATCTGGAAAAGATCTTTGAGCCCTATTTCACGACCAAGGAAAAGGGTTCCGGCCTCGGTCTTGCCATCGTGAAGCACAACGCCGAAATTTACGGTGGCAAAGTCACCGTGACCTCCGAGCCGGGGCGCGGCACCCGTTTCGTGATCCTTCTGCCGGCCCGTTCCTTGTTCCGAATCCGAAAATGAAGCTGCCCCCCCTGCTCATCGTTGATGACGAGAAAAACATGCGGCTCTCCCTCGAAACCGTCCTGGCGGGCGAGGGCTACGCGGTGCGAGCTGCCGACTCCGCCGAGGCGGGGTTGAAGCTGCTCGACGCCGAGGACTTCTTCATGGTGGTCAGTGACGCCCGCTTGGGGGGCATGAGCGGCTACGAGTTCCTGAAGGAAGTGCGGAAGCGGAAGCCGGAGTTGCCCGTGCTAATCATGACCGCCTACGCGACCCCGAAGCTGGCGGTCGAGGCCATCAAGAACGGCGCCATCGACTACCTGGCGAAGCCCTTCGATCCCGAGGAATTGCTCCACGCGGTCAAACGTTGTGGCGAACGCCACCTCCTCCTCGCCGAGAACGCGGCCCTCAAGGCCCGCGCCGGCGAATCCTATCGGCTGGAGCAGATCATCGGCGAGAGCCCGAAGGTCCGGGAGCTGCGGGACCTGATCAAGACGGTGGCACCGACCGACGCGACGGTCCTGATCCTCGGCGAAAGCGGCACTGGCAAGGAGCTGATCGCCGGGTCGCTTCATTCGCTCAGCAAGCGGTCGGGCCAGACCTACGTTCGGCTCAATTGTGCGGCCATCCCGGAAACGCTGCTCGAATCGGAGCTGTTCGGCTACGAGCGGGGCGCCTTCACCGGGGCCCACCGCACCAAGCGCGGTTACGTGGAGGAGGCCGATGGCGGGACCATTTTCCTCGACGAAATCGGGGACATGAGCCGGCCGTTGCAGGCGAAGCTGCTGCGATTCCTCGAAGATGGCACCTTTACCCGGGTTGGCGGCACCCAGGAGTTGCAGGTTAATGTCCGCCTGATTGCCGCCACCAATCGGAACATCGTGGATGCCATCCGGGCCGGGGAATTCCGCGAGGACCTGTTCCACCGGCTCAACGTGATGCAATTCCGCCCGCCGCCGCTGCGGGAACGGGGGGCGGACGTCGTGCAGTTGGCCGAACATTTCCTCCGGCTGTTTGCGTTCCGGCTTGGCAAACCGATCACCACGATCAGCGAACTGGCCCGCTCTGCGCTCCAGGCGCATTCGTGGCCTGGCAACGTCCGAGAACTGCGCAACGTCCTCGAACGGGCGGTCATCCTGGAGGTGACCGACGTGATCCGGCCCACGAGCTTGCCGGACTTCGAGGTAGAATCCCGCCTCCGCCAGGGCGAGGTGGCGCCGGGACGCCCGGGCATGCAGCCGCCCAAGCTGGACGGCCCCATCTCGTTGAGCGAGGCCCTGGTCCAGTTCGAACGGGAACTGATCCTGGCGGCCATTGAGCGCTGCGGGGGCAACCTCACCCGGGCGGCCCAGCAACTGGAACTATCCCGGCATGCGCTGCGTTACCGGATGAGCCGGCTGAGCGTGACGGTCGATGGAACCGTTGACGAAGACTCGGATTCCTCGCCAACCTCCGCGGGACGATGAGTTTGCCGAACTTGAACCTGATGCTGGCCGCGCTGCCGGATTTGCCCGCCTCCTCCGCCGGTGGCGGGGTGGCCTTCGACAGCGTGGGACGGCATTCCCTGGGCAGTGCGACGATCACGCTGATCATCGTGGGGGCCATCGGAGTTCTATGCGTGATCTGGGCGGTTTTCTTCCGGAAATCCGACCGGGACCCGGGCCGTGGCGCGCTAGTGGAAGCGTCGCCCCGGGGGAGCGACGGTCGCCGTCGCCGTCGTCGCAAGGATAAGCGCCGTGGCCGCAATCCGACGCGGGCGGAGGTCGGGGGGCTGCCGCCACTGGGCGCCGGAGAGTCCTCCAAGCCCCCGTTGTGAGCACCGAGGTCAGTTCACAGATCACCCGAAAGAGCGCCTCTAACTTGGCGCTGGCCTTCATCCTGTTGCCGGAACGCAAGCGGGAGGCGATGAGCGCATTGTATGCGTTTTGCCGGGAAGTGGATGACGTCGCCGACGAGGACTCGGTCTCCATCCCCGAGCGGCGGAAGTCGTTGGCCGCCTGGCGGCAGGATATACAGGTGGCCTGCCAAGGTGGCGCCCCCCTGATGCCGGTGAACCGGGAGTTACAGCCGTTCATCCGGGAGTTTGGCCTGCGCCAAGAGTTGTTCGAGGCCCTGCTCGACGGCGTGGAAATGGACCTGGAAACCCTGCGTTACCCGGACTACGCCACGATGGAGCGTTATTGCTACCACGTCGCCTCCGTCGTGGGGCTCCTGAGCATCGAGATTTTCGGCTACCGCGATCGCGGCTGCCGTGATTACGCCGTGGCGCTCGGAAAGGCATTGCAGTTCACCAATATCCTCCGGGATGTCGGGAACGACGCCCTCCGCGGACGTATCTATCTGCCGCAGGAGGAGTTGGATCGCTGCGGCGTGCGCGCTGAGGACGTCCTGAATCGCCGCGCCTCGGCCGAATTCAGCCGAGTGTGCGAGGCGGTTTTCGCGCGTGCGAAGGGCTTTTATGGCGAGGCCCGGCGCCTGCTGCCGCAGGGCGACCGGAAAGCAATGGTTGCCGCCGAGTTGATGGGCAGTGTCTACTGGCGGCTCCTAGCCAAGTTGGAACGAGAAGGCTTCCCCGTGCTGGACCATCAACCCGTCCGGCTGGGGAAAGGGCTTAAGCTGGGGCTCATTTTCCTCGCGTGGTTGCGCGTGAAGACTGGCCTTCCGTTCGCCACCTATGGGGACTGAAGCCAAATCGAAAAAAATTCGCCTGATCGTCAACGCCGACGCCTTCGGAACTTCGAAGTCGGCGAACCGGGCGGTTGAACGCGCTCATCGCGAAGGGATCCTCACCAGCGCGAGCTTGGTCGTTACCGGTTCGCAGTCGGACGATGCGGTCGAGGTCGCCAAGCGTAATCCCCAACTTGGAGTTGGGTTGCATTTGGTCTTGGTCCGGGGTCGGTCAGTCCTCAAGGGCACCGAACTCAACGGGCTCGTCAGCCCGCACCAGGAGTTCAACGATTCCGCCCTCCTCGCCGGTTTCAGTTACTTCGTGAGCCCGGGTTTGCGCGCGCCGATCCGGCAGGAAATCGATGCCCAGATCAAACGCTTCCGGCTGACCGGGTTGCCGATGGACCACGTGAACGGGCACCTGAATTTCCATGTTCACCCGACGGCCTTCGACGCGATCCGGCGTGACTATCACAAATGGGGCATCTCCCGCCTGCGGGTCCCGCGTGATCCGCTGCTGACCAATCTCCGCTTGGCGTGGGGGCGGTATTTCTACCGGCTCTCGAAATCGTTCATTTACTCCGGGTTGGCCCGGCGGACGGTGGGGCCACTGGAGCGGCGGGGCATCAAGCACACGGACTTGGTTTTCGGTCTCCTGCAGCGGGGGCGGATGGATGAGAAGTATCTCCTGCGGTTGGTGGAAAACCTGTTTCCCGGCACGTTTGAAGTTTACCTGCATCCAGACGAAGACGAGCACGCGCACGAATTGGAAGCGCTGCTCAGCCCAAAGGTCCGGGCGCTGATCCAGGAACGCGGCATCGAACTGGTGCGTTACCAGGATCTGTAGGCCTTACGGGAGCGGTCGTGGGCAACCCGCTGGCTAACAGCAACAAACTGCCGTTGGTGGGCAGTTCGTGATTGGAACATGCGGTGTCGGGCGATAGTCTCCGGGCGTCGGAATTGGCGGTCGCCTTCTAGGTCGGTAGCCGGATCCACCCGGGTAATCTTCGAGCGGTTGGGAATATGAATTCGCACCCTTACCTGTTTCTGACGGTGTTTTTCTTCGTGGCCGTGGCGTTCCCCTTTGTTCCGCTCGGTTTGGCGCGCCTCTGGGCGATCACGTATTCGCCGCAGAAGCCGGGCCCGCATAAGAACGCCACCTACGAATGCGGCTTGGAGTCGAAGGGTGATCCGCTGGTCCGATTCAAGTCGGACTATTACCTCTACGGCATCCTGTTCCTGATCTTCGACGTGGAATCCATCTTCCTGCTCCCGTTCTCGGTGAAGTTCTTGGAACTGCCGGTCGGCGCCGTGCTGGCCATGCTGCTGTTTGTCCTGCTCCTGGTCGAAGGTCTGGCTTGGGCTTGGCTCAAGGGAGTGCTCAGTTGGAAGTGAGCAAAAGAAGTTGAGCCGCCACGACTTGCACCCCCTAACACACCCCCGCCAAAGATGATCGACGAAGGCCTCAAGAACGAACTCGCCAAGCAGGGGGTCGTCGCCACTTCACTTCAGGAGCTCTACAACTGGGGCCGCAGCAATTCCGTGTGGCCGCTATCCTTCGGGCTCGCCTGCTGCGCGATCGAGATGATCGCCGCCAGCATGTCCAAGTGGGACATCTCGCGTTTTGGTTCGGAGGTTTTCCGCCCGTCGCCCCGTCAGGCGGACCTCATGATTGTGGCGGGGACGGTGACCAAGAAGATGGCTCCGCAGGTCGTGCGGCTTTACAACCAGATGGCGGAGCCCAAATACGTCATCGCGATGGGCGCCTGCGCGATTTCCGGCGGCCCGTTCAAGCAGGGTTACAACGTCCTCAAGGGCATCGACCGCCTGCTGCCGGTGGACATCCACATTCCTGGTTGCCCGCCGCGGCCGGAGGCGCTGCTGCACGCGCTCGTCACTCTTCAGGAAAAGATCGCCAAGCAGGAACTCACCGGGCCCAACCGACCTCGCCATCTGCGGGCGGACGCAGTAAGTGAATTTCCCATCCCGGAGTTCGGCGAACATGACTTGGTTCCGGCCAAGAACCCCGAGCTCTGGAAACCGGAACCCGTGGTCCGTGCCGGTTGAAGCCTTCCCATGCCCTTGCCATCCCTCGAAGAACTGAAGTCCCGCGTGGAAGCCGCGTTGCCCGGCGTCCGGCTGGAGTTGGTGCCCAACGGCGCCGTGCTCGCCCAGTCTTCGTTGCTCGTCGCACCCGCTGACGCATTGGCCGTGGCCAAGTTCCTGCGGGACGACGCGCAGTTGCGGTTGGAGATGTGCTCGAACGTGACCGGCGTCGATTGGCCCGAACGGGACGAGAAAGTGAAGGTCAAGAAGTTGGTGGACGGCGTGGAAAAGGAAGTTGAGGAAGTTCGCCATTATCCCGGGTTCCAGGAGGCGGTTTATCATCTGTTCTCCGTGTCGCTGAAGCACGGTCCGGTGGTGCTCCGCCAGCGCACCGTCAACCGGGGCGACGACTGTGCCGTTACTTCGCTGACCCCGGTCTGGCGCGGCTGCGAGTTCCAGGAACGCGAGGCTTACGACCTGTTTGGAGTCCGCTTCACCGGCCATCCCGACCTGCGCCGCATCCTGATGTGGGACGAGTTCAAGGACCACCCGATGCGGAAGGACTACGTCGAACCGGACGACTACGAATACGAACCGACGCCGCACGACGACGTCCACGACCGGTCCAAGGCGCACTATCCCGTGCCGGAGGTGAAGGCATGAGCAACCCCACGCCGCAGCTTTTCGGGATCCGCCCCAAGGTCGGCCAGGACGGCTCGGAGATGGAAGGAGAGATGCTTGAGGTCTCCATGGGGCCCCAGCACCCGTCCACCCACGGCGTGTTCCGCATGGACGTGGTGCTGGATGGCGAAACCGTGGTGAAGCTGAAGCCGGTCTTCGGCTACCTCCACCGCAACCACGAGAAAATCGCCGAAGGCACGAGCTACCTGTCCTCGATGCCCTACACGGACCGGTTGGACTATTTCTGTTCGCTCACGAACAACTGGGCCTACGCCCTCGCCGTCGAGAAAATGTCCGGCTTGGTGGTGCCGGAGCGCGCCGAATACATCCGCGTCATCACCGCCGAACTGACCCGCCTCCAGAACCACACCAGCCTCTGCGGCTTCCTGCTGCAGGACATGGGGGCGCTGGGCACCCCGCTCATGTGGGCGTTCCGCGAGCGCGAAAAAGTCCTCGACCTGTTCGAGTCGCTGACGGGCGCCCGCATGATGTGCAATTACATGCGCTTCGGCGGCTGCCGGTGCGACCTGCCGCCGGGTTGGCTGGAGCAGGCACGCAAGCTGGTGGACGACTACCCGCGCTTCCTCGAGGAGTTTGAAACGCTCCTGTCCGGCAATGAAATCCTGATGGCGCGCACCCAAGGCGTGGGTTGCCTGTCGAAGGAACTCGCCGTCAACGCGAGCATTACTGGCCCGCTGCTGCGGGCCGCCGGGGTGGATTACGACCTGCGCAAGGTGGACCGCTACGGCATTTACGACCGCTTTGAATTCCGGGTCCCGCTGGGCGAGCACGGCGACGTCTTCGACCGCTACATGATCCGGGTGCTGGAACTGCACGAGTCGCTGAAAATCCTGCAGCAGGCCCTGAAGCAGATTCCCGAAGGGCCGTTCATCGATCCGAAGGCAAAGCTCCGTGGCTTCCGGCCGAAGGTCGGCGAATCCTACGGCCGTATCGAGGGACCCAAGGGTGAGATCGGCTTCTACCTCATCTCCGACGGCGGCGCGAATCCCTACCGTTACCGGGTCCGGCCGCCCAGTTTCATCAACCTCACCATCCTGGAAGACATGTGCCTCGGCCGTTCGATCGCCGATGCCGTGATCATTCTGGGCAGCGTGGACATCGTCCTCGGGGAAGTGGATCGCTAAGGAAACCATGATCGGCACCGGCATAGCGAAAGGCTTGGTCCAGACCGCGAAGAACCTGATCGGCACCTACACCGACAAGGACCGGCTGCCGACCATCGAGTATCCCGACGAGCGCCAGACGCTGTCCGAGGCGACCCGCCAATTCCCGATGCTGGTCTTTGATGGCGAGGACCCGATGAAGGGCCTTCGCTGCACCGCCTGCCAAATTTGCGAGAAGGAGTGCCCGCCCAAGTGCATCTACATCGTCAAGAGCAAGGACAAGCGGGTGGACTACAAGGGGCAGAACCAGTTCTACCCGGCCATCTTCGACATCGACTATTCGGTCTGCATGAGCTGCCAGATCTGCGTTGAGGTGTGCCCGTTTGAGTCCATCAAGATGGACACTGAGTTCGAGTATGCGACGCCCGACCGGTTCCGGGGTCTGCTGATCGACAAGCACGAGCTCGCCCGCAGCAACGCCCATTACCACAAGATTCATCCGACCGACGCGCGTGACTCCGACGCCGCGATGGCCATCGAGAAGGCCAAGGCGGAAGCCAAGGCTAAGGCCGACGCCGAGGCGAAAGCCAAAGCCGCGGCTTTGGCAGCGGCAAAAACGGCCACGCCGACCGCATCACCGGAAGCGAGCACGGAGACGCCGAAACCCGCCACGGCCGCGCCGAAGATGCCGATGTAACCCCGCCCCGCATGGCCTCACTCGACCAGATTTTCGTCACGCTCAAGGCTTACATCCTCGGGTTGCTCCCCGAGGCGGTGCAGCCGTTCGCGAGTGTCATGCTGTCCATCTCGGCGATCATGGCGGTGTTCCCTGGCATCTTCGCGCTGACGACGGTCGTCGAACGCAAGCTGCTGGGCCGTTTCCAGAATCGTCCCGGCCCGAACCGCGTCGGCATCCCGCTCACCAAGATCCGCCTCGCCGGCTTCGGCCAATTCATCGCCGACGGCATCAAGTCGCTCACCAAGGAGGACGTCGTTCCGCGCAACGCCGACACGGTCGTCCACTTCATCGCTCCGTTCGTCTTGGTGGTGCCATCGTTCCTCGCGCTGTCGGTGCTCCCGGTCGGGCGCAACATGGCGGCGCTCAACTTCACCGAGACGGGCCTGCTGTTCTTCTTCGCCATCGGTGCCGCGACCGAGATCAGCGTCTTCATGGCCGGCTGGTCGAGCCGCAACAAATACTCTCTGCTCGGCGCCATGCGAGGCATCGCCCAGATGCTAAGCTACGAAATCCCGCTGATCCTATCCTCGCTCACCGTCGTGATGATGGTCGGCTCGCTCTCGTTGGTGACCATCGTCGAGAAGCAGACCGGCGTGCAGTGGGGCGTCTTCCATAACTGGCACGTCTTCACGCCGTGGGGTTTCGCCGGTTTCCTGCTGTTCCTCACCGCTGCTTGCGCCGAGGCCAACCGCACGCCGTTCGACCTGCCGGAAGCGGAATCCGAGCTGATCGCCGGCTACTTCACGGAATACTCCGGCTTCAAGTTCGCCCTGTTCTTCCTTGGCGAATACCTCGGCATGTTTGCGATCAGCGGCGTCGCCATCACCCTCTTCCTCGGCGGCTGGAGCGCACCGTTCACGTTTCTCGACTGGGTTCCGTCGTGGCTCTGGTTCTTCGGCAAGCTGGTCGGCTTCATCCTCTTCTTCATCTGGCTCCGCGGCACGTTGCCCCGCCTCAAGGTCGAGCAGCTCATGAACCTCGCCTGGAAATTCATGCTGCCGATGTGCCTGATCAACCTGCTGGTCGCCGGAGTCTGGCATTTCACCGCGGGCTGGAACGATCTCCTCCGCTGGCCACTCGGGCTGGCCATGCTGGCGCTGCCCTACTGGCTGTTCAGCCGCCGCTTCGAAGCCCGCTTCCACGCCCGCACCTACCGCTATGCAAGCTGAGCTGAACGTGACAGGTGACGGGTGGCAAGTGCCAGGGCGTGCCGAGTCCGGTGTCATTTCACCGCGCAGTCCTCGGCAGTCGGGGCTGTGGTCTTGTCTGGCGATGGCCGGCTTTCCCCTCTCCCCGGGGGAGAGGGACAGGGTGAGGGGAAAACGACCGCAGCGCCAAACCGGCGGGTCTTGCGCGGCGTGGCGTGGCTGGCCTCGCCCAATCCGCAATCCGCAACCCGCAATCCGCATTCGTCCATGACCTTTGCCTTCGCCATCCTCGCCGGGCTGACCGTGGGCGCCGCCATCGCGGCGATGTCCCTGCGGAATCTGGTGCACAGCGCCCTGTGCGTGACCGTCTCGTTGATGGGGCTGGCGCTGCTTTACCTAAACCTCGGCGCGGAGTTCGCCGCCTTCGTCCAAATCCTCGTCTATGTCGGCGCGGTGGCGATCCTGATCGTGTTTGCGGTGCTGCTCACGCGGAGCGGCGAGGCGCCAGTCGGGAAGGTGACCTACGGGCTCTGGTCCGGAATCGCGGTGGCGCTAACCGTTTTCGGGGCGCTGGCTTGGGCGATCTCCGGCAGCTCGGCGCTGAAGGCGCTTCCCCAGGGCGCGCCGCAACCCGCTTTGGCGGTGAAGGACGTGGGTGACAAGCTGATGGGCGACTTCGTGCTGCCGCTGCAAGTCATCGCCCTGCTGCTCACCGCCGCCCTGCTCGGCGCTGTGGTCATCGCGATGCGTGAACCGAAGGAAACGCCGCCTACCGGAACCCCCAACCCGCAATGACTCCGCTCGCCAGCTATCTCCTCGTCAGCGCCCTGCTGTTTGCGGTCGGTCTCGCCGGCGCGCTGGTCCGCCGCAATGCCATTCTCGTGTTGGTGGGCGTGGAGCTGATGCTTAACGCGGCGAACCTGAACTTCCTCGCCTTCTGGCGCTACGGCCCGAACCCCGAGGCGCTCACCGGCGTCATGTTCGTGATCTTCGCCATCGGGGTCGCCGCGGCGGAGGCGGCCGTCGGACTTGCGCTGGTCATCGCGATTTACCGTCACTACCGCAGCAGCAACGTGGAAGACGTCGCCACGATGAAGGGCTAAGAATGAAGGGCATCGTCAACCAACTTTGGCTCATCCCCGCGCTGCCGCTGCTGGCGGCAGGCATCATCGCGTTGCTGAGGCGTCCGCAGCGTATGCCGGCCGCCGCCTTGGCCATCGGCTCGATGGCGCTGGCGTTCCTCGTTTCCTGTGTGGCGTTCGTGGCCACGTTGCAACCCGAGGCGGGGAAGGGGGCGGTCCAGCTGACTTACAATTTCGCCTGGTTCGATCTGGGCGGTTCCGCGCTCCGGCTCGGCTGGCTGCTGGATCCGTTGACAGCCGGCATGCTCGTGATGGTCACCTTCGTCGGCTCGCTGATCTTCATCTTCAGCACCGGCTACATGGCGGACGACGTGAACTTCACCCGCTTCTTCGGATTCCTGGCCCTGTTCGCCGCGGCGATGCTCGGCCTGCTGATCGCCAACAACCTGCTGTTCCTCTTCATGTGCTGGGAGCTGGTCGGCGTGGCGTCGTATCTCCTCATCGGTTTTTGGTTCCACAAGCCCTGCGCCGCGGCGGCGGCCAAGAAGGCGTTCATCACCACGCGCATCGGCGACCTCGGATTCTTCCTCGGCATCGTGTGGCTCTACCACGAGACCGGCACGCTGCTGTTCTATGACAACGGCGCCGGCTGCCTCGAACAGGGCGCCATCGCCAAGCTGGTGGCGCAGACCACGGTCGGCGGCATGGCCGTTAGCACGGCAATATCGCTGCTGGTGTTCTGCGGTGCGGTCGGCAAGTCCGGCCAGGTGCCGCTCCACGTCTGGCTGCCGGACGCGATGGAAGGCCCCACGCCGGTGAGCGCCCTAATTCACGCGGCCACGATGGTGGCGGCCGGTGTGTTCCTGGTGGCGCGCATTTTCCCGCTCATGGGCAACCTGACCGAGACACTGGGAGCCGAAGCCCATTCTCCCCACACGACCGCACTGACGGTGGTGACCTGGGTGGGGGCCATCACCGCTGTCTTTGCCGCGCTCATCGCGGTCGCGCAAAATGACATCAAGCGCATCCTCGCTTACTCCACCGTCTCGCAGCTCGGTTACATGATGCTGGGACTCGGAGTCGGCGGTCCGGCGGTAGGCATGTTCCACCTGCTGACGCACGCATTCTTTAAGGCGCTGCTGTTCCTCGGTGCCGGCTCCGTCATCCACGGCAGCCATCACGAGCAGGACATCCGGCGGATGGGCGGCCTGCGTAAGTTGATGCCCGTGACCTTCGCGACCTACGCCGTCGGCATGATGGCGCTGGCGGGCTTCCCGCTGGTGTTCTCCGGCTTCTGGAGCAAGGACGAGGTGCTGCATGCCGCGATGGTCTGGACGCCGTCCAAGCTGCCGTTCGTCCTCGCGCTGTTCGGTGCGGTGCTGACCTCGTTCTACATGACCCGCCAGATGTGGTATGTGTTCTTCGCGCCCCGGGCGGAAGCGGCCCACGCGGAACCGGCCGCGCACCACGACGACCATCACGCCCACGGCCACGCCCATGAGCCCCACGAAAGCCCGCGCGTGATGACCGTTCCGCTGGCGATCTTGGCCGGTGCGACCGTGCTGCTCAGCCTCTTTGCGACCCCCGTTTGGCCGTGGTTCCACGCCTATCTCGGCGGGCATCTCGACCACCTGCATGTTGGCTGGAGCGCCGATTCCGCCGCCCTGCTGACCATGCTGCTGTCCGTCATCGCCGTGGCGGTTGGCGTGGGCGTTTCCTGGCGCCTTTACAGCCGCAGTTCGACCTCAGTCGATGCGGTTGGCAGCCGCTTTCCGAAACTCTTCAAGACCCTCGAAGGCCGCCTTTATGTGGACGAGCTCTATGCCGCCACCGTGTTTCGCCTGAACGCTGCCGTGGCCGTGCTGAGCGACTGGTTTGACCGCTTTGTCTGGGGTTCCGTGGTGGAACTCACCGCGCTGGCCGCCAGGGGGCTGGCGTTCGTCAGCCGGGCGTTCGACGAGGAGGGCATCAACTTCGGGTTCGACGCCGGCTGCCAGACCACCCGTGGCGCCGGTTGGCTGGCGTCCAAACTCCAGAACGGCCAGACGCAATGCTACCTCCGCATCCTCGGCACTGGCGTGGTCGTGCTGATCGTGGCGCTCGCGTGGATGGGCAAGAACTAGCCGATGAACAACTTTCCCCTCATCACCCTGCTGACGCTGACCCCGCTGGTCGGGGCGCTGGTGCTGGCCCTCACCGGTGACCGTGGTGAACGGCCCGCCAAGGGCGTCGCGCTCGGCTTTGGTTTCTTGGCCCTGTTGGAAACGCTGCTGCTCGTGGCCGGTTTCGATGGCAAGTCCGTCGCGCTCCAGTTCGTCGAACGCCACGCGTGGATTCCCTCGCTGGGCGTCGAGTATTTCGTCGCGGTGGACGGACTGAGCATCCTGCTCGTCCTCCTGTCGGCGCTGCTGGTGCCGTTCGCGGTCGCTGTCAGCGGCGGAATCGGTGATCGGCCACGCACGTTCTACGCGCTGATGCTCCTGCTCCAGGCGGGCCTGTTCGGCGCCTTCACCGCGCTGAACTTCTTTCACTGGTTCATCTTCTGGGAAATCTCCCTCGTCCCCGCCTACTTCCTCATCAAGCTCTGGGGTGGCCCGGCCCGGCGCGCGGCGGCTACGCAGTTCTTCATCTACACCTTCGTCGGCAGCGTCGCGATGCTGCTGGCGATGCAGGCTGTGTTCCTCGCGACCGGCACCTTCGACCTGCCCAAGCTCGCCGAACTCGCCCGCACCGGCGAACTCGCCCGCGGCCTCGAAGCGAAACTCCACTGGACCGGCCTGTCCGCGTCCGCGCTCGGCACCGTGCTGTTCGTGGGCGTGTTCCTCGGCTTCGCCGTGAAGGTGCCGCTGATGCCCTTCCACACCTGGCTGCCCGCGACCTACGCCGAGGCGCCGTCGAGCGTCACGATGCTGCTCACCGGTGCCATGTCGAAGATGGGCGTCTATGGCTTCCTGCGCATCCTCGCGCCGCTGTTCCCCGGCCAACTTCGCGACGTGCTCGGTCCGTTGATGGCGCTGGCGGTGCTGACCATCGTGGCGTCCGCCTTCGCCGCCTTCGCGCAGAAGGACCTCAAGCGGATGCTCGCCTACTCCTCGATCAACCACCTTGGCCTGTGTTTGCTCGGTCTCTTCGCCGCGATGCAGCCAACCGCGAACACGGCCGGGTGGCAGACCGAGAAGGTGGCTGCGCTCAACGGCGTGCTGCTCCAGATGTTCAATCACGGCCTCACCGCCGCCGCGCTGTTCGGCTTCGTGGCCCTGCTCGAACGCCGTTCCGGCGGCCTGCGCGGCCTCGATGATTTCGGCGGACTCCGCAAGGTGGCGCCCGTCTTTGCCGGCCTGATGGGCATCTCGATCTTCGCCTCGCTGGGACTGCCCGGCCTGAACGGCTTCATCGGCGAATTCCTGATCTTCAAGGGCGCCTTCCCGCTCGCGCCCTACGCCGCCGCGCTCTCGACGCTTGGCTTGCTTCTGACCGCCATCTTCCTGCTCACGCTCATCCAGCGCGTCTTCGCCGGCCCGCTGAACGAACGCTGGAAGAACTTCCCCGACCTCACCCGCGGAGAACTGCTCATCTTCGCCCCTGCCGTGGCGTTGATGTTCGTGTTCGGCGTCGCGCCGCAGCTCGTCGTGCGACTGATCAACCCGACCGTCATCGAGGCGGTGAACCGCCTGACGCCATGATGTTTCGCCGTTTATCCAAACAGGAAGTGCTGCACCTCAAGCCGGACGGGTTCTGGTGTGGCGGAGCCCCGGAACAACACATTCGGTGGGCCGACGTTGTTGAGATCGTGGCTTACAAGGAGGATTTGCTTACGGTCGATGACATACGCTTGGGATTTCGGCTTGGTGGCCAAAGCGACTACTTTGCGATTTCAGAAGATTTGAACGGATTCAAAGACTTGCTGGAAATGCTGCCTGCTCACTTTCCTGGGATTAGGACGGATTGGTTCGGGGACGTCGCCTTCCCGGCCTTCGCTGAAAACTGGACGGTGATTTGGACCAAAAACTCTGTCCGCTGACCATGCTCGCCTGGACCATCTACATTTCCTTCGCTGCCGCGGCGGCGATGTTCCTGCTCAAGTCGGACAGCCGGCAGGGCGCGCGGGTGTTGGCCTTGGTGGCCGCGTTGGCCGGACTCGGAGTGGGTTTGGTTGGCGCGGTGCAGCACGCGGGCGGCGGGTTAGTGACGATCCAGAAGCTGCCTTGGGTTCCCACGATCGGCGCGGAGTATCACCTGGCGGCGGATGGCATCAGCCTGACGCTGGTGATCCTCACCGGCTTGGCGGCGGTCGTCGGGATTCTCTTCTCGTGGAACGTCGAGCATCGCACCCGGGAGTTCTTTGCCTTCTACCTCGCGCTGATCGGCGGCGTGTATGGCGTCTTCCTGAGCTTCGACCTGCTGCTGCTGTTCGTCTTCTACGAGATCGCCATCGTGCCGAAATACTTCCTCATCGCGATCTGGGGTTCGACCCGGCGCGAATACGCGGCGATGAAGCTGGCACTCTACTCTTTCATCGGCAGCGCGATGGTGCTGGCCGGTTTGGTCGCCGCCTACGTCGTCAGCGGCGCGCAGACGTTTAACCTGGTCGAACTGGCCAAGTATCCGTTCCCGACGTCGTTCCAGAACTGGGCGTTCCCGCTGGTCTTCGTCGGCTTCGCGATCCTCGCTGGCCTGTGGCCGTTCCACACCTGGGCGCCCACCGGCCACTCGGCTGCGCCGACCGCCGCCTCGATGCTACTTGCCGGCGTGGTGATGAAACTCGGCGCCTACGGCTGCCTGCGCGTGGCGATGACGCTCTTCCCCGAAGGCCTGGCGGCGTGGCGGGACGTCTTCGGCGGCCTCGCGGTGGTGGGAATCGTCTATGGCGCGCTGGTGTCGCTGACGCAGCGCGACTTCAAGTTCGTGATCGGCTACTCCAGCGTGAGCCACATGGGCTTTGTGCTGCTGGGCCTGATGACACTCTCGACCATTGGCCTGAGCGGCGCGGTGCTCCAGATGTTCTCCCACGGCGTGATTGCCGGCCTGCTGTTCGGCGTGGTCGGCCGCATGGTCTATGACCGCGAACACACCCGCGACCTTGATGAACTCCAGGGCCGCCGTCTCAGCCGGACGATGCCGTTCGCCGCCGTGACGTTCGTGGTCGCCGGCCTCGCCTCGATGGGCCTGCCGGGGTTCAGCGGTTTCGTGGCGGAACTCAAGGTGCTCATCGGCGCCTGGCAGACTTTCCCGAAACTCGCGTTGATTGCGGGCATCGGCATCGTGTTGGGCGTGGCCTACACGCTGCGGGCGGTGCAGAAGGCGTTCTTCAGCGGCGACAAGGAGGATGTGCCGGGAGTGGTCCACGGCGGGCACGGCCACGGAGAATCCGCCATCACGCTACCCGAGAAGATAGGCGCCGTGGTGCTCATCACGACGACCTTGGTGATCGGGCTTTATCCGAAGCTGCTGCTGGACTGGATCGTGCCGAGCTTTGCCTCACCCCTCTTTGACGGCCTGCGGAAAGGAGGTCTGCTGTGAACGCGATTGCTGGGAGCGGACGTCACGTTGTAGCGCAGACTGGCAGTCTGCCGTGTCGCGGATTGGCAATCCGCAGGCACTGTCCGGCTTCGACGCCTAGCCGACTGCCAGTCGGCGAAACGGCAGGTTGGCAACCTGGGCTACTCGGTCGCTGGCAGATAATGGAATCAATGTTAGAGGTTGGCCCGCCCTCACCCCGGCCCTCTACCCCGGGGAGAGGGGGAAGGTTACAGGCGTCGGGCGACTCCACTGGTGAGGTTTTTCGATTCAGCGGGGTGCCTCGCTGTCCTCGTCAAACTGGCGTGTGGGGTGTTGCTACGATAGCGCGCGGTCCCCTCTCCCTGAGGGAGAGGATTAGGGTGAGGGGGCAGCGTGTGAAGACTCTTGGCGTTACCTTTGAATCCCCTTACGCAAACGCCATGAAAGGAGGACTGCTGTGAGCAACACGGACTATCTCCGACTGCTCAAGCTGCTCGCTCCGGAATGCGTGGCAGTGCTTACAGTCTTCTTGGTGCTGCTCGCCGATCTCCAATTCTGGCGGAGCTGGAGTGTTCGCGCCCAGAGCATCGGTGCCGCGTCCATCTTGACGTTGGGATTCGGTGCGGCGGCGGGACTGTTGATCTGGAAGCGCGCGGTCACCGCGGACCTGCTTGGGGGAACGCTGGTGCTTTCGCCGGTGTCGCAATACGTGAAGCTGGCGCTGCTTGGACTCGCCATCGTCACGGCCTGGCTGTGCACGGAGGGCGAGTTCACCAAGCACGTCGGCGAATTCGTCGCCCTGATCGCGCTGGCGACGGCGGGGATGATGTTCCTCGTCAGCACGGAAAACCTGCTGATGGTCTTCGTCGCGCTGGAACTCGTCAGCCTGTCGCTTTACGTGATGACGGCGTTCAACAAACGCAGTCCCCGCTCGGCGGAAGCGGCGCTGAAATACTTCCTGTTCGGCGGTATGGCGGCGGCGTTCACGCTGTTCGGCTTCAGCTTCCTCTACGGTCTGACCGGTTCCATCCACCTGCCGACCATCGCGGCGAAGATCTCCTGGCAGGCGGCCGACCCGCTCACGCTGGTCGCCATCGTGCTCGTCGTGGCCGGTTTCGGGTTCAAGATCGCGGCGGTGCCGTTCCATCTCTGGGCGCCAGATGCCTACGAAGGCGCCCCGGCCCCGGCGGCGGCGTTCATCGCCTCCGGTTCCAAGGTCGCGAGCTTCTTCGTCCTCGGAAAGCTGCTCCAAGTCGGCCTGCCCGGCGTCGCGGGCAGCGGTGCGTGGAAGGCGTTCACGCCGGGCTGGATCGCCGTGGTCGCAATCGTGGCCACGGCCTCAATGGTCTTCGGCAATCTGGCCGCACTCGCCCAGTCGAACCTCCGCCGGCTGCTCGCCTATTCCGCCATCGCCCACGCCGGCTACGCGATGCTGGCGCTGATCGGCGGATCGCAGTCGGCGCTGCTCTACTACGCGATCACCTACGCGGTGACCTCGGTGGGCGCATTCGGCGTGATCGCGGTGATGGAAAACCGAACCGGTAACGAAGCCATCGCCGGTCTCGCCGGCCTGCGCGAGCGCTCGTTCCTCCTCTCGGCGGTGCTGACCGTCTTCATGCTGTCCCTGGCCGGCATCCCGCCGCTCGCGGGTTTCTTCGGAAAATTCTACGTGTTCATCGCCGCGGCCAAGCAGGGCGCCGGACTCGGCTACTGGTGGCTGGTGGCCGTGGCGTTGGCGGCGAGCTGTGTGTCGCTTTACTACTACCTTCAAGTGCTCAAGCAGGTCTGGGTTACGCCGGACGGCGAAGGGCAGGGGAAGGTATCCGGCGGAATCATCGTCAGCGGCCTGCTGGTCGTCTTGGCGCTGGTAGTCGTGGTCGCGGGTTGCGCGCCGGAACTACTGCTGAAACTGCTCAAGTAAGGGCGCTGGCAGCCTTGCGGGTCCAATTGCGGGGACTTGGCGTCCCTTTGGATGTGATTGCCCGAATGCCAAGGGGCGGATGGTCCATCACGGTCGCGCCGCGAAGGGGGCAATGTAGATTCCTTCGTAGCTCTTGCCGTAAACGCTGAGTTGGTCGAGGAACACAAAAAAATTGCCTCCCGGATCGACCGCCAGCGTGATGTCCCCGGAGATCGGCCCGTAGGCCTTGCTGAAACTCAGTCCATTCAGCTGTCGGTGGCCGACCAATTGCGGCGCACCTTCGAACGGTTGCCCGGAAAAAACGTGCCCCCCAATGGATAGCGTGCCCCGGGCGGGATCCAGGATCGCATGGCACCGGCTGCGCGGTGGAAACGCTACAAGGATAAGGTTGCCGTCCCGTTCAAGGACTTTGAGGGAATCAATTGACTGCAAGGAGGAGGTCCCGTCGGTGAGGGCGCGGTATAGTGTCCACCGGCGCCCTTTGTGGACCTCCCTCAGGAACTGGACTTCCAAATCTTTGTCGGCCACGGCCGCCTCCTCGAAGCTAACGCGCTGGAGCAGGGAAAACGCGATTCCGATGAGAAGGGAAGTCCACATGGCAATTGCCCCACCCGTCGAGCTACTGAGGTAGCCTGAATGCTTCAGGCGGCGCCACCCTGGGACGAGGAGGACGATCAGTCCGGCAAAGAAGCCCAACATCACCCCCATCAGCACCCAGCCCAGAGCATCAACATTCCCGATCCCGACCCGGAGCACCAAGTAGAACTGGAAAACCACGAAAACCAATCGTCCCACCACGCAAGCCAGCATCAAGCTTCGGCCCCAGCTCTTGCATCGCAAGGTGCCGGACCCCGCGGCCAGTTCCAGGCATGCGGCCCCGACCAGAAATCCGTCATTTGGTTCGAATCGGTTCAGCCCGCAGCTGTGGGCTTGAATCAACGTGGCGAGGCGGAACGCGCCGTCAAAGACGGTGAGGGCACCCAACAATTGAAAGGCCCTAAAGATCCACTTCGCTGGGCGGGAGGGAGCCATCGTGGGAGGTGAGCAACCGGTCGGTCGGCGCTTCCAAGCTCAGCCCAGCAACGTCCGCACCTTTGCCAGCGCCTCGTCGAGCTTGGTCACGTCCTTGCCGCCGCCGCGGGCGTTGTCGGGCTTGCCGCCGCCCTTGCCGCCGACGATCGGGGCGATGGCCTGGATGAGCTTGCCGGCCTGCGCCTTGGCGGTGAACTGCGGCGTCACCGCGGCGATGAGCGCAACGGCACTTTCCGAGCCGCCGCCGAGCACGATCACGCCCTGGAACCGCCCCTTCAGCGCGTCGGCGACGGCCTGGAGGAAGTCCGCGTCGGTGTCGCCGAGGTTGTGCGCGATGAGCGGGATGTCGTTCACGGTCTGCACGCGGCTGAGCAGCTCGCTCGCGGCGTTCGACGCGTTGCGGGCGACCGCGGTCTTGAGCTGGCGTTCGAGCTCCTTCTGCTGCGCGAGCAGGGCCTCGAGCTTCTTCTCCAGCTCGGCGATGGGGGCGCCGAGACGGCCGGCGACGTTGCGGATCAGCTCCACGTCGTGTTTCGTGACGTCGTAGGCGCTCAGGCCGGCGACGGCCTCGATGCGGCGGACGCCGGCGGCGACGGCGGCCTCGCTGACGATGCGGAAGAGGCCGATCTCACCCGTGGCCCGGGTGTGCGTGCCGCCGCAAAGTTCCATGGAATAGCCGTCGAGTTTCGCGGCGTGCCCGCCGATCTGCACGACGCGGACGACGTCGCCGTATTTGTCGCCGAAGAACTGCATCACGTCCTTGCGGTTCTTCACGTCGGCGTGCGGCACCTCGGTCCAGCTCACGCCGGCGTTTTCGAGGATGCGTTCGTTGACGAGCTTCTCGATGTCGGCGACCTGCGCGGGCGTAAGCGCGGCGCTGTTGAAGTCGAAGGTGAGCTTCTCGGGCGTGACAGAGGAACCTTTCTGCGAAGCCTCCTTGCTGGCGACCTCATGAATGGCCCAGTGCAGCAGGTGGGTGACGGTGTGGTGGCGCTGAATGGCGGCGCGGCGGGCGCGGTCCACGCTGAGGCTGAGGGTGGCGCCGACGGCCGGGGCGTCGCCGCCCTCGATGAAGTGCAGGAACGTGGGGCCGGACTTCTGCGTGTTGACGATGCGCCAGAGCTGGCCGGAACCGGCGAGTTCACCGGTGTCGCCGACCTGACCACCCATCTCGGCGTAGCAGGCGGAGGCGTCGAGGATGACAGCGGTCTTGTCCTTCAACTCGACGACTTCGAGCACCTTGGCGGAAGTCTCCAGCGCGTCGTAGCCGAGGAAGTTCGTCGGCGTCTTGGTCTCGATCTGGGACAGCTCGATGACCTGCTTCTTCTGGGCGGCGCGGGCGCGGGCGCGCTGCTCTTCCATGAGCTTCTCGAAGCCTTCCTTGTCCACCGTCAGGCCGCGTTCGCGGGCCATCAACTCAGTGAGGTCGAGCGGGAAGCCGAAGGTGTCATAAAGTAAGAATGCAAGCTCACCTGAAACGACTTTATTCCTGATCTTACCGACAGGCGGCAAATGCTTGAACACGACTATCCCACCTTGAATGCCTTGATCCCTGGTTTCTTGGGTTGAAAGGACACCTTTGTCAGCGCCATCTGAATTGTCTGCGAACTCCACTGATTTCACGAACAGTGAAATCCCCGTGTCCAACGTCCGGTTGAACGCCTCTTCCTCCAGCTTGAGCACATCCTTCACGTGCTGCTGCTTGGCGCGGATCTCGGGGAAGACGTCGCCCATGGTGCGGGCGAGCACGTCCACCAGCTTGTAGAAGAACGGTTCTGCAAACCCGAGCGTGCGGCCGTATTTCACGGCGCGGCGCAGGATGCGGCGGAGGACGTAGTTGCGGTCGTTGTTGCCGGGTTGGATGCCGTCGGCGATGGCGAAGCTGAGGGTGCGGATATGGTCGGCGATGACTCGGAAGGCGACGTCTTCCTTCTCCTGCGCGGTGTCGCCCGTGCTGCCGGCCTTCGGAAGGGTGGAGCCGTATTTCTTGCCGCTGAGCTTCTCGATCTCGTCGAAGATGGGGCGGAAGATGTCGGTCTCGTAGTTGGAGATCTTGGCGTTCTCGAAGTCGGTCAGGCCCTTTGTCCCCTGGATGATGCTGGTGACGCGCTCGAAGCCCATGCCGGTGTCCACGTGCTGCGCGGGCAGCGGGGTGAAGGTGCCGTCGGGGTTGGCGTTGTATTGGATGAAGACGTTGTTCCAGATCTCGATGCAGCGGGCGTCGGAGCCGTTGACGAGCGTTCCGCCCACCTTCTGTTCCTCCACGCTGGTCTCGCGGGGGCCGGGACGCAGATCGACGTGGATCTCGGTGCAGGGACCGCAGGGGCCGGTCTCGCCCATCATCCAGAAATTGTCCTTCTTGCCGCCGTTGACGATGTGGATGTCGGGATCGAGGCCGACGGAGCGGAACTTCGCGGCCCAGAGTTCCCAGGCTTCCTGGTCGCGGTCGGCGGGATCGTTCTCCGCCCTGTTCGGCTGGTAGATGGTCGCGTAGACGCGTTGAGCGGGGAATTTCCAGACTTCGATGACGAGTTCCCAGGCCCAGTCGATGGCCTCCTTCTTGAAGTAGTCGCCGAAGGACCAGTTCCCCAGCATCTCGAAGAAGGTGTGGTGGTAGGTGTCGAGGCCGACGTCGTCGAGGTCGTTGTGTTTGCCGCCGGCGCGGATGCACTTCTGTGTGTCGGCCGCGCGGGTGTCGAGCGAGGGGATCGCGCCGGCCCACTTGGAGACGTCGGCCTTGCGTTCGCCGAGGAAGATGGGGACGAACTGGTTCATGCCGGCGTTGGTGAACAGCAGGTTGGGGCTGTCCGGCATGAGGGACGACGAGGGGACGAGGGTGTGCTGCTTGGAACGGAAGAAGTCCAAGAAGCTTTGGCGGATCTGGGCGGACGTCATCATGGGGAAAGGGAAAGGGGTGTTAACAGCGAAGGCGCGAAGGGGCGAAGAATTCCAATCTGGAAGGCAGGAAGGCAGGAAGAAGACACGGTCTTTCCTGTGTTCCTGTGTTCCAGATTTCTCCGACGGGACATAGTCTCGTCGCGCCTGCGCTGTTCATCTTCGGCTTCAAAACGGAGCGCGGAAGCTAGGACAAGGCGGGCAAGGCGGGCTAGGGGGAAGTTTGGGAGGCGGAACCGGCCTGTTTTGTTCTGGCGCGGACCTGGGCCACTAGCCAAAACGCGGCATGAATTGGGTCCGGAACGGTTCGTTGCTGATTTTGTTTACCTGTGCCGTGAACGTCGCTTCGGCCGAATCGGTGTATATGGCCACCTACGGGTCGGGATCGGTCGTAAGGTATGACGGCGCGGGGCAGTCGACCGTCGTGGCCTCAGGTTTCGGAAGCACCATCGGACTGGCATTTGATCGGCGGGGCGACCTTTTTGTCGGAGACTGGGACAGGGGGCAGATTTCAAAGATTGATCCCGCCGGTAAGGTCACCCCGTTTGTGGATGTCGGATTGTTCGGACCGATGGGGTTGGCTTTTGGTCCCGACGGCGATCTGTTTGTCGCGCATCGGGGGGGCCAAAGAATCGTCCGCATCACCCCGACCGGAGAACAGAGCATCTTTGCCGCAGTGCCCCTGCCCGTGGGATTGGCCTTCGACGCCGGGGGCAATCTTTTTGTCTCAAGCCAGGTGGGAGACAAAATCATCAAGATCTCACCCAGTGGCTCGCTTTCGACATTTGCCGACGCGGCGGACGGGATTAATTGGCCGTTGGGCTTGGCCTTCAACTCAGCGGGCGAGTTATTTGTCGCCAGCGCTTTCGGGTCGACGATTCACAGGTTTGACCCGCAGGGAAACGGCTCGGTCTTTGCCAAGAACGACCCTCTCGGTTGGTCCAACGGGGCGCATGCGTTGGCGTTTGGATCGGACGGCAGCCTTTACGCGACTTGGGGTGCGGATCGGCTTGCGCGCTACGATCCCAGTGGGGCGGTGGAAATTTTCGCGGGCACCATCGGCGGATGGTTCATTGCCATACCTGCAATTCCCGAGCCGGAGACCTGGGTGTTGGTAATCGCGGGTGGCGCTTGCTTGGCGGCGATCCAGTGGTTCAACCGCAGGTAACTGCGCGGCTGTGGACTCAAAGTGCTGCCCAGTGGGTGATGCCCGCCGATGATGTGGTCGACATTTCGTTGGCGGGCTTGGCAGACCGATCGGTGCGGTTGACCTGTGCCAGCGGTCATTCGGATCGCCATCCACTATGGAAAATGGGGGGCGCGCGAACGCGTGATGCCAGTAGGGCTCTGGGAACCAAGACACCCGGCAAGGGAGTGGTCATCTTGCTGATCGCCCGAGGTTGAAATGCCTTTGGCCAGACTTCGCGCAGTCGGGCCCCTACTTTTTGTCCAGTGGGTCCAAACGGAGGGCGCCAGGCAGGCGGAAGACGACTCCGGCGCTCCGGGGGACGGCGTCCAATTTCCATCCTGACCATGGCTCGGTAGTTGCGCGCGGGCGGTTCCCGTCGCAAAAGTGACAACCATGTTACGCCTCACCCTCACGCTGCTGCTGTTGGCCCTTCGGCTTACGGCCGCAGCGTTGGAGCCGGCGCTGATCGGCGTGGGGGAAACGTGGGCGTTCCTGCCGGCCACGAACGAACCGCCGACGGGTTGGACGGAGCCCGGTTTCGCCGATGCGGACTGGCGCCAGGGGGGCTCGGGGTTCGGTTCCAGTAACCGCGGGGAAAACACGCCATTCCACGGGCTCGTGCGCGGCAGTGGCACGATCTACTTCCGGAAGGAATTCCGGTTGGAGGATCCGGCTGAGGTCGCCGCGTTGGTGCTGCGCGCCGACTGGCAGGGGGGATTCGTCGCGTATCTGAACGGCGGTGAGGTCGTGCGCCGCTCGTTGGGCGCGCCGGGGTCACCGCTCACCTTTACCAACCGCGCCGAGTGGCGCCCGGCCGGCTGGGCCGAGGACATCGTGCTGACGAACTTTGCCTCCCTGTTGCTGCCGGGGACCAACGTGTTGGCGGTGCAGGTGCATCCGCCAGCACGGGTCGGCTACGACTTGGTCTTCGTGCCGGAATTGCTGGCGAACTTCCACCGCGGCCCCTATGCGCAGAACCCTGCGCCGGGGACGCTCAGTATCCTGTGGCGGACACCGCTCGCCGGGCCAGCCACGCTGGAGTTTGGGCCGACGCCGGAATTGGGGCAGGCCGTCCCGGCCAGCGCCACGACCAACTACAGTATTGCCACGGTGGAAGGGCTGCCCCCGGGCAGTCGGTGGCATTATCGGGTTCGGGTGGCCGGTCCGGGTGGCGACACGGTGTCGCCCACCTACGAGTTTCGGATGCCACCGGCGGCCGGGCCCGCCACGATGCTCCTGATCGGGGATTCGGGCTCAGGTGCCCGCGCGCAATTTGAAGTTGCCCGGCAATTGAAACGATTGACCGGCGAAGCGGATGCCTTCGTCCACCTCGGCGATATCGTTTACCCTTGGTTTCATGGGCCCCAGGCCGATACGCGCTGCCTGAGCGTCTACCGGGACATCCTCCGGTCGGTGCCGAGCTTCATGACCTGGGGCAACCACGACCTCATCTTCGGTTCAACCCACTTTCAAGCCGCCTTCCGGATGCCCACCAACGATGTGCCGGTGCTGGAGCACCTGCAGGACAAGACCCAGCCGGATTTCTATTACTCGTTCGACGTTGGCGACGCGCACTTCGCGGTGGTGTATTGGCCGTGGAACTACCTCTACGTCATGAAACCCGACAGTCCGCAGGCCCGTTGGCTGGACGCGGACCTCGCCGCGTCGGCGAAGCGGTGGAAATTCATCTGCCTGCACCACCCGGTGAACACGTCCAGTTCGCACCGGTTCGACGACTACGACTTGGACCGCGTGGCGGACCGATTGCAGGTCGAGGCGGCGGTCCTGCCCATCGCGGCGCGTCACGGGGTGCGCCTAATCCTGTCCGGGCATGACCACGCATTCGAGCGGTTCCAACCGGTCCAGCGGGTCACGACCGTGGTCAGCGGCGGCGGTGGCACGACCCTCTACGGCGTGGTCCAGATGGATACGAACAGCGCCAGTTTTTACCCGCGCTGGCACCTCTCTCGCCTCGAACTCCGGGAGGACACGTTGCGCCTGACCGCGGTCGGGACTGACGGCGCACCGCTGGACGTGCTGGAGTTCCGCGAAACGCCGGCGGATTCGGCGGACCCGGATGGCGACGGCCTGGGGACGCTGGCGGAAGAACTCACGGGCAGTGATCCGCAGAAGCCGGACACCGACGGAGATGGGTTGCCGGACGGTTGGGAATTCCTCCGGGGCCTGGACCCGGCCAGACCGATGGTCACTCCTTCGGCCGACGGCGTGACGGGGCCCGGTGATCCGCGATGGTTGTCGGAGTTGTTGGCGGAACCAATTCCCCGGCCGACGACCGAGCTGCGGATTCACGCGTTGCCCGACAGCCGGATCCAATTGCGCTGGCTGGGCGTGGTCGGATTCAGGGTGCAGGTGGAAGCCTCTGCGGGACCAGATTCCGGCTTCGGCCCCATCGAAGGGGTTACGCCCGCTGGATTGGCGGAAGACCGCCAAGCGTTGGAACTGAGCGTGGAACCCTTGGACCGTTATTTCCGGGTGCGATTGATCGCGGAATGAAGGCAACTACGCCAACTTCGCAGAGCGGCGGTTTGATCCGGTTGATTGCGTCCATCCTTCTGTGGTTGTTGTTCCCGGTGCTGACCTTGGCGATCGAACCCGCGCTGATTTCGGTGGGCGAATCCTGGGCTTACCAGCCCGGCACAGTGGCCTTGCCCGGCGGGTGGATGCAGCCCGGATTCGACGATTCTGGATGGCGTCGGGGACCATCTGGCTTTGGCCTTACATTTCGCGGCGAGAACACGCTATTCGTCGGCCTCCCGCGCGGCTACGTCACGATGTATTTCCGAAAGGAATTCGTCGTCGCGGACGTGGCCGAAATTGAAGCCTTGGCGCTGCGGTTGGACTGGCATGGCGGCTTCGTGGCGTATCTGAACGGCGCCGAATTCCACCGGTTTGGGTTGGGGGAGCCGGGCAGTCCGGTGACCCATACCAACTTCGGTGGGCTGCGCATTGCCGGTGTTGCCGAGGATTTGCCCGTTCCCCGGTTCCGCGAATGGCTGCGAACCGGGACCAATACCCTCGCGATCGAGGTCCACCTGAGCAATCCGTTCTTTGACATCGTGCTGGTCCCGGAGCTGTTGGCCAATTTCACCCGCGGTCCCTATATCCAGAATCCTGTTCCCGGCGCGATGGATGTCGTATGGCGAACTCCGCTGGCCGGACCTGCGCTGGTCGAATACGGCCCGACCGCTGCCCTTGGGGCAGTGGCGCCCGCCCAGCCCCACTCGGCCTACGCTTTTGCCACGCTCACGGACCTCAAGGGAGCCACGGATTACCATTATCGGGTCACGGTTCAGGCCGAACGGGGCGCGGTGTCGTCTCCGATTTACCACTGCCGCACGTTGCCGGCGTCCGGCCCGGTGACGGCGTTGCTCTTCGGTGACTCGGGCTCGGGGTCGCGGAGCCAGTTTGAAGTCGCCCGCGAATTCGGCCGGCAAAGCGCCACTGCCGACCTGTTCGTCCATCTCGGGGACATCGTCTACGAAGACTTCACGATCGGCCAAACCGATACGCGCTGCCTCAGTGTGTATCGGGAAACGATGCGGTCGTTGCCGACCTTCTTCAGCTGGGGTAACCACGACCTGCCTTACGGCCCGGCGCCCTTCCAATCGGCCTTCCGGATGCCGACCAACAACACGGCCGCTCTGGAACACCTGGAGGACCACACCCAGCCGGATTTCTACTATTCGTTCGATGCCGGCGACGCCCACTTCGCCGTGCTGTTCTGGCCCTACAGTTCCCAATACGCGATGCGTCCGGATTGCCCGCAGTTGCGCTGGCTTGAAGCCGATCTCGCCGCCTCGGACAAACGTTGGAAGTTCCTTTGCCTCCACCACCCGGTGAACACCTCGGGCGCGCACCGACGGGACGACATGGATTTCAACCAGATTGAGGACCGCCTTGAGGCCCAGGCCAGGCTGATGCCGCTGGCCAAGCGCCATCGGGTTCGCGCAATTTTCAGCGGCCACGATCACCACTACGAGCGTTTCCACCCGGTCGATGGTGTTCACACGGTGATCTCCGGCGGCGGTGGAGTGGGCCTCTATGGTTTGGCGGAACGGGACCCGAACAGCGCGGCGTTCGTGCTCCGGTGGCACCTGACTCGGTTGGAGATTCGCGATGACTATCTGCGAATGACAGCCCTCGACACTTCGGGATCACCGCTGGACGTGCTGGAGTTTCGCGACACGCCGGCGGATTCGGCGGACCCGGATGGCGACGGCCTGGGGACGCTGGCGGAAGAACTCACGGGCAGTGATCCGCAGAAGCCGGACACCGACGGAGATGGGTTGCCGGACGGTTGGGAATTCCTCCGGGGCCTGGACCCGGCCAGACCGATGGTCACTCCTTCGGCCGACGGCGTGACGGGGCCCGGTGATCCGCGATGGTTGTCGGAGTTGTTGGCGGAACCAATTCCCCGGCCGACGACCGAGCTGCGGATTCACGCGTTGCCCGACGGCCGGATCCAATTGCGCTGGCTGGGCGTGGTGGGCGGCCAGATCCAGGTGGAGACCGCTCCCTCGGCTGCCGGTGATTTTACCCGCTTGGAATCCGCTCCGGCTCTGCCGCTGGCGGAGGATCGACAGATCCTCGAATTGTCGGTTGGTCCGGCGGCCCAATTCTACCGCGTCCGACCCGAGCTTAAGCCGTAGGGCTCGCGAACTTTTGACCGGCAGGACGCCAGCCGTTAACGAAAGGCCCGTGCCGCTGCTTGCCTCCAGCTACCAGGCTCCGTTGCTGCTCCGCAATGGACATGCCCACACGGTATATCCGCACCTCAAGCGAACCGTGCCGGAGGTGACCTACGCGCGGGAGCGACTGGAACTCGATGACGGTGACTTCCTGGACCTCGATTGGTCGGAAGTGGGCGCGGAGAAATGCGTCATCGTTTCCCACGGATTGGAAGGCTCCTCGCAGGGTGTCTATGTGCGCGGAATGGTGCGGGCGTTCAACCGCCGGGGATGGGATGTGGTGGCGTGGAACTTCCGCGGCTGTTCCGGCGAGGTGAATCGCAACTTCCGGTTCTACCACAGTGGCGCCACCGATGACTTGGGGCGGGTGGTCGCGGCGGTGGCGCAACACGATTACGCGCAACTCGCGCTGGTAGGCTTCAGCCTCGGCGGGAACCTCACGCTCAAGTGGCTCGGTGAGCCGGGCGCCAGTGTCCCGGCGCGGGTCACCGGCGCGGTGGCAATTTCAGTGCCGTGCGACCTGCGGGCGTCGGCGGAGGTCATGGCGCGACCCTTCAATCAGCCTTACATGGCCCGCTTCCTGGGCGACCTCCGGGAAAAGGTGCGGCGCAAGATGGCCCAATTCCCGGGCCGGCTGAATGACGACGGCTACGAGGCAATTCGTTCCTTCCGCGAGTTCGACGACCGCTACACGGCGCCGATCCATGGCTTCCGGGACGCGGAGGACTATTGGGCGCGGTCCAGCTCGCGGTTTTTCCTGGAATCCATTCGGGTGCCGACCTTGCTACTGAACGCCCAAGACGATCCGTTTCTCGCTCCCGAATGTTTTCCCCGCGAACTGGCGGAAGCGAGCCCGTGGCTGCACTTGGAGGCGCCGGAGCGTGGCGGCCATGTGGGCTTCGTGGGCAGCGGGCTCCGGGAGGACGAATACTACAGCGAGCGGCGGGCGCTGGAGTTCCTTGGCGCGAATGCTCAGGGATAAACGACCCGCAGCAATGCCGGTTGGGGCAAATCTGCGGCCGGCCGAAACGTGTAGGCGGTGCCGGCTGACTGCGCCGTTCCGACCGTGGTCCACTGGCTGAAATTGGTGCTGAGTTCGATACGCCAGGTGAACCCGCCCGGGGAGTTCCAACGCAAGTCGGCTCCGGACCACTCCAGGCGGGGAGGGGGGAGGTCGATGAAATTGGTCACCGAATGGCGCACGGAGAAGTCCTTCACCACGGCCATGTGCTGGGCATTGCCGGAATCGGCGCTTTGGACCGGGGCCACGTCGCCCAGCGGCGAATAGACCCGCGAATCAAATACCAGCCCCGCGGAGAACACCGGGGACGACGGTCCCAACCGGGTCGGGACGAGATTCGTGCGCCAGTTGGCGCTGGTGAGCACGTAGTCGTAGGGCTTGCTGCGCCCGTTGTTCGTGTCGGGATCGCCCCGGCCGTCCACAGGCACCGGATCGTCCACCAGGAACGTTTTGAACACCGCCATCGCGGCTTCCGTGCGGGAATCGAAGTTGAAGTCGCCGGCGATAACCAAGTAGGCGCCGGCCGGAAAGGTCGCGGTGATCCGTGCCTTCAGCGAATCGGCTTCCAGCTTCCGGGAACTGGGGCCGCCGCCACTGTGCAAGTGGACGCTGACGACGTGGAGGTCGTGCGGACCGGGAATGTCCAGGCGCGCCCACACGAAGTCGCGGTTGCTGACCTGCGGATCGGCCCACTCGCAGGTGGCCAGGATTGGCCAGCGCGAAATGATCCCGTTGGGAATCTGCGCGCCGGACTCGCGGAAATAATGGAAGGCCGGGCCCAACGCCGAATCCACAAACTGCCGGACTTCCGCGGCCGTGTTGTTACCCACGTTGAATTCTTGGATGGCCACGATGTCCGGCTTCAGGCCCTGGAAGATGCGGGTGGCGAACGGTTCGTAGCGCTGGCTGTTGCCCGTCAGGTTGGCCGCCATGATCCGCACCGGGGAATTGGTGGCCTGCACGACCGGGACGGGCTCGCCGGTCAAATGGGCGACGCCCAGCAGCGCGGCCGCCAAGGCGACACCGACTCGCAGCCCAATTTGATCGAAAACCATCGGCGGACTCTGGGGCGTATCAACGCCGAGGCAAGCGGCCTGTCGGCCGTTGGCGTGCAGGAATCGGCGGCGGAAGATTTTTAATTCAAGGAGACGTTGACAAACGGGAGGCTGAACAACAATTTCCGCGCCGCTTTGCGTGCCTCGGTAGCTCAATGGCAGAGCAGTTGACTCTTAATCAATTGGTTGTCGGTTCAAGTCCGGCCCGGGGCACCACTCTTTCCCAGCCCGCCTTGTGCGGGCTTTTTCTTTGCCGTCGCCGGTTGGCGTTTACCGGTGTTCACGGGACTCGGGCCGAGGGAGTTTCCCTGCGAGCCAGATCAGGATGAGCAAGCCCAAGTTGAAGCCGCCGATGATCGCGATCACCAATCGGTAGGCCGCCAGCGGTTGCAGGGTGGTGAACTGCGGTTTCAGCCACGCCAAAGTGCCCAGGAAAGCGACGGCCCAGCCTACCGCCCACGGAACGAACCGGAAGTCCGCCCGCGCCAGGCGGTCATTGGCCAGCACATTGGCGAGGGCGAACGACAGCATGGCCCACGCGCACCACGGGACCAGCGGGGCGGCTGCCCAGTTGGCCGGGGTGCGGAAGAACAGGATGCGCAACGGCAATTCCGGCAAGAGGGTGGCGGCAATTGCGGCAAGGGTTCCCAGAATGGCGGTGCCGGTGAGGGCGAGCCGCAGGGCGTCCGATTTTTCCGCGCGCGCAAAGCTGCGGGCAATCTTCGGAAACATCACCGCCGCCAGCGGCACCGTGAACTGGGTCATGGCGAATCCGATCTGGGCCGCGGGCTGGTAAAGTTTGCTGAGCTGGAATTGGTCGGCCAAGGCCGCCGGGATGGCGAGCTTGAGGAAGATCAGGTCCGACTGGGACAGGACCAACAGGCAGCCCGCCCCGGCAGTGAATGGCAGAGCCCCGTGGACGAATGGCCGCCAATTGAAATCGCCGCCGGGCGCGAGCCAGATTTTCCGCGAAGCCCAGGCGGTCAGGGCGGTGGAAACGAGCATCGCGATCACGGCGGCGCTCATGGCGGCGGCGGCTTGGCCGTGGAACAGCACTACCAGCACAAAGACGGCCGCCAGGCGCCCGGCGCCGTCGAGGATGGCGGTCGCGCCCAAGGTAAGGAAATCTTGCCGCCCCTGCACCAAGCCGCGGAAGACGGGCAGGGCCAGTGAAACCCAGGCCGCCACCAGGGTGGGCCACAGCAGTGCGGGCGACCGGAGATCCAAGGCGGCCACGAGCTGCCCTTGCAGGAGCCACGTGGCGGCCGCCAGCAACAACCAGCCGCCGGTGAGCAGGCCCAGCGTGCGGCGAGTGGCGGTCGCCAGCGGGCCGACATCCGCCGGATCGGTGGCGGCGCACCGCTGGGCGAACATCACCTGGAGACCCGCACTGGGAATGGCGAGCAGGAGCAAAAGCCGAAGCATCGTGCCAAAGGCGGCATACTCCTCGCCGGGCAGGCTCGCCGCGAAGGGGTGGACGAGCGTCATGAAGCCGCCGCCGAGGACGGTGGCCAACGCCATCCAGGCGCTCTGTCGGAAAAAGGTGCTCCGCGATTCGCTCACGCGCCGGCGGGCATAGTCGAAGCGCGGGGCGCGGGAAACTGGAATTGCCATCCGGCACCCGAATTTCAGTGGAAACGGCTCGCCTCAGCGGCCTTCGTGCCTATGTTCGCCGCGGATTTGCCATCGCATGCGTTGCCCGGCCCCTCGACTCATCTTCTGGCTGCTGGCGTTGAACCTGTTCAGCGCGGCGGTCGCCGAAAACATCGTGTTCCCCGACGATGCCGGCGTGATTGACGTCACCAAACCACCTTACCTGGCCAAGGGTGACGGGCGGACGGACGATTCGGAAGCGATCCAGCAGGCGTTGCTCGAAAACCCGAACGGGAACCGGATCATTTATCTGCCGAACGGGACCTACCGACTGACAACCACCCTGCGGTGGCCGAACGGGGAGGCGGAGACGGCCCAGCGCGCGACCATTCTCCAAGGCCAAAGCCGTGAGGGGACCCGGCTGGAACTGCTGGATTACTCTCCCGGTTTCAATAACCCGGGGCGACCCCGGCCGATGCTTTGGACCGGTGGCGAGCACCAGCGGCATCATCGTAATGCGGTGCGCAACCTGACCTTGCACACCGGGGTTGGGAATCCCGGCGCGGTGGGGGTTCAGTTCAAGGCGAACGAGCAGGGATGCATCCGGGACGTCACGGTGATTGCCGGGGGCAAAGGCGACGGGGTCACCGGCATCGATGTCGGGCATGTCGATTTCAACGGTCCCGTGTTCCTGAAGAACATCAGGGTAGACGGCTTCGACGTGGGGCTACGGGCCGCGTTCTCCGTATTTTCGATCAACGCCGAAGCCGTCGAATTCCTGAACCAGCAATCGGCGGCCATCCGCAACCGGGGGCAGGTGATGTCGATTCGCCACCTGACCAGTTCGAACCGGGTTCCCGCCATCCTCAACACCGATCCCACGGGGATGATCTCGCTGCTGGACTCCCGCTTGGTCGGCCTGCCGGCCAAGCGCCCGAGCCCGGCGTTGGAAAACCGCGGGCTCCTGTTCCTGCGCGACTTGGTCACCGTCGGTTGCACGAACCTCACCGTGACGAACCTCGTCGAGAATGAGGTGGGCACCGGCGAGAATGTGTCTGCCGCGGAGGTTGACGAGTTCTTCTCCCACCGCCCGTTCAACATGTTTCCGGCGCCGTTCCGCACCTTGCGGCTGCCGATCAAGGAAACCCCCGAGGTGGGCTGGGACCCGCTGCCCCGGTGGTCCAGTCCGCTCCAATTCGGTGGCCGGCCAGACGACAACCGTGACGATTCGCAGGCCATCCAGGCAGCCATCGATTCCGGGGCGAGCACGGTTTACCTGCCCAACGGGACGTGGGTGATCAACAATCCGGTCGAAGTTCGCGGCAACGTCCATCGCATCTTGGGTTGCGAGGCGAAGATCAATCTGGCGGCGCTGCAAGGCGGCCCGGCATTCAAGATTCTCGGCCCGACCAACGAGCCCATGACCATTGAACGGCTGGAGATCGAACCCCCGACGAAGCTGCTGATCCAGCATGCCTCCGAACGTCCCTTGGTCGTCAGCAGTTGCCTGGGCGCAAATCTGTCCTGGCCGGGCACCGGCGAGGTGTTCCTCGAGGACGTCCAATCGGGACTCCCGCTCCTGATGGGTGAAGGGCGAAAGCTGTGGGCGCGGAGTTGGTCCGGCACATTTGAGGGACCGAAGCTGGTCAACGAGGGGGGACAGGCTTGGCTGTTTGGTTTCAAGACCGGCTTGGGCGGTTGCCTAGTGGAGACTTCGGCCGGCGGCAAGACGGAGTTGCTCGGGGGACTGTGCAATTCGTCGGGCGTTTGGAAATCTGATCCCATGTTCCGCATCCGCGACGCGTCGGCCGTCTTCATCATGGGCGAATCATCCTTCAACAGCACCCCTTACCAGACCATCGCCACCGAGGTTCGCAACGGAGTCACCCGGGCGCTCACCCTGCCCGGACCGACCCAGGACCAGTTGTTGCCCCAGCGGGTCGGTGGGGTGGCCTTGCCGTTGTATTCTGCCTTCGACGGCGTGGGTAACATAATCCCGCGGATCGCCCAGCCCAACAATCCCCGGCCAACCCGACGTTAATTCTGCGGGCGCACGGCTTTTTTCCTTTGCGCGGCCGGCGGAACTGAAAACCCTGCCAGCCAACCTCGATCCCGGCATACACATGGCAGAAAGTCAGAAAGCGGACCTCATCGTGGGGGTCGACCTGGGGGGCACCAAGATATTGGCCGGCGTTTTCACGCCCCAGTTGAAGCTGTTGCAGACCGCGAAACTCTCGACCAAATCCGGCCGGGGATTCGAAGCGGTCGTGGACCGGATTGCCCGGTGCGTCCGGGATGCGGTCGACGAGGCGGACCTTTCGCTCAAGAACGTCAAGGCGCTCGGCATCGGGGCTCCCGGGGCAGTGGACCCGGAGACCGGTGAAGTCATGTTTGCGCCGAACCTCGAATGGAAGGACGCACCGTTGAAGCGGGAACTGGAAAAGCTCCTCGACGTGCCGGTCTTCGCCGAAAACGACACCAACCTCTGCACGTTGGGAGTCCATGAGGTGGAGCTGAAAGGCAAACCCCGGCACATGCTGGGAATCTTCCTCGGCACCGGCATCGGCGGTGGATTGATCATCGAAGGCAAACTGTATGGCGGCTTCAACCGCACGGCCGGCGAGGTTGGCCACATGGTGATCGAAGTCGGTGGGCCGGCATGCGGTTGCGGCAACAAGGGATGTTTTGAGGCCTTGGCGAGCCGCACGGCGATCTTCCGCCAAATCCAGGAAGCCATCCGCGAGGGTGGCAAGTCGGTGCTGGCGGACATGCTCGGTGGCGACTTGGATGGCCTGAAGAGCGGCGACCTTCGCAAGGCGATCAAACGGGGCGACAAGTTGGTCGAGAAGATCGTCGAGAACGCCGCCGAATACACCGGCATCGCCGTGGCCAACCTCATCAATGTCCTAAACCCCGAGATTGTCGTGCTGGGTGGCGGAGTCATTGACGCCCTGGAAGATGAGATGATGGCGATCATCGTCGAAACGGCCTTCGACTATGCGATGGCGGGCACGACCAACGGGATCCAGATCGTGGCCAGCAAGCTGGGAGACCACGCCGGCATCACCGGCGCGGCCGTCCTGGCCCGGCAGCGCCTCAAGTAGTTTTCGCGGCTGGCTTCGCCGATGGCGGTCCGGTAGTTTGCCCGCCCCGTAGCTATGGACGCACCGTCATTGCCCGAGTTCCTGAAACTAGCCGAGCTGGGAAACCTGATTCCCGTCACGCGCCGGCTGCTTGCCGATTTTGAGACACCGCTGTCGGCTTATTGGAAACTTCGCGGCCAAGGTGAGTCCTTCCTGTTTGAATCGGTCGAGGGCGGGGAACACCTCGGGCGCTATTCGTTCGTGGGCTGCAATCCCCGCTCGGTTATTCGCCAGCAGGGAAATCGGGTCGAAGTAATCGAAAGCGGCAAGGTAACCGGCCAGTTCACGGTCAGCGCCACGGCCGATGGAACCGATCCGGCGGTCGTCCGCGACGGCTTGGCCGTCGTCGAGCGAGTGCTGGCGGGGTTCCGGCCCGTTGAAGTGCCTGGCCTTCCCCGATTCACCGGTGGCGCGGTCGGATTCATCGGTTACGAATTCATCCACGACATCGAACCGGTGGTGCCGCGATCGGCGAAGGACGAACTGGGGACACCGACGCTCTACCTGCTCATAGCCGACGAGTTACTCATCTTCGACCGGGTGGCCCAGACGTTGACGGTGCTGGTCAACGCCAGCATTGAGCCTGGGCAGGCCCCGCAGGAGGCCTACGAAAATGCCCTCGCGGAAATTGACCGGCTGGTGGAGTTGCTGAAGCAACCCCTGACCGCCACCCCGACGGAACTGGCGGGCGAGCCTCCGTTCGTGGAGTTCACTTCCAACACGCCCCGGGAGCAGTTCGAGGCCAACGTCCTCGAGGCCCAGAAATACATCACGGCGGGCGACATCATCCAGATCGTCGGTTCGCAGCGTTTCAGCGCGCCGATGAGGTCGAGCCCGCTCGACCTTTACCGAGCTGTGCGCACGGTGAACCCGTCGCCATACATGTTCCTGCTGGAGTTGGAAGGCTTCGCCTTGGTTGGGGCCTCACCCGAGTTGCACGTTCGCTGCGTGGACCGGCAGGTCGAAATTCGGCCGATTGCCGGCACCCGCCGCCGGGGCAAGACGGTGGCGGAGGACAATGCCTTGGCGACCGAACTCCTCGCGGATCCGAAGGAACGGGCCGAACACGTCATGCTGGTCGACCTCGCGCGCAACGACATCGGCCGCGTCTGCGACTACGGCTCCGTGCAGGTGAAGGACCTGATGGTGGTGGAGCGTTACAGCCACGTGATGCACATCGTCTCCCAGGTGAACGGGAAACTGTCCCCGAACCAATCGGCCTTCGACCTGATGCGCACCACCTTCCCGGCGGGAACCCTGAGCGGGGCGCCGAAGATCCGCGCAATGCAGCTCATTTCCCAGCTGGAGGGAACCACCCGAGGGCCCTACGGCGGCTGCGTCGGCTATTTTGCCTTCAATGGCAACTCGGACCATTGCATCACCATTCGAACGGCCTTGGTCAAGGATGGCATGGCCTACGTCCAGGCCGGTGGTGGGTGGGTAAACGACTCGACCCCGACGGCGGAGTTTGACGAAACGGTCAACAAATCCAAAGCCATGCGGAAAGCCGTGGCTTTGGCCGAGAGTTTCCGGCGGGAGTGAACTCCCAGCCTCGTCGCCGTCGGCCTGGCGTTCCCCGTTCGCAGAACCAAGCCGTCGTTTTTGGGTCAGTCTGACGCCAATCGGTCGAAGTAATCAAATTTAACGACCGGAGGATTGACAATTTGGCCGTCTTTCGCGAAGAAAGTCCCTGTTAACGGGTTTTTGCGTCTCAGGAGGTATTTTTCTCATCGCAGTCTCGGCGGTTTTTCGTCGCCGGAGCTTACTTAGTTTTAGGTATGCGGTGCGCCTTGTGACTCATTTTCCCGCCGTTTTTTCGGGCTACCCGGGGGGGACCGGCTTCGATGGGCGGCAACTTGTTGGAGGATCTAAATGAAAATGCTAAAGAAAATCGGGGTGCCGCTCGCGGCAATTGTCGTGGCGATCGGACAGCTTCCGGCCGCGAATTTGGGCACGGGGTGTCTCAATCTCGTCTATCCGGGTAACGCCGGGGCGCCGAGTTACGTTGATGCCAACGTAACTTTTTCGACCGGACTGCTTCCCAGCGGCGTGTTCGATGCGTTCTGCGCCAACATCAATCGCCCGGTCGGGCCGGAGGTTTATTCTTTCACCGCTTGGGACATCGCCGATTCGGCAGTGACGACCCTTGGATTGGTGGTCGATCCGTCCAACTTGGATCAGGTCGAATACATCATTAACCAAGGCTACCCCGGAAACGTGGCGCCGGATACGACCGCCTACACGTCTGACGATGTCCAAGTCGCGATCTGGACCCTGCTTGACGGTGTGGCTTCCCTGGGAGTGAACCAGAGTGCGCTGAATTTTTCCCAGCCCCGGGTAGATCAGATCCTTTCAGAGGCGGCCGCCAATGGCGAAGGCTTTGTGCCTGCCTGCGGCCAAATCAAGGCATACATTTTCAATCCGGTTGGATTGGGATGCGCTCCGGTTACTGATCCGGATAATGCGCTGCCGATGTTTCAGAACCTGATCGTCGGGCTCCCGAAAACCTGTCCGCCGCCGCCTCTGGAAGATCCAGTTACGCTCCTGTGTGTGGCTACCCAGACCGGGCAAGTTGGCCAGCCGTATTCGGCACAAATGGTGGCGGACGGTGGTGGAGTCGCCATCGGTCAAACCGAGGTGAACTACACCTACGCCCTGACCGGTGGAAGCCTGCCTCCGGGCCTTGAGCTCAATACCGACACGGGAGTCATCTCCGGTTCACCGACCGCCGCCGGCGTGTTCACCTTCACCGTGACGGTGACGGATGCAGTGGGGACTACTGGCCTCCATACTGCGTCCAAGGAATGTTCAATCACCATCGCGCCGCCGCCGCCTCCCGTCCTTGAGGTTGCCTGCGCTTCGGTAACGACCGGCCGGGTGGGCGTGGTTTACAATGCCACCATCGCGGTTTCCGGCGGCGTGGCTCCCTATTCTTTCACCGGCGTGTCCTTGCCGGCATGGCTCACGTTGAATCCGACGACGGGTGCGCTGTCGGGCACTCCCCCGACGGCCGGCGCCTTCCCGTTCTCGGTGACGGTGACGGATTCCGCGGGTGGAACGTTGACCCAAACCTCGACGGTGAACTGCTCCGTTACGGTGGCACCGGCCTGCACTCCGGTTTCGGTCGGATGCGTCGCCGACAACACGGGTGTGGTTGGGCAGCCTTACAGCTCAGCGTTGAGTGTGTCCGGTGGTGTTGCTCCGTATAAGTTCTACGTGATTTCCGGCTACCTGCCGGCGGGTCTGACCCTGAATCAAAACACCGGCGTGATTTCGGGCACCCCGACATCGGCTGGTTACCGTGATTTCGTCATCAAGGTGGTTGATTCCGCCGCCGCGGCCTGCGGTTGCAACAGCTATGACACCGTTTGCTGCCGGATTACGATTCAATCGAACTGCCCGCCGATTTCGCTGAGCTGTGTCTCCACGACCACGGGCAAGGTTGGCACGGCCTACACGGGCTCGTTGACCGCCACCGGCGGCGTTGCGCCCTACACGTTCTCGATTGTCTCGGGCTACCTGCCCGCTGGCCTGACGCTGAACCCGGCTACGGGAGCCATCACCGGCACCCCGTCTTGCGCGGGCACGTTCAACTTCACCGCTAAAGTCAAGGGCGCCAATTATGCCGCCTGTGGCTGCTACGGCTACGACACGGTGTGCTGCTCGATCAAGATTGATCCGGCGACCACGACCTGCGTCGGTTTGGTCTCGGGCGATACTGCCACGATTGGTTACTGGAATGGCCCTAATGGTCAGGCCCTAATCAAGTCCCTGAATGGCGGGGCGACTGCCAAGAATCTCGGCAATTGGTTGGCTGCAACCTATCCCTATCTCTGGGGTGCGAACGCTGGTTCCAAGAATCTGGCCGGCAAGAGCAACGACCAGGTGGCCGCGTTCTTCAAGTATCTGTTCTCTAGCTGTGGCAACCCGAAAACCGAGGCGCAGATGCTTGCCGTCGCCTTGGCGGTTTACGTCACCGACTCCGACTTGGCCGGCAATGTCGCTCAATCCAGCGGCTTCAATGTCTCCTCGGCCGGCACTGGCGCCAAGTGCTACAACGTCGGTGGTTATGGCTGCTATGTTGGGTTGACCAACAACAAGTCCTACACCGTGTCGGCGATTCTGGCTCAGGCTAACTCGAAGAAGCGCACCTGCAGTTTCAACGCAAGTGCCTTCAATTGCATCTTCGATGGAATCAATCGCAAGGGCGATCGCCTTTAAGGGGTGACGTCAAACTTGTCGTCGAGGGGCCCGGTTATCCGGGCCCCTTTTTCTTTGCCGCGCAACTACGGCGGTGACTTGCGGCGCCGAAAACCTGCCGCCATCGTCAACGGAGTGATTCGACCGATCTTGCCCCTGCTGCTGTCCTTGGCTTTCGCATGGGGTTCGTTGGCCGCCCCGGAGGACCCCGCCCGGGAGTTCCGCGGCATGTGGATCGCGACCGTAGGCAACATTGACTGGCCCTCGAAGCCCGGTTTGCCGGTTGAGCAGCAGCAGACCGAGCTGCGGGCGCTGCTGGACCTCGCTAAAGCGTCCCGACTCAATGTGGTCGTCTTCCAGGTCAGGACCGCCGCCGACGCCTTCTATGAATCCCCTCTGGAGCCTTGGTCGGAATACCTGACCGGACGGATGGGCGAGGCGCCCCGCCCACGTTGGGATCCGCTCCAATTTGCCTGCGCCGAGGCCCACGGGCGGGGACTCGAACTGCATGCCTGGATCAATCCCTATCGGGCCCGCTACCAAGCCGCCAAATCTCCCGTTGCTCGCTCCCACGTTAGCCGCGCCCATCCCGACTGGGTCGTCCCGCATGGCCGTTACCTGTGGACTGATCCTGGCAATCCCGCCGCCCAGGACCACACGCTCAAGGTGGTGGCGGATCTTGTTCGCCGCTACGACGTCGATGGCTTCCACATCGACGACTACTTTTACCCGTATCCTGACGGGGGCGCGGGCGACGGGGCCGTTCGCCCGTTCCAGGATCAGGCCAGCTACGGCCGTTACCGGCAACGCGGTGGCCGGTTGGAGGTCGGCGATTGGCGCAGGCAGAACGTCAACGAGATGGTCGAACGGCTGGAGGACACGGTCCATGGCACGAAGCCGTGGGTGAAATTTGGTGTCAGCCCGTTCGGAATCTGGCGCCCCAACCATCCCGCCGGCATCAAGGGTTTGGACCAGTTCGGCGTGCTGTATGCCGATGCGCGCTTGTGGCTCAACCGGGGCTGGGCCGACTACTTTGCCCCTCAGCTCTACTGGCCAATGAACCGGCGCGAGCAGGACTTCACCGCGCTGCTGGGCTGGTGGGGTGAGCAGAACGCCCACCGACGCATCTTGGTCCCGGGCCTCGCCAGTGCCAGCGTCGGCAAGGATCGCCCCGTTGATGATGTGGTGAACCAGGTCCGGACGGCGCGGTGGCGGCGGGCGGATGGCGTGCTGTTCTGGAACGCCAGCAGCCTGCGGCTCAACAAAGGCGGGATTCGCGAGCGGCTGGCCGAACTGTTCCCCGAACCGGCGCTCGTGCCGGCGACTCCCTGGCTGGGCACCAACGCCCCGGCGGCACCCCAGCTCCGGGTCGAATCCCTCGCCGGCGGCCCGGTGTTGGACCTCTCCTGGCGGTTTGCGGGTTCCCGTGAACCGGCCCGGCAGGTCATCCTCCACACCCGCGTGGCCAGCGAGTGGCGCACTGAAATCCTGCCGGCCACGAGCCCGGGACGCCGCTTCGACGTCCGCCTCGGCAAACGATTGCCTGACGAAATCCGCCTTCAAGGGATCGGCCGCACGGGCATGGCCGGGGATTTCGCGAGCTGGACCAAACCAAACTCGCCGGTTCCCTCCGCCAAACATTGAGTCGAACTCGCCCGTGACGGAATTGCTCCGGGCTCATGCCGCAATGGGCATTTCCCAACGACGACTTCTACCCACGCTTTGTCCGCCTCAGAGATTGTCTGAAAAGTTGGCCGCGATGAAAGGACCGGCGGCGGCCGCGAGTAAGGCGCTGGAAACTGCATTCAGGGTATTGAATGTGCCGCGGTGGCCGGACGGCACAAACTCTGTGCAGCAGCGCCACTGGGTGACGAAATCCCTCGCTACGCCTAGGCTCTGACTGGCCCTGGCCGCGGCACCTTCGGCTTTGGCGCGTGCATTAAGACTGGTGGCCGCGAACGCCATCTGTTGGTGGACACTCTCGGGGTGCCGTTCCACGAGCGGGGCACGCCTTACAGGACGCGGGGCGGGGCGTGGCCTTGATGGCCGCCCTGCTCGGCTGGCTCATGCGCCAGCGTCGGCTTGACCGCGCCTACACACGCTTCGAATTCAACGCCGCCTTACCACACGGCACCCACGAGCAGCGGCTCGGAGGTCCCGCCGACCCCGGCATGCCATCTCTCAGGGCCCGCTCAAGCGGATGCCTCGATCCGCCGGCGAATGCCCAGCGCACTGCAATCCTCCGATACTTTTCTCCCACCGTTCGGCTGAAACTTGAAGAAAACAGAACGTAGGAATTGGCGACGGGAACAAAGTCCTGACTTCATGGGCACAGATCAGGCCCGTCAATCGCAGGCTTCTCTCCGGTGCGAGTTCTGGCAGTCTCGGGGCGTCATGCCTGCTTCGACGACGCCAACGCCGCCGACCCCGCCCGCCCTGAGCAAGGGGCAGATCTTTTTCCGCCGGCTTGGGAGCACGGTGTTTCTCTGGACCATCGTCCTGACCGCGATGTTCTCCACGAACGTGCTGGTGGCGAACTGGGTCTTCCTGGGTCTTATGGTGCTGTTGGCCGTGACGGGGTTGCTCGAGTTCTACGGCATGGTCGAGAAGCGCGGGCTGCTCTGCTTCCGTTGGTTCGGGATCGTGACGGGCATCGTGATGATGGCCGCGACGCATTTCTATATCACGAACGCCAGCGGTCACCAGTTGCGCGCCGGCAAGCCGAACGACTTCGAAACGGGCATCCTCGTGCTGTTCGTCCTCGGGCTCTGCGTGCGGCAGTTCGTCGCGAAGAACAATCCGAATGGCCTGGCCGCCATCGCCACCACGCTGCTTGGCCTGATGTATGTCCCGTGGCTTCTGAACTTCATCCAGAAGATCAACTACCTGCCGTCCATCGAGGGCCGCTTCTACGTGCTGTTTTTCATCGTGGTGACCAAGTTCAGCGATCTTGGCGCCTACTGCACCGGATCCCTCATCGGACGCCACAAAATGATTCCGCGGATCAGTCCGGGGAAGACGTGGGAAGGGTTCGGCGGGGCCATCGTGATCTCGACCGGGGCCAGCGTGCTGTTCGTCAGGCTGGCCGGCGCGCACATGGCCGAGATGAACCTCCTCCACGCCATCGTGCTCGGGATCATCCTGAGCGTGGCCGCGGTCATCGGCGACCTGATCGAATCGCTCTTCAAGCGGGAGGCCGGCGTGAAGGATTCCGGCAAATTCTTTCCTGGCATCGGCGGCATCCTCGACCTGCTCGACAGCCTGCTGTTCAACGCGCCCCTGATGTATCTTTATCTCCGGCACGTGCTCCGCGTCGGTGCCTGAGCGCCCCGAAACGGGGTCGAATGGCCGGGCTCTGGAATCACGTCGTATCCCTATGCATTTTCCCCTTCGTTGCCTCGCCTCGCTCCTGACGTTGCCGCTGGCTGCGGCCACGCTGCACGTCGCCTCCGACGCGAAAACGGGCGGCGACGGCACGCCCAAGTCGCCCTACTCGACCGTGGCGGCCGCCGTCACGGCGGGGACGGGAATCCGGTCCCTCAAGCCCGCCGAAAACATAACGGTGGTGCTGGGCAACGGCCGCCACGAGCTTCGGGAAACGTTGCGCCTAGGACCCGCCCAATCGGGTTTCCGTTTCGAGGCGAAATCATCTGGCAAGGCAATCCTCAGCGGCGGAGTCCGGCTGACGGGCTGGCAGCCGGACCCAGCCCGCAGCGGGCTGTGGAACCTACAGCTGCCTGAGGTGAAATCTGGCCGCTGGTATTTCCATCAGCTTTTCGTCAATGGCGAGCGTGTCCAACGGGCCCGGACGCCGAACACGGGGTTTTTCCAAACCGCGGGCAAACTCGGGGAGAAATCACCGATTTCGCTGCCGTTCAAGCCGGGAGATATTAAGCCGGAATGGGCGACGTTGCCGGACGCCCGGCTGATCATGCTGATGAAGTGGACGGACCTGCAGTTGCCCATCCGCTCGGTCGACGTCTTGGCCAACGTGGCGCTGCTGCCCGGCGGGCCGCGCGACTATTGGATGGACGAACCCGACGCCCGTTACTGGGTCGAGAACGTGCCGGACGCCCTCGACCTGCCCGGGGAGTGGTATCTCGACCGGACCTCCGGCGTGCTAAGTTTCTTGGCTCCGACTGGCGTGGATCCGAATCGCGCCGAAGTGGTCGCGCCGCGGCTCCGCGAACTCGTCGTGTTGGAAGGGGATGCCCAGAAAAGCCAGGCGGTCACCGGTGTGACGTTTGCGGGCGTCGTCTTCAGCGATTCGGACTACGAGATGCCTGCTGAGGGCATGATCTCACCTCAGTCTGCCGTGCCGGTGCGTGGCGCCGTGCGGGCAACGCACGCCGTGAACTGCCGCTTGGAGGACTGCACGCTGCGCAATCTCGCCGGCTACGCGCTCGACCTCGGCCGGGGCGCCCAAGGATGGCAGGTGGTGGGCAACACCATAAGTGACATCGGTGGCGGTGGCGTCCGACTCGGCGAACCTGGCGACCGCACGCCGTCGGCCTTCGACGCCTGCCACTCCCATGTGGTCACCGACAACGAGATCGTCCGGCTCGGGCGGGTGTTTTCGCCCGGTTGCGGCGTGATCATCTTCCAGAGCGGCACCAACCGGATCGCCCACAACCACATTGCCGACCTCTATTACACCGGCATCTCCATCGGCTGGAACTGGGGCTACGAATCCACGCCGTGCCGGGAGAATGTCATCGAGTTCAACCTCGTGGAAAAGGTGGGGCAGGGGCGGCTCAGCGACATGGGCGGCTTCTACACGCTCGGACCACAGCCGGGAACCGTCATCCGGAACAACGTCTTCCGCGACGTGCAGAGCTATCGTTACGGCGGCTGGGCGCTCTACACTGACGAGGGCAGCACCGGGATCGTCGTCGAGAACAACGTTGCCTTCCGGTGCAAGGACGCCGGCTTCCACCAGCACTATGGCCGCGACAACGTGATCCGGAACAATCTGCTGGCGTGGAACGAAAACCATTCCGTGATGCGCACCCGGGTGGAAGAACACCGGTCATTCTGGTTCACGAACAATGTCATCATCACCCGGTCCGGCACGTTGCTGGGAAGCAACTGGGGCGGCTCCACGAACCAGTTCTGGAGCGATGCCAACGTGTGGTTCGACGCCCGGAATGGCGCCGACACCGAGAAATACCAATTTGCCGGCAAGCCGTGGGCCGCGTGGCAGGCGCGGGGACTGGACCCGCATTCGGTCATCGCCGATCCGCAGCTGGTCGACGAAAAGCGCCCCGAACTAGGGCTCAGGAAGAATTCCCCGGCGTTCAAACTGGGTTACCGGCAGATTGACCTCAGCACCCTTGGACCGAGGAAGCCGGGGCAACGGAAGTGAAATCACCGAGCGAACGCCACGGGTTCTGGATGCTCTGGACGCTGCCTTACTGGGTTGCGGTGGCGGGGATGTCGCCAGTCGTGTGGGTTTGTCGCGAACACGCTCAAATGATGACGGAGGGGACGATGTGGTCGCTCAAGTTAGGGTTTCCGCTGCTGTTGGCGTATCCAATCCTTCAGTGGCGCCTCCGAGCGAGCAACCTGTCCGCACGGCTATTCCTTGCCGTAGGGGCCACCGTCGTTTCGGCTCTCCTTGTGGGGTTTGCCGCATCTAGCCAATTGCTTGCGCAACTTCCGATGAAGCCGTGACGAGGCGGTATCAGGTCGCCCCCAACCCGAACCATCACTATTCCCGCTTCAACGCCGACAGCAGGAACTTCCGGCGATTCTTCAGCTGCCCACGGAACGACTCGATGTTGCCCTTGAACTCCGCGAGTGGTCCCGACGGATCACCGTGGGTCAGTTGGGCCCGATAGCGGACCTCCGGTTCGAGGCGGCGTTCCAGCGCGTCGATCACCGGCAGGAAATCCTTTTCGGTGAACACCGTGTCCAATACGACCCGCAGGCGGGCCAGGAACTGTTTCCGGAACTCGGGATTCGCCAGCAGCGGTCCCGAGAAATAGCCCGGCGGTCGTTCCCAGCCGCCAAAGCCAAAATTCATCTGCCGCCCTGGGCCTGAGCTGCCGCCTTGGTTGGCGCCGTAATTCAACGGCATCGTATACCAGTCGTAGTCGGACGAGGCGCCGTCGAAGTCTCCCCAGGTCTTGTCGAGGTCCCACTGGACGATCTCCCATTTCCCGTCTTTGCCGGGGGCGTGATAGGCGAAGTAGTTGTTGAAGAAGCCATCCCAGTTCTGGATGCACATGCTGCCGGCGTAGCAGTTTGCGAAGGTCTCGACGTTGAAGTTCTGCTGGATGAACTGCCACTGAGCGTCGCCGCGGGTGCGGTTCAGCCCGTTGATTGCCGCGAGGAGATCCTTGTGGCCCGTCGCCGGGTTGTTCTTCTTCTCGTGCTGGCCGACGATGCCTTGGCCATACCAGAGCAGCTTGTAGAAGTTGCCGTCGGGATCCCGGCCCGCGCGCCGGAGGAACGAGGAGTTGGCCTGCTCAACCATCAGGAAATACCCCTTCGTTTGACCATTGTAGCTGACCCGAGCGAAGTCGGTGTTGGGGGCGGGGGCGCCCAAGCGCCGAAACAGCTCATAACCCAACGCCTCGCTGAGGGCCCAACGTGGCTGGCCTTCGAAGAGGACATTCCACGTCGTCGCCTCGGCCAAGGGGGCGTCCTTGGTCAGCCGGACTTTCCAGCCGCCTTGGCGGGGAGTGATGCGGATGTGGTCAAAAGTCTGGGCCGGACCGTTGGTGGGGAGGTAAAGCACGGCCGATTCGCCGCGGGACGGAGTCGGGCCGCCGGAGCTGCCGCCGCCCCAGCGGGTTCGCAGGGAGCTGCCGCGGGCTTCCCGGCCGCCGAGCGTGGCCAGGTGCATTTGCGGCACGGTGGCCCGGTTGGTGTTGGCTGCCACGAAGGCGGAGTAGGTGGGCCGCAGTTCATTGGGCGAAGGTGAAATGCGGACGGCTCCCGCCGCGTCCGTCGCCTCGACGACGAATCGCAGCAATCGGCCGGCGGGTTGCGCCGGAATGCTCCCGGTGAAGGTCCCGCGCTGGGCGTCCCCGGCGGTCCGCTCCAAGGTAACCGCCTGTTCGGCGGCCTTGGGATCCCGGTCGATTGAGCGGTAACGCACGGTCACGGACTTGAGACCGTCCGAGTCGGCCAGCTTGGCGGTGATGACTACCGGTTTCCCCGGCGCGGTCGCGCTCCAGGTCACCGACTCGACCAATGGAGGTAGGTTGGCGGAAAAGACGGAGTTCGTCCGGCCGGGCGTGCCGGCCGGGCTCTTGAAGGGGGGCAGGGAGGATGCCGCCCAGTTGCCGGGCTCCTCGCTGGGAGCCGCCGGCGAAATTCGTTCCAACGTAGCGCCGGTTCCGTCGGCGGCGACGGGCCAAGGATCGCGGTCGGTGAACTTCACCGAATCGGCCGGCTTGCCCGTGGGGTCGGTCAGCTCGATCCGCTCCCCACCGTGTTTCAGCCGGCCCTCAAAGACCCCGACGGGTGTGACGTTGGTGTAGGTCCCGGCAAAGGCAGCCAAGTCACGACAGACGACCGCGAGTCCGCCCGGAGGCAGGGTGCCGGCCTTGAAGGCGAAGGTGACGCCCTTGGTGAACGACCAGCCGGCCAGGTCGACGGGTTCCGTTCCCCGGTTGAGCACTTCGATGAACTGCAGTTCATCCCGGTCGCCGGGTGGGTGATACATCACCTCGTTGATGACCACGTCGGCCGCCCCGAGGCGCAGGATAACGGCGGGCAGGGCGGCCGCCAGGAGTCGAAGTCGCATGAGGTTAAGGTCCGGCAGGTTTGGGCGGGGCGTTGCGCCAAGCTTCGGTCACGGCCCAGAGATTCACGGGGGCGACGGCCTGGCCATCCTTGAGGAAACGGGCGCTGCCATCGGCAAAGGCATAGTTGGAACCGCCACCGGCGCCGCTGGTCTTGTGGCGGGCCATGTCGATCTGCTCAACGTCGTTGCCCAGGGTGCCCTGGCTGAAATCCATGTGGACGTGCCGGGAGCCGGTCTTCTTTTCGCCGAAGACGATCGTGTCCGTGGGCTGGGGAATCGAAGTGTCCTTCATGCCGAGGGGCCAGAGCCACAGCTTGAACTTCCGGTAATCGTTGCTGGAGAGGTTAGACTCGAACCAGTCGTTGAAGCCATTGATGACGTAGCTGCGAATGGCTTCGGCCTTCATTTCCGGCGGCAACCCGGGCGGCGTGATGCCGGACCTGTCACTCGGGCATTTGAGGACCTCGGGAACCTTGTAATAGCTGAGCAAAGCGACGGGCCAGGCCTCTTCCCGCTCGCGACGGGCCGGATAATGGCCGTCGTTGTCGCCGGCATAGAGGTTCAGCGCGATCCCGAGCTGGCGGATGTTGTTCAGGCACTTGACCGAATTGCTCCGCGCCTTCGCGCCGCTCAGGGCCGGCATCAGGAGTCCGGCCAGGATCGCGATGATGGCAATGACCACCAGCAATTCGATCAGGGTGAAGGCGACCCGCGGACGGGCTGGGGGTTGGGGGCAGGCGGACAGCGTCATGGCAAAAACAGGTCTTTGACCGGTTCAACGGTGAAAGCGCACGGATGGTTTGCGCTTTCCGTTAGGCTAGACCCGGTGGGCTGTCCAAAAGTTTCAGCGGACAAAGACTCCAGCCATGGACCGGAGTTCCTGCAGTTCGTTCAAGCCCAGTCCGCCCGATCAATTGCGGGGAATGACCGATCCGTGCCGGCAGGACCGGGCCGGGCACCGGGCAATGGCGGGTGAACCCGGCTCGCAGGTGACGACCGCCTCATGGCAGAACAGGCTGATCCACTCGCGGGCTTCCAGGCGGTCGGAACGGGTGCCCCCGCGGAGTTCCCAGTGACCGGAAGCATGGCGCAACAGGTGGGCGGCGCCGAAGGAGCGGACCAGTTCGGATTCGGTGCCGGTGGATGGAAAGGTGAAGTTCATGTTCAGTTTCATCGCGACCAGCTTGGCCTCGTGGGTCGGACAACGGTGGAACGAGGCCCAGACAATCGTTCATCGGCATTTGCGGTGGACGCCTTGACCCGCGGGCTGGGCGCCGGTCCCGCGATGACTTGCCGGCCGGGGACCCGCCCTTACCCTGCGTCCACATGAGTTTCGTCGCGGAGTTCAACCGGCTCCCCTTTGCCGACCTGCTGCAACGCGCCCGCACCGCCACCGCCGCCGACGTGGCGCGGGTGCTGGGCGCCGAGACCCGTTCCCTGGCGGATTTTGCGGTGCTGTTGTCGCCGGCGGCGGCCGGGATGCTGGAATCGCTCTGCCGGCAATCGCAGGCACTCACCCGCCAGCGCTTCGGCAAGGTCATCCGGCTGTTCGCGCCGCTTTACCTGAGCAACGAATGCATCAACAACTGCGCCTACTGCGGCTTTTCCCGCGACAACCCGATCCTGAGGGTCACGCTGTCCGTCGATGAGGTCCGCCGCGAGGCCACCGCGCTCACCGAGGAAGGATTCCGCAATGTGCTGCTGGTCGCGGGCGAACACCCAAAGTTCGTCTCCAACGGCTACCTCGCCGATTGCACCGCGGCGCTGCATGGCATCGTGCCCTCCGTGTCCCTGGAAGTTGGCCCGATGGAAATCGCGGAATACGAACCCATCGTCCGGGCCGGGGCCGAAGGACTCGTGGTCTACCAGGAAACGTATGACCGCGACGTCTATGGTCGCATGCACACGCTGGGGCCGAAGCGGAACTTCGACTGGCGACTGGAATGTCCCGAGCGCGCCTACGCCGCGGGGTTCAAGCGCCTGGGCATCGGGGCACTGCACGGTCTGGCCGACTGGCGTTACGAAGCCTTCGCCACCGCGGCCCACGCCGCCTATCTGCTACGCCACTGCTGGAAGGCGATGCTTACCATTTCGCTGCCCCGGCTAAGGCCCTGCGCTGGGGAATTCCAGCCGCTCACGCACCTCGGCGACCGCGAACTGGTCCAACTGGTGGCCGCCTTCCGCCTGTTCCTCCCCGATGCCGGCCTGGTGCTTTCCACCCGTGAACCGGCACCCTTGCGCGACGGGCTGCTCCCGCTCGGCATCACCCACGCCAGCGCGGGAAGTCATACGGAACCTGGCGGCTACACCGGAGCCGGGCGCGACAGCATCCACCAGACGGTTCGCGGCCGGATCGTGGCGCTGGCCGCCGATGCCAGTGAATGGTCCCCGCAGAGCGGCCGCGCCACGAACGCGACCGGCCAGTTCGACATCGCGGACGAACGTTCCGCTGGCGAAATTGCCGCCCTGATCCGCCGTCTGGGTTACGAACCCGTGTGGAAGGATTGGGACGCGGCGTTGAGCGCCTGACCCGATTACGCCTTTCCGTCACCGGCCTCACCGCCGCGGAGGAGCTTGCGGTAGGTGGCCAAAGCCAACAGCGGCCAGGAGTTCCGATACATGTCGTATTTGAGGTAGAACACCTTCGGAAAGCCGGTGCCGGTGATTTCTTCCTCGGTCCAGGAACCGTCCTCGTTTTGGTTTCGGATGAGCCATTCGATGCCGCGTTTCAGCACCGGATCGTCCGGATTCCCCATGGCGGCCAAGCCCATGACGGCCCAGGCGGTCTGGGACGGCGTGCTGGGGCCCTGGCCTTTGTAAACCGGATCGTCGTAGGTGTTGCAACGCTCGCCCCAGCCGCCGTCGGGGCGCTGGACACTGCGCAGCCACGCGGCGCCGCGTTGCAGCCACGGCTCGTTCATGTCGAGACGGAGCGCCTTCATGCCGCGGAGGACCTGCCAGGTTCCGTAAATGTAATTTACCCCCCAGCGACCATACCAGGAACCGTCGGATTCCTGCTGCCGGCGGACGTAATCGATGGCGTCCACGATCTGGGGATGCTTCACGTCCCAGCCTTCGTAGCCGAGCAGTTCGAGGATGCGGGCGGTGATGTCCGCGCATTCCGGGTCGAGCATCGCATTGTGATCCGCGAAGGGGACCTTTTCGAGGATGCTCTTGGTGCAATCCTTGTCGAAGGCCGCCCAGCCGCCATCCTTGCACTGGAAGGTCATCATCCACTGGATGGCGCGGGCGCAGCATTCGTCGCGGCGCCGCCGGTCATCGGTGGGCACCTGGCGCAGCGCCAAGATCACCATGGCGGTGTCATCGACGTCGGGATTCCACTTGTTGGCGAACTCGAATACCCAGCCGGAGGCCTCGACGTCCGCGGGGTTCTTGTGGACCCAGTCGCCACGGAAACGGATCTCCTTGTCCATCAGCCAGACGGCGGCCTGCTTCATCCGGGGATGGTCGTGCGGCACCCCGGATTCGCGCAGGCAAATCTGCACGATGGCCGTGTCCCAAACGGGCGAAAAGCAGGGTTCGATCCGGACGGAATCCGGCTCCAGATGCATCAGCTTGAGCAGTTCCTGATGGGCCCGGACCACCTGCGGATGGTCGTCGGGATAACCCATGGCGATGAGCGCGATCAGCGCGTTGAGCATCGCCGGGAAGATCGCCGCCAGCCCATCGCTGCCCTCGAAGCGTTCCAGCATCCACGCCTCGGCCCGTTTCAGCGCGGTCTGGCGGAACGGGTGGAAACCATTCCGGCTGACCCATTCGGCCAGCTTGTGCAACCGGTCGAGCCACAGGAACATGTTCCGGATTCCGAAGTCGAAATAACGCGGCCGGAGCGACTCATCGAGCTCGAGCTTTCCGTTCGGAAACAGCTCGTCGAGGTTCACGCCGTTCCGGAGCGGACGGGTCGGGCGGAAGTGGTTGATGATCGCCAGCGGGATGATCATTGCGCGCGACCAGTTGCTCATGTCCCAGAAGTTGACGTGGAACCACTTGCCGATGAGCAGGACCTCGCAGGGGATGGTGGGCACGTGCCACCACTCCACCAGGCCGACGAGGGCCAGGTAGAGTTTGGAGAAAGTGTTCATCCGCGGCACGCCGCCCAAGGCGTTGGCCATCTCGCGGGCCTTGAGCATGCGCGGATCGGTGACCGGGACGCCGCAAAGCTTGAGGGCGAAGTAGGCCTTGACCGTGGCGTTCACCTCGGCCGGGCCGTTGGGATAGATGTTCCAGCCGCCGTCGGGCAACTGCTTCCCGAACATGTGATTGACCGCCTTGCGTTCCCATTCCCGGTCCACTTTTCCCCACCAGTGGTAGAACGCGACCATGTCCGCCACGAGGGTGACATCGACCATGAGTTCACCAATCCAGTAGCCCTCGGGCTTCTGCTCGGAGAACAGAAAAGCCTGCGAACGCGTGATGGCTTCATCCAAGGGGGAACCGGAACCTGCCACCGAGGCAAAGGCACCGGCCGGGGCGGTCGCGGAAGCGGCCGCCGGAACCGACGTAACGGACATGCGCGGGAGAATGGGAAGTGCGGCGGACGTGTAAAGCCGTTGTTTCAGCCCGGTTAAATCACCCTTGGCCCGCCGGCCGCACGGACGAGGTTGGCCGATCCCAAGATTGAACGAAAAACGTCGATCGGGGTCCGACGGCCGATGAATTTTCGCCGAATCCGCACCGTGTTTAGTCCGGAAGCGTGGGCCGTGTTGGCCGTGATGACGGCCGTGGTCGCCTCACTGGCCATGACCGCGCGCCAAATCTGGCGCACCCAGGTGGCTGGCCCGGCCATTGCCCGGGCCCTCCGCGAGCAGCCCGAGCGGGCCATGGCGGAGTTGTTGCACGGGCCGCAGGTGCCGCTGGAGGCGGAAATTCAGTGTGTGGCCTGCACCAACGGGCCGGCGACGAACGAAACGCCCCGCATCTGAGCCGGGGTGCCGATCATTTGCCGGCCGACCGGGAACCGCCGTGGCCGTCCCGTTCGCGGAACCTCCGTTCCCGCTCCCGTTCGAGTTCCTCGAACTTGGCCCGCTGCTCCGGCGTGAGGATCGCGGCAATCCGCTCGCGGCCCCGCTGCATGGATTGGCGGACCCGCTCGGTGTTTTCGCGCCGGCAGCCATCAAATTCCTCCATGTTCTGCTCGATGATCGGTTCCAGCTGCTTCCGCTGGGCCTCGGTCAGGCCGAGATCACGGCTGAGGTCCGCGGTGATCTTCTGCTTGAAGGCGGCCGGGTCGAATTTGGGCGGCTTGGACCGACGATCCACGGAATAGCCCACCGCCAAGCCGGCCGCGCTGCCCACGACAAAGGTGGCCAGGAGGTAAAACAGGGCGGCTTTTCGGGTCAGCAGATTCATCGGGCGAGGGCGAGGTTCATGGCGTCGGCGGACAGGGCGAATTCCTCGACCGCGAGGTTTTGGGCCGGTTGATTGAGGCTGAGCCAGCAAATGGCGGTCACCAAGGCTGTCAGTCCGCAGGCGAAGGCCAGGCCCCGGCGGAACAGGGCGATGATTGCGGCCAACTCCGAGTCGGTCTCGCCGGTGCGGAGCGCCGCGAGCACCCGGCCCTCGAAGCCGAGCGGAAGGGGACGCGTGGCGCGTGCCGGGGCCGCGGCGGCCGACTTCAGCAGGCGTTCCAGGGCAGTTTGCGGCGCATTCAAGGGCGGGACTCCTTCATCAGTTGTTCCAGGTGCTTCTTCATCTTCAGTCGGGCGCGGAACGCCCGAACTTTAACCAGCGGCGTGCTCCAACCGGTCGCGGCACGGACTTCCTCCACGCTGCGACCTTCCAGGTGGAGCAGGGTGATCACCAGCCGATCCTCGGGATTCAGCTTCGCGAGCATCTTTTCCACCAACTCACGCGACGCCACGCTCTGTTCGGCGGGCAAATCGGCGGTGTTCGCCGCCAAGTTTTGCAAAACGGCCTCCTCGTCTTCCGAAAGGTCCGCGTGCCGTAGTTCCGGCCGGACCTTCTCCCGGCTGATCTCGTTGAGGCAGGTGTTCACGGCAACCCGGGAAACCCAGTGCTCGAGGGGAACCTCCCCCCGGAACTGGTCCAACCGGGTGAACACCTTGATGAATACGGCCTGCATCAGATCCTCTTCGCTCGTGCGGCGGGGCAGATGGGAACGCACGATCTTGGTCACGAGCGGCGTCAGGTGAACGATCAACTGCCGCGCCGCCGCCTCGTCACCGGCGCGGACGTGCCTGAGGCACGCCGTCACATCAAGTTCCGGCGTTTCCATGCGTTCAGCCGCCACCACTGCGAAGGGAGAGACTGGCGCTCCCGGCTTCGGTTACGGCGAAAGTCGGCGGTGAAGGTTTCGTGGCGCCGCGTGGGCACCGGTCCTGCCCGATCCGCGGATTTCGGCTGGAACGGCGCGGGTTCACAGTCCGAGGTCCGCGAGCACGCGGAAGTAGAGCCAATGGCCGAAGTCGTTCGGATGGTTGATGTTGTTGCCCAGCAGGTCCTCCGGTTTCTTGCGGTTCGCGATGGCCTGCCAGTTGTTGAAAACATCCGCGAAGGCGGCGCCGGTGTCCCGCGCGACCCGTTCGGTGGCGGCGGCGTATTGCTCCATCCGGTGCGAGCCAAACTTCCATTTCGGATTCGGCGGGAACGCGGAGAAGAGCACCACTTCGGCGTCGGTGGCGGCGCGGATCCGGGCGATCAACTCCTTCAGGTTGGCCTCGAACTGCGGGATCGGCACCCCACCCCTGTTGTGGTCGTTCATGCCGAAGCCGATCAGCACGAGATCGGGGCGCTGGTCGAGCACCTTGGCCTGAAGCCGCTGGAGTCCCTGCACGGTGGGGTCGCCGCCGGTGGCCCCGTTGATCGCGGTGAGGCGCGCCTCGGGATATTTTCTGCCCAAGTCTGCAGCCCACTGGTTCCAGAAAATGAGTTCCGGCCGGGTCGCTTCGCCCCCGGCGGTGATGCTGTCGCCGAAGGCCACCAGCCTGAACTCGCCGCCAGCTTTCAATTTTGCCGCCGACTTGGGCAACAAGGTGGCCTGTGCGGGCTGGACGGGCCATGTGTTGGTGGGCCGAAACGCGTAGTCCACGAAGGCGAAGAAGCGGGTGTTGCCGAAGCCGGGGAACTTCGAGTGGTCGAAGTCCTCCTGCCCGAACAGGGAGTTGGTCCGAAAATCCGGCAGGCGCGAACCCGGCAGCCGCCGCAGCGTGCCGGCCGAGAAATCCACCGCATAGTCCTGCCCGGCGACGTATTCGACCACCCCTGGACCAGGCGTGAAGGCACTCCGCACCACCAGAGGTGCCGGCGCCAGCGGTCGTTCTGCCAAGCGAGCCGGTTCCTCGCCGACGAAGACCACGGATTCGCCAATTCGGCGTTGGAGAGAGGCCGCGGGCCCATGCCGGCAGCCGACGGACAGCAGGAAGCCGGCGGCCAGGAACCAGAGCGTGGCGCGGGAGAACGAGACGGGCTTCATGCGCCGGCAAGCTAGGTAACTCGCCCCGGCCTTGGCCATGGGAAACGCGCTCCGGCCAAGGCTGCCTACTCTGCCTTGGCCCGAGCGCGCAACTGGCCCGTGGCGGTTTCCCGAAACCGCAGGAGGAGGCCGTTACGGGCACGGAGTATCCAGAAGAGATTGTTGCCCGCGTTCAGGGCCAGCCAGCCGATCAGGGAAACCACGGCCCAGTTCACGTTGCCGAAGTTCCACGGAGCGAGCAGACCCGCAAACATCAGGCACACCAGCGCAACGGCCCACGGGAGCAGCAGGAGCCGCAGCACCACCCAGAGCGTGCTGCGATTGCCCTCGGCCGACAGCCCAAGCCAGTTGCCCACCCACGCGATGGCGTGGAGGTCCAGGAACAGCAGGGCGACGCGGATGAAGCAGACAAGGGCAAACGTCGGGTTGTCGCCGTCGTTCGGGCTTTCGGCCAGTTGCCGGAGCAGGACGAGGACATCGCCGGCCGCCACCGCGATTGCCGGCCAGAGGAATTGCCGGCGCAGCGCCAGTAGACGCCCCCGGACCAGCTCGCTGCTGTCCGTCGGGGTGGTGAGCAGCAATTCCAGGGCGCCGCTGCGGCGGTCGGCGAAGAACTGCCGCGGCGCTTCCAGGGCCACCCAGAACTTGAGCAGGGCGTGCGCGGCGAAGGAGCAGAACATGAGTGGCGGAACTTCCCACCAATCGTTGTCGCCGGAAATCAGCGCCAACCCCACATAAACGCCGGCGCCGCCGCCCAGCCAGGCCCAGACCAACCAGCGGCGCAGCCAATGCCGCCCCGTCAGCCAGGCCACCGGGTGCACCTCCAGGACCGTTCGGCGAAAGCGGGCCCAGCCGTCGCCGGTGCCGAATCGCAGCCGTTTGAGCCACGAGCCCAGGCCCAGATGCCGGCCGCCTTCGCGGACCTGCCACAGGCGTGGCAGCCGCAGGCTGGCCAAGGTCACCGCGGTGAGCCCAAGGCCCACACACACCGCAACTGCCCCACGAAAGAGTCCCGCCTCCTTGCGATAGGAATCCTCGAAGGCGGCGCCCATCGCCGTCCCGGGCGTCAACCACCAGACCAGCCGGAACTCGGAATCAGCGCCGGTCCCGGCCGATCCACCCCCCAGGCGCTCAAGCACCAGGCTGGCCACAGCCAATATCAGGGGAGCGCCAATCTGCCAGGCCACGGTCAGCCCTATCGCCAAGGCGACCGCCCGCATGGAGTCCTGTGCCCAGGTGGAGGCCAGCAGGCCCAAACCCAGCGACGTGAACAAGGCGCAGACGAGTGCCAGCATCACCCGGCCGTATTCGGCCCCAGTCACGCCGCCCAGCAGCACGCACACGCCCAGCACGGGTAGCACGGCGAGCAGCCCATACACGGCGGCAAGGGACGAGGCGGTGAGTTTGCCTAGGGCGACATCCACGCCGCGGAGGTCCGTGAGGAAGAGGAGACCCAACGTGCCTTCCCGCCGCTCGCGGCTGATGCTGTCGGCGCTGAACAGGATGCCCGTGAGCGCGGCGAACACGTAGGCAAGCACGGCGATGACCCGGAACAGGGTCTGGCCGATCTGGGATGGCGCCGCGTGGCGTTCCAGGAGGAAGATCCACGCGAACACGCCCATCGCGACCAGCGCCGCGAGGGAACGTCCCCAATACGACGAACCGCGCCGGGCGGCGACCCGCAGTTCGCGGGCGACGACGGGGAGGAGGGTCATTCGGCCAACCCTCCTTTCCGTGGGGCGTGGGCGGATTCGGGCGCCGGCGCCCGCGGCGCGGCGACCAAGAAAGTCCGTTCCGCCAGACTTCGCACCGCGCGCCGCCACGCAGTCCTCGCGACGAAAAACATCACCGCCAGTTCGAGCGAGCCGAAGATCCAGTGATAGTCGTGCAGGAAATAGTCGGTCGCCGACTGCGGACTCAGCGCGAGATTGCCGAGGTTCACCTCCTCGACCTTCAGAAACAGGCTGGCAAATACCGTCTTGGCGGTCGCGACGACGTGGTGGGCACTCGCCGCGATGAGGCAGGAGACCACGAAGTTCACCCGCGACAGGGACAGCGCGAGTCCCATGAGCGCGGTCGGCACCATCCACGCGAGCGACCACAGCGGCGGCAGGTAAACCGGGGATCGGTCGGCCCACGCCACCGTCACCGGGATGCCCCACACCAGCAGCGCCGCCGGCCCGAACTGCACCGCCAACGCGAGCAACCGCCCTTGCAGCATCCGGGCCGGTTCGAGCCCGGTGACCAGGAGCAGTTCCATGGCGCCCGTTTCCCGTTCCTGGCGAAAACTGGAGGCCGCACTGAACGCGACGCCCAGGAGGAGCAGCTTTTCCAGCACCCAGTTGGCCCGCACGGCCGCGGTACCGAAGCCGGTGAACGCCGCCGTCAGCAGGATCATGGTCAGGCCGAGCCACCCGAGCGTCGTCACCCGGGCCGACCAGGTGGACGTGTGCCGCCACCAGATCGGGTTGAAGTCCATCAGCCGGCGCATCCGCTCCCGGAACCAGCCGCGGGACACGCGCACGTCCGTGAAAAAGCAGATGCGCCGTTGCCACACGGGCGAGGGCGGTTCTGCCTGCCAGGTGTGCTTCACCGTCCGGGTCGCGACGCCGATCGCGGCCAGCACCAGCAGCAGCGACACGCCGAAGACCCCGAGGGCAAACCGCACGGACGCCCAACCGCCGGTCACGAGCCCGAAGTCCCGCCAGAAATAGGCCGGCGTGCGGAGGATGACGCTGTAGCGAAACCAGAGGGTCTGGAAGTTGTTGGCGAACATCTGGCTGAAATCCATTTGCGCCGGGCCGGTGGACGAAAGCCAGACGGTGAACGTCGTCATCGTCACATGCAGCAGCAGGAACAGCACCCCGGCCCCGACGGCCAGGACAAACGAAAGCAGCCGCGCCCGGATCCACGTGGAAGTGAATGACGACGCCACCATGCCCGCGGTCAGCGCCAGCCCGAGCGCCGCGCCGTGCAGCAGGAACATCCGGATCGCGTCCGGCCAACTCACGCCGCCGAGCAGCACCGGGATGATCAGGATCGGCAACGCGGCCAACAGCATGGCGAAGGCCTTCAGCGCGTTCACGAACCCTTTGCCCAGCACCACGTCCAGCGCGCGCAACGGGGTGAGAAAGAGGAGGCCCAGCGTGCCCTCGCGCTTTTCGCGGCTCAGGCAGTCGGCCGTCAGCACCGGGCCGACCAGCCAGAGGGTGAAGAAGAGGATCCGGTTCAGGCCGACGAAATAGCCCCGCCCGTTGTTGATGGCGCGGGCCAAGTTGGAGTTCCAGACCAGCCAGAACAGGACCAGCAGCAGCACCGCGCCGATCAGCCGCAGCCAATACGTCGCCGGCTGGCGGGCCTGCTCGCGGAGTTCACGCTGGATGATCGACCACATGCGGCGATTACCTGGGGCGCCGCTGGAACGGCTTGAGCATGAACAGGCGGGTGTGCAGGTCGTTGGCCGCCAGCCAGAACCAAGTGCGGGCGAGCGCGAACTGGGTGACCACGAAGCCGAGGACGAACGACGCTTGGCTGTTGGCGTCGCTCATGTCGCCGCCGCGGCGGATGCCCCAGAACATCATCGCGGTCGCGCCGCCCAGCAGCACCGCCGGGAACCCCGTGGTGAGCACCGTCCAAAGCCAGCCGTGCAGCGGACTGAGCCGGCGGACCGCGTAACGCACGCCGATCGGCACGGCGCCGAACACGGACACGGCGCCCGCGAACCACAGGACCAGCGCGTCGCCGGCGAATCCATTGGCGCTGCCGCCGATCAGCATCGCCGCCAGGATCAGACCGCTGAGCAACACGGCCGGCCACGAGTCGGACCAAAGCTGCCCGATGCGCCCGGCCACCAGCTTCCGGGCGGGCAGGCCTGTGACCAGCAGCAGTTCCAGGGTTCCTTCCTCGATTTCCCGGCGGAAACTCGCGGCTGCGGCCAGGCTGGTGCCGATGGCCATCAGCATGGGTTGGGCCGCCACGAGCACGCTCCAGTCGCTGCCTTCGCCGGGGCCGCCGACCACGAGGGCCAGCGCGCCGGTTAGCACCACGAAGGCGCCCCAGCCCCAGCGAATCAGGCCGGCGAAATTCGCGTAGGCAAACAGCCAGCGGGCGGGGTTCTCAAACAGCCAACGGCGCCGCTGATATTCCCGCACACGGCCAAACAGGCGCCGGCCGCCGGCGGTCGCCCGCAAGGCGGACCGGTCCGGAATGCCCGCAGCCTCGATCCGCAGCACCCGCTGAACTCGCCAGCCCGCCACCAAAACCGAGAGGAGCAGGATCGTGGCGGTCGCGAGCACGGCGCCAATGAGAATGATATCGGGCACTCCCGCGGGCCACTGTGCGGGCGTCGAGAACGTGGGACCGAAGCCTCCGTTGGCGAGTCCGGTGGCCACTGCCCACGGATACCCGGAAGCTGCCGCCAGAATTCCCAGCCAAGGCACCCCATCCATGCTTCGCAATAGTGACGGGCCTTGAAGGTAAACGGTCAGCCCCGCCGTGGTAGCGATGAATTGCCCGAACAACAGGGTCAGCCCGAGGGCCAGGACAGCGGCGACGTTCCAGCGTTTGGCGACGCTCGTGGCGATCAGGCCCGCCCCCAGTCCGCCGCACAGCACGGACAATTCGATGGCGAGGGCGCACTTCACGTCCACCCAGTTCACTCCACCCATGAGCACGGGGATCATCAGCACCGGCACGCTCACCAACCAGAGGGAGAACAGCCGGATGACGTGTGCGCCCACCTTGCCAATGACGATTTCCGAGGGCCGCAGCGGCGTGAGCGCGAGCAGGCCCAAGGTGCCTTCCCGCCGCTCCCGGGCGATGCTGTCCGCGGCGATCAGTGGCGCGGTGAACAGCAGCAGGACACTGATGATCGTGTGGACCGTGGCGAAGAGTTCCGCGCCAGTCGGGCCGGCCCGCCACAGGCCCATCGCGCGGGCCAAGTCGCCGAGGGAAATGAGCTGCATCCCCAGCGCGAGCGCGAGCGCCAAGCCCGTCAGGAAGCGGAACCAGTAGGTCCGCCGCTGGCGCGCCTGCACGACTAATTCCCGCTGGAGGACGGCGTTCATGGGGAGACCGCTGCGGCGCGTTGGCCCGGAAAGGTGCGTCGCCGGAGCCAACTCAGTGACCACCGCCAAGCCGGCCACGCCAACAGGCCGACCAATACTGGCACCGACGCCGGCGTCAGCCATGCGAGGTCGCCCAAATCCAGCAAAAACGCGATGATACCCACGGTCCAGAAGGGAAGAATCAAGGTGGAAACGATGAGCGCCACAAGACTGACCACAATGCTGCGGGTCAAAAGGCTGAGCCAAAATCCGATGACCGGCAGCGCCACCAAGCAGGCCACACACCAAATCAGCGCCGGCAATCCATGCCATTTTCCGGTCACAACCCCCGTGCCGACAACAAAGGCGGCGTAGATCGCGGCTCCCGGACCGCACAGTTGCCCAATCCACCGGCAGTGGCTGAGCAGAAAGTCCTTCGGGCGCAGCGGCGTGATGAGCAGCAGTTCCAAGGCGCCGGATTGTCGTTCGCGGCGGAGCGCCTGAGCCGACGGAAAGCAGGCGATCAGGAGTTGGAGGGTGGCGATGCCCCAGCCCGGTCCTGGGCGAAACTCATCGCCGAAGGTCAGGAGTGACAGGAATCCCACCAACACCGCATGAACGGTGGCTAAACCAGGAACCAAGCCTCTCCGGGCCCACAGCCAATCCAACGCCGGCCGGCCTCGATGAATCCAGCGTGGCCGGCTCGCTGCGACGACGGGAGGGCACGGCAGATTTTCAGGGGCGGCCGCTATTGCCCGTTGCGCTTTTGGAGCCTCGCCAGGAGTGCCGCGGCGCTGGCGGCGTTCCACTGCGCGTTCATACCAAGTTGGCTGATAGGCCGGCACCACATGGGCATCCAGGGCCGGCGGCGGGTCCGAGGCATATTCCGTCCGGCGCCAACATTCGCGAATCTGGGTAGCGGCCGAACTGAAGGCCGCCCAAAAAAACAAAGCCGCCAGCGCCAGCACCGCCAACCCAGTTAGCACCAGTCCGGCAATTGAAAGGCCAGTGACGGTCGGCAGCAAATTGAGTGCCCCCTCAAGTGGTAAGCTCCCGAACAGCGCCAGCAGCCCCAGCACCAAGTAACTCGTGAAAACAACGCCAAGGGTGGTTTCTGCACTGGCCGAAACCGCAAGGCCGATCACGAGAGAGAGCACCACGAGAACGCTCTCAAGCAGGAACATTCCCAAGGCCAGCCGAGCCTCGACACCACCCAGCAACAGCGGGAAGAGCAGGACCGGCAAGGCTGCCAACCACAATGATCCGGCACGGAGCAGGTGCGACAGAAATTTTCCGGCGACGATATCGTAGGCCGACAACGGGGTCAGAAATAGCAGGGGTAGCGTGCCTTCCTTGCGTTCGGACAGAAATGAATCCGCAGTCAGCAAAGGGCACAATAGCATTGCGAACAAGCAGGTGGCCCCATGGAGCAGCATGAACAGCTCATTGCCACCAGACCGACCAAACATGCCGATGGCGCTGGACCCAAGATAGAACCCAAGAACCGCCAATCCGCCAGCCAGGAGGCGAAGCCAAGTCGTGCTTTGCGACCGTGCTTGGACGATCAGCTCGCGTTGGAGGACGGCGTTCACCGATGGAGTTGTGGATGCGGGCCGGACATGCCCTTGGTGGTGGACGCGGACTACTGCGTCTCGCCCTTGGTGACCCGGAGGAACACTTCCTCGAGGCCGATTTCGTCCTCGCGGAGTTCAAGCAGTTTCACGCCGGCGGGGACGAGCGTGTCGGCGATGAAGCTGCCGTCGCCGTTGAGGTCGTTCAGGACCACCTTGAGGCGTTCATCCACCAACTCGACCCGGGCCACCTCGGGACGCGCCGTCAGGAGCTCCCGGGCTTGCACCGAGGAACCGACCACGCGGACCCACCAAGCGTGGGCGTCGCTGAGCTCGGACTTCACGCCCTTGATCGGGCCGCTGTAGATGAGTTTGCCCTTCTCGATGATGCAGCAGCGGTTGCAGAGCGACTGGAGCTCGGAGAGGATGTGCGACGAGATGATGATCGTTTTGCCCATCCGCTGGAGTTCCTGGAGGATCGCCATCATCTCGATGCGCGCCCGGGGATCGAGGCCGGACGCCGGTTCGTCGAGCAGCAGGAGTTGCGGGTCGTGGATCAGCACCCGGGCCAGCCCGAGGCGCTGTTGCATGCCGCGGCTGAGGGCGCCGATCAGGGCGCCGCGCTTTTCGCTGAGGCCGACGAGTTCCAGCACGTCGGTGATGGTCTTCTCGCGCTGGGAGGCGGGGATCTTGTAGCAGGCGCCGAAGAAATCGAGGTATTCGGTCACCTCCATGTCCTTATACACGCCGAAGAAGTCGGGCATGTAACCGATGAGGTGCCGGACGCGGTCTGCGTCGCGGACGACATCGTGCCCCAGCACTTCCGCCGTGCCGCTGGACGGCGTGAGGAACGTGGCGAGGATGCGGAGCGTGGTCGTCTTCCCGGCGCCGTTGGAGCCGATGAAGCCGAAGAGGTCCCCCTTTTCCACCGTGAGGTTGAGGGAGCTGAGCGCGACCATGTTGCCATACACCCGGCTGAGGTCGCGGGTCTGCACGGCGGGAAGGGCGGGAGGAGTCATGGAAGTTTCGGGTGGCGAAGTTCGAGGTGCGAATTGGGGCGCGGTTCAGCGGGCGGGAATCACGAGGCGGAGCAGCGTGCCCTTCTTCTGGTGGGTGACTTCAAACTGGTTGAGCGGGGCGATCAGAGAGGCGTCGGGAACCCAGGCCAGCACCACGATGTCCCCGCGGCGCACGAGACCGGTCAGGTCGAGGCCGTTGGGCCAGACGAAGTCGCGGGACTCGCCGTTGTTCAGCGACAGGTAGGAGCCGAACGAGGCCGCCACCGAGGCGCCGGCCCAGTCGTCAATGTGGGCGCGCTCGTTGCTGCCGAAGGCGGATTCGCGCCGGGAGACGGCGGTCTGGAAATCGGCGTTGCGTCCGGCCGTGAAGTTCTGGAGGGGCAGCTGCCCTGCCGCCCGGGCCAACGATTTTTCGGCGGTCGCACCGGCGGCGAGTTCACCCCAGAGATGGACGTAGCCTTTGTCGTCCACGACCCAGACGGACTGGAAGCGATGCTGGGTCTGGTTAACGACCCGCAGGACGCCAGCTTGGCCGTCCGGCGCGCTCACCGCGGTGAGCGGCGGAGCGTCGAAGTCGAGCCATTCCACGACGTTTAGTTGACTCGTCCAGACCGGCACGAAGATGTCCGCCTCAACCCCGGTGGGCTTGACGCGCACCGCGACCCGGCCGCTGTCAATGGACGCGGTGTTCAGGTTGCCGAACTCGGCCCGGACCGCCGCCAACGGGGTCTTGGTCGCCAACGGATAGGAGTCGTTGGCCGGCGAATAGATGCTGCCATAGGTGTGGCCGCGGAGCGCAACCTGGGAGCCGGAACCCTGCGGGATGACGTCCACCAGGTGCAGTTCGTTCCATTCGCGCTGGCCGGATCGCAGCTTGAAGCCGATGAAATAGATCAGCAGCGAGAACAGGGCGACGTAGCTGGGGAAGGTGATCCAAGTCAGCATTGGCCGGTTGATCTTCTTCAGCCACCAACGGTCAAACGGCCCGATCACCACGAGGTAGACCAGCAGCAACAGCAGCAGGAAACCGACGGGTAGTTTGCGGATCTGCTTGGTCTCGATCATCGCGCCGAAGACGGAGTCCAGCCCGCGGCCGCCCCACAACGTGAGTTCGTCATTCCGGAGCAAGGTCGGCGAAACCCCCACCAGTTTGGCGAAGAACCACGGGCGGAGCTTCCACGACTTGAACGGCTCCCGCTCTGGATTCACCGCCAGCAACGTGACCAGGCCGCGGCCGCGGGACGCCGTAACGGCGAGTGGCGAGGCGGGATTGCCGATGAATTGCGTGCCGTCGCGGTTGCGGAGGCTGACGACCGGGAGCTGAGCGGCGCTGAATGCGGTGTCGAGGGCGAGTTGACGGTAGGGGTTACGGGCCTCGTCCTCGGGTTGGTCCGGCTTGCCGTCATCGCCCTGCTGGTGGGTTTCCAATCCGGACGTCGGCGCCTCAAAGCCGTGGCGCGGGCGGAAGTCATTCATGGCGGTCCACTGGAAGAGCACGTCGCCCGCGGGGCGGTTGTCGATTCCACCTGCCTCGGCCGGCAGGATGCCGCGCAGCCAGGGGGCCGAGGCGAAATCGGCCGGTTGGTCGACCGCCACGATCAGGTGGCCGCCGGCAAACACCCACGCGAGCAGCGCGCTCGCCTGGGGTTCCTTTAGTTCCAAGGCGCGCTGGGAGTTCAGGTAGAGCGCGTTCAGACCCTCCAGCGCGATCGGGTTGTCCGGCAGGAACTCCGGTTGGAGCCGCGCGACGACCGGTTGGTAGTCGCTCCGGCGCTGGCGGTCAGTCGGCAGCGAGGGCAGCCCGGCATGGGTTGCCGGCAGGGCGCCGAGCATGGGCATTTCCCAGGTCGCCAAGTTGAGGCGCAGTTGACCGGATTCGGCGCGGACTTTGCCACTGGTTTCGAGGAGACGCGCGTCGAGGAGCATCACCGAACTCGCCGTGGAGAAGGCCGGGATCACGAGGCGTTTGCGGGTATTGGTCGGGAGTTCGACCGGCACCCGCAGCGTCTGGCCGGAAAGCTGCCCCGAGGTGACCTCAATGACGGCATCGAAGCTCGGACCGTCGTTCATGACCTCGAACCCGATGGGAAACCAGCCGCCCGTGCGGACATGGCCGGTGCCCGCGTCACCGAAGCCGGCGAAGACGTCGAACTGGATCTTGGCCATGGCGGCCGGGGTGAACAGGAACAGCGCCAGGCAGCCGGCCAGCCAGCGGATGCGAGGGAGGATTCGGAGGAGGCGGTTCATGGGGCGTGTCTACCGGGCTTACTTACGTGGGTTGGGCGGCGGGGGGCAAACGTGAACTGTGGAAAGCTCAACCCTTGACCGTGTTCAACTGCTGGATTTCCTTCGCGGGGTTCCACGTTCTAATTGCTACACCCCAACAGACCGCCTCGCCCATGAAACGTCATGCTGCCGCCGCGCTCCTGAGCGTTTCCGCGTTCCTCCCGGCCACCGGCGCCGAGATTGAGACCGTCCATTTTGGCTTCGGCGCCTTCACCGACCGGACGCCGTCCAGCGGCCCGGGCGTGAACAACGGGCCGTTCTCGCCGGGACCGCTTTTCGGGCCGACCTTTTCGTCCGCCAAGCTGAGTGATTACCAAGTCACCCTGCTCAACGACGCTTCGGTCTTTGGCCTGGCCAAACCCGTGGATGGCATTGTCCTGCAACGGATCATCAATCAGGTCGATCCCGTCATGCCAGGCAGCATGATTCCGCCCAGTTCGTTCTTCCAGAAGACCGACATCCTGTTGGTGAGCGAAGACCTCGGGTTGTTCGGCGCAGGGGCGAAGCTGACCGACTGGGATTTCGCGTTCCCAGTCGGCCCGGGCTCCAAAATCACGTTCGACCAGTCGAGCAGCCAATATGTGGGCGGCGGTCCATTTGGCGGCGGCATCGGCGGAATGGCCACTTCGGCCATCGCCTTCGACGTGGTGGTGCAATCGTTCACCGTCGTGCCGGTGCCGGAACCCGCCACGGTTGCCCTCATGGGGGTCGGTCTGGCTGGATTGCTGACGGTTTCGAGGAAGGCTCGCCGCGACTGATTTTCAACTTCGCCGGTGGCACTCCCGGCCAGTCGCGTGGCGCCCTGTCTTTCAGTCGCGTTGGCGTCCTAGGCCAGTTGGGTGTCCGGCAGCAGCGGTTGGCCGGTGGCGGCGCGGATCAGGTTTTCCGTGGTGACCCGGGCGATCTCGTGGAGCGCCTCGCGGGTCAGGAACGCTTGGTGCGCGGTGACCAGCACATTGGGAAAGGTGAGCAGCAGGTTCAGTTCGTCGTCCGGCAGCACCTGCGCGGACAAGTCCTCAAAGAACACGCCTTCCTCCTCCTCGTAAACGTCGAGGGCCACGCCGCCGAGATGCCCGGACTTCAAGGCTTCGAGCAGTGCCGTGGTGTCCACCAGCTTACCCCGGCTGGTGTTGAGCAGGAAGGCGCCGGGCTTCATCGCGGCGAGCGTGGCGCGATTCAGCAGGTGATGCGATTCCGGCGTCAGGGGCAGGTGCAGGGACACGACGTCGCTGGCGGCCAGAAGCTCGGCAAGGGACGAGTAGCGGACGCTGTTTTCGGCCGCCCATTCGCTGGCCGGGAAGGGGTCGTAGGCCAGGACCTGGCAGCCGAAGCCCCGGAAAATCTGCGCGGCAATCCGACCGATGCGGCCCGTGCCAACGATGCCGACCGTCTTGCCGAAGAGGTCAAAACCGGTGAGGCCGGTCAGCGAGAAGTTGTGTTCCCGCACCCGGTTGTAGGCCCGGTGAATCTTGCGGTTGAGCGTCAGCAGTAAGGCAATGGCGTGCTCCGCCACCGCGTGTGGCGAATAGGCCGGCACCCGGGTGACGGACAGACCGGCGGCGCGGGCGGCGGTAAGGTCCACGTTGTTGAAGCCGGCGCAGCGCAGGGCGACGTGGCGCACGCCCAGCTCCGCGAGCCGGCGGACGCAGGCATCGTCGAGCCGGTCGTTCACGAACACACACACGGCCATCGCACCTCGCGCGGCGTCCGCCGTTTCGGTGGTGAGCCGGAAATCGTGGAACCGCCAAGTGATCGGCGCAGCTTCGGTCGACGCCTCGAGAAACTGTCGGTCGTAAGGTTTGGTGTCGAAGACGGAGGCGATCATGGCAGTGAGGCGATCAGGATTACGGTGGCCCAATCCGGTCGGCTGTAGGGCAGGGGCTCCGGCGGGTTGGCGATCATCCTCCGAACACTAGGTCACGGAACTGCTCTGCCAAACGCTCACTTGGGCGGTGGAGGCGGATCACTCAACTCAGGAAAGTCCGCCTGATAGCGGCGGACCAAGGCGGCGGGATCGTTCGGCAGGAGGTAAATCCGTTGGCGAAGGCGTTTGGTTTCGTCGGGTTTCAAACCGTCGATCAACGGGTCACTGTGCAGGCAGACATAGACGCCCTCGAACAGCTCGAAGGTCCGGTCGCTGGCGATGGCCAGCAGCCAGCGGTCGTCTCCGGAGAAGCAGCCGATCAGGCCGTTGGTCACGCGGTTGCGGGCCACGGGACGCGGATTGGCGTCGACCTCCCGGATGCCCGCGGGAAGGTAAACCTGGCCGCCGAGGTAAAGCGCGTTGGTGGTCCGCTGCATCCGGCTGAGCGACGTGAGCCCACTTTCCGTGAACACAAAACTCCGGTCGAGGTAACCCTGCTGGTCGCGGCCGGTGAATTCGGCCACCCGGACGCAGGCGGGCTGGAACCATTGGATGTCCCACGGGGTGGTCCCGCGGTTGGTCAGGAGAAAGGTCAGGTCGAGGCCGTCTTCGCCGGCGCGGACTTCGTGAAGCACTTCCACGTTGGTTTCCACGAGCGTGCGGAAGCGCAGTTCCGATCCATCCGGGGCCGCGAAGGTCAGGGTGGTCTGGTGTTGCACGCGGGTCTGGTCCCACTTCCGGGCGTGGCCGCCGGCGCGGCAGAAGGCTTCCAGATACCAGACCTCGAGCTTGCCGCCCGGCAGGCGCGGATCGCGGACGGTCAGCAACGTATTGGTCCAGGACAACACCGGCGCGGCATGGGCGGCGCTCGAAATCAGGATGGCCAGGCCAAACCGCAGGAACCAGCGGGGGAACATCCACTGAGGTTGGGCGAGGCGGGCGTGGCCGGCGAGTCCAATCCCGGCCAGCGGGACTTCGTCGTGAAGCTACCAGGAAAGGTTTCGGGCAATGCCGAAGCCGATGGTGAGGCCGCCCAACGCCGCAATCATGTAGGGGTGGGCGAAGGGATTGCGCCACCAGCGGCCGGTGCGCCAGGCCCAACCCCAGCGCAGGGCAAACCAGCCTCCGAGGACGAGACCGGCGACGGCTAGGCCGTTGAGGCGCAGCGCCCCCGCCACGTCGCCGTGGAGCAGGGCGTGCAGGGCGCGGGTGGTGCCGCACCCGGGGCATTGCAGGCCTGTGGTCTGGTAGAGCCAGCAGCGGGGAAAGAAGAATTGGCCGGCGGGTTCAAAACGCCAGAGGACGAACAGGCCGGCCACCAGCAGCGGACCGGCCAGCCACCCCCAGCTGGCCCAGCCGCGGAAGACCGGGGCTGGGGTGAGCGGGGGCGGTGGCTTGGTCGTCGCGGAGTCCACGGTTCAGCGGAAGGCGGCCTTCACCTCGGGTTTGTTCAGCAGGACGATGATCCAGATGCCCAGCGGGATGCCGAGGCAGCAGCAGCAACTGCCGCAGGGCAACATCACCAGGATCGCCGCGGCGAGGGAGAAGCCCCATGACTGGACCTTCATCAGCTTGAGTGCTCCGAGGAGCATCACCACGTTCATCGCGGCCCCGAAGATGACCTGGCCGACATCCATGACGCCGATGCCGGCGTTGCGGGCCGCATCCAACTGGGCGCGCGCATTGGCGTCGATGGGCAGGTTCATCTGCTCGATTCCGCGAATCATCGCGTCCACCCAGAACTGCTTCAGGAAAAGTCCGGAGATCGCAAAGACGATGCCGGCGACGGCGAAGAAGATCAGCAGCAGCGCTGGCGCCTTGAGTTGGCGGGCAACGGCCTGCGGATCCGCCGGCGCGCCTGGCCAGCCGCCACCGCCGGGTGCGGCCGATGTCGCCGCGCCGAGCAAGCCGGCAAACTCCGGGAACTGTTCCAGGGGCTTCCAGCCCGGCTCACCGTCGCGCTCCACGAGCGAGAACCGGTTCAGGCGGTTCTCCTGAATCCATTGGCCGACCTGTTCGGCGGAGATGGGGCCGTATTCCTTCTGGTCGGCACCTTTGACGCGATACATGGCTGAGAGGAGTGGGTTGGAGGTTGAAAAGTTTCAGTCAGGCTTTGGCCGGTGCCGCCGGGGTGTCGCGATAGCGGTAGAAACTGGCGACCACGACGAAGATCAGGGAGACGGCGAAGGTCATCCCCGCATAAAGCAGGAAGCGGCCGGGAGTGATGGACGAGTCGCTCGCCCCGTGACCGCCCCCGAACTGGGTGATCAGCGCGACCAGCCCGTTGCCGGCTGCCACGGTGAGTAGCCAGAAGCTGGTGATGAGGCTCTTCATGGATTTGGCGGCCTGGGTGTAGGCAAACTCGAGCCCGGTGGTGGAGACCAGCACTTCGGCCGTGGTCAGGATGACGTAGGGCAACGTCTGCCAGAGCACGCTGATTTTCTCGCCGCCCGCGATGCGTTGCTGCAGCCAGGCCACCGCCACATAGGAGCTTCCGGCCACGAACATGCCCAGGCCGATGCGCCTTAGCGGCGTAACCCAACGGCCGCACAGGGGATAAAGCACGCCCGTCAGCAGGGGCACCAGGATCATGACCAGCAAGGGGTTGAGCGACTGCATTTCCTCGCCGCCGATGGAATAATTTTCGGTCACCTTGAAGGCGATCATGTCCTTGGCCTGGAGAATCCAGGTGGACGAGTGCTGGTCGAACATGGCCCAGAACGGCGGGATCAGCACGAAGATGCTCAGCACGGGCAGGACGGATTGGGCGGCGCTGACTTCCTCGGCGGAGAATTTGACCCGGGCACCGTCCCAAAATGGCCGGCCGGCCTGGCGGTTGGCCAGGGCCGCGAAGAAGACCGGGAAAAATCCGGCCGCGCGCGTCTCCCTTGCCGGGGGCACCTTGGTGTAGCGGTCGCGCCCGAGCCAAAGGATGAACGTGGCGACGGCCATCAGGATTCCCGGAACTCCGAAGGCCCAGCCGTAGCCGGCTTTCTTGGCGATGAAGGGAATCGTCAGGAAGGAGAAGAACGAGCCGAAGTTGATCGAAAAATAGAAGGCGGCGTAAGCCTTCTGGTAGAGGCGCGACTGGCCTTCGCGGAATTGGTCGCCCATGAACGCCGAGACGCACGGCTTGATGCCGCCGGCACCGAACGCAATCAGCGCCAAGCCCGCCCAGAGCAGCCACGTCCGGGTCTGGAGGCTGTCCGTGAACTCGCTCATCGCCAGCACTCCGTGCCCCAGGCAGTAGGACAGGGAGATCCACAGTATCGTTTTGTAGCGGCCCCACAGCCGGTCCGACACGTAGGCCCCGAAGAGCGGCGTGAAGTAGTTGGCCATGATGAACAGGTGGATCCACAGCGTAGCCGTGTCCTTCGTCAGACCGAGGCCGCCCCGGATCACTTCGCCGGTGATGTAACCGGCGAGAATACCCTTCATTCCGTAGAAGCTGTAGCGCTCGCAGGCCTCGTTGCCGACGATGAACTTGACCTGTGGCGGCCACTTTTCGGCGCTGCCAGCAGGGACGGCGGGTGAACTCATGGAGTCAGGGTGAAGTGCCGGGCCGAAAGCTCAAAGCCCAAAGAAATGATCGTTGCCCTACGGGCCATGAACGGAAACTGACTCCGCCGGTGCGACCAATCGGCGGCCACATCTGGCACGATCCGCGGTTGGCCGGCAACCATTCCTTCCGGCTGGTGTTCATCCCTCCATGCGATACGGTCCGCCCGTGAAATTGAGCTTCGGAATGCCGGTGGCGCTCTGCGTGGCCAGCCTGATTTTCACGCCGGTCCGCTCGGCGGAAAACCCGGCCGCAACGCCGCCTGCCGCTGTGGTAGACGATGCGGCGCTCGAAGCTGAAGCCGCCGAAATGCTGGCCAAGGCGCCCGCGACCGCGCCGGCCACGCCCGACAGCGGCAACCCTTACCGCCGGCTGGTCCTGCGGAATGCCTTCGCTATCAAACCTCCTCCTCCGCCTGCCCCCGATGTGCCGGTGGTGGTGAGCAACCCGCCGGTGGCGTTGCCCATCTTCGTGACCGGCTTTTCGCTGCTGAAGGGCGTGAAGAAGGTTTACCTGGTCGTCAACCGGCCCGGGGCCAAAGGGCCGGATTACGTCACCGCCAGCGAGGGCGAGGAATTCGAAGGCTTCCAGATTGTCGCCATCGATCCCAAGAAGGAAACTGTCCGCGTGATGAACGGTGGCAATGAGGCCACCCTGAACTTCAAGGACAACGGGATGAAGCCCACCGTGGGCACTGCGCCGGGCGGCAACATTCCGACTCCCGGGGCGCGTCCCAGCGTGGCCCCGCCTCCCGGCGGCGCTGGTGGGGGCGGCGCGACGATCATCGGGCAACGGGGCGCCGGCTCCGGGGTCATCACCGGCGGCGGCGCGGCCCAGCCGGTGGACTCCGGGCTGACCGAAGTTCGCGGCCGGGGTTCGGTGATCACGGGTGGAGTTGATCCGACGGTGCCGACCCCAATCGCGCCGGCGGGCGGTTACTCGCCAGTTCCCGGAGCCAACCCGGTCGTGCCCGTGCCACGGACCCGGCCGGCCCCGGTGCCGCCGCCGCTTCCGCAGTAAGCCGGCTTTCACCTTGAAGGCCGGGCCGAGGTCGGTTGCACTCCGACCGTGCCCCCCAAGTTGATGCTACCCCTCGCGCTGGGTGCCGGTATCGTGCTGTTTTTGGCGGTGCTGCTGTGGCTGCGCGGTCAGGTTGACTACGCCATTGGGCGGACTTCACTGCGCATCAAACTCTTCGGGCTAACCCTGCGGCGGTTCCCCTATTCGGACATCCGGCGGGTTGGCACGCCCAAGCGGGAAAGCAACTGGCTGAAGACGGAATCTTGGGCCAATTCCTGGGATGTTTCCCATCGCGGCCTAGTGGTGCATCGCCTCTCGGGCCTGCGGCGGCGCCTGCTGCTCACCCCGACCCACCGCTACACCTTCCGGCATGAACTTCGGCAGGCCATCGCGAAGGCGACGGGAACCCAGACGCCCACCGAACCGGGTGAAGACTCGGAAGATTAGGCCCCGGGGAAAAAAGAAACCGGCTCCTCAGGGGAGCCGGTCTGAAATTGGTGCGCACGGCAGGACTTGAACCTGCACGCCTTACGGCACTACCACCTCAAAGTAGCGCGTCTGCCAATTCCGCCACGTGCGCACGGATGGGATGATTTCACCGCTCACCCGGCGGTTTGCAAATGGTCGGGGCGGTGAGATTTGAACTCACGACCTCCTGGACCCGAACCAGGCGCGCTAGCCATGCTACGCTACGCCCCGAACCAAAAAGCGGGCGGAAAATGGGGAACCCCCCGGCGTTTGCAAAGTCTTTTTTCCAACGGCCGGCGGAAGTTCGCGCATTTGCGCCCAAAGCGCGGAGTGGGAACCAAAGAAAGTCTGGCGCCGTTGGTCCACAGGGGCCGCCCTGGAGTTGGTCGGACTCTGCTTTCACCCGCTGCGGCTGGAGAAAGGGTTTGTTCTCCGCGGAGTGCGCCCGCTAAATGCGCGGGCTCCACCGCATGACCAGTTCCACTCCAATCCCGGCCACCCGTCTCCGCGACCTCTCGCCGGAACAACGCCGCTCCGGCCTGGCCGCCTGGCTGGGTTGGATGTTCGACGGCTTGGACATGCACCTTTACACGCTGGTGGCGGTGCCTTTTGTGGCGGAGCTAATGCGGCTTTCGCTGACGGTCGCGGAACACAAGGCGGAGGTGGACAACCGCGCGTCGATTATTCAGGCGGCCTTCCTTGTGGGATGGGCCTTGGGCGGCGGCTTCTTCGGCCGGATCGGCGACAAGATTGGCCGCAGCCGGGCGTTGTGCCTCACGATCCTTGCTTACGCCGGGTTCACCGGCCTTTCGTTTTTCGCCCAGACTTGGTGGCAGCTCTTGATTTGCCGGTTCCTGGCGGCGTTGGGCATCGGCGGGGAATGGGCCGTCGGGGCCTCGCTCCTCTCCGAGACTTGGCCGCGCAAATGGCGTCCTTGGATCGCGGCGGTCTTGCAGACGGGGGTGAATGTCGGGGTGGTGCTGGCCTGTGTCGCCGGGTGGGCGCTGAAGTCCCAGCCGTATCGGGCAGTGTTCCTCGTTGGCATCCTGCCGGCGCTGGTGGTGCTCTGGATTCGCCGGGCCGTCCCGGAACCGGAAGAGTGGCACCAGGCGCGGGCCAAGAGCGGTGAAATTCCCGGCGTGGGTGCGCTGTTCCGGAAGCCGGTGGCCTCCACGACTTGGCGCGTCCTGGCGATTTGCGGGGTGTCACTGACAGCGCACTGGACGTTCATGTTCTGGCACCAGACGCACCTGCGTTCGCTGCCCGAAGTGGCGTCGCTGGAACCGGCCGCGCGGCAGTCGCATGCCACGGTGGCGCTGTTCCTCGTCATGGCGGGCTCCATTGCGGGCAACTTCCTCGCGGGTTGGCTGGCGCACCTGTTTGGCTATCGCCGCGCCATGGTGTCGATGCTGGCCGCCTACTTTGTGTGCATGGCGGCGGCGTATTCGCAGACCTGGAGTTACGAGGCGTTGCGCGTGTGGCTCGTGGCCATCGGCGTGTGCCAGGGTGTCTTTGGCCTGTTCACCATGTGCCTGCCGCCGTTGTTCCCGACGCTGCTGCGCACCACCGGTGCCGGATTTTGCTACAACTTCGGGCGCATTGCGGCGGCAGCCGGCACCGTTTACTTCGGTTTGTTCACCAAGCTGAACGACTACCGGCATGCGCTGCTTTACGCGGCGATGCTGTTCATTCCGGCCACGCTGCTCGCGCTGTTCCTGCCGGAGAAGGAAGCCGAGGCGGCACCCGTCAGCGCTGCGGAGTAGCGGTCGGCGCGAGCAGTGGGGCAATGGCCTGTTTCAATTCCGCCTCTGTGAGCGGCCCAAGGTAACGGGCCACCATCCGGCCGGCCCGATCGACGATGAACGTGGTCGGGACTCCGCTGACGCCGCCGAATTGGTCTTGCACTGCCAAGTCGGCCAACAAGACGGGGTAGTTGATCCGGTTTCGTTCGGTGAACGGTTTCACCTTGGCCGCACCGTCCTCATCGATGGCTGCGCCCAGCACGACAACTCCCTGCGCCTCGTGGGCGGCATGGAACGCCTTCAGGTCGGGAATCTCCGCGAGGCAGGGCGGACACCAAGTCGCCCAGAAATTCAGGATCAGCACCTTGCCCGCGAAGTTGGTGGCGGCCACGTCTCGCCCGTCGAGGTCCCGCATCGACCAGGCCGGCATCGGGATGTTGCCGGTGGGCAGGCGCACCGCCTGATTGCGGCCCGGCCGGTTGAGCCAGAGCAGGGCGACGCCCAAGGCAAGCGGGATCAGCCATTTTGTCTTCATTCGACAGAGGTGCCCGAGGAACGTGGGCGGCGCCGCCAAAGGATCCCGGCGACGAGCGCCGCGACCAGCAGTCCGGCAAGCAATGGCAGCACACGGACCGAGGCGCGCCGGGCCAATCCCCACCGGTCGAACTCGGCGTTGATGAGATCCCGCCAGAGGGCGTAGCCGGTGGCGTTCATGTGCAAGCGGTCCGGCCCGAACAACTCAATGCGGGGTTGTCCGGTCTGGTCCAGCATGGCGGAAAACACGTCCAGGAAATACACGTTGGTGCCGGTTGCGCAGAATCGGCGAGCTCCCTCGTTAAACTGGCGTTGCATATCGATCAACCGAAGGCGGGCGGGGCTGGGCTTGATGGAGACTGCAAGAATTGGCACGGCAGGGAGGTCGCGCCGGATACGGTTCACGACATTCGTGAAATCGCCCAGCACGGCGGAAACCGCCCACCCCTCGGCCAAGTCGTTGTCCCCGGAATACAGGACGACGGCGGCCGGTCGGTAGCGCAGGATGGCGCGGTCAAGATGTGCTAGGAGGTCGGAGTAGCGCGAGCCGCCGAAACCGCGATTCAGGACTGGAAGGTCGTGGAAATCCGCGGCAAGGGACTTCCATCCGGTAATCGTCGAAGAACCGGTGAACAGGATTGGTGCCGCGGGTGGTGGCGATGACTTGTCGGCGATTTCGAAGGCGGCGACCTCGGGTTCAAAATCAGCCGGCAAGCCCAAAGCCGAGGCGTGCGGTTGAGCCAGCAGGCCGAGCAACAGCAGGCCAAGGCAGCGGATTTGGGTCGACAACACGCCGGGAGTTTACCGGTTTGAACGCGGCTGGCCAGCCTTCTGGTGCCCTCAGAGCCCGCGCCGGAAACGGTCCCGTTCCCGCCGATTGTAGTTGGCCAGATCGATTGCGGTTTCACCAAGGGCGCCGTTGACCTGCGCGATGAACGTCGCGCAACTGGAAGCCAGCCCGCCGAAACCGATCACGGTGTCCCGCTCGGCGTGGTCGTCGGTGATCACGAGCACGGGGCCATACTCCCGGAAGCGGTAGGCGGCCCGTTCAATGACCATGTCGGCGGTCTTGTTGCCCTTGGAAAACAGCACCTCCACTTCGCGGGTCGACGGCGACTTCGGGGTGCCAGCGGGCGCACCTTGCCCATCGAACACGATGGTGATGGGCGTGTGGGTGGCGTCGCGATAGGCGGTCAGCTTGGCGACCAGTGCCTCGCGGGCCTTGGCAGAATGCCGGGGGGCGTCTGGCGCGAGTTCGGGCCACTGATGGAGCAGGCTGTAACCGTCCACGAGGATGCGCACGAGCGGCATCCGGCGAGCTTACTCGGCGCCCCAAGCCGCGCCAACTCCCAGACGCCTCCACGGAAGGGGTCGTGCTCGGCGTGGTGGGTGGTGCCCGAAGCCTTGGCCGCGGAACGAGCCCAAACCGGGCCCCGGTCGTCAGGCCGGCGTTGACACCCGACCGCTGGCGCTCAGGTTGGCGGCCCGTGTCGAATCCGTCGTTTACCTTCCCGTCCACCCGAGCCGCTGCCTGGGCGCAGTTGCAGGAAGTCTTGCCCCGCGTCCCGCAGTATGGCCTGACCCGCAATCGGGTGGAACCCGGCCATGCCGGCGTCTCCCGGCTTTCCCCGGCGGTCACCGCCCGGTTGCTGACCGAGGATGAGCTTTTGTCCGAGACGTTGAACCGGTATCCGGCGACCACCGTGGAAAAATGGCTCCAGGAAATCTGCTGGCGACGCTACTGGAAAGGCTGGCTGGAACAGCATCCCAAGGTCTGGAAGATGTATGTGGAGCGGATCGGGTGGCTGCGTGCCAACACGCACAAGGTAGTCTTGAAACGCGCGGAGGAAGTGGCGGCCGGTCGCAGTGGCGTGGCCTTGATGGACCATTTTGCCCGCGAACTGCGCGAGACGGGTTACCTGCACAATCACGGCCGGATGTGGTGGGCGAGTTTCTGGATCCATGTCGAAGGATTGCCTTGGGAACTCGGCGCGGAGTTCTTCGCCACGCAACTTCTCGATGCGGATGCGGCCAGCAACACGCTCTCGTGGCGGTGGGTGGCTGGCCTGCAGACCAAGGGCAAACCCTACCTGGTGCGCCGGACGAATCTGGACCGCTTCTGCGCGCCCGAGTTGCTGGCGGACACGGCGGGACTGGAGCGGCTCGCCGACAACGCGGTCGAGGCGTGGGTGCCAGAATTCCCGGAAGTGGATCCCAAGGAGGAAGGGGCCATCGATTGGGCGGAACGGGAAACGGCCGCCTTTGCCACCTACGAACGATTCCCCAGCTATCCCTCGCGCCCGCCCGACCTGGCGGAACGCCATGGGCTCTGGATTCATCAGGAGGATGTCACCCCGGAGTTGGGTAACCTCGGCACCTTGCGCCCAATCGTCTCGGCCGCCCTCGTGACACCGGGCGGATCTGCGTTGCAGGCGGGCTTCCGCCGAGCCGTGCTGACCGACGCCACCCAACGGGCCGCGCAGCATTTTGGATCGCCCGCCGAAGTCATGGACTCGCCCCAGTCGGCCGACGGTTTGGTGGCCTGGGCCCGCCGCCACGCGCTGGCCACGGTGTGCGCGATGGCGCCCGGCGTCGGGCCGATTGCGGACGAATTGCCGGCGATCCGGGCGGCCTTGGCGGAGGTAGGCACGGAACTGCTGCTGTTCCGGCGCTTCAGCGACTTCGAACTGTGGCCGCACGCCCGCGAGGGCTATTTCAAGTTCTGGGAGGCGGCGACGGTTTGGATTCGGGCCAAGCAGAAGCGGGGCGAACTGCCAAAGGTCGCCTGAATGCCGCCAAGCAAACGGCCGGTGGAAATCTCCACCGGCCGGGCTTCAGACAGACCGACGACAAGCGGTGCGGCCTCAGGCCGTGAGCTTTTCGTAGCGTTCGTTGAGGAACGACCAATTCACAAGGCTGACGACCGCCTTCACGTAATCGGCCCGGCGATTTTGGTATTTCAGGTAGTAGGCGTGTTCCCAGACGTCCAAGCCGAAGAGCGGCTTGCGGCCGGCCATGAGCGGGCTGTCCTGATTGGGCATGGATTCGAGGATCAGCTTCTTGTCCTTGTCCACGCTGATCCAGACCCAGCCGCTACCGAAGACGCTCATCGCCTTGTCGAAGAACATCTTCTCGCCGGTCTCGCGGTCGCCGAAAAGCTCGCCGAGCGCTTCCTGCAAGGGACCGGAATCCAGCGGATCGGCGTCCTTCTTCAGCGATTTCCAGAAGAGGCTGTGGTTGGCGTGGCCGCCGGCGTTGTTGCGGACAGTGGTGCGGATCTTCTCCGGCACCTTGTCGAGGTTCGCAATCAGTTCCTCGGCGCTGAGCTTCTGGAGGTCGGGATAATCGGCGAGCGCCTTGTTGAGGTTGTTCACGTAGGCGGCGTGGTGCTTGCCGTGGTGAATCTCCATCGTCTGGCGGTCGATGGCCGGCTCCAACGCGTCGAAGCCGTAGCCGAGTTCCGGTAGCTTGTGCGGGCCGGCGGGTGCGGCAGCCTGGGCCAGCGCGCGGGTGAGCGAAGTGCTGACGAAGAATCCGGCCGAAGCGAGCGCGGCGGACTTGAGGGCGAAACGACGGGTCATCATGGCTTGGTGAATGCTTTGAATCGGAGGAATTGTTGCGGCAACTGTGGCCGCTGTCCGGCGTTCTGCAAGACGGGGAAAAGACTTTGGCTCTTCAACCCGGCCCTGCTTACGGTCCGGCTCGGCTCCAATTGATCCATGTCCGACGACGAATCGCGCCCAGTGCCCTGGTGGCAAGTGATCCTGCTGGGGAGAAATCCCAAGGTGACGGCCATCCGCCTGCTGGTGACAGTGGCGCTGGTCTTCCTCGGCTGGCGCTACGTTTATGTGCCCATACGTGTGACTGGCCCGAGCATGCAGCCGACCTATCTGAACGGTCAGCGGCAGTTTCTCAACCGGCTCGCCTACCTGTCGGCCGAGCCGCAGCGGGGCGACGTGGTCGCCATCAAGACCAGCGGCATGCACAATCTCTACCTCAAGCGCATTATCGGGTTGCCTGGCGAACGGGTGCGCATTGTCCGCGGAACGGTCCTGGTAGACGGCGAACCGCTGGAAGAGCCCTACGTGCCCAAGCGGGCGCCGTGGGATTGGCCGACGGACCGGCCGGAATGGAAACTGGGGCCGGACGAGTTCCTATTCATCGGCGATAACCGCACGATGCCGATGCGGGACCACGAATTTGGCGTCCAGAAGCGGGAACGCATCGCCGGAAAGGTCTGGAGATGAAGTGGCTTTTCCGTGCCGCGCTTCTGGCGGCGATCGGCTGGGCGACCTGGGCGGTCTGGCCGAACGATGCCCGCCAGATTCGGAAAGTGATTGGGCAACTGGCGGCCGACGTGTCGTTTTCTGCCCGGGATGGAAACATCGCCCGCCTCGCCAGCATTGAGGCGACGGTCGCCCACCTCACGGCGGACGCCGAGCTTCAGGTGGACACCGCGGGTTTTCCGGCCCGAACGCTGAACGGACGGGAAGAGATCCGCGAAGTGGTGGCGATGTCACGGCAGGCCGCGGAGGGCATCCAAGTCGAGGTGTTCGACATCGTGGCCACGCTGGGCCCCGGGGAAGGGGAGGCGACCGCCGCCCTCACGGCTTCTGCGCGGAGCGGGGCCACGGAATTGGTGGCCGCCCAGGAATTTGTCTTCCGGTTGCGGAAGGTAGATCGGCGCTGGCGTGTGCAGCGCATCCAGGCGGTGCGGACGCTGCAAAAGTAACCCGAAGTCTCAATGCCCGGCGCGCAGGACAACCTCGCCGCGGAGGATCTGATTGCAGCAGGTCAGGCGGAATTTCTCCGGATCCTTGTTCCACTGGTCCAAGACGTCGAGTTCCTCGTCGGTGGGTTCGCTGAGGTTTTCCATGCCGCTGACCACTTCGGCCGCGCAGGTGCCGCACGAACAATTGAAACAGCCCGCCTCCATTTCAACGCCGGCAGCCTCGCCCGCTTCGATGAGGTTTTCACCGTCGGTGACTTCCGCCGAAACGTTGGAAGGGAGGATCGTGATCTTGGCCATGCGTAGTTGCTGCGAAAGAGTTAGTCCGCCGGCCGGCTTTGTCCAACGTCGCCGACCCCACGTTTGACACCCGGCGTCGGGGCGGCGGACACTGCCGAAGTGCAGCCTGAAACTCCTTCGCCCGCGTTGGTGCCCGAGGTGGCGGGTGGCCCGCTGAACGACCTGACCGCCCTGGCCGTCGAAGTGTGCGCCGTGCCCTGCGCCGTGGCGGTCTTGCTGGACGGCGATGGCTTGCGGGTCGAGGGCGCGGTCGGCCTGGAGCCGACGACGCTGGACGGGGTGCTGAAACTCGCCCGGGCGGCCTTGCAACCGGGCGCCTGGACCGAGTGGAGGGAGCCCGCCGAAACGGTCGAACACGGTTTCCGCTGGGGGGCGGCCGTGCCGTTGGTGTCGTCGGTCAGTCAGACACTCGGCGTGCTGGTGGTGCTGGACCGTTCCGCGCGGCGGTTGAGCGTGCGGCAGAAGGCGGCCCTGCAAACCGTCGCCCGGCAGGCGGTCCTGCACTACGACCTGCGCCACCATGCCACCCGTGCGGAGACAACCGCCGAGGAACGGCGCCGAGCCGAGGATGCCCACCGGACCAGCGAGGCGTTTTACGAGGCCCTCGTCGAAAACCTTCCGCAGAACATCCTGCGCAAGGATTTGGCGGGCCGGTTCATTTTCGTTAACCAGCGGTTCTGCCGACTCCTGGGCCTGAATCGGAGCGAGATTGTGGGGCGGACCGACTTCGACCTCTTTCCCAAGGAACTCGCCGCGCAGTATCAGGCCGACGATCGCCGGGTGCTCGAATCCGGACAGGCCTTCGAGACGACCGAGGTGAACGTGACGCCGGACGGCGAGAAACACTGGGTTCATGTCATCAAGTCGCCGGTGCTGAATGCCAACGGCGAGGCCATCGGACTTCAGGGCATCTTCTGGGACGTCACCGCCGAGAAGCGGGCGGAGGAACAGCTCAACCACGAACGCGACCTCCTGCGCGCGCTGCTCGATTCCGCCCCGGACTCGATCTACTTCAAGGACCGGGAGTCCAAGATTCTGCGGGCCAGCCGGGCTTTGGCCGAGAAGCTGGACCAGTCTGACGCCAAGGATCTGGAGGGACGCACGGACGGGGATTTCTTCGCGTCGGAACACGCGGATTCCGCATTGGCCGACGAACGTCAGGTGATCGGCACCGGGCGCCCGCTGCTGGGTTACACGGAAAAGGAGACGCGTCCCGACGGGCGGGTGACCTGGGCGTTGACCAGCAAGCTGCCCCTGCGCAATGCCGCCGGCGAAATCATCGGCACATTCGGCATCTCGAAGGACATCACCGAACTGAAGCTGGCCCAGCAGCGTCTGGAGGATGCGGAAGCGAACTACCGCGGCATCGTCGAGAATGCCATCGACGGCATTTTCCAGACGACGCCGGACGGCCATTACCTCAGCGCGAACATGGCGCTGGCCCGCATCTACGGCTTCGACAGTCCCGAGGAACTGATCCACAACCGGACGGACATTGAGCATCAGGTTTACGTGGACCCGAATCGCCGCCATGAGTTCGCGGTGCTGCTCGTTTCCCAGGGCAAGGTGGACAAGTTCGAGAGCGAGGTCTTCCGCAAGGACGGGAGCGTGATCTGGATCTCGGAAAACGCCCGCATCGTCCGGGACGCCAAGGGGCGCGTGCAATATTACGAGGGCACGGTCGAGGACATCACGGCCCGCAAGCAGGCCGAGGAACAGCTCAGCCAGGCCAACCAGGCGCTCGCCCGGGCGCGCGACGTGGCGCTGCAAAGCGCGCAGGCGAAGTCGCAGTTCCTCGCGAATACCAGCCACGAGATCCGGACGCCGATGAACGCCATCATCGGCATGTCGCGCCTGCTGTTGGACACACCGCTCACCGCCGAGCAGCGCGACTACGTGGAGGCCGTCCAGCACAGCGGCCAGGCCCTGCTGACCATCATCAATGACATCCTCGACTTCTCGAAGGTCGAGGCCGGCAAGGTGTCCTTCGACATCACGGAATTCTCGCTGCGGGAAACGGTGGAGGACGTGGCGGAGTTGCTGGCCGAGCGCGCCTTCAGCAAGGGGCTCGAATTTTCGGCGTGGATCGACCACTCGCTGCCCGACCGCGTCCGCGGTGATTCTGCCCGGCTTCGCCAAGTGCTGACCAACCTGCTCGGCAACGCGATGAAGTTTACCCTCGAAGGGGAAGTCGCCCTGCGCGTTTGCCTCGCCGCGACGACGACGGATTCCGTGACCTTGCAGGTTGAGGTGCGGGACACCGGCATCGGCATCAAGCCCGAGGCCCAATCCATCATCTTCGAGGCATTCGAACAGGCCGATGCCTCTACCACTCGCCGTTTCGGAGGCACCGGACTTGGCCTGGCCATCAGCAAGCAATTGATCGAGCGCATGGGCGGAAGCATCTGGCTGGAAAGTGCCGAAGGACGGGGATCGACCTTCTGGTTCACCGCCAAGCTGGAGCGGGCAGATACGGGCACTCCGGCACCAACGCCGCCCGCACCGGCCCAAGCCGCCATGTTCATGGTCGTCGATGACCACGCGGCGACCCGCGGGGTGCTCCGCCACGAACTGGAACCGCTTGGGGTGCGCGCCGAATTCGCCGAGACCGGCGGTGCCGGCTTGGTGCGCCTGCGTGAATTGCAGGAGCAGGGCGAACCGATCGCGGGTGTGCTCGTGGACCTGAAGTTGCCCGACATGGACGGCCTCGCGTTTGCCCACGAGGCCCACATGTTGCCTGGTCTGGAGACGCTGCGGGTCGTCGTGCTGACCCCGCTAGGACAACGGGTCGATCCCAGCCTCCTCCGCACCGTGGGCGTCGCCGGCTACCTGCTGAAACCCGTAAAGCAGGAGCGCCTGCGGGAAGCGGTCGGCCAGTTGCTGCGGGGCGACGACCTGCTCGGTGAGTCCGAGGCCAAGGTAACTTCCAGCCGCAGCCAATCGGTGCTGGGCCGTCCCCTGCGACTGCTTTTGGCGGAGGACAATCTCGTCAACCAGAAGGTCGCGCTCGCGCTGCTCAAGAGCATTGGCCAGACCGCCCTGGTAGCCGACGACGGGGCAAAGGCCCTGGAGGCCCTGCAGCAGGAGAGTTTTGACGTCGTGTTCATGGATTGCCAAATGCCGACGTTGGACGGCTACGAGACGACCCGTGCATTGCGCCGTGCCGAGGTGGACGGCGAGTTTGGGCGGCGACGCCCGCACTACGTGATCGCACTCACCGCCAACGCGATGGCCGGCGACCGGGAGAAGTGTTTCGCGGCCGGCATGGATGATTTCCTCACCAAGCCGATTGACCGGGACGCGCTGTCCGCCGCGCTGCGCCGGGCCGCTGCGGCGTTGCAGGCCGGTCCTGCCGCGGAGCCCAGCGTGACGGCCCCTGACGTCGGCGGAGCCCTCGGGCCGGGTAACGATGGCGCCGATCAGCCCATCCTAGACGGGGCGAATCTCCAGACGTTCCGCTCGTTGCGCGTCGCCGGCGAACCGGATCCGGTCGCCGAGCTGATTGACCTGCTCCTGGCGGACTTGCCGGGCCGCGAGTCGGCAATCACTGCGGCCATCGGAGAGCGTGATCTCGCGGCGCTCAAGGCGGCGGCGCACACGCTGAAGGGCAGCGCCAACAACATCGGCGGTCGTCGGTTGGCTTGGTTGTGTGGGCAGTTGGAAGAACTGGCCCAGAAAGGCGACTGGGAGATCGTGGCCCTTCATGCCGAAGCCTTGGCCGGCGAAGTCGCCGCCTTGCGCCAGCAGTTGGAGTTGGAACGAACTCGCTGACCGGCCGGCGCGGACGGCAAGTTGTAAAACAAAAAGCGCGCCGTGCTTCCACGGCGCGCCCGAGAGGGAACCGAATTGCGCGGTTTACTGGAGGCCGGCGAGGGCCTGCTTCACCGCTTCGAAGTTCGGCAGGTCCTTCGGGGTCGGCGTCTGCTCGGCATACCGCACGACGCCTCCCTTATCGACGACGAAGGCTGCGCGGGCACTCACGGAGCCGAGACCGATCAGGTCGGCCAGCAGCACGCCGTAGTCGGCGGCGGTCTTCTTGTTGAGGTCAGAGGCAATCTTGATGCCGATCTTGTGCTGGTTGGCCCAAGCTTCCTGCGCGAACGGGCTGTCGACGCTGATCGCGATCACATCGGCATTGAGGCCCGAGTAGGCGCCCAGACCGGCGGTGATGTCGCACAACTCCTGGGTGCACACGCCCGTGAAGGCGAGCGGGAAGAAGAGGATGACGGTGTTCTTCTTGCCGAGGTTGTCGGCGAGCTTCACGTCCACGAGACCGGAGGCGGTCTTCTGCTTCAGGGAAAAATCAGGGGCGGGTGAGCCAACGGCGATAGGCATAACGGTAATGATGGATGAACAGTTGAGTGTAACGAAGCGGTTTTAGTTAAAGGCAAGCCGCTACGCTGTCAAACGAGGCTCAACCCGGGGCAAAATGTCAGGGCCGAGGTGCGCGCCCCTGGCGGAGGGGAATCACAAGGACGCCAGCACTTCCGCAGCGTGCTCCTCCGGCTTCACCTTCGGCCACACCGCCTTCACGCGACCGTCCGGCCCGATCAGGAACGTGACGCGGTGGATGCCGAAATACTTCCGGCCCATGAACGTCTTTTCGCCCCAGACTCCGTAGGCTTGGACGATCTCGCGGGTTTCATCGGCCAGCAGGGGGAACGGCAGTTGGAACTTCTCGGTGAACTTCGCATGCGACTTCGCCGAATCGGCGCTCACGCCTAGCACCACGGCGCCTTTCTTCTGCAACTGGGCGTAAACGTCGCGGAAGCCGCACGCTTCCTTGGTGCAACCCGGGGTGTCGTCCTTCGGATAGAAATACAGCACGACCCATTTCCCGGCGAAGTCGCCCAGGCGGATCGTGGAACCGTCGGTCGCCGTCGTGGTGAACGTGGGCGCGAGGTCGCCCACCTTGGGTTGCGCGGAGGCGGAGGGGGCGGGCGTGCTTGGCTCGGCGACCGGCTTGGTCGCAGCCGTCTTTTTCTTGGCAGCAGGTTTCGCAGGCATGCGGCCGACGCTAATGCGGTAATCGCCGGCCGCAACCGACCCCGGCGATTCAAAACTGCTCAGACCGAGGCCACTACCCGGTCGAAGTCGGCGAAGACGCGTTCCAGCGTGAAGCGTTGCTCCACGGTCGCCCGGCCGGCTTTGGACCAGTCACCGCGTTGGCGTTCATCGGCGAGCAGGGAGATCAGTTCCGCCATGTAGTCGGTTACGTTTCCTGGACGGGCCAGTCCGCCGTCCACGCCCGGGGTGATGATTTCGGGCACCCCACCGGCGCGGGCGGCAATGACCGGCGTGCCCACGGCCATCGCCTCGATGATGACCCGGCCGAAGGGTTCCGGCTTGGTGGAGCAGTGGAGCAGGACGTCGAGTTGCGACAGGGCGGCCGCGATGTCGCTCTGGAAGGCGACGAACTGGACGCGGGATTCCAGCTTTTCGACCCGGATGAATTCCCGCAACGCCGCCTCAAACGGGGCGTCCTCGTTGAAAGCACGGCCGATGATGACGAAGCGTCCCGGGCGATTCTGGCCGGCCCATTCCGCCGCGATCCTAGTGAAGAGATCCTGTCCTTTCCACGGTGTGATGCGGCCGGCGAGTCCGATCACCGGTTCGCCCGGACGGATTTTCAACTGGTCGCGCAGGAGCGTGGACGTGGAGCGCCGGTAGCGATCTAGGGGAATGCCGTTCAGGATCGGCACGATGCGGTCGGCAGGGATGCCTTCACGAATCAACGCTTCGCGGCCGAAGGCGGAGACTGGGATGAGGCGGGCTGCCCGCTGGCACGCCTGTCGGGCGAACACCCGGCGCACGGGCCAGGAGAAGAAGTCGGCCGAGAGGATGTCGTTCACCCACCAGAGGCTGGGAATGCCGGCGGCTTGGCCCACCTGCCCGGCGGCAAAGTGGTCCTTGTTGGTGCAGCTCAGCAACCGGTCCGGACGGACGTCCGCGGCGATCTGGGCGAGGCGGCGCGTAGCCCGGCGAAGTTCCTGCCAGCCGCGCAGCTTCGCGAGCAGGTTGATGCCGCGCCCGACCACGCGCAGTTCATTCAGGGCAGGGGCAAACCCAAAGGTATGACGGCGAATCCCGAGGCGCCCGAGCGCATCGTCCAGCGGGCTGCCCGGGGCACAGGCGACGTGGATGTCCCAGCGTTCCTTGGCGGCCGGCAGGGCGAGCAATTCGAGCAGGTTCACCTCGGCCCCGCCCAGCACCTTGCTGACGTGGTCCACGAAGAGAATGCGATGGCGTTCCGGCATCAAGGTTCGAAGGGTAGCGGGCCGGGGGCGAAGGGCGGAAGCGGGAAGCGCGAATTTGAATCAAGGTTTGACCTTCGGACGTGAATTTTCCAATTTCGGCGGCGAGGAGTTCTGTTCCCAAGGAGTCTATGAAGTCTATTTTGCTGCCCAGATGCTTTGTCGGCGCGGTTGCCGGGTTGATGTTTCCGGTCACAGCGGCCCTCGCCCAGTCACATGACGACGACGATCATGCGCATGGCTATTACGCGCCCGGGACACCAGTTCCGGAAGATTTTGTCCTCGGTGTCACATCGCCAGGGAAATGGGGCCCTCCAGCCATGGGGACTGGGGCAACGGTGACGTGGAGCATCATGCCGGCAGGCGTATCGATGGCGGCCGATCATCCATTGAACACCGTTAGTCCGACCGTCAGCATGGATTCCGTCATGCCCGGTGGCTATTTCGCGGCCATCCAAGCTGCATTTGCCGCTTGGTCCGCCGTCGCCAATATCACCTTCCAATATGTAGCCCCCGACAATGGAGTTGCATTCAACTCGGGCGGCACGAGCGCTGATATTCGCATCGGCGCCCACGTTTTCGATGGCCAAGGTGGCACCTTGGCTCACGGTTATTACCCGCCGGCCAATGGACTCACGGCAGCCGGTGACATCCATTTCGATTCCAGCGAGCTTTGGAAGATTGGCTTTGGCGGCGGTGGAGTAGATGTATTCCAGGTAGCGGCACATGAGATTGGGCACGCGATCGGGCTGAATCACACAGCGGTTCCGCTCTCGCTGATGAACCCATTTTACACCGAATCCTTCAGCGGTCCGCAGGCTGATGACATCGCGGGAGCCCAGTTTATCTACGGAGTGCCGGTCGAAGTGCCAGAAGCTTCGACTTGGGCAGCGGGTTTCGGCCTCGCCGTCGGTTGCCTCGGACTTTGGCGTAACCGGCGGCAATCGTAACTGGGGAGTCGGAATAAACCCACATATACGGCGGCCCTTGGGCCGCCTTTTTCGTTTTGGGAGATTTGCGCTGGTGCTGTTTGGAAGGTGGGCATCGGTCGAAGCCCGCTTGCTTCTTCGGCCCGCTTCGCCGGAGCCTCCGCGCTGCCACATGACGTCGGAATACAAATCCACCCGCCGGGTCGAGTTCAGCGAGACCGACATGGCCGGCATCGTCCACTTTTCCAATTTCTTCCGCTACATGGAGACGGTGGAGCACGCCTTCTGGCGTTCGCTGGGCACTTCGGTGGTGATGACCCAGTTTGACCCGCCGCTGGGGCTGCCGCGGGTCCATGCCGCCTGCGACTACAAGCGACCGCTCCGATTCGAGGACATTGTCGAAATGCACCTGCGCGTGGTCGAGAAGCGCGCCCGGTCGTTGGCCTTCGAGATTCGTTTCATCCGGATTTCGCCGGGTCCGGCCGAGGAGGTGGCGGCGGGCAAGCTGGTTGTCGTCTGCGTGCAGAAGAATCCGGACGGCACGTTGCAGGCGGTGCCCCTGCCGGAGGCGATTGCCAACCGGATTGAAGTGGCGGCACCCGCGCAACCTTAGCCGCGGGGGCGCTATTGGGTCTGCGCGGGAAACCCAGGTGCCGGTGAGTAGATCGTGTTGGCGGCCGGCTTGGGCAGCATCCGCCAACTGAGCAGCTTGCCGTCGGTGAACACCAGCTCGGCGCTCACGTAGTCACGGAAGTTGTAGTCGCGGTCCAGGAAGCGTTCGAGGAACACCGTGCCGTCCTTGCGCGGAACTTCGCGGTAGCGCCAGAACAGGTATTCGTCCGTCGTGCTGTTCTGGAACAGCCAAGTGACCCGCTCGCCATTGGCATCACCGCTGCGAAGGACCTGTGCCGCCGGCCCCCAGGCGATGTAGACTGCGTCCTCGTTCATGCCCACCTTGATCTGGCCGGCGTCCACTTGGGCCCGGTGTTCCTCGCTGAGGTTGGCGTAGGCTGCCGCGCGTTCGGTGCGCCGCTTGGCGATCAGCTTGGGGTCAGTGGCGGCAGGGGTCGCGCAGCCGACCAGGCAGGAAAGGACGGCGGCGAGGACAGAAAGGCGGGAGCAACGGTTCACAGTCATGCGACGCACGGCAGCAGCGAAGATTCAGCCGCTTCGTCCGGCGAGTATGCGGTTGCGACGCCACGGGACAACCCCATACTCCGCACACGTATGAATTCTGCGCCTGCCGCTGCGGCCGCTCCCGGGAATGCTTGGATCTACTTTGCCCTGCTGACCGTCATCTCGTGGGGAGTCTACGGGGTTATCCTGCACAAGGCCCGGGGTTACATGCCGATGGGGCCGGAAACGCCCCACGCCGGGCTCAAGGCGTTCCTGTTCGTCTGCGTGGCCTATGCGCTGATTGGCGTCGCCTCGGCGGCCCTGCTGAAGGTTCGCGGGTCCAACTGGAGCTTCACGGGTGACGGCATCCGTTGGAGCCTGATCGCGGGTGCGGCCGGTGCGGTCGGCGCGTTCACGCTCGTGCTCGCCCTCGGCGCGGCGGCACCGATTTACAAAGGCGCCGCCGCGGCCGCCGTCATGCCAATCGTCTTCGGCGGTGCGCCGGTGATCAACACCCTGACGGCGATGCTGTTGCATCCGCCGACCGGGGGCCTAAAGGCGATCCCGCTCCCGTTCGTGCTCGGCTGCGTGCTGGCGGCAGTGGGAGCTTTCATGGTGGCGAAATATGCCCCCTCCAATACGGGGGGGGCCGCGAAGCCGCCGGGGGCGCAGACCGCACCGGCCAATCCCGCCACGCCCGCGAAATAGGCCGGAACGCTCCCCATGCCTGCCGAAGCGAGCCAGTTCTCCGGGGCCGGCGTGGATGCCTTGCCGGCACTCCGTTCATTGCTGGGCGAAGTTGCCCGGCAAAATCCGTTCTACGGGCGCAAATTGGCGGCCGTCGGCTGTTCGGTTGAGCCGGCGTCGCTGGCGGACTTCGCCGCGCGGTTTCCGTTTACAACCAAGGCGGAACTGGTCGCCGATCAGGCGGCGCATCCGCCTTACGGCAGCAATTTGACCTTTCCGCTCGCGCGTTACACCCGCTGCCACCAGACCAGCGGCACCACTGGGGCGCCATTGCGCTGGCTGGACACCGCGGAATCGTGGAGCGCGATGACGGACGATTGGGTGGAGGTTTTCCGTGCGGCCGGCGTCACCGCGGGCGACCGGATGCTGTTCGCCTTCAGCTTTGGTCCTTTCCTGGGCTTCTGGCTCGCCTTCGAGGCGGGACAACGCCTAGGTGCGCTGTGCTTTGCCGGTGGCGGCATGAGTAGCAGTGTGCGTCTCCGGCTCCTGCTTGAAAACGCCTGCACAGTCCTCTGCTGCACGCCGACTTATGCCCTGCACCTCGCCGAGGTGGCGGTCCACGAAGGGCTCGACCTGAGCCGGAGCCAAATCCGAACCCTCGTTGTGGCCGGCGAGCCGGGTGGTAGCCAACCTGCCCTTAGGGCCAAGCTGAGTGCGCTGTGGAGCGGGGCCCGGGTCTTCGATCATCATGGGATGACCGAATCCGGGCCGGTTACCCACGAGCTTCCCCATCGTCCTGGGAATCTTCGCGTGCTCGCCCGGAGCTTCCACGCGGAGATCGTCGACCCGGGCACCGGAATTCCGGTTGAACCGGGGCAGCCAGGCGAATTGGTGCTGACGACGTTGCGCCGGATCGGTTCGCCGCTAATCCGTTACCGAACGGGTGACCTGGTTCGCGGTGCCGCCGAACCGGGACCGGTGACCGTGCTGGAAGGCGGCATCCTCGGGCGGGTGGACGACATGGTCATCGTCCGCGGCGTCAATGTCTACCCCAGCGCGCTCGACCAATTGGTCCGGGAAATCCCTGACATCGCGGAATACCGGGTGACCTACGATACCCGGGAAGCGATGGCGGAGCTGAGCCTGGAAGTGGAAGCGCCACCGGCGATTGCGGTCGCCCTGAGCCACCGCATCCATGATGCGCTGGCCCTGCGGGTGCCAGTGCGCGACGTGGCGCCGGGTTCGCTGCCCCGGTTTGAGCTGAAGGCGCGGCGTTGGCGTCGCCTTTGACCCGCAGCCCTCCCGGCCACTGCGGGGTTGATCTCAACCATTTTCGGGCTATTCGTCTCGGCGTTCAATGCGCCCGGTGTCGGGGTCGACCAATGTCGGGCCGCGGAGTGACGTAACCGCTCCCCGGTCGGCCCAGTCTCCTCCTGCGATCCCGGATTCGCCTTGGGATCAACATTTAGCACCTCATGAAAAAACTCATCGCACTCCTCTCCACTCTGGTCATCGCCGCGACCGCGTTCGCGGGCGAGTTTCCCGACATCAGCATCGCCGAAGTGAAGGCGCTGCTCGGCACCAAGAAGGCCACGATCATCGACGTCAACGGCACCGATTCCTACGCCAAGGGCCACGTCCCGGGCGCGCTCGACTTCGACGCGATCGAGAAGGACTTCGCCAAGTCCCTGCCGGCCGACAAGAACGCGCTGGTCATCGCCTATTGCGGCAATCCCCGCTGCACCGCCTACCAAGCTGCAGCCAAGGCCGCCGAGAAGCTTGGCTACAAGAACGTGAAGCATATGTCGGCGGGCATCTCCGGCTGGAACAAGGCGGGTGAAGCCGTCGAGAAGGCCAAGTAAGCCGCCTCGGATTTGCGACGGGCGCTCCGGCAACGGGCGCCCGTTTTTGTTTTTCCGCGGGAGCTGGTCTTACCAACCGGACGGCAGGTCCGGCATCGTGCCGCGTAGAATGCGCCTGATCGCGGCTTTCTCGGCCGCCGGCAAATACGCGAATTCCGGCGCGGGCGAAGATTCGGCCAGCGCGGCACTCAGATGCCGGTAAACCCGCTGCTGCAGTTCCGACGGGAGGCCGGTGAACGCCGCGCCGTAGATCATGTAGCTGCAACGATGGCGGAACAGCCGGGTGCCCAGTTCGAAGTCCTTCAGGGAAATCCCGTCCACGGGCCGGCGGGTCCGGACGAAGTCGGCCTTGAACTCTTCGCTGCCCTGAACTCCCCCGGCGGGCAACGGCACTTCGTCGGCGAAGAGCAGATAACGGGTCAGGAGGCGGGCTTGCTCATCCAATTCCGCCGAGTGGGCGGGAGTCAGGCGGACCTGATCGTGATGCAAATGGGTTCGCGCCCGGTAACCGGCTTCGACCGCCCGGTTGACGAAACCGGCCTGATGTTCGTGCAAAAGCTGCGGCAGCAGATCGCTCGTGGCCGCGGGATAGCGATCGAAGCGGAAGCGGGAGCCCGGCGGATTGGGAACTTTGGTAAGCACCCCGGCGACCTGTTGTCCGAGGGCGTTGCCCCAGTGGTTCGTGAAGCCGTCCGCCCCGGTTACGTGCCAACCGCCGAAGCGCTCGGCGAGCGGAACCCCGTGGCCGGTGAGACCGCGGCGGAACGAATCCAAGCTGCCTCCGGTGAGCCCTGGGGCGACCGATTTCACGACCAAACCTGGGACGAACCCGGTGTCCTCGCCCGCGTGGCAGTTCATGCAACGCTGCGACCGCTCGACTTTCGCCGGAGCGTCGCCGCGCGGGATGTCGAAGATGTAGAAGATGCCGCCGAGTTCCGGGTCGATCGAAACGATTTCAAGCCGCCCGCCCGGGATGTAGCCGACGTAGATGTCCTCGTTGAAATAGAGCGCGCGCGGGTTCTCCGGGGAGATGAACCGCAGTTGGAGGCTGGTCGTGGAGAAGACCAGCATCTGCGACGAAGCGGGCACGCCGAGCCGTCGCAGCAGACTCAGGAGGAAGGCCTTTTCGCCGCTGCGGTCCAACTGGAGCTCGCCCGATTCGAGCGCCGCCTTCAACTGCGTGAAGCGGTCCGTGGGTGTGCGCTCGAAGTAACGGTGGGGCGGTTGGTCCCAGTCGCTGTAGGCGGGCTCGCCGAGTGCGGTGAGCGCCGTTCCAGCCAGGCCGAATCCGATGGCCCAGGCCCGCCGGGGATTCAGGTTGCGGGAAAGGAAATGAAACATCGGAGCGGGCGGCTCAGCAGCAGTGGTTGATGCCTTCGAAGCGTTGTTCGGCGGCGGCGACATAGGCGCGCTGGCGGTCTTCGAATTCCACCGCCGCACGAACCTCCGGTAGGTTCACCAGCACCGCCGGGCCGGCGCATTCGCAGGACTGGGCCTGGGCGCGGTCCACGCCAGCCTCCCCGGACCATTCCTTGGCCAGGGCGAGGGCGAGGGCGGCCGTGCCGCCAATGGTGCCAAGCGGCTTGCCTTCACGGAGATCGTGGTCGGATAGCCACACGGGATCCGTTTCCCGCAGGTCCGGTCGTCGGGCGCCGGTCAGCAGTCGGATCCAGATGGCGACACTGACGAGGACAACCGCGGCCGCCAGCGCCAGGAACACACCTGTCACCCCGAGATCGAGGGCGTTGTTGAAGCGCAGCGCCTCGGCGGTCTTCACGGCTTTCCCTGCGGCGGCGGGGGCTCCGGGTTCAGTCGCGGCGGTCTTCAGCGCGGGCAGTTTCCGGTCGTAGTCCCGCAGCGCGGCGAGGAACCCAATCCGCGGAGATTCGTGGAACATCTTCTGCCAGCCGGCGGTGAACGTGACCGACAGCAGCCAGAGCAGGGGAACCAGCGTGATCAAGGCCAGCGCCGGCGACTTCCGGTTTCCGGCTGCAGCCGCCCGGCTTTGCAGGGCCATCTTCAGCAGGACGGTCGTGCCAAGGCACAGCGCGATGGCGGCAAGCAGCTGGTTCGCTATGCCGAAGAGCGGCCAGAGCGAGTTGATGCCGCCGAGCGGATCGCGCACGCCTTGGATCAGGAAGTAGCCCCAGCCGGCTACGACCAGCACGCTCGCCAGCGTGTTGGCGCCGAGGGATCGCGTGTCGCCGAGCGGTTTCCAGACGTGCCCGAGGAAGTCCTGGAGCAGGTAACGTCCTACGCGGGTGCCGGCGTCGAGCGTGGTCAGGATGAACAGCGCCTCGAACATGATCGCGAAGTGATACCAGAGGTCGAGCCACCGACCGTGGGTGACCTTGCTGAAAATGTTGGCCATGCCGACCGCCAATGTCGCGGCGCCGCCCGTGCGGCCGTAGAGCGAGCCTTCGCCGACTTCCTTCGCCAGGCGGTCCATCTCGGCGGTGCTGACCGTGAAGCCGGTGGCATTCACCTTGGCGACCGTGTCGAGTGCGATGGCCGCGGCGTCCGGACCGGCGCCCTTCACGTTCATCGCGAGATAGACGCCAGGCTCCAGCGTGCAGGCGGCGACCATGGCCATGATGGCCACGAGCGATTCGAGGCACATGGCGCCGTAGCCAATCGGGCGGGCGTAGCTTTCCCGGGTGATGATCTTCGGCGTGATGCCGCTGGAAATGAGCGTGTGAAATCCGCTGATCGCGCCGCAGGCGATGGTGATGAAACAGAACGGAAAGAGTTTGCCCGCAACGACGAGTCCCGAGCCGTCCACGAACTTCGTCACTGCGGGCATCTTGATTTCCGGCAACACCAACAGCACGCCGGCCGCGAGCGCGATGATCGTGCCGAGTTTCATGAAGGTGCTCAGGTAGTCGCGCGGTGCGAGCAACAGCCACACCGGCAGAATGCTGGCGGCGACTCCATAGATGATGAGAGTCCACGCGAGCGGGCCCGCGGTGAGCGTGAAGGCATTGGCGGCAGCCGCATGGGTGTGAATCCACTGGCCGCCCCAGACGGCCGCGAGCAACAGCACCACGCCGATGATCGAGCCCTCCAGCGTCTTGCCGGGCCGGAGCCAGCGGAGGTAACCGCCCATGAACAGCGCGATGGGAATCGTGGCGCCGACGGTGAAGACGCCCCACGGGCTTTCCGCCAGCGCCTTGACGACCACGAGGCCCAGCACCGCCAGGAGGATGATCATGATGGCGAGGATGGCGACCAGCGCCAGGCCGCCAGCGAACCCGTTGAGTTCGTCCTTCACCATTTGCCCGAGCGACTTGCCATTCCGGCGCATCGAGGCGAAGAGAATCACAAAGTCCTGCACCGCCCCTCCGAGCACCACGCCGATGAGAATCCAGAGCGTTCCCGGCAGATAACCGAACTGCGCCGCGAGCACGGGTCCCACGAGTGGTCCCGGTCCGGAGATGGCGGCGAAGTGATGCCCAAAGACGATCCACTTGTTGGTGCGGACGAAGTCCCGGCCATCCTCGTTGACCTCGCACGGGGTGGCCCGGCGGTCGTCGAGCAGGAGCGCCTTGGTCGCGAGCCATTTTGAGTAGAAGCGGTAGCCGATGGCGTAGGTGCAAACCGCGGCGATGACGAGAAAGGCGGAATTGATCGTCTCGCCGCGATGGGTCGCGAGCGTCCAGTAGGCGAACGCGCCGAGGCCGGCGGTGGCCAGCCAGAGGAGCGCGCGGAACGGTGACTTCATGCGCCGAGCCTAGGCAGCGCCTGCCGGGGCGGGAAGTGCGCGGTTCGCGGCAGGTCGAAAAAGAAAGCGGGCTCGGGGGTGACACACGTTACACCGCCCGAGCCCGCCGTGCTGTCCGCACTCGCGGACAAATCTGAGGCCGTTACGGCACCAACTGAACCTGGCCGCGGATTTCGCCGCCACCGTAGGCGGTGGTGTGGATGTTGAAGTAGGTGTTGCCCGCTTCGAGCGCCGAGATGGTGGCGGCGTCCAGCGTGCCCTGGCCGTTGATGACGCCGGACTGGGTTCCAGTCGTCGCGACGAAGCCGAGTTTCACGCCCGCATTGGCCCCGGCGGCGGCCGGACCGTGGAGGTGGGAGGCGGTCAGCGTGCCGACCAGGTTTTCATAGCCAATCAGGTAGGTGGCGGTGGTTCCGTCGAGGATCAGCAGGCCGGCTCCGGTAGCCGGAGAATTGACCGCCGGAGTGGAGACTTCCTGGGCGGCGTTCAATGTTGCGCGGAACATTTTCACCGTCTTGCTTGAACCGTCCACGATCCGGACAAAGGACATCGGCACGGTGACCGGAACGCGGAAGGAACGTTCGGTGGTCGTCTTGAGCACCAGCCAGTTCGGATCCGTGAGACCCAGCTTGCCCTGCACTTCAAATGTCCCGGTGCCGCCCGTCCAGGTGACGACGATGTCGCCGCCGTCGCGGGCGACCGAGGTGATCACAAGCGGCTGGACGACAGGCACGACCTTGACCAACTGGAGGGCGTTGAGGGCAGGCTGGTGGCCGTTGCCTTCCGCCGCGGATTCCCAGGTGACGGACAGTGTCAGCGAGCCGTCAGGGGCCGGGCTCACGTTGTCGAACTGGACGTAGTTGCCCGTGTCGCGGCCGTCCGCACGGGTGCTGATCATGCGGCGGTATCCGGGGTTCTGCTTGTAGGGCAGGCCCGTTTCCGCGCGCACGTGATAGGTGGGATAGGTGGCGGCACCGACGAGGCTGAACGCCTCTTCATACGCGGCCGCGAAGTCAAAGCCGACGGAATAGGCGAGCAACTGATACGTGCCGGTCGGGACGTTGTTCAGGGTGAAGGTGACCGGCTGCTTGCTGGCGCCGGCGCTGACGAAACCCTGCAACAGCAGGCCGTCGGCGTCACCGTTGGCGCTCGTGCCGGTATACCAAACCTCCGTGCCCAGGGCGCCCGATAGCGTCATGGCTGAGGCCGCACCCGCGGCATCAACCAGCGCGGCGGTGTCGAAGGCGAAGCCGGTGAGGTTGTTCCAGTTCTCCTGGGCCACGACACCCGCGACGTCCACCGGCGTCAGCGTGCCGCCGCCGGAAGTGCCGCCGCCCACGAAGTTGATGCCGACATAGGGCTGCTGGGGGGAGGGATCGCTGGCGCCCACGGTCAACGTGGCCTCGTTGCTCGGGGTATCGATGCCGGCGACGCTCACGATGCAGCGGTATTTCTTGCCCGAATCGCCGGCCGCTAGGACGGGAGTGGTATAGGCCGTCCGGGTGGCGCCGGGAATGTCCGCGCCGTTTAGCTGCCACTGGTAATAGACGGGCTGGGTCAGGGTTTCGGCCGCCACGCGGAAGGTAGCCCGTCGGCTGGCGGGGGCGGTCACACTGGCCGGCTGCCGGGTAAACGTGACCTTGCCGAGGTCGGGATTCACGAAGGTCGAGATCCGGTCGCCGCTGAGCACCGGCACCTGGGCCGCGGGGGTCGTGCCGCTGGCGCGGCGTGCGCCCACATTGAGGTAAACATCGCCGGTGCCCTGCTTGAGCAGGCCGACCAGGAGATATCGCTGGCCGGCGGTGAGCGGTGCGGTCGCTCCGAACACCGCGTCGTCGAACGCGGCGGTCAGCGGAAACAGACCGAGCGAGGCCAGGTTCGCCTCACTGGAGTCGCTGCTGAGGAACAGCTCGGCCTCGTCGTCGTTGTTCAGAAACAGATTGTAGGCCTCGGACGCGTTCGGCGAGAAGAACGCGCTCAGGCGGGCGCCGTAATTGTCGGTGAGCGGGGCCTGGTTGAGCTGGAAGCCTTTGACGTATTCCACGCGGCTGGGCTGGTGGGCGAGGTAGCTCGCGGCTCCGGTCAGATCCGCCACCGTGGTGCCGGTGATGCTGAAATAGATTTCCTTGGTGGCCCAGCCGTTGACGCGCTTCCACGCCGTGAAGGTGCCCTTGGTGCCCGGTGCGACGGTGGTGCCGGCAGTATCCTTCACGCCGGTGACGGCCGCGTTGTAAACGGTGCCTTCGGTCTGGGTGCCGGTGGTGAGATGCACGATGCGGGCGTCTTCGGTGTCGAGGCTCGCGCCGGTCACGTTTACGGGGCCGAGGGAAAAGTTGCCCGGAACGACGGTGCTCCCTTGCAGCGGCCGGGTGAAGGTCAACGTGACCGTGTTCAGGGTGGCGGAGCCGACGGCCGACTTCACGTCGGGCGTGGGCGGTTTGGTGCCGGAATTGACGAGCGCGTCGAGCGCGGCGGGAGTGAGGCTGGGGTCGGTGGAGAGGACGAAGCGGTCGAAGGACATGCCGGCCTCGCGGGTGCCGAGGGTGAGGATCTGGGGGGCGGCGAGCTCGGGGGCGCCGACGGTGTAGACGGTGGTCTCAAGGTCGCGGCGCCAGGTGTAAACGTTGTTTTCGGGCGCGTTGAGGTTGTTGCTGTCGGTGCGGATGTAGTCGGCCTGGGCGGCGGCGCCCGGGGTGGAGAAGGCGCCGAAACGGTTGGCGAGCCAGGAGCTGTTGGCGGTGAAGGCGTCACCGGCGGTGCGGGCGGGGTCGGTGCGCCAGCGGTAGTAGATGTAGTAGGTGCCGGCGGTGCTGAAGTTGAGCTGGAACTGGGCGAAGCTGTGCGGGGAGTCGCCGGTCGAGTTGGTGCCGTCGGCAATCAGCGCGCTGCCGCCGCTGGCCGCCGCGTCCGCCACCACCTTCCAGTTCTCCGGCGTCCCGGCGATAAGCTTGGCCTTCACTTCGGCTTCCCAGGCGAGGAACGACTCGCCCGCGCCCTGAACCACCACGTCGGTTTCCGAGTTGCTCAGCGCGTCGAGCGCGGCGGGAGTGAGGCTGGGGTCGGTGGAGAGGACGAAGCGGTCGAAGGACATGCCGGCCTCGCGGGTGCCGAGGGTGAGGATCTGGGGGGCGGCGAGCTCGGGGGCGCCGACGGTGTAGACGGTGGTCTCAAGGTCGCGGCGCCAGGTGTAAACGTTGTTTTCGGGCGCGTTGAGGTTGTTGCTGTCGGTGCGGATGTAGTCGGCCTGGGCGGCGGCGCCCGGGGTGGAGAAGGCGCCGAAACGGTTGGCGAGCCAGGAGCTGTTGGCGGTGAAGGCGTCACCGGCGGTGCGGGCGGGGTCGGTGCGCCAGCGGTAGTAGATGTAGTAGGTGCCGGCGGTGCTGAAGTTGAGCTGGAACTGGGCGAAGCTGTGCGGGGAGTCGCCGGTCGAGTTGGTGCCGTCGGCAATCAGCGCGCTGCCGCCGCTGGCCGCCGCGTCCGCCACCACCTTCCAGTTCTCCGGCGTCCCGGCGACCAGGGCGGCGGTTGACTCAGCTTCGAAGGCGATGAAGGAAGTGCCGGAGCCTTGGATGATTTTCGCACCCTGCAGGCCGAAGGGAGCGGCCAGGAGCACGGTGAGGGCAAGCTTTGCCAATGACGGCTGCCAGAACGTGGCAGCCGGGTAGTGGGTCGGTTTTGGGTGCATGGTGAGACTGCATAGGTTGGCAGACCGGGTTGGAGCCCGGCCTGCGAGTTTGTGGTGGAACGTTAGGAGAGAACTGTAAACCTGCCCGGACGACTAGCATTTTTCGGTGGCGCGTTTGGACAATTGCCCGGCGCATTCGGACCGCCCAAAACATTGTCGGGCGGCGGCACTCCCGGCAGTCTTCACCCATGCGTTATCGTCGCTTTGGCCGCACCAACTTGCAGATGCCCGTCTTTTCCTGCGGCGGGATGCGTTACCAGCAGTCCTGGTCCGACGTGCCCTGGGACCAGGTGGACAAGGCGGGTCAGGCCAACCTCGAAGCCACGATCCACCGCAGTGTCGAGGTCGGCATCAATCACATCGAGACCGCCCGCGGCTATGGCTCGTCGGAAATGCAGCTCGGGCCGGTGCTGAAGCAGTTCCCGCGCGAGAAGCTGATCGTCCAGACGAAGGTAATGCCGAAGCCGACCGCACGGGAGTTCCGGGAAACCTTCGAAACCTCGATGAAGTATCTCGGGCTCGACCACGTGGAGTTGCTGTCGCTCCACGGCATTAACCACCTGGGGCACCTGGACGAAGTGCTGCGCCCGGGTGGCTGCCTCGAAGTGTGCCGCGAACTTCAGCGCGACGGCCGGGTCCGGTCGGTGGGCTTCAGCACCCACGCGACGCCCGACGTGATCTCCGCCGCGATCCGCAGCGACGAGTTCGATTACGTGAACCTGCACTGGTATTTCGTGAACGACCTCAACCGCGCCTGCATTGCCGAGGCGGCCCAACGCGACATGGGCGTGTTCATCATCAGCCCCAATGACAAGGGCGGGAAACTCTACCTGGAGCTGCCGAAACTGCGCGGCCTGTGTTCGCCGCTGACGCCGATGCAGTTCAACGATCTCTACTGCCTGGCCCGGCCGGAAATCCACACGCTGTCGCTGGGCGCCGCGAAACCCTCCGATTTCGACGAACACCTCGCGGGCCTCGCGCACTACGACCGGGCGGCCGAGGTTACCGCTCCCATCGAGCGCCGGCTCCGCGATGAACTGGAACGGGCCCACGGCGCCGACTGGATGCGCCGATGGTTTACGCGCCTGCCCGAGTTCGTGGATGTGCCGGGCCAGGTGAACATCCTGGAGATTCTCCGGCTCTGGACCTACGCGAAGCCCCTGGAACTCACCGACTGGGCCAAGTTCCGCTACAACATGCTCGGCAACGCCGACCATTGGTTTCCCGGCGAACACGTCGAGAAGCTCGACTGGAACCAGGTCGGCACCGCCATAGCGAAAAGTCCCTTCGCTGACCGGATACCTGCGATTCTCGAAGAGGCGCACCGGCTCTTCCACGACGCGCCGGTGAAGCGGCTGAGCCAGAGCTGAGCCGTGATGGCCACCTGTGGCAATCGAGTGACTAATGAATCTCATCGGGTTCGCTTGTTGACTGCGATATGCCCTGAGGATATCCGACCGTAGTTCCCCGTAGCGGGAATTCGCGTGCAGCGAGTTCAAACCCCAAGAGGAAGACTCTTCCGTTTCGTGTGGGCGCTGGCAATTGCTGGCGTGCTGTGGGGCCGTGCATTGCAGGCCGCCGACCCGTTGGCGGGAGACCTAGACGGCGATGGTAGACAGACGGTGCTCGATCTGATCCGAATCGTTTCCTTGGCGCGAACCGGTGCCCTCGGAGCCTCGCCGCAGACCTTTGGTCAGGCGGACGTCAACCAGGATGGCGTCATCAACGACCTCGACGCCGCACTCTTGGGCGAGGTCATCGTGGGCAAACGGCAGTTGGGTGACCTGCCGCTGGTCCGAATCCACGAAACGTCACCGGCGGCGGAGGAAGTCGGCGTTTCGGTGACGCGGGAAACGGTTCTCTACCTGACCCAGCCGCTCGCGGAGAACGCGGTGGTCGATATCAACCGCCTTTTTGCCAATGCCAGCGGGCGCCGCCTGCTCACGCGGGTTGAACCGGCCCGCGACCACCGCTCGCTGACGCTGTTTTATCTGGAGCCGCTGCCGGGCAACTCGCAGGTGCGGGTGACCTTTGACGGCACCGGCCTGAAAGATTTCTTGGGACGCGAACTCGACCTGGACGGCGACGGTCAGCCCGGCGGCAACTTCCGGCTCGATTTCAGCACGCTGAGCCTGACGCCGGTCGCGAACTCTTCCGTGGTCGGCCGGGTCTTCGCTTCGGAGATGCGCCCGCTGGCCGGCGGCGGAACCGAGGTGGTCAACCAACCCCTGCCCGGAGTGATCATCACGGTCGATGGCCGCGAGGAAACCTTGCGGGCCACCACCGACGCACTCGGCAACTTCCGGTTGGAGCCGGTTCCGGCCGGAGAGTTCTTCGTCCACATCGACGGACGCGCCGCACCTCTCAGCAACTGGCCAAACGGCGCGTATTATCCCTTCGTCGGCAAGAAGTGGAATGGCGTGGCAGGACAGGCGGTGAATATCGGCGACGTCTTTCTGCCCATGGTCATCGCGGGTTCGCTCCAGCCGCTCAAGCCGGACGAGGAAACCATCGTCAAGTTCCCGGACTCGGTGGTGGCGCAGAACCCGGCGTTCGCCGGCGTTTCGCTCACGGTTCCGGCCGGCGCGCTGTTCGGCGAAAACGGCGGACGCGGCGGCAAGGTGGGTATCGCGCCGGTGGCGCCGGACCGCCTGCCGGGACCTTTGCCGCCGGGCGTGAACCCGGCCTTGGTCATCACGATCCAGACGGACGGTAACGCCAACTTCGACCGCCCGGTGCCGGCGTGCTTCCCGAACTTGCCCGACCCGGTCACTGGCGAACGGCTCCCCGCCGGGGCGAAGAGCGCCCTTTGGAGCTTCAACCACGACACGGGCCGTTTCGAAATCGTGGGGCCGATGACGGTTTCCGACGACGGAACCCTGGTGTGCACTGATCCGGGCGTGGGCATCCTGGCACCGGGCTGGCATTTCACGCGGATCGGAACCCAATTTCGGGGCGGCGGCACGGACTGCAACGATCCGAATCCTAAACCGCAGGAACCTGGCACCCAGAGCACCACCGCGGCGCGCCCCTGCAACGGAGACTGTCCGCCGGCGGCGCCCGAGGTGATGGCCAAAAGCCGCGCTGGCGATCCGGTCCTGCTGTTCTCGGGCGAGTTTGTTGAGGAGGTTGAGGACCTGCGGGTGCCCGGCCGCGGCTTTGACTTTGTCTGGCAGCGCAAATACCGCTCGCGCACCGGGCCGAATACCGTTCAAGGCAACGGCTGGGATTACAGCTACAACGTCTCCCTCGAAGCCCGGGGAAAGAACCTTCTGGTGCATGACGGAGGCGGGCGGGCGGACGAGTATTCACTTCAGCCGGACGGCAAGTGGACCGCGCCTGAGTTCTTCCGTGAAATCAACCTTGAAGCCGACGGTCGCCACATTCTTACGTTCGAGGATCGCGGGCGGTGGATCTTTCATCCCTTCGACGGCACGGCGAAGGCGGGACGCCTGGTGTCGAGCGAAGATCGGCACGGCAATCGGATGACGTTCGCCTATGACGCGAACGGGCGTTTGGCGGCCATCACCGACACGCTAGGCCGGGAGTTCCGGTTGGCTTATGACGCGAACGGAATGCTGGCTTCGGTCACGGACTTTACGGGCCGGGCCGTGCGCTACCGCTACCATGAGAACGGTGACGCTGGCGGCAGCACGGGTGACCTGAAGTCGGTCACTTCGCCAGCAGTCACGGGAATGCCGAACGGCAACGACTTTCCGGCCGGGAAGACCACGACCTACACCTACACCCGTGGCTTCGCGGATGAACGGTTGAACCATAATCTGCTGACCGTCACCGATGGCCGCCGCAACGACGCGACCGACTCCACCTTTGGCCAGGGGCCTTATCTGGTGAACTTCTATTCGCCCATCACGGGCCCGGGGCTGGCCGATTTCGATCGGGTCGTCCGGCAGTGGTTTGGAGGCGGAGTGATTGACTTCACCTATGTGCCGATGGAGCCGGCAGTGCCGAATGGCTTTGCGGTGCTGCGGACCATCGTCAACGACCGCAATGGCCAGGTAAGCGAGCATTTCTTCGACGCCGCGAACCGCCTCGTTCGGCTGCGCGAATTCACCGGCCGCGCCCTTCCGGATCAGCCCACCACGCTGGCGGACAACCGGCCCGTCAACCGTCTGCGCCCAGACGACCCGGCCTTCTTTGAGACGATTCACGAATGGACTGACGAATCCCTGTTGCGCCGGACAATTCATCCGAACGGCAACCGGACCGAACGGGTTTACGAGTCCGACCTCAACCCGCGGGCGACGGCCCGAAGCCAAGGCAACCTGCGCCGCCTGCGGCGGCTTCCGGGCACGCATCAACCGGCCGGGGACCAATCCGTCATCGAGCAGACGTTTGAGTATGACACGGACTTCGGCGGCTGCTGTGGGTTCAACCATGTGATCCGCGTGGTGGATGGCCAGGGCAAGGTCACCCAACATGATTACAACGAACGCGGAGACCGCATCCGCACCCGGCACCGGGACCCGGCCATCACCGAATCCTGGGAATACAACGAGTTCGGCCAGCTCGCGGCACATGTCCTGCCCGACAACGGCTCCGGCCACCACCGCCGCGACGAATTCCATTACCACGATTCCGGGCCGCAGCGCGGTTATCTGCTGAAGGCCGTGGTCGATGCCGGCCACTTGAACTTGGCCACCCAATACGACTACGACGCCGTGGGCAACGTGGTGCGCGTGACGGACCCGCGGGGCCATGATGCCCGGCTGGTCGTCAACCAGCTCAACCAGCCCGTGCGCCTGCTCTCGAAGGAAGTTCGCGAAGGTTCGGGAATCCGCCACGTCACGGATCTGTTCTACGACGCCAACAACAACCTCGTCCGCCAGGACGTGCAGAACCGCGATGACCAGGGCACCCTCGCGGCCAACGCCCATTTCACCACCACCTGGGAGTTTGACCTGCTCAACTGCGTGACCCGCATCCGCCGGGAAGCCGGACCGGACCAGTTCGTGGTCACGGAGTTCGAATACGACGCGAACCGCAACCGCGTGCTCACCCGCCAGGGTGAAGCCGCCGCCGGCCGTCAACCGGCCAACGTGATCCGTGAGCTGTTCGACGAACGCAACCTGCCCTACCGCACCATCCGCGGCGAAGGTTCGCCCGAACAGTCCACCAGCCAGTTTGACTACGACCGCAACGGAAATCGTGTCCGGGCCGTCCAAGGGCTCGAAGGTGTTCCCCGGATCTACCGCGCGGAATTTGACGGTTTCGACCGGCTGCGCCGGCTCACCGACCCGTTGGGCAACGAGGAGGAGTCGTTCTTCGATGCGAACAGCCGGCGCGTCCGCACGGTGGCGCGCGGCGAACTTCGCGATGAATCCGGCGCCTCGGGCAACGTGCGGATGGCGGAAACCATTTGGGTCCACGACGCGATGGAGCGCGTTACGCGCAAGGAGATGGTCTGGTTCGATCCAGCCACGCAGGCGCCTTTCGGCGAGGGGCAGTCGGCGACCCGTTTTTCCTTCGCCGCCAACGGGGAAACAACCCGGGTCGAAGATCCGAACGGCCACGCGCGATCCCTGTTCTACGATACGGCCGGACGTCTCGCGCGGGCGGTGGACGCGGCGGGCAACGAAGTGCGCTGGGAATACGACGGCAACGCCAACGTCGTCACGGTCACCGAAATCGAAAAGGGCGAAGGTGTCCCCGAACAAACGTTCGTGAGCCGGCAGGTGTTCGACAGCCTGAACCGCGTCATCCGAACAACGGATCCGGCCGGCTACGTAAACGAATTCGGCTACGATTCACGCGGCAACCGCATCGTGCAGTTGGATGCGTTGCGGGCCACCGCGGCCGATCTGGGCAACCGCACGACTTGGGTATACGACGGGCTCAACCGCCCCGTGGAACTGGTTCGCTTCCTGACCGCCGATGGCACCGGCGCGGGTGTTGGCACCGGTCAGATCGTCACGCGTCATACTTGGGATGATTCGTCGCGCCTGGTTGCCAGCCGGGACAGTCTCGGCAACACGACCACCTACCAATACGACGCACTGAACCGCCGGATCACCACGGTCAATGCCGACGGCACGCGCGAACTGACCGGGTTCGACCCGCACGACAACCCGATCCGGGTCGAGGACGCCAACGGCACCATCGTCATTGCCGCGTTCGACTTGCTCGACCGGGTAACCCGGCGTGACGTCACGCCGGGGACCGGTGTCTCACACCAGACGACTTTCGAGCAATTTGCCTATGACGGCCGGTCGCGGCTGGTCTTGGCGGAGAACGACAGCAGCCGTCTCGAACGCACGTTCGATTCGCTCTCGCAGGCTCGTAGCGAACTTCAGGACGGCCGCGAACAGCGCTGGGATTACGACACGGCCGGCAACCGGATTCGCTCCATCTACCCGGGTGGCCGCGACGTGCGGCGGGCGTTTGATGAGTTGAACCGGTTGCGTCAACTGGCCGACGTGGGCGGCGAATTGGCCAGCTACAGCCATGCCGGTCCCAACCGTGTGATCCGCCGTGCACTGGCCAACGGAATCGTTTCGAGCCACGGCTACGATGCTGACCGCAGGCTCAACCGGCTCACGCATTCGCGCGAAACGGTCACTGTGGACGACCGGCAGTTCGGATGGAATGCAGCCCACCTGAAGGTGCTGCGCCAACAGTTGCCCGCCGCCGCCGGGCTGAAGGAGGAACTGGCGTATGACTCGGCCTACCGCCTGAACCGTTCGGCCCGCACCTCCGGCGCGGCCCCACCACTGGTGCAGTCCTACGCGCTGGATGCGGCCGGCAACCGGCAGCAAGTCACCGTGGGGGACGAGGCCGACATCTATACGCTGGACGCCGCACCGGAACTCGCCGACTCGGCGATGAACCAATATTCCACCACGCCGTTCGATACACGGAAATACGATGGGCGGGGCAACCTCGTGAGCCGCCAACCCACGGCTGGCGGCGAGGTCCGCTATGGGTATGACTACCGGAACCGCCTCGTGTCCCAGTCCGGCGCGGGCGCACCGTCAGTCACCTATCGCTACGACGCCTTGGGCCGCCGGATTGCGAAACGGATCGGCGACGCCGAGGTCCGCTACTTCTACGAAGGCTGGCAACTGATCGAGGAACAGGGCGTTGGCGGCGACACCCGGGCCACGTGGGTTTACGGACGGGATCTGGACGAGGTCGTCACGATGCGGCGGGCTGCCGCCGAATATTGGTATCTGGCGGATGACCTGAACAGCGTGGTTCGCCTCACCGACCAGGGCGGAGCGACCGTGGAAACCTACGGCTACGATGACTTCGGGGCGCCGACTGTCCGTGATGCCGCCGGCCAGATCCTCGACGCCAGTGCCGTGGGAAATCCGTGGATGTTCACCGGACGCTTCTTTGACCCCGAGACGGGCTTCTACGAATTCCGGCGGCGTCATTACGACCCGCAGACGGGCCGCTTCATCAGCCGCGATCCGGCCGGAGGCTGGTTCGACGAGCGGGCGGCTGGCAATGCCTTTACCTACGCGGGCAATTCCCCGGCCTCATTCACCGATCCGTGGGGCCTTTCGGCACAGCCGGCCAAGAAGTTCCTGCTGCTGGTGGACCGCCGGGAAGGCCGGTTCCTCAACCAAGCCCAATACTTCAGCGATATGCTGGCCCGCCACGGCTACGGCACGGTGATCATCGACACCGACAACGCCAAGGTGGTTGAGAATGGGAGGCAACGCGACCAGACGGGAAGCGACTTCGCGGGTGTCGACGGACTGATCGTGATCGGCCATGGCGGGGCGGGCGGAGTTGCGGGGATGAGCGCCGACCAGATTCTGGCTTATCTGGACAAGACTGGCCCGGTCCGGGTGGTCGGACTCTGGGGCTGCCATTCGCTCGAAGCGATGGGCGTCGAATGGGATGAAAACGGACGCGAAGGCCCGAACACCCGCAAGTTCAAGTCGAAACTCCGCCGCGGCGGGGCCATGTTCGGCTACAACACGACCCTCTTTAACGGCGCCGGCACCTATGGCTTCAATCCGGGCCTAGGCTGGCTCAGCCGGGACATGGGTGGCTCGTGGACTGATTTCTTCGAGGGGCGCGATGCCTTGGACCTCTACCTTAACGGCGAGCTCCCGGGCGACACCTACGGAATCTCCGACCGTTGGGGACAGATGGGCGAAGCTATCGTGGACAACGTGGGCGACGCCATGAACTGGGCCGGCCGCCAGGCAACCGGTGCTGGCAACTGGGCCTCGGGTGCCTTTTCTTCAGCAACAGGCTGGGTGGGCTCATGGTTCTCGTCGCCCGCTCCGCTCCCGCCTTCCCCGACGATGGATGGCATCGCGCCGGTCACCGGCAACAGTCGCACCACCCGATGAAGCATTCCGTTTACCTGTCCGAACCGGAGCCTGTCCGTCGCTTGCGGATAGCGGCGGTTGTCGACGGGACCAGAGGGCTGCGCGCAGGCGGTTCGGAAATGGGGAACGCGGTGCGCCGGCTCACGCTTGCCGGGCTTTGGGTTGCGGCCAGTGTCCTGGAAGCCACCGCCCAGGCGGTCGTGGCCGGCGAACCCTGTGACGGCAGTTATGCCTATGTGGTAAAAGACGCAACCGGCCGGACCGTGCAACGCGGTCGGACCGGCCCCGATGGTTCTCTCGGCGAAGGCTTCGCCCTTGGGGCCGACCAAAACTACTCTTTCGAGTGCTTCGATCCGGTCAGTGGCCGTGCCGGCAGCACCAGTTTCCACACCGGCCCCAACGGTTCACTGTTTCAACTTCCCTCCGTTCAGGTTGGGACGGACATCAGTCCGGATTCAGATCAGGACGGCTTGAGCGATTTCGGCGAGGGAGTTTTTGGGTTCAATCCCAAGTTGGCAGACTCCGACGGCGACGGCATTTCGGATCTCATCGCAGCGCAGTCACCCCCGGGCCCGGGCAATGGTCCGCTGAACTTCACCGGCATCATCCGGAGCGTCGGCGTCGGGCGCCTGGAGGATGGTTCCGCTTTCAACGACACGCTGGTGGCGGCCGGGCGTAGCGAGGGCGTCTTCGTGTTCAATGTGTTTGACCCGCTCCAGCCGCGCCTCATCGCGCAGGTGGACACGCCGGGCGACGCCTGGGCGGTCCAATGCCTCAACGGCCGCGCCCTGGTCGCCGACGGACCCGGCGGCTTCGCCCTGATCGATTTTAGCGACCCACCCAACGCGCACGTCGCGCAGCAGGTTCCCCTGGGCGGCTTCGCCTCGGCTGTCACCCAGGTGGGCGACGCGGCGGTGGTCGGCCTCCGTAATCCGCGACAGCTTGTCGTGCTTGACCCCAATTCCGGCCAGATCTGGCAGCGCGTCAACCTGCCGGGCGAAGTCTTCGATGTGGCGTCCTCGGGTGGCCAGGCATTCGCGCTGGCCGGCGACCAACTGTTCACCTTCGACCTCGACGGTTCCCTATTGGAACCGGTGAGCACCTTCCCGCTGAGTCCGCTGGGGCCCGATCCCTATTCGGGCCGCCGCCGCCTGTTTGTCGCCGATGGCCGGGTGTTCGCAACGTGCGGGCGCGGCTTCGATGTGGTGGATGTCCGCCATCCGGCCAACCCAATCCTGCTGGGCGCGGCGCGAACGGACGGCCCGGGATCATTCAAGGAACTCGTCCCGGCCGGTCTCGATTTGGGTCTGGGCGTCTTCGGCCTCAATCCGCGCAACGACGGCAGCCACAATGTTTCGCCCTTCGACTTAGGTGATCCTGCTAACACCGGCGACATTCTCACCACCTATCCGACCCCGGGCGACGCTTTCGGCGCCGTGATCTACAACGGCACCGGCTTCGTCATGGACGGAGCCGCCGGCCTGCAGGTCCTGCGCTTCCTGACACCCGACGTGCTTGGGGTGCCGCCCGCCATCACGTTGCGGCCGGGATTCCCCGGCAACCAGATCGAATCGGGTCAGGGATTCTGGCTACACGCGTCGGTGCAGGACGATGTGCTGACCCGGAACGTCGAGTTCTTCCTCGACGGCAACCGGATTGCCACGGACGGCAACTACCCGTTCGAACTCTTCACCCACGCGCCGTTGCTGGCGCCGAACCGGCCGACCTTCGTGCTGCAGGCCCGTGCCACCGACACCGGCGGCAACCGCACCTGGAGCATGCCCATCACGGTCAACTTGACGCCCGACACGACGGCGCCCGCCATCATCAATGTGCTGCCGGGCAATCTGGATGTGGTCGGCAGCCCGGACCGGGTTACCTTCTGGTTGAGCGAACCGGTGAACCCCAATTCGTTCGGTCCGGACACCTTCCAACTGCACACCACCGGCCCCGACGGCCAGTTGGAGACCTTCGACGATGTGCCGGTGCCCGGAGGCGCGTTCGACTATGCGCCCGGCAGTCTCGCGGCCACCATCCGGTTCCCGCAGCCCTTGCTGCCCGAAACCTATCGGGCGGCGCTGGGGCCGGGCCTCAGCGATCTCGGCGGTAACCGGATCGTCACGCCGAAGCGCTGGAATTTCTTTGTCATCGCCGGAACCGACCGGGATCAGGATGGCCTGCCCGACGCCGTGGAAATCCAGCTTGGATCGGATCCCAACAACCCCTTTTCACAGAACGACGGCGTGAAGGACGGGCTCCGGGATTTTGACCGCGACAATCTGCCCAACTCGGGCGAACTGCTCTTCGGGCTCGACCCGCGCAATGCCCACACGGTCAACCCCAACATCCTGGACGGGAACCTTGATCCCGATGGCGACGCGCTGCCGCACTGGCGGGAGTTCCAGGCAGGCACCCTGCCGAATGTGCCCGACTCGGACGGCGACCGCTGGAATGATGAAACCGAGTTGACTGCCGGCAGCGATCCGCTCAATCCGGTTTCGCGTCCGCGGCTCTTTGGGGTTGGCTTACCCAGTGTCAGCGCCGGCTTGCCGCACCTGCCGGCGGGATTGGCCTTCGGTCAGTTTGTCGGCCGGCCTTCGGTGTCCGCCGGTCTGCCGCACCTGCCGGTAGGCACGGCGCCGGGCCAGTTTGTCGGCCGTCCGTCCGTCAGCGCGGGTTTGCCCCAACTCGCCCCCGGCCAATCGTTCATCGTTGGCCGGCCGGCGTTCAGTGTGGGAATTCAGGGGCTGACTCTTGACGCGCTTTCCGCGGCCCCGTTTGTCGGCCGGCCCGCCGTCAGCGTGGGAGTGGCGGGTGCCGGCAATGACCAGACCTTCAAGGCGCCCGTGGTGGGGCGCCCGGCAGTGACGACCCAATTTGAGCCCCAGTGACTTCATGATTTCGCAGCCAACCAGGAAACCTCTTATGAAAAACAGTTCCGTGATCGTGCCCCTGACCTTTGCCTTCGCCCTCGCGGCTGTGGGCCAATCGTTCACTTCGGGCAGCGATGGTTCTTTGGGGGCGCTCAATGTGACCACGGAGAACCTGACCGTGGATCTGCCGCCGTCCGGAATCCTCAACTACACCACCATCAATATCGGCGCCAACCGGACGCTGACCTTCCGCGCCAATCCCAACAACACGCCGGTCTATCTGCTCGCCCAAGGCGACGTGGTGATCACCGGCACCATTGATGTCAGTGGAGGCCAGGGCAACAACGTGCAGGGCGGTCAACCGGGGCCGGGCGGTTTCGGCGGTGGCAGCCCCGGTTCGGTTGGTGTCGTCCCCGGCGATGGCCATGGCCCGGGTGGCGGCAAGGCGGGCGATGGCGGCACCGGTGCGAACAGCGCGGGTGGTGGCTCCTATGCCACCCAATCGACCGCCGGTTCCTCGACGCGGCGCGGAGTCACCTATGGCACCGCTTTGCTCATCCCAATAGTGGGCGGCTCAGGCGGCGCTGGGACCATCGGCACGCCTGGCGCCGGCGGTGGTGGGGCGGGCGGTGGGATCACCGTTGCCTCGACCACGAAGATCACCTTGGCGGGCCGAATCGCGGCGATCGGGGGACGCGACTCCGGCGCGTTCAATGCTGGGAGCGGCGGTGCGATCCGGTTGGTGGCGCCAGTGGTGACGGGCAACGGCAGCATCGATGTGGGGGCCTTTAGCGGCGGCGGCGCCGGGCGGATCCGCGTGGACGCGACCGACCGGAGCGGCATCGGCTTTTCGCTCTCCCCATCGCCGGCGACCGCATCATTCGGGTCCATGCTGCTGGTCTTTCCTTCACCGTTGCCCCGTTTGGACATCCTTGAAGCCGCCGGCACAGTCATCGCCGAAGGTTCGGGACCCGTGAACGTGCAGCTTCCGTTTGGCTCGTCTCCCACGCGGCAGGTGAAGATTCAGGCCAAGGACTTCAATGCCGTCGTCCCCATCACCATCGTCCTCACGCCCGACCATGGGCCGAGTTCAAGCGTCAACGCGGAGATCGACAATACGGCGGGCAAGAACCCGGCGACTTCCACCGTCGACGTGACGCTGCCGCTCAACGAGCAGACCGCCATCCGGGTGTTCACGCGCTGACTTGCACCCATGAACCGTCTCTTCCACAGCTTGAACTCCGCGTGGCCCGGCAGCCGGGTGGCGCTGACGCTCGCCGCCGGAGTCCTGTGGACATCGTTGCAAGCCCAGCAACTCCCGCTGCTCACCGTGGGCACCGGCTCCGGTGAGGCGGGAAGCGAGGGGAACATTCCCGTCACGCTTGCGCACGGCAGTGCGGTGACCGCCCTCCAGTTCGAGATCGGATTCCCGGCGGCGCAACTCGCGCTGACCGCCGTCACCCCGCCACCCACCGCCACCCACGAGGTGGTGGTCAGCGAAATCCCTGCCGACGGAACCCTGCGGGTCGTGGTCTATTCCTCGATGAACCTGCCCTTGCCGCAGGGGACGCTGGCGAACCTTTCCTTCAGGATTTCCTCGCGCACACCGGACGGTGAACTCGCCCTGCTTCCCGGCGGCGTGATCGCGGGCGACAGTGCCGGTTCCGAAGTGAAGCCGGTCTCCATGGCGTCCGGACAAATTCGCGTCGGGGCGGTCGTCGTCGTGACGCCTGTGCTCGCCAACGTTAGCCGCAACGCGCAGGGCGAGGTGAGCTTCGACATCCAGGGGCGCACAGGAGCCCACTACGTGATCCAGGCCAGTGACGCGCTGGGCGGGTGGTCCACGCTGGCCACCCGGGATGCCGAGGCCGATTCGATCCGCTTCACCGACCGGGCAGCGACGGCAGCCGAGCACCGGTTCTACCGCGTGCTAGTTCAGTGAACACCCGGATGTCGCACCGCGGTGTTTCCATTGAGCGCATTCAGATCCTTGCGACCGTCGCCTTGTTGTTGTTCCTCAGTGGTTGCCAGTCGCCGCAGCCGACCGGAAGTCCGGAACTGGTCCGGTTGAACCAATCCGGCCGGGCCAGTCACGAACTCCACCGGCTCACCGAAGCGAGCGCCGCCTATGCGAAGCTGCTCCACGCCGATCCGCCACGTCAGCCCACTGCCGACGAATTGGAACTGATCCGCCGCTGCTGTCCGCTGCTGCGCCGCCACGGACAGGAATACTTCGCCTTGGAGGATTTCGTGGCGCTGCTTCACCCGCGCCGGCCGTGGATCGGCTATCACCTGTTCTGGGACGACGATGTGGACTTCCCCGAGGACAACGACCCGACGGATCATGAGGTCATCTGGGTGGAGTTTGATCCCGTCCGTCGCGAACCGGTCCGGGTGGCGACGTATTTTCATGGACGGCTCATCTCCACGACGGTGACTGGCGGTGCTCGCCCGGTCATCGCCAGCGAATGGGGCAAACACGGCAGCGTCCCGTTAGGCCCGGACGGGCAACTGGTGGAGACCGCCGGTCTCCGGCGGAACTGGTCGCGCCTGCATGAACACGGCACCCGGCTGCCGGAACACCCATTGGCGAAGGGCTGGCCGAAGCGGTTCCCCGGCGACTTCACGGACTACCTCCGTTTGGATCACGATGAGGATCCATCGACGCTAATGGTGCGGAAACAGATGTGGCTCGTGACCCGTTGGGGCAACGCCGCGCTCAACCAGCACTTCCTGCCTTACTGCTTCGCGCCGAAGACCGAGTGGCCGCCCGAGTAGTTTTCGCGGCACGCCCCGTCAGTTCTTCTGCAACTTGGGCACCGCCACCGTCTCGATCTTCAGGCGCCATTCGGCGAAAGCCGGGGCCAGTTTCAGGGTGGTGGCGGTGGCGAAATCAAAGCCGCAGCCTTGGCCGTAAACACTGTCGGGCGTGACGTTCAGGGTCCAAACCGAACCTTCGGGCAGGGGACGTTCGGCGGCCATCTCGATCTGTTTTGCGAGCGCAGCGGGTTCGGCGACCTGCGCGGCGACCGTCGCCATTTCCTGCCAGTGCCGGAAGGCGCCCTGGCTGGCCACCAGCCGTCGCATCATCGGGTTGGCGACGCCGGAATGCTGATGCGCGCGGATGACCCCGTGGACCTTGGCGGTGCCCCGGCTGGATTCGCGGAGCAGGTAGGTGACCGCCGGCTGACCGTAGATTTCCGCCCGCTCCGGATTATGCGCGAAGGCCGGTTCATCGCGGAAGACGGTGAAGTCGTTCCACATGAACCCGATCACGTTCGGCAGGGTGGGGGCCGTGGGCGCGAAGTCGCGGAACTGTTCCTTGGCGTCGGCCAGCGCGTCGCGTTGGCCCGCGAGGAAGTCGGGATGCTGGCGCAGGAATTCCGCCTGGCGTAGCGGGCCGAGCAGGTGGAAGCGCTGCGTGCCCTCCGACCCGAGTAGCGGCGTCGGATCAAATCCGGGTTCCATCCCGCCATGGCAAAGCTGGACGAAGTCCTGGCCGGTGCCGAGGTAGAGCGCGCACGGCAGGAAATCGTAGGCCCGCAGGATCTTCTCCGCATCAAAGGCGCGGCCGTATTTGCCGCGGCCTTCGGCGAGGAAACCGTAGCGGGCGATGAGGCTCAGGTCCTCGTGGTTGCCGCGGACAAAATGGACGCGTCCGGGATTCGCCAGCTTGAGGCGCAGCAGCGTGTAGAGCACCTCGGTGCCGAACATGCCTCGGTCCGTGTAATCGCCGAGGAATACCACGTGCAGGTCTGGGTCGCGCACGGTGAAGCCGTCGAGCGCGGCGGTGGCATTCAGGTGGCCCAGGATGGCGAGCAGCGAATGGATGTCGCCGTGCAGGTCGCCCTGGAGATGCACCCTGGCGTTGGCCGGGAGCGTCAATTTGGCGACGAACGGCTCGAAGGGGATATCGGATTTCGCGAACCAGTTCCGGGTCACGTCGAAAAACGCGCCGGAACGAGGGCCGCCGCCGACCCAATTTGTGGCCTGGGCCAGCGGACCGTTGGTGGACACGGCAAGGAACGCATCGAGCAGCCGGCCGAGTTCGTCGAACGTGGCCAGTGGCAACAAATCCTTCGGGGGGAGGCGTCCGCCGAGCGCACGGTTGGCCGGCAGCTTGGCGCAGGCGGCCCGCCATTCGGCGAACGTGGGCTCCGCCGAAGCCGTCCGGCTGAGCAGGCCGGCCAACAGGAAGGCGTTGAACCACCACATAAGCAGTCGGCGGGGAAACAGGCGAGGCATGGACAATGGGTGCCAGAGAACGCGACGTTTGGCGAGTGCCGGCCTTGGGCGCGGACCGGCGGTCGGGATTTGTTCCGGCTGCGCGGCTGGGGTAGCCTCGGCCGATGACGAAGTTGAGTTGGATGGGTGGTCTCCTGTTGGTGCTGGCGGGAAGCGGCTGTGATTCGATCCGGGGCCCGGGAATTGAATTTACGGCGCCCCGCGTGACCGGTCGGGTCGTCGCCGATGCCTCGGGTGAGCCCTTGTCGGGCGTCCGGGTTGGCCGCGAGTTATTCGCGTGGAAATCGCCGCTCGGCGGGTTGCGGAAAGGGGCCGAGGAGTTGCAACTGCTCCAGTGGGAGACTCGGACGGCCGCCGACGGCAGCTTCGTCCTGCCGTCCGAGCGGGTGGCCTTGCTGTTCGGTTTCGGCGACGGCGGTTTCGATCTGCGTTTGGCGGTTCAGGGTTCTGGCTTCCGGGCGTGGCAAACCAATTACCCCTTCCGCGCCCTGGGCACCAACGGCGGACCGACGGAGCCGCGGCTGGAGGCCGGCGAGATCCGCTTGGAGCGGAAATAGAATCCGCCCGCACGGTCCGCTTGGCATCCGTCGAACCGCGGTTGAGTTTTGCCCGATGGAACCTTCCGATTCCACAGATCCCATCCAATTGCCCATCACGGGCGAGTTGGACTTGCACCCGTTCCGGCCCTCGGAGCTGGGCGGCTTGGTGCCGGAATACCTGCGGTGCTGTCGCGAACGCGGGATTCTCGAAGTGCGGGTCGTCCACGGTAAGGGGACGGGGCAGGTGGCCGGGTCCGTGCACGCGATCCTGAGCCGGATGCCCGAGGTGGAACGCTTCAGCTTCGCCACTCCGGCTTATGGTGGCTTCGGAGCCACGATGGTGCGCCTGCGTGCCTGACCGACTGGAATTGGCCGCGGCTTACGCGGCTTCGGCGGCGCGGGTGCGGTAGAGCACGTCCACGACGTTGCGCACCAGCTGTTCGTCGGCCACGCCGTCGGTTGCCTCGGCGGGGAAGGCGACCTTTTCGCGGAAATGCTCGGCGAGTTCCCGGAAGAGGGCGACCCGGGCCGTGGCCTCGAAGTCGTCGCGTCGCTGGAGGGCACTCAGCGCGAGGGCTGCCTCGGCGGGCGTCACGGCTTGGCGGAGCTGACCGCACAGATGGACGTGGCGGCGCAGGGAGTTGAACTTGCCGGCCAGCAGTTGGCTGGTGTCGGGCTGCGTCAGTTTCGGCACGCGGATGACCACGGTGTTTGCGGCCAGGTCGCCGAGTCGCTGGCCATGTTTCGAGAGCAGGACCGCGATGCCGCCGACCAGGTAGAGGCCCGGCAGGACGTCCACGGCGCGCAGCAGGTTGCGGATGGCGACCTGGCTGAACTGGAGCCGGTGGCCGGCGATGTCCACGACCCGCATGCCGAGGATGCGTTTGCCGACGGTTTGGCCCCGCCAGGACCATTCCGTGACCATCGCGTAGCCGAACTGGACGAGGAAAAAACCCAGCGTGCTGGCCGCGACCGCCACGTCGGGCGCCACCCAGCCGAGCAACCACACCGCGATGCCCAAGGCCGTGGTCAGGGCGAAGACGATCCCGACGTCCACCAACCACGCGAGCTGGCGGGGCAGGGGGCCGGCCAGCGGTTGGGAGAAGGTGATGCCTTCCGCGGTCCGCAGGCGCAGGGAATGGGTCAGTTCCGCGTCCATGGTTCAGCGTAGCGGGGGTGGTTCGTGGGCCGCTTCGCCGCGTCCGCTGCGGCCGAGAAAGACGGTGAGCAGGGCCAATTCCACGAGACCGAAGGCGATCTTCACCGAGTAGGGCACCAATGGCTCGTGATACTGCGAGAAGAAGCCCTCCACGAGTCCCGCCCAAATCAGGAGCACGGCGACGCCGAAGATTAGGGTCATGAGATCCTGGCCCACCGCCCGCAGGCGTTCACGCAACGGCACCCGTGAGCCCCGGCCCAGCAACGTGACTCCCAGCAGCAGGCCGGCCTGCCCGGCGATCAGGATGGCGGGAAGTTCCACCGAGCCGTGGGGCAGGATCCAGCCGGCGAGAAACTTCGCCTGCCCATCCGCTACGTAATCCACGGTGATCGAGCCGAGGATCACGCCGTTGTAGAACAGGGAGATGAGCGTGCCGACGCCCCACGTCATCCCGAGCCCGAGCGTCAGCACGCTCACACGCGTGTTATGGGTCATCAGGTAGGAGGAAAACTGGGCGTGGGCGCCCGCCACGTTGGAGCGGCCGCCGGATTCCTCGTCGTGGACCCGTTCGGAAGGTGTCCGTTGATCGTGGCCGAAGGCCATGGTGGCGTGCCGCGAGTCGGGGTCGAGGCGGAGTGCCAAGCCGCCGAACAGGGCGCCCGCCAGCGTGATGGCGCAGGCGAACCAGAAGAAATTGCGCTGCCGGCGGAAGGTCTGGGGGAACACCACGAGGAACCAATGCAGGAAGCGCAGCCGGTGCGGCGCGGACCGTTGCTCGTGAATCTCCCCGTGGGCCCGGGCGACGAGCGATTCCAGATACCGGCGCGTGGCCGGTTCGCTGGCGAAGGTAGCCAGCCGGCCGAGGTCGGCGGAGGCCCGCTCGTAGAGGTAGTGGAGGCGGGTGGCGTCGGCGAGCGTGGGCCGTGTGGTGACGTGCGCCTCGAAGCGGTCGAGCAGGCTTTCCAGCTCGCTCCAGAGCGGCTTTTCCTCCTGCAGGAACTTGTCGAGGTCGAGAATCACGGCGCGCCCGAGATGGAGGCGAATCCCCGGTCCCGACGCGAGCGCGAAAAGTAGGCGGCCGCTGTGGCCCACCGGCTGGGAGCCGGCGGCACACTGCGCTCGGGTCCGGGGCGCAATGTTCTTTGGCGGGCGGCCGGAGTTCGGCCACCTTTGCCGCCATGCGCATTCTCGTCGTCGAAGACGATCCGAAGATTGCCTCGTTTGTCGTGAAGGGGCTGAAGCAGGGCGGCTTTGCCGTGGACCACGCCGCGGAGGGACAGCAGGGCCTCGACCTCGCGCTTTCGACTGCTTACGACGCCATCGTGGCCGACGTGATGTTGCCGAAGCTGGATGGCCTGAATCTGGTCCAGCGGCTGAGGGCGGCGGGCGGTCGTTCGCCGGTGCTGTTCCTGAGCGCCAAGGCGACCGTGGATGACCGGGTGCGCGGGTTGCAGGCCGGCGGTGACGATTACCTCACGAAGCCGTTTGCGTTCTCCGAGTTGCAGGCCCGGGTGCAGGCGTTGATCCGCCGGGCGTCCCAAGCCACGGAGACCAGCCGGCTGACCGTGGGTGACGTCACGCTGGATTTGCTCAGCCGTGAGGTGACCCGGGCGGGCGAACGGGTGGACTTGCAGCCGCGGGAATTTTCGCTGCTCGAATACCTGCTGCGGCACGCGGGGCGGACGGTGACCAAGACGATGATTCTGGAGCATGTCTGGGACTACAGTTTCGATCCCCAGACCAACGTGGTGGACGTGCTGGTCCACCGGCTGCGCGCCAAGGTGGATCCGGACCGCCGGCGGCTGCACACCATCCGGGGAGTGGGTTATGTCTTCCGGGCTGCTTGAGCGAATCCGCGGCCTGCTGGCCATCCGGCTGAGCCTTTGGTTTGCGCTGGTCTTCAGCGCGAGCGGGGCACTGCTGTTTGCCGGGCTTTACTGGTTCCTGACGCTCCGGCTGGAGGAGCGGGAACAACGGGTGATCTTCGCCAAGCTCTCCGCCTACGCGGAGGCTTACCAACGGCTCGGGGCGGCCGGCCTGAGCGCGGTGGTGCGGCGCGATGCGAATTCGCCGGGAGCGGAACCCCTGTTGGTCCAGATCAAGCAACGAAACGGGATGCGCGTCCTGGTTTACGCCCCGGAAAGCTGGTTTGGGTCGCAGACGGAATCTATGCCGCTGCCGGGCTTCGGCGAACTGCGGCGGGAGGTTCCGGTGCTGCGCATGCCGCTGGATGCGCAGCGGGACTTCCAAGTAGGCCAGAGGGAAATGGACGACGGTTCGGTGCTCCAGGTGGCGCGCAGCACGGACAACCGGGAAGCGCTGTTCCAGCCGTTGCGGCGGGCGTTCATGCTGGGGGGAAGCGCGATGGTGCTGGTCGGTTTCGCTGCCGGAGTGGTGTTCGCCTGGCGGTCCACCCGGACGGTTCGCCAAGTCACCCAGACCGCCCGGGAAATCATCCGCACGGGTCGGTTGGAAGCGCGGGTTCCGTTGCCGCGTCGGAAGGACGAACTCGCGGAATTGGCCGAACACTTCAACACCGTGCTCGACCGGAACCAGTCGTTGCTGCGGGCGATGCGCGAGGCGCTGGACAATGTCGCGCACGATCTCCGCACGCCATTGACCCGTCTGCGGGGCACGGCCGAGGCGGCACTGCAGGCGCCCGACAACGCGGAGGCTGGCCGCGAGGCCTTGGCGGACTGCGTCGAGGAATCCGAGCGGGTGCTCAGCATCCTGAACACGTTGCTCGACGTGACGGAAGCCGAGGCCGGCATGATGCGGCTGCGGCGGGAACCGACGGATTTGGGTCGCCTCGTTCGGGAGGTGGTCGAGCTGTATGAAAGCGTCGCTGAGGATAAGGCGATCCGCGTCGTCGTCGAGATCACTGGCCCGTGTGTGGCGGACGTGGACGCCATCCGGATCCGGCAAGTCTTCGCCAACCTGCTCGACAACGCCCTGAAATACACGCCGGCCGGAGGCACGGTGACGATTGGGGCGAACACCGGCGCCGGCCATGCCCAAGTGTGGTTCCAGGACACGGGGATAGGCATTGCTGCCGAGGAATTGCCCCGGATTTGGAATCGGCTCTATCGGGTGGAACGGAGCCGTTCGGAGCGGGGCCTGGGATTGGGCCTGAGTCTGGTCAAGGCGGTGACTGAAGCTCACGGCGGAACCATCGCCGTGCGCAGCGAGGAAGGGCAGGGCAGCGTGTTCACGGTGGCTCTGCCGGTTCAAATGGGAGTGTCGGGCGTCCGGCGACCCGAAAACCTGAGCGCCAACTCCTGACCGGATTTTGCCTTCGGGCCGTTGGAATAAGGCAAGTTAGGACTTGCCGGCAGCAATCGGCGTGTGGAACCAATGACGGCGTTCCCCTAACCGTCGGTCGTGCTCGCTAAGCCGTCGACCTCGTTGCCCAGTTATCCGCTCCCCACAGAAAGGAGTTCCCTGTGACCAACCTCGACCCCATGTCCAACGCTCCCTCAAAACCCCACTGGTTTCGCCGGCAATTCAAGGTGCTCGCGCCCGCCCTCGTGGCGGTGGCGGCCATCCTGATTCCCTCGGCCTGCTCCACCGTCTCCCGCACCGTCATCATGCCGCCCAAGATGGTGGATGCTGAGTTCGTGGGTTCGGAAAGCTGCGCCCAGTGCCACGAACAGATTACCCGGGATTTCCACACGGCCAGCCATGCGCTCCTCCAGGCCAAGGGCAAGAATGCCAGCGAAATGGGCTGTGAGGCCTGCCACGGTCCCGGCAGCAAGCACAACGAATCCGGCGGCGCCGCCCGGACGATCATCAATCCGAAGAAGTCGCCCGACGTCTGCTTCCAATGCCACCTGGACCTGAAGGGCCAATTCTCCCTGCCCAGCCACCACCCGGTGATCGAGGGCAAGGTGAGTTGCACCGACTGCCACAATCCGCACAAGGGCCGGGCGGTCCCGGGCGGGACGCACTCGATGCTCTCCGACAATCAGCAGTGCCAGCAATGCCACATCGCGCAGCGCGGGCCGTTCGTCTTCGAGCATGAGGCCTCCCGCGAAGGCTGCCTCACCTGCCATCGGCCGCACGGGTCGGTGAACCAGAAGATGCTCACGGAACGGAATCAGACGCTCTGCCTCAAGTGCCACTTCCAGCAGCAAACGGCCGCGGGACAGATCCTGATCGGTGGCCGCGACCACGTCGCGTTCCTCAGCCGGGGCACCTGTTGGTCCGCCGGTTGCCACGAAGCCGTCCACGGCTCGCAGGTCAATTCCTCCCTCCGCTTCTAACCCCAACCCAACCAAGCCGTGAAAAAACACAACTTCTCACTGCCAATCATCACCCGGGGCGCGGTCGCCGGGGCGCTGGCCTGCTCCTGCTGGGCCACCGCCATCGTGCGGGCCGCCGATGCGAAGGAGGCCGAGGCCAAGGACGCCTTCAATCCCGAGGAAGCCCGCAACTGGATCGAAATCGGCGGCGGCGGCGTCTTCCGCAGCAGCGGCGACGACGCGGCCATGCGGCGCCGGTTGCAGCTGCCCGATGGCGGCTTCGGCGGCATCGAGGATTTCCACTATGAGCAGGACCTGGCCAAGAAGGGCCTGCTGAAGATCGACGGACACGGATTTGCCGGCTCCGACGACTACGGGATCAAGTTCGACATCTCCCGGCCCGAGTTGGGCTATGTCCAGTTCGGCTACAGCCAGTTCAAGACGTTCTACGATGGCAGCGGCGGGTATTTCCCCGGCAATGCGCAGTGGTTCCGCCTCTACAACGAGGATTTCGATGTCACCCGAGGCGAGGTCTGGTTTGAGGCCGGCTTGCGCAAGCCGGAACTGCCCGAGATCACGATCCGCTACAGCCACGAATACCGTGATGGATTGAAGGACTCGACCAGTTGGGGTGATTCCAACCTGACCGGCCTGGCCGGAACGACCGCTACGCGGAACATCGTCCCTTCGTTCCTGAACATCAACGAACGCCGCCACAACGTGCGTTTGGATGGGCGCCACACCGTCGGCAACAGCGACGTGGGCGTGGGTGTTCGCTACGAGTTCTCGGACCAGGACAATTCCCGCAACATGCGGCGCCGGGCGCTGGAGACAGGCCCGAGTCCCGCCGGGGCCGGCACCAGCATCGACCGCTTCCTGACCCACCGCGAAGAGGTCAAGACGGACATGCTGAACTTCCACGCGTTTTCAGAGACACGCGTAAAGGAGTCACTGCTGTTCACCACCGGGTATGCCTTCACCACGCTCGACACTGACATTGGTGGCGGTCGCATATTCGGCAGCTCCTACGAGGCGATCTACGATCCCTTGGCCGCCAATCGCCAGGCGCGCGACGAAGGTTTCCACAGCCTCGCCGGTGGAGCCCAGATGCACCAGCATGTCGGCAACCTGAACTTCATGTGGACCCCGTTGAAGGACTTGGCGGTGGTCACCGGCGTGCGAATCGAGAAGCAGGAGATGGACGCGGAGAACGATTATTTCGAGACGACCGTCGGTAACGCCCCGGGCTATGCCTCGACGGGCGAGGACGTGCGGATCAACAGCGACCGCGGCATCCTCGACGTTTCCGAGAGCATCGAGCTCCGCTACACCGGGATCACCAATTTGGTGACCTATGCCCGCGCTTCCTGGATGCAGGGACAGGGCGACCTCAGCGAGGTCGAACGCGTCGGGCTGCCGGGCACCACCGACCTTCTCCGTTCCACCGAGTTTGACCGGGCAGGCCAACAATACACCGCGGGGCTCAACTGGTATCCGCACCGGAAGATCAGCACCGGCGCCCAATATTACCACAAGGTCCGAAATGAGGACTACACGCACACCCAGGACACGACGCCGAACCGCGCCGGCAACCGCTATCCGGCGTTCTTGGTCGCGCAGGACTTCACCACGGATGACGTCAATTTCCGCGTCACCTTCCGGCCTTGGTCCACGCTGACATTGGTGAGTCGTTACGACCTCCAGTTCTCGACCATCGACATGCAGGGCGATGGGTTGGCCAAGATCGAGAGCGCGGAGATGACGAGCCACATCTTCAGCCAGAGCGTGAGCTGGACGCCGTGGTCACGCTTGGGATTGCAGGCCACCGTGAGCTACGCGAAGGACGAGACGGACACGCCTGCCTACGAGGCGACGCCGGCCCAGCAACTGGTGTTGGACTTCACTAACGACTACTGGTTCGCGAATAGCACGGTCACCTTCGTCGCCGACGACAAGACCGACATCAGCGCCTACTACTCCTATTACCTGGCCGACAATTACGTGAACAACTCGCAGTTCTCGCAGCCGTTCGGCGCGGGGGCGGAGGAACACACGATTGGCGCGACCCTGACCCGAAAGCTGAGCGAACGCATGCGCCTCAAGGTTCGCTACGGCTTCTTTACCTACCACGACGAAACATCCGGTGGTAACAACGACTTCGACGGACACTTGGTTTACTCCAGCGTCCAGTATCTGTTCTGAACCGGCCAAATTCCCAATCATCATTGTAGCCATGAATACTCCGAAACTTAGCCTCGCTGCCCGCACCGCCTTCGTGGCGGCGGGCCTTTTGTGTCTCACCCCGCTGGCGCAGGGCGCCGATGCGGCCGAAAACTGGAACAAGCACTGCGCCTCCTGCCACGCCAAGGACGGCAGCGGCAGCACCAAGATGGGCAAGAAGCTCAACCTGAAGGATTATCGTGATGCCAAGGTGCAGGAAGGCTTCACCGACGACGCGGCCCTGAAGGCCATCAAGGAAGGCACCAAGGATGCCGCCGGCAAGGAGACCATGAAGCCCTTTGCTGAAAAGCTCAGCGATGACGAGGCGAAGGCGCTGGTCGCCTACGTGCGCACGCTGAAGGCGAAATAGCCGAAATTCAGCCCGAGTCCCGCCCAGCGGCGGGACTCGGGTTCCTCGCGGTCCCGCTCCGACGCGGGCCGTCCGTCCCGCTGGTTCTCCCACTTCAGCCCTTCCCCCGCCGTGAGCAACTCACCCGAACCCCGTCCTTCCTATTTCCGCAACTGGCTGAGCCTCGCCGGCACGGTCCTCGCCCTGAGCGCGTTCTTCGCGTTCGTGCTGTTGTTCGCGGTGGACATGTTCTCGCACCACGGCAACGCCTACATGGGCATTCTCGCCTACGTGGTGGCGCCGGGTTTCCTGGTGATGGGCCTGGCGATGGTCGGAGCCGGCGCTTGGATGCACCGCAAGCATCTGCAGGAAGCGGCACCCGGGCAGGAACTGCCGTCCCTGACCATTGACCTGGGCCGCGCCGCGGACCGCAAGCGGTTGCTGCTGTTCGGTGGCGCCAGCGCGGCGTTCCTGATGCTCACGGCCTTCGGCAGCTTCCAGACCTACCACTACACCGAGTCCGTCCAGTTCTGCGGCCAGGTCTGCCATACCCCGATGAAGCCGGAGTTCGTGACCTACCAGATTTCGCCCCATGCCAAGATCGAATGCGTCAAGTGCCACGTCGGCGATGGCGCGGGTGCCTACGTGAAGGCCAAGATGAATGGCGTCCACCAGTTGGTTGGCGTGATCACCGGCGACTACCATCGGCCGATCAAGCCGCCCACCAATCTCCGGCCGGCGCAGGACATCTGCGAACAATGCCACTGGGCTCAGCGCGAAGTCGGCAAGCTGGACCGGACCTACACCCACTTCCTCGCCGACGAGACCAACACCCAATTCAGCGTTCGCCTCAGCCTGAACGTCGGCGGCGGCAGCCCCCGCGGTGGCGAGGCCGGCGGGATCCACTGGCACATGAATCTCGGGCACAAGGTTGAATACATCGCCACCGGTGAACACCGGGAAAACATCCCGTGGGTCCGCCTCACGGATGCCAACGGCGTCGTGACCGAGTTCACTACCAAGGACTTCAAGGGTGATCCCGCCAAGGAGGAGCTCCATCGCATGGACTGCATGGATTGCCACAACCGACCGGCCCACAAATACCTTTCTCCGAACGACGCCGTGGATCTGTCCATGGCCGCGGGCAAGATTGATCCGGCCTTGCCTTGGGCGAAGTCCAATGTCGTCCAGGTGCTCACCGCGGAGTATGCGACCGAAACCGAGGCCTTGGCCAAGATCGGCGACAGCCTGAAGGCCCGCTACGCCGGCCGTTCCGGCTTGGAGACTCTGGTGGCTGAAGCCCAGCGGATCTATTCCCAGAACTTCTTCCCCGAGATGAAGGCCGATTGGCGGGCCTACCCGGACAACGCCAGCCACAAGAACTGGGCCGGCTGTTTCCGGTGCCACGATGGTCTCCACAAGACCGCCGACCGCAAGCGCACCCTCAAGGCGAGCGATTGCAATTCCTGCCACGTCATTTTGGCGCAAGGTGCGGGCGAAGACCTCGAGAAGCTCAATCCCAAAGGACACAACTTCTTCCACCTCGACGCCGAATACAGCGACTTCAGCTGCCACAATTGCCACACGGGCGCGTTCCCGAAGGAGTAGGCCGGCGAGGCGCCGCCCATGGTAAGAGCCACCGGTCGGTCGGCGGGACTCTGGGGAGACTGGGGTGGATGCTTAGGTGTGCTGTTGCAAACGGGCTTCGGCGAGGTCGATGTCGCGCTGAATGCGACGGAGGACTTCGTCGCTGATCACGTTTTCGTTCCGGAGTTGGATGATCGTTTGCCGTTCGGTCGCCAACGCCTCGTGGGACAGGCGTTCGTATTCCGAGGAAAACCGCCGCAAGGGTGTGCCCGCGCTCTCCGGTTCCGACCCCTCCACCTGGCGGATGTGGTCTTCGTATTCCACCCGGAGCCGCTGGAGAGCGTCGGTCTGGGCCGGGTCGTTTTCCGCGAGTTGATTCAGCCGGGCGAGGGCGACTTGGTTGGCTTTCAGGCGGGCTTCGCGCTCCTCCTTGTCCATCGAACCGTCGTCCTTGATGCCAAGCCAGCGGATGAGCGGCGGCAGGCTCAAGCCCTGCACGACCAGGGTGGCGAGGATGACGACGAAGGTCAGGAAAAGGATCAGGTCACGGCCGGGGAAGGGCGTTCCGTCCCGCTTGGTGAGCGGCAGCGCCAGCGCGGCGGCCAGTGACACAACGCCTCGCATCCCGGTCCAGGCCACGATGGCGACATGGCGCCAAGGCGGGTTCGGGTCATGCCGGCAGATTTTTGGAAACAGCAGCCGCGGCAGATAGGTCGCCGGAAACACCCACAGGACGCGGATGGCGACCACCGCCACGCTGATAAGCAGCGCATACCAGATCAGCCGCGACAGCGGGAGGGAATTGCCGGACAAGGCCCCCAGCACCTCGGGCAGTTGCAGGCCAATGAGGATGAAGACAAAACCGTTGAGCAGGAATTCGAGCATCTCCCACACCGGTCCGCCTTTGAGACGAGTCTGGAAGCTGAGCAATTCCGGCAGGCGCCAGCCCAAGTAGAGGCCAGCTGCCACGACGGCCAGCACCCCCGATACGCCCAGTTCTTCCGCCAGCAGGTAGGCGGCAAAGGGCGTCAGTAGCGACACGGTAATCTCGATCGGCGCGTCATCCACCCGTTGGTGGAACTTTTCCGCCAGCCAGCCAACCGCCACCCCGAGCAGGATGCCACCCACACTGACGAGCACGAACTGCCCGCCCGCCTGCGCCAGGGAAAAAGTGCCGGTGGCGACCGCCACGACCGCGAAGCGGTAGGCCACCAAGGCGGTGGCGTCGTTCACGAGGCTTTCCCCTTCGAGGATCGTCACGATGCGCTGGGGCACATGCAGTCGGTTTGCGATGGCCGTCGCGGCGATGGCATCAGGTGGGGAAATGATCGCCCCGAGCACGAATCCGGCCGGCAGCGGCAAATCCATGAAGTAGAACGCGAGGAACGCCACTGTCACCGTCGTGAACAGGACCAGGCCGACGGCCAGCAGGGAAATCGGGCGTAGGTTCTGCCGGAAATCGCGCCAGGAAGTGAACATGGCGGCGGGAAACAGCAGCGGCGGCAGGATGAACAGGAAGACCAGGTCCGGATCGAGCCGCACGTCCGGCAGCCCAGGGATCAACCCGAGCACTAGGCCGCCCAGCACGAAGAGAATCGGGTAGGGGATGTTGAGCCGGCGGCCGACCAAGGCCAACACCGCCACTGCCAACAGCAGGCCCACGAAGATTTCCACGACGCTCGTCATCCGCGGGCAAGCCTGCCCGCCGTTCTCAGCTTTGAACAGCGGCGGGGCCAATTTCCCGTCCGTTGGCGAGCCGACGCGTTTCCCTGCCTTGGGGTGTCGCCTGTGGGCGCTTCGCCCGTCTGAAGTTTTGCGGGTCGATCTCCTTTCGATGGAACTTTTCGCATTGGGCTTTGACGCCGAATGGCCCGGATTCGCACGCTGGCGACGCTATGCTCAATCACCTTTGGCTTGGTATGCTGGTGGTCGCCGTCCTGGTGGGCGGCTTCACCGGACATCTGAAGGAAACCGCCGACGGTGCCATTGAGTCGGCCAAGACCGCGGTGACGTTGGCGCTCGGCTTGGTCGGCGTAATGACCCTGTGGCTGGGCATCATGCGGCTGGCGGAGCGGGCCGGGCTCGTGAGTGTGCTCGCCCGGGCTTTGCGGCCGCTGCTGCGCTGGCTGTTTCCCGAAGTTCCCGCCGATCATCCCGCGATGGGTTCGATGGTGATGAACATCGCCGCCAACGTGCTCGGCCTGAACAACGCCGCGACGCCGCTGGGGCTCCGGGCGATGCGCGACCTGGAGACACTGAACCCGCATCCCGGCACCGCGACCAACGCCATGTGCACGTTCCTCGCGATCAACACCGGGTCCGTGCAGCTCATCTCGGTCAACGCCATCGCCGTCCTGGCGGCGGCGGGCTCGAAGAATCCGACCGCCATCGTGGGCACGACGCTCGTGGCCACGCTCTTTTCGTCCATCGCGGGCTTGGTGGTGGTGAAGGTGCTGGAACGAATTTCGCCGTCGCCGGCCGCGGGCACCTGTGCCGCGGAGGAAACCGTGGCGGCGGCCCCGACGGAAACGGCGGCCGTCGTGCAGGAGTCCCGCCTGCAACCGATGGGGTTATTTCAGTGGCTGGCCTTGGCGGCGTTCGGCGGGGCCTTTGCCTGGTTCCTCGTGCTGGTGGCGTTTCCCGATTCGGTCGGCCGGGTGTTGCCGGCGGACATGGTGGGGCAGGCGGCGTGGATCCGGTTGCTGAACGCGGTTTCAGTGCTGGCGGTTCCGTTCATGGTGGCGTTCTTCCCGTTCTACGCGTGGCTGCGGAAGCTGGCGGTCTACGAGGAATTCATCGAGGGCGCCAAGGACGGCTTCGGCGTGGCGGTGCAGATCATTCCCTACTTTGTCGCGATGCTGGTGGCCATCGGCTGCCTGCGCGGCGCGGGAGTGATCGAACTGTTCACCCAGGTGCTCACGCCGACGCTCAACCTGGTGAACTTCCCGCCCGACCTCGCGCCGATGGCCCTGATCCGCCCGCTCAGCGGAAGCGGTTCGCTGGCGGCCTTGTCCGATCTCGTCAAGACGCTGGGACCGGACCACCTGACGACCCGCATGGCCGCGACGCTCTTCGGCAGCACGGAGACGACCTTCTACATCGTCGCGGTCTACTTTGGAGCGGTGGCGGTGCGGAAAACGCGGCACGCCATTTGGGCCGGCCTGGCGGCAGACTTGGCGGGCATCATCGCCGCGGTGATCGTCTGCCGGTTGGTCTGGGGTTGAGCGGGCCGTCGCGACCGGCGGCCGCGGCCAACGCGGGGCGGGTGCCTCGGCCGGCGGCACGTAATCCACCCGCTGGACCATCAGCGCGGCGATGCCCATCAGCGCGCCGCCCAGCGCAACCGCATAGACTGACTTGCCGCCGAAGACGTGTTCCACCAGCGGTCCGGAACCCAGCGCGATGACGACCTGCGGGATGACGATGAAGAAGTTGAACACGCCCATGTAGGTGCCCATCTTTTCCTCAGGCAGGCAGCCGGCCAGCATGGCGTAAGGCATTGCCAGGATGCACGCCCAGGCGATGCCGACACCGACCATGGAGGCAAAGAGCAGCTGCTTGTCCCGGATGACCAGCACCGACAGCAATCCGAGCGCGCCGCACAGCAGGCCGGCGAAGTGAATCTTCTTTGGCGAAACATGGCGGGTGAGCGCAATCAGGGCGAATGCCATGGCCAGCGCAACGCCGTTGTAGATCGAGAAGCAGACCCCGCCCCACGCCGTGCCGTCCCGGTAGAGTTGGCTGTTGGCATCGGTGGCGCCGAAGACGCTGCGGGCGATGGCGGGCCCGAAGTAGGTCCACATGCAGAACAGGCCGCCCCAGGTGAACAATTGCACCCACGCGAGTTGCTTCATCCGGGCCGGCATGGCGGCGACGGTGGCGATGATTTCCTGCACGTTGCCGGCGAGGCCGGCCTTCTCCTTTTTCTCGCGTTCAAACGCGGCCATGTCCGCCGGCGGGTATTCCTTGGTGGTCAGCATCGTCACCAACACGCACACCAGCAGCACCGCTGCACCGAGGTAGAATGCCAACTTCACGGGCTGGGGAATCTTGCCCGCGCCGGCCGGGTCCGAGGTGACCCCGAACCAGTTTGCCAACATCCACGGGAGCGACGACGAAACCACGGCGCCCAGGCCGATGAGCAGCGTCTGCACCGAGAAGCCGAACGGGCGCTGTTCCTCCGGCAGCATGTCGGCCACGAAGGCGCGAAACGGTTCCATGGTGATGTTGATCGAGGCATCCAGAATCCAGAGCAACCCGACCGCCATCCACAGTGCGCCGCAGTTGGGCATGGCCAGGAGCGCCAGCGTTGAAAGCAGGGCGCCAACGAGGAAATACGGTTTCCGCCGGCCCAGTGAGTTCCAGGTCCGGTCGCTCATGTGTCCGACGATGGGCTGCACCAGCAGGCCGGTGAGCGGCGCGGCGATCCAGAGCAGCGCCAGTTCGTTCTCCTTGGCCCCCAGCATCTCGTAGATGGAGCTCATGTTGGCCATCTGGAGACCCCAGCCGAACTGGATCCCGAGGAAGCCGAAGCTGAGGTTCCAGATCTGCCAGAATTGCAGGCGTGGTTTGTTCATGGGGGACAGGGTGGGGTGAGGCTCGGCATTGTGTGGGTCGGCCCCTTCGCCCCGCGGACGGAAGCGAAGAACGTCGGGAGACGGGGAAGCGACGGGGACACGCGGCGGATTCTGCCGGAGAATGCCGGGCCGGCAAGCCTTCGGCAGCAACCGGAGTTTCAGCCGGGGCGGCGGTTGGACACTGCAACCAAGTCCGGCCAGAGTTGGTCGAAGCAGTCCGCCAACACCCGGTGGTCGCGTTCCAAAACACGCCGGGCGGCGGCGGGATGGAAGGCGGTGCGCGCCCGCGGGGAAAGTCGCCGGGCGATCCGTGTCAGGGTGAGTTCGACGCCGGCAGGTGTGCCGTAGCAGCCCAACCACCGTTCGTCCTCCATGCGGGCCAGCACCGCCAGAACCTCGGCCGGCAGGTGCTGGGAATGGGCGTAGAGGCCGGTGTGGACCCGGTCCACAAAGCCATCCAATGGTTCGCCGGCAAGCCGCTCGAAGTCCCGCGTCAGGAAATGGTCCCAGGTCACGTCGAGGACCAGGCCGGCGAAGCGGCGCAACCCCGCCGGCAGCATGTCGCGGGCGGCCAGCACGGCGGGATGCCGGTCGGTGGTCTCGTCGATGCGGCGGTGCAATTCGATACCCACCCGCACCATCGGGTCGGTCATGGCGGTCAGTTCCGGCCGCGACAGCACGTCGGGCAGCCAATTGCCGAGCCGGACACGGTCGTCATCCGGGGACAGGACAAAGTGCGCGAGCCAGTTCATGGCGGGAAATGACCAAGGACCAAGGATCAATGTCCAATCTTGAACTAGCGGCCCGAGCCGGCTGGACGGTGGGTCATTGGTCATTGGTCATTGGTCATTGGTCATTGTGCCTGCCCTCAACTTTTCCTGTCCGCTTTTGCCGGCGGCGGCCATTCAATGGGAAAACCGTGGTGACCGATGCCCAATTGCTGCGCGATTTCGCCGCCTCCGGCGCCGAGGAGGCATTCACCGAACTGGTGAGGCGGCACGCCGGGTTGGTGCGGGCGGCCGCGCTGCGGCAGACCAACGACCCGCACCTGGCCGACGAGGTGACGCAGGCCGTGTTTGTCTTGCTCGCGCGCAAGGCGGGTTCGCTCCGCCCGGAGGTGGTCCTCTTGGGCTGGCTGATGCAGGCCGCCCGGTATGCCGCCCATGATTTGCTGCGGGCGGAACGTCGCCGTCGGCAGCGGGAGAATGCCGCATTTCAGATGAACCCGAACAACCCAGAATCCCACGAGGACGCGACCCAACTCTGGGAGCGCGTGGCGCCGGTCCTGGACGACTCGCTGGCCCGGCTGCGGGAGGCCGACCGCTCCGCGCTGCTGCTGCGGTTTTTCCGGAATTGCAGCCTGGCCGAAGTCGGCGCTGCGCTGGGAATTGCCGAGGAGGCGGCGCGGAAGCGGGTCGGCCGGGCGTTGGAGAAGCTGAGGGAGGAGCTCCAACGCCAGGGAGTCATCGCGTCGGCCACCTCGTTGCCCGGATTGCTGGGCCAGCAGGCGGTGGGCGATCCGGCCTCCGAATTGGTCGGGCCGACCGTCGTGGCGGCTTTGAAGCCGGCGGCCGTGGGTTCGGCCAAGGCGGTGGCTCTCTCGAAGGCGGTGGCGGCGGAAATGGCGTGGACCGCCGCGCGCACCTGGATCGTGACGGCGGCGACGGCCTTGACCCTGCTGAGCGGGGCCGGGTGGCTTGGCCGGGAAGTCTGGGAACGTTGGCAAGCGCGCGCAGTGCTGGCGGACGGCGACTATCGAGCCGCCGGTTTCGCCGATCCCCGGGTGGTGCACGGCTTCATCCGTGAACTCCAGCGGCAGATCCGCGAGGGCGAACGGGAAACCGTCGTCCGCCAGATCCGGTATCCCTTACCGGTCACAGGCCGCGGTTTTGCCGGTCCGTTGGCCGGGCCGGCCGGACTGCTGGACGCCTTCGAGCAGGTTTTTACCGCATCCGTGGCGGGCGAAATCCTCAAATGCCCGGCCCAACGTCTCCACTGCACGGCGCAGGGCGTGATGATCGGGGGCGGCTCCGTCTGGATTGCGCCCGATCCCGCGACCGGCGAACCTCGCATTGCCTTGGTGAACCTGCCATGAAGCACCCTATGTCCAGCGGAGGAATCGTTCCGGCACTGCGCAAGGTCGCGCGCCGGCGGGGCTTTACCCTCATCGAACTGCTGGTCGTCGTGGCCATCCTCGGAGTGCTGGCCGGGCTGTTGGTGCCCGCTTTGGCGAAGGCGAAGGCCCGGGCCAAATCGGTCCAATGCCTGTCCCAATTGCGGCAGCTCGGGCTGGGGCTGCTGATGTATGCCGACAATGAACCGGACGGGAAATTGCCGGCGGATCCACAGGGTGCCGAGGCCCCGGCGTGGGTCCTGGCGTTGGCGCCGCAACTCGGCTCGGTGGACGGGCTGCGGATCTGCCCCACCGATGCCTACGGCACGGCGCGCCGAAAGTGGAACCGGTCAAGCTACGTGCGGAATGAATACACCGCCCGCGAACCGAAACCCTCGGAGGACATTACAGCCACGCCGGGCTGGCGGCCGGAGTTGACGATCAACCGGGCGACTTTGCGGCTCGCCGAACTTTCCCGACCAGCTGACACGTTCCTGGCCTTCGAAGGTTCGAACCTGGGAGTCCTTTTCCCTCCGGTCGGTTTCGACCGGTTGCCGGTGCCCGCCTTCGACGACCACACCCATCCCGACACCTGGATCTTCGGCTGGGCGCATGTGCTGGCCGACATTGATCCCTACCGGCACGGCCAGCACGCCAACTACCTGCACGCCGACGGCCACGTCGCGGCGATCCCGGCCGAGGGCTTGCGCCGCCGGCTCGAAGCCGGGGAGAATTTTGCGGCAATCCCGGAGTAGCGCCGGACACCGCGACCGCTATGCTGAAGTCTGACTCACCCGTTTGCTGAGGATCCGATATGAAATCCCTCCTAGCCCCCTTGGCATGGCTGCTGGCTGCCGCTTGTTTGGCCGCCCGTCTCTGTGCTCAAACCGGCCCTGGTGGCCCTAACCAGCCGATGGTGACCCTTACCATCACCGCGCCGGCCGACGGGGAAGGCTTTGCTCTCGGCGTGGATGTCCCGATCCGGGCCACGGCAATCGATACGGGGGGCGGCATCACTTGGCTGGAATTCCTGGCCGACGGCAAAGTCATCGGCGAGTCGGCGATCCTCACCTTGGTCCCGATTCCGCCGGGCGAACCAGTGCACCATGAATTCATCTGGCGCGACGCGCCGTTCGGCCGACACGAACTGCGGGTTCGTGGCTCCGGTTCGCCGGGCGGATTCACCGTCTCCGCGCCGGTGACGATCCAAGTCGGCCAAGGGAAACCGGTCGCAACGCTGGTGCTGAAACAGCCGGCCGACCTCGCCGAATTCCGGCTGGGAGCCGAAATTGAGCTGGTAGCCGAGGCCACTGATCCGCGCGGCCTGATCTCGGCGGTCGATTTCTTCGCGAACGGGGAAAAGGTCGGGACTTCGACCGTGGATTTCTGTCCGCCGTGCCTCAATCCACCGTGTCCGCTTTCGCCCTGCATCCTGCCGCCCGCGGGCGCACGCCTGGTGCATCGGTTGATCTGGCGGCCGGCCGCCGAAGGCAAATATGCCATCGAGGCGCGGGCGATGCTGGCGGATGGGTCGGTGTTGGTTTCGTCGTCGGCACGGATCGCGGTCGCGGCGATCAACCCGCCCGCGGTGACCGTGACGGCGGTGCGCCCCTATGCCCTCGAAGGTGACCGCTTCAACCGCAGTGAACTGGTCTTGGAACGGACCGGTGACCTGACTCGGGACGTGGTGGTATTCTTCCAGTTGGCCGGTGAAGCCCGCCGCGGTGCTGACTACCGATTGGTGGTTGATCCCTGCGACGATTGCGCCCGGCCCGAAATCGAACTCTCCGGTAACGAAATCCTGATCCCGTCCGGCCGCAGTTCGGTGACCGTCGGGGTATTCGCGTCGTTCGACGGATTGCTCGCCGTGGCGGAGCGGCCCGCCGAAGACTTGACCTTCCAACTATTCACGCCGCCGGTCCCGGCGGTGATCGGGGCCGTCCCACCTTACGTGGTGGGCACGCCCGACCGCGCGGAGGCGTGGGTCGTGGATCGGCGCGATCCCGACGCGGCCGAGGTGGTCCTCGTGGCGCCGGCCGCGGAGTCTGTCTTGGCCGTGAATGGGGCGCACCTGCTCCGGGCAGTGGCGGTTGATCCTGTGGGGTCCATCCGACGGGTCGAGTTTACCGCGAATGATCAACTGGTCGGCGTCTCCGAGATTCTGACCCGGGAGATGGACATTCCGGGCCGCCTGCGGGTCCATGAATTCTCCTGGCGTCCCGCCACCGGCACGGAGCCCGGGGCAGTCTCCCTGGCGGCCCGCGCCAAGATTGCGGCTGGAGCGGAGCTGAAGTCTTGGCCGGTGCCGGTCAAGCTGACGGCCGACGGCGGGCAGCTGCCCATCGTGACGATTGCGCCGGGCAAGTCGCCGGCCTTCGAAACTGGCGACCTCAAGAATCGCACGGGCAGTTTTGTGGTGTCGCGCCAAGGCGGCGCCGGCAACGCCGACGCGCTCGACCTTTGGGTGCACGTCACCGGAACGGCGGTCTGGGGACAAGACTATCGCTGGGCCTTTCCCAACGCGGACGCCGGCAGCCAGTTACCCGCCTTCGGCAACTTCCTGGCGATCCAGATTCCCGCCGGCGCGGCCGAGGTCACGTTGTCGTTGCTCGCTGAACCCGACGTCCTCGTAGAGGACACCGAATCGGTGACGCTGCGGCTCATTGACCCGCCCATTGCCTCGCTGGGATCGAGCCTTTTGCCGTTTCCGCCGAGTTACGTCATCGGCGAACCCAGTGAAGCCAGCATCGAAATCCGGAATGTGACGGAGGAAATGCCCCAAGTGACCTTGACGGCCTCGGGCACCCAGTTCCCGGCCGGGGCGACCGTGACGCTGTCCGCCACCGCCGTCGTGCCGGGGCAGCCCATCGGCGGAATCCTGTTCCTGGCCAATGGCCTTGAAATCGGCCAGGTGCCCTATTGCTGTGACACCTGCCGGTGCCTGCCGCCGGTCGAGGGCGCTCCTTTCAGCGCCACATTCGAATGGAAAAATGTCCCGGCCGGCACCTACGCCTTGACCGCCCAGGCCCTGACCTTTGCCAACAATCTCTGGGAGTCCGCCCCAGTGACGATCCGTGTGGGCGAACCCAAGGCCCCGTCGTTGGTCATCCTCACGCCGACGAACGGCGCGGCCTTCAAGCTGGGAGACTCCATCCTCATCGACACCGAGGGCGTGGATCCGGAGGGTGTGGTCAATCAGGTCGAGTTCTTCGCCAACGGGTTGAAGATTGGCGAGACCTGTCACGCCTGTGTGATCGACGCGTTGGTGATGCCTGGCACGCCGCTGCACAATCAGCTCAGCTGGAAGCCGGAGCTGCCGGGCAGTTACGTGCTGACCGCCGTCGGGCAGTTTGGCGCCGACCGCAAGGTGGCGGCGGCGCCCGTCGTGATCCGGGTGGGCGAGGCGAAGGCACCGGGCCTGACCATCACGACACCCGTCAATGGCGCGACATTCAAGGCGGGTGAAACAGTCGTCATCGACACCGTGGGGCAGCACCCGTCGGGCTGGGTGACCACCGTGGAGTTTTTCGCCAACGGCAACCGGATCGGGGAAAGCTGTGTGGCCTGCCTGATGGCCGGACTGATTCCGCCCGGTCGCGAGCTGCACAACCGATTGGAATGGCAGCCGGAAAAGCCCGGCAGCTATGTGCTGACGGCCGTGGGCAGTTTTTCGCCGGGCGGGAAAGCGACCACCGTGCCAGTCGTGGTGCGCGTGCTGCCGGCCGAGTCCGCGGCACGCCTGACGATCAAGACGCCGGTCGATGGCAGTTCCGTGCCGGCGGAGACGCCGGTGGACGTGGTGGCGGTTGGCATCGGGCGGGTCGGTGGCATCACCGATGTCGTGCTGCTGGTGGACGGGCAACCGGCGGGCGAATCCCACCTCGACTTCATTCGGGCACCAGGACCCGACGAGGAAGTAACCCACGGTTTCACCGTCCGGTTGACGGCGGGCTCCCATGAACTGGTCGTCCAAGATCTTGCGGATCGCACGGTCAAATCACCGCCGGTGCGGGTCACGGCCGCGGGCGTAAGCGCGAGCATCGTTTGGAACAGCCCGGCCGACGGGGCGCGTTTCCCGCGCGGTCAGACGATTCCCCTGGAAGTGACCGCGACCGACCCTGGCGGCCTCCTGTTCGAGCTCGAATACCTGGCGGGTGAAACATTGATCGGGCGTTCCACCTATTCCTGCGAGACCTGCCGCCCTGGGCTCGGTGCGCCGTTGCCGCACCGGTTTGAGTGGAGCAACCCGCCGGTCGGCGAACATACGCTGACGGCCCGCGGGATCCGGGCCGACGGCAGCATGGTGCGCTCGCGGCCGCTCCGTTTGACGGTCGGAGAACAGACGAATCCGGGCTTGGCGGTGCGGCGGGAATTGCCGGCCAGTTACCAGGCGGGCGCCGAGTTCACGGTGCGCCTCGTGGCCCAGCCGGCCGCGTCGGTTGCCGCCTATGTGGTGGAGGATCAGCCGCCGTTTGCCCTGCCGACGCCCGGGGCTCCGGGATTTGAGCATCCGTTCTGGCAGGTGGTCAGCGTCGGCGACGGCGGCGTGTGGGATCCCTCGACGGGCAAGGTAAAGTTCGGGCCTTTCTTCGACGCCCAGCCCCGCACGTTGACCTACGACGTCCGGCCTAACTTGGTCGTGGACCTAGCCCAGTTCAGCGGCCGTGGGTCCGCCGATGGCGTGAGTTTCCCGATTGGTGGCGACACAGTCCTGCGCGGCCACTCGCGGCACCCGGCCGACCGTGACCCGGGCGACGATGCGATCAGCGCCAATGAACTGACGGCCTATGCCGCCGCGTGGAAACGGGAGCAGGTGTGGCCCGTTGCTCCCAATCCGATCCCAGTCGATTACGTGACGCGCGCTGCCGCGCTGTGGCGTGGCGGCGAGAATTACCGGCCGGCCGCGACTGCCGCCGGCAGCGCCCGCGACTGGGAGAACGGCCTGGCCACCGATGCCGGGCCGCCGGGCGAAGCGGCGGATTTGCCGGTGGCCGGCACGGCGTTGCGCGTCCGGACGCCCCGGGCAGACGGCTCGGTCCTCGTATCGCTCCGGGTGCTGGCGGCGCCGGGGACCCGTGCCTTTGCGGTCGAGGAACGCCTGCCCGAAGGTGCCACCGCGGTTGAGGTGTCGAGCGACGGTGCGTGGGCGGCGGCCAGCCAAACGCTTCGCTGGGGGCCGTTCTTCGCCGGAGTGAATCCGGTGGTCAGTTACGTCGTGACGGGCGGACGCCGCGAAGCCAAGGGCGTGGTCTCGTTCGACGGATTGAGCCTGCCCATCCATGACGTGGACGGCGGAGTTCCGGCCCAGTCAGCCGGACGTTTGGTCGGCGTGGATCCTTTGCCGGACGGCTCCTTGCAGGTGTCGTTGGAAGCGGCCGCGTTGCTGGACGGGGCCGAGTTCGACCTTGAAGTCAGCGGCGACCTGAACTCCTGGCTCCCGGCCGGAGCCTTCGCGCCGGAGCAGGGTGGCGGTTTCGCCAAGGACACCGGCCCGGTCGGCGCGGAGGTGCGATTCTATCGGGCGGTCCGGAAGCGGTAGCGGAGGCCGGGCGGGAAAATCGCCGCCGACTGGCGTGACGATGGTTTGTTTGCCACGTTGCGCCATGCGTGTTTGCCCTTCGTTCGCCCGCAGGGGATTGCGGGTTTGGCTGACGGTCTGGTTGACGGTGTTGGCCGCGAACTCCGCGGTTGCCGCCCAGCGGGCGTTGGTGATCAGCGAGCTGATGTATTCGCCATTGGCCGATCCGACGGGTGTCGAATCCACGGCTGACTATGAGTTCATTGAGTTGGCCAACGTCTCAGGGGCGGCCGTCAGCCTCGGCGGCGCCTACCTGACGAACGCCGTCGAATTCGTGTTCCCGGCGGGCACGACCATCCCGGCGGGCGGTTTCCTCGTGGTGCCGGCAAAGCGTTCCACCTTTCAGGCGCGTTATGGCACGGCCATCACGATCACCTCCGGATTCTCCGGCAAGCTGAGCGATCAGGGCGACACGGTGCAACTGATCGCGGCCAATGGCACGACTCTGCTCAGCTTCACTTACGACAGTTCGGGTGATTGGCCGTCGCGGGCCGACGGGAAGGGGAGTTCCCTCGAATTGGTCGATCCGCAGGGCGACCTCAATGATCCCGCCAACTGGCGCTCGAGCACGGAATACCAAGGTTCGCCCGGCCGGGCCGGAGTCGGCCCGCTGAAGCAGGTGGTCATCAACGAAATCCTCGCCCACACGGATCCGCCGTTCGAGGACGCGATTGAACTGCTGAACCTCACCGCCCAACCCTTGGCCATCGGGGGGTGGTATTTGTCCAACAACCGGGAGAATCCCAAGAAGTTCAGGATTCCGACCGGCACGATCATCCCCGCGGGCGGTTACAAGGTGTTTTACGAACTGGCGGGCACCGGCTCCGCCGCGGGCTTCAATCCCGACGCCACCGGGGACAATCCCTCGTTCACGTTCAATTCGGCCAATGGCGACGAGGCCTGCCTGGTCAGCGCCGACGCGGCCGGTAACCTCCTCAACTGGATGGACGCGGTGACTTTCGGTGCGACCGCCAACGGCCGTGGCCTGGGTCGGTATCCGGATGGCACGGGCAAGCTGACCCCGATGAGCCGGCAGACGTTCGGGACGGTGATTGACGCGTCGTTTCCGGAGGAATTCCTAGCGGTGTTCCGAACTGGCCTCGGCGCCAGCAACGCTTATCCCGCGGTCGGCCCCGTCGCGATCAGCCGCATTCAGTATCATCCGGCGGACGGCGGCGATGAGTTCATCGAGTTGCAGAATGTCACCACGACGTCGGTGACCCTCTACGATCCCGCCTATCCCACCAACACCTGGCGGCTGCGCAATGCGGTGGACTTTGACCTGCCCACCGGCGTCACGCTGGCCGCCGGCGAGAAGTTGCTGGTGGTAGCGACAAACCCAGTTTCGTTCCGGCTCAAGAACTCGATTGCCGCCGGCGTCCAGATTTACGGCCCGTGGACCAATGCGCTGAACAACGCGGGGGAAACGATTGAGCTCTACCAACCCGATCCACCGCAGTTGCCGCCCCGCCCGGACGCCGGTTTTGTTCCCTACGTGCTGATCGAGGAGGTGAGCTACCTGCCGATTGCCCCATGGCCCGTGGCGGCCGACGGCACCGGGCGGGCCTTGGTCCGCAAGGGCCCTGCCTTGTTTGGCAACGACGGGGCGAACTGGGAGGCGGAGGCAACCGCACCGGTTGCGCCCGTGGTTTCCGGCAGCGTTAGCGGCAGTGGCTTGGTGCTGGGCTTTGTTGCCGAGGCGGGCCGTAGCTATCGCCTCCAACGTCGGGCTGCCCTCGCAAGCGGAGACTGGGATGCCGGGGCAGTCGTTTCAGTTCCGGCGAGCGGCGGCCCCGCTTCCGTCAGCGTGGCGCCGGCGGCGAGCGGGGTGGAGTTCTACCGGGTCACGGTGGAATAACTCGGCCCGTTCAGCGGGCAAATAGGCGGAAGAACCACTCTTTTCCGCCCCAAACCCAGAGCGTGGCCGCGGCGGCGATGAATGGGCCGTAGGGCAGTCGGGCAGACCAATCCCGTTTGCGGGCCAGGATCAGGCCGACACCGACCAAGGAGCCCAGCACGGCACTGGCGAGGAGGGAGAAGATTGTGGCCTGCCACCCGAGGAATGCGCCAATGCCGGCCATGAACTTCACATCGCCGAAGCCCATGGCTTCCCGGGGCAGGGTGACCTTGTCGGTCTCCACCCGCATGAACGGTTCCTGCGAGGCGTCGAACTTCTCCGCGCCGATCTGGAGCAGGGGCGGGTCCTGCTTCAGGGCCAGGCGGACCGGTTGGTTCCAATAGCAGCGGTCCGTCAATTCCAGTCGGCGGGCTTCCAGCACGACGGTGTCCGAAGTGCGGTAGAACACCTCGTCGTAGAAGACTTTGCCGTCGGGCAGCTCGATCGCCTCCTCCGTGAAGGTGATGGTCGTGCCATCCGGGATGCTGACCCGCTGTTTGCCGAACAGCAGCTTGCCGCCGCGGAGAACCGCGTAGACGAGTCCGCCGCCGACCAGCGCGCCCAAGGCGCTGAATTTCATCCCGCCCACCGCGGTGGCGGCGCCGACCAAGGCCGGTGCGAGTGCGGCAAAGGCGAAACCCGCGAAGATGCCGCCCACAGTGATTTGGTCGGGAATGATGTAGTGCTCCAGATCGATCGCGGTCGCGGCGATGAAGCCGGCGAAGAGAATGCAAAGAGCGAGGGCCATCAGCGGCTCCGTCCGGCCAAACGCCAGCCAAGTCCCGAGAAAGGTCATGCCGGTGAACGCCTCGACGAGCACGTAACGGGGTGGGATGGCTGCATCGCAGTAGGCGCACCGGCCGCCAAGCAGCAACCAGGACAACACCGGCAGGTTGTGCCGGAGCTTAATCCGGGTGTTGCACTTCGGGCAGTGGGACGGCGGGGTGACGGTGCTGAGGTCCAGCGGCAGCCGGTAGATGACCACGTTCAGGAAGCTGCCGACGATGAGGCCCAACAGCAGGAAATTGATCGTCCACAAATGGAACGGAGTCCGGAACGGGCCGTCGTAGAGGTGCTCGTAGGGAATGCCGTAGAAGGTATCCATGCTTACGCGTGTCGGTAAATTTCCGCCTGCAGGGCCGTGCGCATGACTTCCACCGGCGCCGGTTGGCCCGTCCACAGTTCGAGGGCGGCGGCTCCCTGATAGAGCAGCATGCCTAGCCCGTTGGCAGTCCGGCAGCCGGCCGCGCGGGCCGCCCGCAACAGCGGTGTCTCAGCCGGTCGGTAAATCATGTCATACACGCCGTCGGCGCGTTCCAGGGCGAAGGCGGCGGAGTCGAACGGCAGGCCGTCGTCGGGCTTCAGGCCGAGCGAGGTGGCATTGAGCACGATCTCCACCTCGGCCCCGGGATAGCCGACGCGGACGTCCACCGCGGGAAATCGCAACGCGATTTCCTCGGCAATGGCCTCGGCCTTCGCGGTCGTGCGATTCACCAGCCAGAGTTCCTCTACGCCTTCGTCGGCGAGCCGCAGCGCGGCGGCCCGGCCCGCTCCGCCGGCACCCAGCAAAAGAACGCGGGCGGAACGGGGTTCGATGCCGAGGTCTTCCCGCAGGGAACGGATGATGGCGTCCGCATCGGTGTTGTAGCCCTTCGTCCGGACTGGTCCAGTGACCGTCGGCAATTGGCCCACTGGTTTCCACTCGCCTACGGTGTCCAAGGACTCGAACACGACCGTGTTCACCGCGCCCCAGAGGCGGGCCGAATCGTCGAGCTCATCCAGGAGCGGCACGGCGAGCAGCTTGTGCGGCACGGTCAGGTTCACGCCGACGAAGCCCAGGGTCCGGGCACCTTCGAGGGCTTCACGCAGTTTCTCCGGCGCGACTTCGCAGGCCACGTAGCGCCAATCGAGCCCGAGCGCGGCCAACGCGGCGTTGTGCATGGCCGGCGAGGCGGAGTGCCGGATGGGTGCGCCAAACACCGCCGCCAACCGGGTGTTGGCGGAGAGCGGACTGGCGAACTGCGGAGTCATGCCCGCGAAAGGTGGCGGAGACGCCCGCACTGGCGCAAGCATCCCAGCGAGCGGGCCGGGTCCACCGCGAACGCCGTGGACGCGCCCGGCCCGCGCTATTCCGGGCAAACGCGCCTTGCACCGCCCCCCTCCAGTGGTAGCTTCACCGCGCCGCAAATATGCCTGAAGACGACAATAGCAGCCGCAAGGACAACTCCGGGGGAGGCTCGGGATTTCAAGCCCGCACCTGGATCGTCTGGCTCGCCATCGCCGCGTTGATTCCGCTGCTGCTGTTCTTCCAGAACCGCACCCAACCCCGCTACAAGTCGATCTCCTACAAGGAGCTTTTCGACCTCGTGGAGGCGGGCATGGTGGAGTCAGGCGAAATCAACTTCAGCTCCCAGTCCGCCGTGCAACGGGTGATCCGCGGCAAGTATCGCGCGGCCGAGGCCGGCAAGACCAACATGGTCAGCGTGCCGTTCATGGTCGAGACGGTGCTGGTCGAGGACGACGTGCAGCAACTGCTCCGTAGCGGCGCCTTCAAGTCGGTCGACAACAACAGCCTGTTGCTCAACATCGTTGTCGGCCTCCTGCCGATCGTGCTGGTGGGCGCGCTGATCTGGTTCTTCTTCATCCGGCAGATTCGTGCGGCCGGCAAAGGTGCGCTCAGCTTCGGCAAGTCCAAGGCCCGGCTGCTCAGCAAGGAAAAGAACAAGACCACCTTCAAGGACGTCGCTGGGGTCGAGGAGGCCAAGGAGGAAGTTTCTGAACTGGTCGAGTTCCTGAAGGATCCCAAGAAGTTCCAGAAGCTGGGCGGACGGATTCCCAAGGGCATCCTCATGGTCGGGCCTCCCGGGACCGGCAAGACGCTTTTGGCGAAGGCCATCGCCGGCGAAGCCGACGCCTCGTTCTTCAGCATCAGTGGCTCGGATTTCGTGGAAATGTTTGTCGGGGTCGGTGCCAGCCGGGTCCGCGACATGTTCGAACAGGCCCGCAAGGCCACGCCTTGCCTGATCTTCATCGACGAAATTGACGCGGTCGGTCGCTCCCGTGGCCACGGTTTGGGCGGCGGCAATGATGAACGGGAACAAACGCTCAACGCCCTGCTTGTCGAGATGGACGGCTTCGACACCCAGGAAGGCATCATCATCATCGCGGCGACCAACCGTCCCGACGTGCTGGACCCGGCGTTGCTGCGCCCTGGTCGCTTTGACCGTCAGGTCACCGTTAATTTGCCCGATGTCCGTGGCCGGGAAGCGATTCTCAAGGTTCATGCGAAGAACGTGAAGCTCGACGGTTCGGTGGACCTTTCCATCATCGCGCGAGGCACGCCCGGCTTCTCCGGTGCAGAACTGGCCAATTTGCTCAATGAGGCGGCCCTCATTGCCGCCCGCGCCAGCCGCAAGTCCATCGGCATGGCGGAACTTGAGGAGGCCCGCGACAAGGTGCGCTGGGGCCGCGAACGCCGGAGCATGGCAATGACCGACGCCGAGAAGCGCGGCACCGCGTGGCACGAAGCCGGGCATGCCTTGGTCAACGTTCTGCTGGAACACACTCATCCGCTCCACAAGGTGACGATCATCCCGCGCGGCCAGTCACTGGGTTCCACGATGTGGTTGCCCAAGGACGATTTGCACAATCGCCGTAAGAAGGAGCTTCAGGACCTCATCGCCGTGACCATGGCGGGCCGGATCGCCGAGGAATTGGTCACGAACGATGTCTCGACGGGAGCGGCCGGTGACATCCAGCAGGCCACCAGCATGGCCAAGGCAATGGTCATGCACTACGGCATGAGCGACAAACTCGGCATGGTGCTATACGGCGAGGCGAATGAGTTCGTGTTCCTCGGCCGCGACATGATGCGGTCCAAGGAATACAGCGAATCCACCGCCCAGCAGATTGACGGCGAGATCAAGCGGATCATCGACGAGGGTTACCACACTGCGAAGACGATTATCGAGACCCACCGCGACAAGCTCGACCTCATCGCTCAGGCGCTGCTCGACTACGAGACCCTCGACGGCCAGCAGGTCTCGGACATCGTCAACACCGGAACCTTCACCCCGCCGCCCGTGAAGCCGGGCGAAATTGATCCTCCGTCCGGCGCGCAGGCCGGCACACCGCTGCCCGAGGTCGTGAAGCCTGTCCCGCCCAAGCTGCCGGGCTTTGGTTCGCCGGCCCCGGCGGCCGCCTGAGAGTGAATTGAAGATCATCGACGCCGCGGAATTCCCGCGGCGTTTTTGTTTCGGCCCGTTGACCGGCCGGCACCGCTTCACCACCCTGCGCCCGCACATGGTCATCGCCCCTTCGCTGCTTGCCGCCGACTTCGGACGTTTCGCCCACGAGGCGGACCGCGCCGAGCGTTCCGGCGCCGAGTGGTTGCACTTGGACATCATGGATGGCCAGTTCGTGCCCAACATTTCCTTCGGCCCCGAGGTTGTCCGGGCCGTGCGTCCGCACTTCAAGCGGTTCCTCGACGTCCACCTGATGTGCGGCAAACCGGAGATACTCTTCGACGGCTTCGTGAAGGCGGGTGCCGACGGCCTGACCGTCCACGTCGAACTCGGTTCCCAGGTCACGCCGTTGCTCTGGAAGATTCGTTCGCTCGGTAAAAAGGTCGGGCTCGCGCTGAATCCGCCAACTAACGTGAACGAGGTCCGGCCTTACCTCGAACAGGTGGACCTGATCCTCGTGATGACGGTGAATCCCGGCTTTGGCGGGCAACCGTTCATCGAAGAATGTGTCCCCAAGATCCAGCAGGTCGCCGCATGGCGTAAGGAACTTGGGCTGAACTTCCGCATTGAGGTGGACGGCGGCATCAATCTCCAGACCGCGTGCGAATGCGCCCGCGCCGGCGCGGACACCTTCGTCTCGGGCACGGCCCTTTTCCGCCAGCACAGCCTGACGCAGGCGGTGGCCAAGATGCGACGGCTGACGACGGCGGCCGTGGGGGAACTGGTTTAATAGTGGAGAACACATGATGCCTGCCGAACTCGTTGTCTGCATCCCGGGAACCTGGCTGGACAAGAGCGACTTCATCCGCCAGGTGATTATCTGCGAGCCAAAGGCGCGCTACATGTTTGCCGGGATGATCCTTGCCGACATTGAGGCGAAGGACCATGTGCCGCTGGAGCTTTGTCCTGTGGACTCCAACATCCCCAAGGCATTTGAAATTGCCGCTCAAGGCAAAATTCCAACGGAAATTCTTGCCCGACTCCAGAAGCATACTGCCGTCGCTTACCTCCGCTTCCCCCTCGATTTCCTAAATCAGCGCGAACGCATCCTCAAATTCACACAGGTCATCCAACGCATCGGTGGCATTGCCGTCAAACTGGAGTCTGCCGGCGTCGCGCATACGTGGGAACGCTGGGCTGCCTTATTGTCTGGCTCACCGTTCGACACCTATTGCGCTGGAGTGGTTTTGATCGGTGACGACGAATACTACTACTCGTGCGGAATGCACAACTTCGGCTTCCCTGAATGCGAAGTGCCACGCTCCATTCCCGTCGGTGATGCAGCTCACTTGATGAACCGCTTCAACTTCTGGCAGATCATTGAACGTCCGAAACTCGCCGAGGGCCACACTTTCAGTCTGACAGCGACCGCCCCTCAGTTTCGCCTCTCGTTCAAGCAAGACACGCGGCATGACCAAAGGGATTTGTTCTACAACCCACACGGCATCTGGCGCCTCAACGCGACTTAGATGAACCCAGTATCTCGTGAAGGATTCCAATGTTGACCCGAGGCCCAATGCGCAGGCTGCTACGACCGGCGAATTACTGCGACCGCCCAAGAGGACAACTCAAGCACTTGAAGGCAATGCGCCGGACGATTCTCTCAAATACTTGAGCGCCTCCGAGCGAACGGAGCTCGCCCGCAGTCTCGACGTTCAAACACCACAACGACCGTGATTGTTCGGTCCAACCAAGGCAGACAAGCGAAGCGCAATCACCCGGCCCTCCGTTCATGATCCCCGCCGCGCTCGCCATGCTGCTGTTCGCGTTTTCGTCCGTGGCGGCGAAGCGTTCGGTCAACCTGCTCGGGCCGCCTACCGCGAGCCTGCTGCGTATCCTGCTCGCGGCTACGATCCTCGGGATTTACGCCCATGTCTGGGGAGCGGGTCTGCGTGGACCGGCGTTGGGCTGGTTCGTTGTCAGCGGGTTCATCGGCTTCGGCATTTGCGATACGGCCATCTTCCTCGCGCTGCCTCGGCTGGGCGCCCAGCTCACCAGCCTGCTGGTGCATTGCCTCGGTGCGCCCATCGCGGCGGTCACGGAATGGCTCTGGCTAGGCACGCCGCTGGGCTTCAACGAAATCGGTGCCGGCCTGCTCATCCTTGGAGGCGTGGCGGTGGCGCTTTATCCGGGAACACCGTCGGCGGGTCGCGTCGGAGCGTTGCCGCGACCGGGCGCCTGGGCCTTGGGCTTGGGTGTCATCGCCGCCGCCGGTCAGGCGTGGGGCGCCGTGTTGAGCCGGCATGGTCAGTTGCTGTCGCGAGATGCCGGCTTCCCGATTGATGGCCTGTCGGTGTCGTATCAACGCATTCTCGCTGGGGTCGCCTTCACGCTGGTGTGGTGGCTGTGGCAACGAGGACAAAGCAGCGCCAAACCGGCCGGCAACGGGCCGTTGAACCTACGCCGGGCCTGGCCATGGGTGGTCCTGAATGCCCTGTGCGGCCCGTCCCTTGGGGTGGCGTGTTACCAGTGGGCGCTGCTGGAGCAGAAGACCGGGGTGGTGGTAGCCATCGCGGCCCTGACCCCGCTCGCGGTCATTCCGTTTGCGTGGTGGCTCGACCGGGAGCGGCCCACGCCGCGGTCCGTCGGGGGCGGCGTGCTGGCGGTGGCCGGCGCCGTCTGCCTGGCGGTGGCCTGACGGCGGCAGCCCGTGATTCATTTTTGAGCTTTGGCGGAGTGGTGCCAGACTCCCGCCGCCATGAATGCAACTGCCAAGAAGCCCACGATCGTCGCCTGGATGAAGCCGTCCTGCGGCTGGAGCATGGGCGTGCGCGCCGTCTTCCGGAAATACGATCTCCCCTACGAGGATCGCGACATCATCAACAATCCCCACTTCTACCAGGAAATGGTCGAGAAGACGGGGCAGATGAAACAGCCCAGCATGGAGATCAACGGTCAGATTCTGGCCGACGTTAGCGGCGAGGAAGTCGAGGCGTGGCTCCTGCAAAACGGCTTGGTGCAACCGAATGCCGCGGTTCCCGAAGTGCCGATCAACCAGCCTTGCGCCCACGAACTGCCGGGCGGAGCGCCGCAGCCCTCCGGCATCGGGTTCCGCCGCTGAACCCAAACTGGCGCCGACAGTTGCCGCCGGAGTTCCCAACCGGTCAGACGCTCAACATGTTGCGAGCGATTTTGAGTCTGCTGGCACTGCTGCTCGTCGCCGGTTGCGCCGGCTCGGGCAAACGGCAGCCGGTAGTGTCGCCTCAGGTGCGATCCCGCGAACTTTACGAGGTGGACCGAAATTTCAGCCGGATGGCGGTGGAGCAGGGGGCGGCGGTCGCCTTTGGGCAATTCAGTGAGGGCCAATCCCTGCGCCTTAACGCGGCTGGTCCAAACGTCGTGGGCCGGTTGGCCTTCATGGCGGAACTGCGCGAACTTCCGCCCGGCGCACTGGTGTGGACACCGCGCTTCGCCGAAGTGTCGTTGAGTGGTGAGCTGGGTTGGACCTGGGGCGACTTCGTGACCCGCTCGCCGCGCGGGGAACGTCAGGGCCGCTACCTGACAGTCTGGCGTATGACCCCGCAGGGTTGGCGGATCGCGGCGGACATCGGCACGGAGGCGGTTCCCCGCCCGTGACCCGGATCGGGGCTTTGCAACGAACGGCCGCCTTGGTCACGTTGGCCGCATGTTCAAGCCCCTCCTGTCCGCCCTCGCGTTGCTCCTGCCCGCCACGTTGCTGGCTGCGCCGTCTTTGGCCGAGCGCCTTGGTTATGCCGCCACCGATCGTTTGCTGATCGTCAACGGCGACGACGTGGGCATGTGTCACACCGCCAACGTCGCGACCATCGATGCGCTCGAAAACGGCGTGATGCGTTCCTCGACCATCATGGTGCCGTGTCCGTGGTTCCTGGAGATCGCGAACTACGCCAAGGCGAATCCGGAGAAGGACTTCGGCATCCACCTGTGCCAGACTTCCGAGTGGCGCGTGTATCGCTGGGGCCCGGTCGCGCCGCGCGCCGAGGTGCCGGGGCTGATTGATCCCGAGGGTTTCCTTTGGCACGAGACGCCGCAGGTTTACGCCAAATCGAACCCGCAGGAAGCGTTGGTGGAATCCCGCGCCCAAATCCGCAAGGCGCTCGCGGCCGGCGTGGACCTCACCCACCTCGACTCCCACATGGGTGTGCTGCAATACCGCCCTGATTACCTCGAAAGTTACCTCCAGCTCGCCGTAGAATTCGACCTGCCGGTGCGCATGGCTTCCGAGGAAACCTTTGCCCAGGCCGGCCAGACGGGCTGGCGGGAGAAGTTTTCCGCCAAGGGCATCCTGTTCCCGGACGACTTCATCTTTGACATGAAGTATGCCGGGCCGGCGGACGTGAAGACGTTCTGGCTGAAGCGGCTGGCGAGCCTGAAGCCGGGCATCACCGAACTGTTCATCCACGCCGGCCAGCCGACCGAAGAACTCAAGGCCATCACCGGCAGCTGGGCGATCCGCTCCGCGGAATACGAACTGTTCACCCACGACGCCGACCTGAAGGCCCTGCTGGAAAAACAGGGCGTGAAGCTGATCGGCTACCGCCCGATCCGGGATCTGCAACGCAAGCTGCGGGCCGAGAAAAAGTAGGCGCGGCACATCCCGCTGTCGTGTGTCAATTCGAGGAGAGCGGAGTCGGGCCGTAAAGTAGGGCAGGCGTCCCGCCTGCCCTACGTTGGTTTCGTTCGCTATCCGGAACCCAGTGCTGGAATGCCCCCGACTGGGCGTCGCCAACAAAAAGGGCGCGGAAGCGAACTTCCGCGCCCGTTAGGAACGACCGCCCGAGCCGCTACGGGTTGGGCAGCAGCTGAATCTGGTAGAACGCGGCGTCGGCTGGTGGCGTGGTATCGGCCAGTTCGACCACGGCATTTTCGGAGGCCGTGAACCGCGAAACTTCGCTCCACGGCTCACCCAACTGTGCGCGCCGGAAGAGACCGTAGGATTTTCCGGCCTTGCCCGGGAACCGGAACCGCACGCCGTTGGCGTCGGCGGCACTGAGCTCAAGCTTGAGCGCATCCGTGGCGTTGCGTGGGTCGGTGCCGAGCTGGAACTCGTCCACGTTCGGGAACCCGTCGCCGTCGGTATCGGCCATCGCGTCGCCGGCGTTCAGCGGGTCGAAGCCGTTGGTCAGTTCCCACACGTCGGCGGCGCCGTCGGCGTCGCCGTCGGGATTGATGCGGAAGGTGGCGCTTGGGTAGGTCATCCGGTAACCCTGACCGACATTCAGCAGCAAGGCCGCCAGCTCGGGGGAGAGGTGATCGATGATGTTGGTCAGCGTGATTTCGACTTCAAACGAACGGTCGGCACCCGCTGCAAGCGGGCCGAGGTCGTGGTAGGTCACGAATGGCGAGAACACGTTTGTGCCCACGCTCGGGCTGACGAACCGCACGGTTCCCAATTCGCCGAACACCACGGCAACCCAAGTGGTCGGGATCGCAAAAGGACCGCGGTTGGTCAGGGTCAACGAAATCGTCATGGGTTGCCCGTAGCTGAAGGGGGCAGGGAACTGGGTGCCCTCGGGCTTCGGATTGGCGAAAGCCAGTTTGACATCAGCCAGACATTTGCCCGCGCCGCCCGACCGAGAGATCGCCGAAAGGGAGGCCGTCTCCAACGCAGTGGAGTAGAGGGTAATTTCATCCAGGAAGCCGACGAAGGCGGTGGCGTTGCCATGACCGGGTTCGAAACCGATTCGCAGCGGTGCCTGGCCCAAGTCTCCGGTGACTTCGAATTGGGCCGAGAACGGGGTCAGAGCCCCGTCCACACTCAACACAAGGGCGGCTGTTTGGGGATCCCGTCGGACGGTTAGGCCCACGTGGTGCCAGCGGCCATCGCGCAGGTCGGCGGTGTTGATGGCGGGGATCCGGCTGAAATGACTCTGCGAGGCGCCGGATGAGTCGGTAATCACCACGCCGAGCCGGCCTTGGTCAAGGAACAGTTCAAACCCGACGCCGGTGGCGGGATCGCGTTTGTCGAGCAGCATGATGCGATCACGCAGGACATCGGAAACCACGCGCAGCCAAAGCTCGGCGCTGAAGTCTTGGTTGGCACCAAGGTTCCATTGGAAACCGGCGGCGGTTTGGAAACTGCGGCTGCGGTCGAGATTCAGGGCTGATGTGTTCAGGGTTCGCCCGGGGCCGTAGGCGAGGAAGTCGGAACCTGTGCCCACCAGTTCCAAGGTGCCGAGCCCAAGCGAGTCGTTCCGATTCATCTCGCCGCGCCACCAGGCCACCGCCCCTTCAGGCAGGGGGGTGCAACCGGCGTTGATTTCGGCCACTGCTTCGGAGGAATTGTTGCTTAGATTCTGTTCCGGTTGGGTGCGACTGACGGTGGCCACCGCCGCGATGTTGGTCGGCATCAGTTGCAATTGGGTGATGCTCTGCCGCGAGATTTCGAACTCAAGCTGGGCGCTTTGCCCTAGGCCCAGTTGACCCAAGGAAGCCCGGACCAGAACTGCTGGTTGGGTCGCTCCGGTAGGAAAGTAAGTGCTTACCTCGTGCGTGCCCTGAGAAACGGTCACCGCCGCGACCTGGGATCGCAAACTTCCGAAGTAGGCGGGCAGACGAACTTCGACGATGACGTTGGACGAAATCGTCTCACAGCACTGGGTTACCTCCGCCCGGTAATGGACGAATCTCCCCGGATGCTGCATCTGGTTGGGATCAACCGTCAGCGTGACACCGAGGTCGTCCGCTGTGCCCATGACCAGCGGCGCCGACTGGCCGCGGTGACCGTTGCCGTCGTCGGCGATCAGGGCGACCTGCGGGGCAAATGCCTTCAATTGCACATCGCCGGTCCACACGCCGTTCTGAAAGTCGGCGGCAAATTCCGGAGTCAATCCGAGAGAACGACTGTCCGCGAACGGCACCGTAATGATGTTTGGCAACCGGTTGGGGGTGGCCGGCTGCGTGGCCCAGTCACGGGCCGAGTTGCTGTCCGCGTTGCCGGCCCGCTGATAACTGACAATCGACGAACTCGGATAGGTCATCGGCAAGCCGGTCCATTGCTCCTTCGGGATGGTGACCGGCACCTGGATTTGGTCCGGCATTGCCCGCATGGCACAGAAGAAGTCCACGATGGCGCCATTGGCATCCCGAAGTAGCACCGCGACAAATCTTCCCTCAGGACTCAGCGCCCAGGACAACGGAAAGCCAGTTCGCAGGCTGGGGAACTGATTTATCCCGGCGCCTTCGGTGAGCTGGAAGATTCCGGCCGGCTGAAGGGTGTTTCCCGAATTCAGCGTGACCGTGCCGGTGGGCAGCGGCCATGTCGTGGCATCGTAGAGAGTAATCGTCCAGCCGGTTAGGTCTACTATGTTGGTGCTGACGTTGCCAAACTCCACCCGGCTTAGGCTGGACCCATTGGCGTCCACTTCGGAGATGACCACGGATGCAGGCGCCCGGGCGGTGTCGGTCGCCTGCAGCAACACCGTTCCGTTGAAGGCCGGCACGGCCGTGCCACCGCCGTCCACCGCCGTCAGGCGGACGGGAATGTTTTCCCCGACCTTCGGGGTGCCCGCAATGGCATCCCAGCGAAAGCCGGTCACCTGTCCGGGCACGAAATCGTCGTTGAGGATTGCGGCCGCGCCTTTCGCGTCGGCCAAGTCGGCATTGGCGACATTGGAGAGGACCAGTTGGAAACTTTCATTGGCTTCCACGGCGGTGTCTCCGTTGACGCGAACCTCGACTGTCTTTGCCAGCTCGCCGGCGGCGAAGGCCAGCGTGCCGGCAGCCGGGAGATAATCCGTCGGGGCCGAGGCGGTGCCGGAAACCGCCGCATAGTCCACCGTCACCACGGCCTCGCTGGCGCCGGCCAGGCTTACCGAGAAGACCGCATTGGTGCCGCCGGAATTGCCTTCGAGGATGACCACGTCAGTCACGGCCAAGGTCGGCTTCGGATCGTCATTTTCGATGCTCACGATCCCGTTGGTCCGGCCGAGCGTGATTGGCGTGCTGGTCGCCAGCTCAAGCGAAAAGGTTTCGGTTGCTTCGAAGAATCGGTCGTTGATGAGGGGAATCTCGACGAACGCCTCGGTTACCCCGGCGGCAAAGCGGACCACCCCGTTGGTGCCGAGGAAATCGACGCCGGATTTGGCCGTGCCATCGACGAGGCGGTAAGTGGCTTCGACCGCTCCGGCTGCTGCTGCCGACAGAACCACCTGGACCCGCACCATGCCGTCATTCTCGCGGGCCATTGGGTCCGGACCGAGCGCGAGTGTCAGGGGCAAGGCTTCCAGGTTGAGTTCCTGCCGGTCATTCGAGGGCACCGGATCGAGTTCTGCGCGCCCAAGGGCACCGCTGACCGTGTAATTTCCGCCGAGCAACGGCCGGCAGGTGATCTGCACGGTGGCGGTCTGGCCGCCGCCGATCGTGCCCAAGGTTGAGATCACAAAGCCCGCCAGGTTGACGCTGGAGCCCCGCGAATTGGTCACCCCGCTCACGCTGACGCCGAGCGGCACCGTGTTGGTCAGCGTGACTTGGGTTGCCGGGGCGATGCCGTGGTTGATGAGCCGGGCGGTGACCACGAAATCCTGGTCCAGGGCCACCTTCGCGGGGGCTTCGAGCACCAATTCCAAGTCGCCCGGCGGCGCGTCGCGGTAGCATTTGCCCATCTCGCCGGCGGCGTGGATGACCGAGATTTCCGTGTCCGCCAATCGGCGGGTGTAGAAGCTGAATTCGTCGATGCGGCCGTTGAAGCGTTCGGCCGGCCGCGGCACCGCGAAGTTGTCGTGCCGGGAGCCCAGCTTGAGCGGGCCGGTGGTGCGTTGCAGCGTGCCGCCCAACCCGGTAAGCTGGCGGGTCGCCACGCCGTTGACGAAGACCGTCACCGCTCCGGGTTCCACCGCGAGGGCCACATGGGTCCACTGATTGAGCGGGGCTCCGCCCTTGCCGTCCACCCAACCGCCATACTCGTCGGGCAGGCCGGTGACACCGGCCAGGTAGAAGGCCACATTTCCAAGGGGAATCTGGCTGGTCACCTCGTTGATCGGTCCCTTGAGGCCGACCCCGAACTGAAACTGGCTGACTTCGGCGTCGGCTCTCTTGCTGGCGATAGTGTCAATCGCTCCATCCAACGAGGTGGGATACACCCAAGCCTCCAGGGTGAAGGTGTCGCCATTGAACTCCGGCGCATCGCCGAGCACGACCTCATTGGAGCCGTCAAACTCGAACGCCGGGCCGACCTTGCCCGGGGCATAACGGGCGCCGGCAAAGGTGCCCGGATGCGCCGCGGTCCAGTCCGCCGCGTCGCCCTCGGCGCGGAGCCACATCGAGAGACCGGCGGGAGGCGGTATGCAAATTGTGCCAGGGCATTTCCCTGCCGAACCGGACAGGTAAATCGCCACGATTTCCTCAGCCGCAAGCGCCCGGCCATACACAGCCACTTCATCCAGTGAACCCCAAAAATTGTAGGCGGAGCCGCCGAACGATTCCCCCAGCGATCCAATCCGAAAGGGAGCCCCGTTGAACGAGAAGACCGGGTTGTAGCTCGCCTGTCCCGCACGAGTTCCATCCAGAAAGAAACTGATGGTTGCGCCCGACTTGGTTACCGCGACGTGGTGCCAGGCCAGATCGTGAACGGTCTCGGTGCTGCCAACCTTGTCGATGCCGGTCTGCGAAAAGACCACCTGCCCGTTCTGCTCCATGGCGACCGCGTAGCTGCCGTAGCCGCCGGCAAACAAACCGCCGGCGTAGGGCCAGGTTTGCGACGCCTGGGTGGTGGATGCGCGCTTGACCCAGAACTCGATCGACAGATCCTGCAGGTGGAGCGCTGGCAGATCGCCCACGGTGACCGAGTCATCCAGCCCGTCGAAGGCGAAAGCCTCGGAGACTTGTCCGCTTTCAAAGCTCCCGTTGAAGGTGGTGGCATCGCCGGTAACGGAGTCGTAGGCTGCCCCATTCCCGGCCCACCAGCCAATCAGACCGTTCGGAGGCGGTGCACAATCCGCTGTAACGTGTCCAACCGCAAACAGCGCTGCGACAATTGCCGAAAGGAGGGAACGATGCAGTGGGTTCATAAGGGGCATGCTGATTGTTTCCCGATGTAATCGCAGCGGAACTGCCACTGTCCACCCATTTCCATGAGCCGACGGTTCAAGGTCAGTCCCTATGTCGACTTCACGCAGTCCGGTCGAAGGAGTTGGCCTCATTCTGGGGCATCTTGAGGAAGGCTGAGCAAGATGAACCCGGAGTCGAGAGTGTCGTCTGCCGGCACCCGGTGGGGCCGACGAAATGAAGACCCGCCACGGCTTTTCGGCAACGGCAGGGCAGTGGGTGTGCCTTTGCGAAGGCCGTTGTTGCCGCAGGTCCGGGCGTGCCAGCCAGAAGCGACTGGCTCCGGAAGGAGCCAAGTTGCAGTTCAGAGTTTGATCGAGTCGTGCGTCTCAATCCGGGAGATCCGGGGCTGGAAGTTCCCGCCTCGGATCGCCAATGGAGTGCGCCTTCAAAACCAGTAGCCAACACCAAAGACGGCGAAGATGGAGCCGCCGAGACTGATCTCTGCCGTTCGTGAGCCCGCTGTGATGTCGAAGTCACGGAAGATTTGATACTCGGCCCCCCCGAAGACGCTCCAGTGGTCGCTCAAGAGGACGTTCATTTGAGCGCGGATGTAACCACCCACGAGCACATCATCGTTGGATTCAGAAGCACTTCTCGGTGTGGCCAGACCAGCGGCGGTGACGCTCTCGGCATATCGGAAATCCGCCGTCAGATATGCCAGTGCCGGCCCGCCCGACAGGTCGAACGAAAACCATTCGTTAATCGGAAGATGCAGCGCCGGGCCGAATTTGAGCCCCCATATGTCTCCTTCCAGTCTGCGATTTCCGGTCAGCGTGGCGGCAACCGAGCCAGTGGTGCGCACCGGAGAGTCGCCGATCAACGGACCCGGCCCGTCAAAACTGCCGGAATAGGGAGCCGCGGGAGGGATGAGTCCACCCAGAGCATACGCGTCGGTGATGCTGGTGGTTGGGCTCGAAATGGAGGAACTGTCATTGAAGCTAAGCCGGCCCCACGTGGCGCCAGCTTCAAGGCCGATTTCAACCCGACCCAACTTGGTGAACAACCAGAGGCCGGTGATTTCCGCTCCTGGTGCCGGATCCAAATCATCCGCCCGTCCGTCCCCTGGGGACGATTGCAAGGTGGTGAAATTGATCAAACCGCCGGCAGCATCGACCTGAGCGGCGTCGGCGTAGCTCCAGTTCCAAGTCTGATTTCCCGTGTTGCCGGAACTGTCCACCTTCACCGATCCATTGTCGTAGATCCGGTCGGTCGTCCCGCCAGTTGCCGGACCATATTGGGCGGTGACGTGGGTCGAAAACGACACATCGACATTGAATCCCAGTCGTGCTCCCACGGAAATCCGGCTGGTGGGCGTAAAGTCCTGCTCCTGTGCGGACACGAGGTGGGTCGCCAGAACACCAGCCGTGATGCAGGGCAATGATTTCAAGGCAGTCATTGGAATGAAATTTGAGGATGTGGCGGTTGGCTAGGGCAGTTCCAAAACCTGGTAGAACCGGGTCCCGTTGTCTCCGGGAGGCGTGTCGGTCTTCGGCGGACCGTCGTCGAACCATTGAACCGAGGTTCCGGCCGCGGCAACCGCAGGCAAGGAAGTCTTCCACGGAGCTTCCAGGCCGTTTTGGTAGCGAATCACGTAGCTTTTCCCTGGGACACTCCGGAACTCCAACAGAACCCGGCCCCCATTTGCGTTGTCCTCAGGAATGGTGACCCTGGCGATCGGAATTTCGGTTCCTTCAGTGCCTGGAACAGACGGTTCCAAGACTGGAAGCACGGTATAAACCGGAGATCCAACCAGTTGTCGGAATTTGCTGTAGAATTCCACCAAGAACTCAACGGTTCCGGAAGGCGCGACGTCATGGACGCTTTGGACATAGGGAACCCCGTCCACCGATCCGGTCGCATTCACGACAGCTATGCCGGCAGAAAGGCCGCTGACTCCCAAGCGAACTCCCGAGAGTGCACTTCTGCCCAAGTTGGTGACGCGGACCCTTTGTTCAAACAGTCCCGACTGGGGATTTAGAGCCGGTTGCGAAAGCAGCTCTAAACGCTCAAGTGCGGGTTCCGCCGTGAGTCTGACGTTGTCGAAGACGACCTGGTCAGGGTGGCTGCCGGGGATGCCCAGGCGAATCTCAATGGGCGTGTCAAGCGCGGGGGAATTGGGCGGGATCGTGGCGGTGAGCGTCACGGTCTGGAAGGTCCCGTTCGGGATGGAAACGGCATTTTCCTCCGTGGCCACCGGAGTTCCGTTGGCATACAGGCCGACCGTATAGCCGGGAAAGGCAATGCCGGCCAGGGCGCCAACATCGACCGACAGCCGGTAAACGGTGTTCGGGGAAAACCGTTCGGCCAGCGTCTGGCTGACCGTGCCCGTGATGTTGATCCAGGCGCAGTTCTGGCCGTCGGGAAGTCCGGCCGGGAAGTAAGGCAGGCCGGCGTAGTTGATCGTTCCGGCCGAATCTTGGCTGGTCCATCCGGGAATCGGGTCGGCAGTATGGAATCCGATCGGGAGGATCGGGAAGCCGGGAACCTCGGAATAGTGTCCCGGCAACAGTTTGCCTGAAGCGTCAAAATGGGTCGGATCGGTGCCGCTCAGCAGCTCAAAGCTCGGATTCACCACCGGAAGATTGAGGACAACCGTCTGGACCGTGAGCTTGACGTTGTCGAAGACGGTCTGGTCGGGCTGGTCCCCGGGGATCCCCAGGCGGATCTCAATCGGGGCACCGATGGCCGAGGAGTCTGCGGGCACCGTGAACGCGAGCGTGGCGGTGGCAAAGCCGCCGGCGGGCACGGTCACCGTGTTGGTGTCCGCGGCCACGGCTTGGCCGTTGGCATAGAGCCCGATGACGTAGCCGGGGAAGCTGATTCCGGCCGGCAGACCGACATCCACGCTCAGCCGGTAGGCATGGCCGGCCTGAAATGTTTCGGCGAGCGTCTGGCTGATGTAGCCGACCCAGTTGATGAACGCGCAGTTCTGGCCGTCCGGGTTGCCGTTGGGGAAGTATTGCGAGCCGCGGTAGTTGATGGTGCCCGCGGTGATGGGACGCGGAGGCGAACTCGGGGTCCAACCCGGGATCGCATTGGTGGAGTAGAAACCGATGGACAGGGACGGAACCCCAGGAAACGTGGAGTAGTGGTTCAGCAACAGGCGTCCGGTCTCGTCGAAATAGGCGGGATCGGTGCCGGTCAACGCCTCGAAGCTGGGATTGACTACCGGCAGGGAAACGATCGCGGGGGGCTCGGCGGTCAGCCGGACGTTGTCGAAGACGGTCTGATCGGGCTGGTCCCCGGGGATCCCCAGGCGGATCTCAATCGGGGCCCCGATGGCCGGGGAGTCTGCGGGCAGCGTGAAGGCGAGCGCGGCGGTGGCGAAGCCGCCGGCGGGCACGGTCACCGTGTTGGTGTCCGCGGCCACGGCTTGTCCGTTGGCGTAGAGCCCGATGACGTAGCCGGGGAAGCTGATTCCGGCCGGCAGACCGACATCCACGCTCAGCCGGTAGGCATGGCCGGCCTGAAATGTTTCGGCGAGCGTCTGGCTGATGTAGCCGACCCAGTTGATGAACGCGCAGTTCTGGCCGTCCGGGTTGCCGTTGGGGAAGTATTGCGAGCCGCGGTAGTTGATGGTGCCCGCGGTGATGGGACGCGGAGGCGAACTCGGGGTCCAACCCGGGATCGCATTGGTGGAGTAGAAACCGATGGACAGGGACGGAACCCCAGGAAACGTGGAGTAGTGGTTCAGCAACAGGCGTCCGGTCTCGTCGAAATAGGCGGGATCGGTGCCGGTCAACGCCTCGAAGCTGGGATTGACTACCGGCAGGGCCACGGTAATCGGAGGGACGCTGGTGCATTTGCCGGCTTTTCCGGCCCGATGGATATTTGAGATCTCCGTTTGGCTAAGCGCACGTCCGTAGGCAGCGAACTCGTCAATAGTTCCAATGAACCCAAATGAATTGCCATCAAATGGACTTCCCAAGGCCCCGATCGCGAACGGCCCATCTAACTTGAAAGTTAGGTCGCAAGGCTGCGTTCCCGCCAATTGCCCATCGGCAAAAAAACTGACCTGAGGTCCCTGCCGCCTTACCGCGACATGGTGCCAAGAGGTATCGGTGATGGAAGTGTTTCCTAAAAACGTCTCCTGCCCGACTCGACCTAACCACAGACGGCCACCGTCAGTGAGGCCAAACGAAGGTCCACCGGCGCTTCCCGCGAAAAATTCACCGCCGGGTGATCCGCGTCCGGCAATATCTGAACGACTGCGCATGATCCAACACTCGAAGGTGAAATCTTGTGACGGGAGGACGAAGCCGCCTGGAAGGACGAACGCGTCTTCACCGCCTGTGAATTCGAATCCACTACCGATGAAACCGGTTCCAACCCTGCCGCTTGCTCGAAATGAACCGTTTTCTCCGCCGCTACCGGTCAAAGCTGAATTCCCATCCCACCGCGCGACAAGGCCGGCCGGCGGAAGTGCACAATCGGCAATCGCGATCGTGCTGAACGACGACAAAACGGCGAATGCAACCATCTGCACTGAGCGGAGCATATAGTTAGATTTCATCGGGATAGCGTTGGCTGTTGCTCTATGTAATCTGTAAGGGTATGAACTCGTCCAGTTCTTTCGGCCATTCCTGCGGTTCTTCTTTGGCGGCAGAAACTCTTTGTGGCTGAGGGTGCTGAACCCTTACCGTCCGCGACACCGATTCCTGATGAAAGTCGTCATCCTCTGCGGCGGTCTGGGCACGCGTCTGCGCGAAGAAACCGAATACCGGCCCAAGCCGATGGTGCCGGTCGGCGGCCGGCCGATCCTGTGGCACATCATGAAGACCTATGCCCACCACGGGCACAAAGACTTTATCCTGTGCCTTGGCTACAAGGGGGACGTCATCAAGGACTACTTCCGCAACTACCTGTGGAACACGTCCGACGTCACCCTGAAGCTTGGGCGCAATCCCCAGATCAAATATCACTCCACTCACGACGAAGAGGACTGGACGGTGACGTTGCTCGAAACCGGCCAGGACACGCAGACCGGCGGCCGGTTGCGCCGGGCACTGGCCCACGTCCCGGACGATACGTTTCTGTTCACCTATGGCGATGGGCTGACCGACAGCGACATCAACGCCAGCATCGAGTTTCACCGCAGCCACGGTGCGGTGGCCACGATGACGGCGGTCAAGCCCAGCGGCCGGTTCGGGGAGCTGGCAATGGATGGCCAGACTATCACGGCCTTCCAAGAAAAGCCCGAACAGGAAAGCGGCTACATCAACGGCGGGTTCATGGTCCTGAACCGCACCATAGCCGACTATCTGGATCCGGACGACGGCTGCGTATTCGAGCGGAAGCCGCTGGAGCGCCTCGCGCAATCCGCGCAGCTCAAGGCGCATTGCCATGATGGATTTTGGCAGTGCATGGACACCTACCGGGAGCAGCAGTTGCTGGAAAAATTGTGGCAATCCGGGCAGGCGCCGTGGAAGCGTTGGTGAACATGTCAGACGCCTTCGGCAACGCCTTTGCGGGCAAACGGGTGCTGGTGACCGGACATACCGGGTTCAAGGGCGCTTGGCTCACGGAGTGGCTGCTCCAACTGGGTGCCGAAGTGACTGGCTATTCGTTGCCCAGTCCCACGTCGCCCGCCTTGTTCGAGCAGTTGGGGCATGCCGGCCGGATCCGGCATGTCACCGGGGATATCCGGGATGCGGCCGCGTGGCAGGCAGCCGTCGTTTCGGCCGCGCCGGACTTTGTCTTTCATCTCGCCGCCCAACCGTTGGTGCGGAGTTCCTACGCCGATCCCGTGGGGACGTTTGACACCAATGTCCTGGGCACGGTCCAAGTGCTGGAAGGCCTCCGGGGGCTGACCCAGCCGTGTGCGGTGGTCTGCGTCACCACGGATAAGTGTTACGAGAACCGCGAATGGCTCTACGGCTACCGCGAGGAAGACCCGCTGGGCGGCTACGATCCCTACAGCGCGAGCAAGGCGGCGGCCGAGATTGTGGTTGCGGCGTATCGCCGTTCGTTCTTTCACGACCATCCGGTCCGGGTCGCCAGCGCGCGGGCCGGCAACGTCATCGGCGGCGGTGACTGGGCGTTGGACCGAATCGTGCCCGACAGTGTCCGGGCGTTGGCTGAAGGCCGGGCCATTCCCGTCCGCAATCGGCATGCCACCCGGCCGTGGCAACATGTCCTCGAACCGCTCAGCGGCTACCTGCTGCTGGCCGCCCGGATGGCGGCGGATAGCCGCTTGGCCACGTCGTTCAATTTCGGCCCGGGCCACGATGCCAACCGGACGGTGGGCGAACTGGTGACCGAGATCCTGCGCCACTGGCCGGGCGAGTGGACCGATCACACCCAGCCCAACGCGCCCCACGAAGCGGGCCGGCTGCAATTGAGCATTGATCGCGCGAACGCGCTGCTGGACTGGTCGCCGACTTGGAAGTTTTCGGAGGCCATCGCGGCCACTGTGCGCTGGTATCGGTTAGCCCAGTCCGGCTTACCCGAGGCGATCCGGGCGCTCACGGTGCAACAGATTTCTGACTACACGGACGCGGCTCGCCGGCAAGGCATCGGCTGGGCTGCCCAACTCCCCACATGACCTCCTTCTGCTGCCGCGCGTGCGGTTCCGGTGCGGGCCGGCTGATCCTGGATCTCGGGGTTCAGCCGCTCGCCAACAACCTGCTGACTACGGCCGACCTGACCAAGCCGGAGCCGAAGTTCCCGCTCCGGCTGGCATTGTGCGAACGCTGCTGGATGCTGCAGATTACCGACATCGTGCCCCCGGTGGAGCTGTTCTCGGAGTATCTCTATTTTTCGTCGTTCAGCGACGCGATGCTCCGGCACGCCGCGGACGCGGTCGCCCAGCATCGCCGGGAGTTTGGATTGGGCCCGGACAGCTTCGTGGTCGAGGTCGCCAGCAACGACGGTTACCTGCTTAAGAACTTTTTCGCCGCCGGAGTGCCGTGCTTGGGTATCGAGCCGGCGGCCAACATTGCCAAGGTGGCGCGCGAACAGGGCGTGGAGACCTTGTGCGAATTCTTCGGAACCACCACGGCGCGCCAACTTGCCGACGCCGGCCGAAGCGCCGATCTGATCCTGGGGAACAATGTCTTCGCGCATGCCCCGGACACGAACGACTTCGTGGCCGGCCTGGCCACCTTGCTGAAGCCGACGGGCCGCATCGCGCTCGAGTTCCCCTACGGCTGCGATTTCGTGGAGCACGTCGAGTTCGACACGGTCTATCACGAGCACGTGTTCTATTTCACGCTGACGGCACTGATGCCTCTCTTTGCCCGGCACGGGCTGGAGCTGATCAATGTCCAGCGGTTGCCCATCCATGGCGGCTCGCTCCGGTTGTTCGCCGCCCGTCGCGGTGCCTATCCGGTCCAGCCCGCAGTCACCGCGCTGCTGGCGGAGGAGCAGGCCAAGGGAGTCGGTTCGCCGCGCTACTACGAAGACTTCGGCGACCGGGTCCGCCGCATCCGCGACGACTTGCTGAAGCTGCTGCGCGAGCTGAAGTCGGCCGGCAAATCCGTCGCGGCCTATGGCGCCTCCGCGAAGGGCAGCACGCTCCTCAATTTCTACGGGTTGGGCGCGGACACATTGGACTTCGTTGCGGATCGGAGCACGGCCAAGCAGGGGCGGCTCACGCCGGGAACCCATCTGCCGATCGTGGGACCGGAGGAACTCGTGCGTCGCCGGCCTGATTACGCGTTGCTGCTGACGTGGAACTTCGCCGAGGAAATCCTGCGGCAACAGCAGGTCTACCGCGACGCGGGCGGCCGTTTCATCGTGCCGGTGCCCGAGGTCCGTGTGGTATGAGGTGCGGCCGATGAAATTCACGCCCGCCCAACTGTCCGGAGTCTGGCTGCTCGAACCGGAGCCGCGCACCGACGAGCGCGGCTGGTTTGCCCGGACCTGGTGCGAACAGGAATTTACCGCCCACGGGCTCAACACGCGCTGGCCGCAAGGCAACCTGACCCGCACGCTGCGGCAAGGGATGATTCGCGGACTTCATTGGCAGGCGGAGCCCCGGCCGGAGGTGAAGCTCATCCGGTGCGCGGCTGGGTCGATTTGGGACGTCGTGGTGGATGTCCGCCGGCAGTCGCCGACGTTAGGGCGCTGGGAGGCGTTTGAACTGACCGCGACCAACGGGCGCCAGCTCTATGTCCCGGCGGGTTTCGCCCACGGCTTCCAATGCCTCGAAGACGGGTGCGAGGTGAGCTACCTCATGGGCGAAACCTATGTCGCCGAACTGGCGCGGGGCCTTCGGTGGAACGATCCGCAGGTCGCCATCGCTTGGCCGCGGGCGGACCAATTCGTTTCGGAACGCGATCGCAACCTGCCGCTGCTGGCGGAATTGGCCTGACCCGGAATGCGCATTCTTGTCACCGGCGGCACGGGATTCTTGGGATCAGCGTTTGTGCGCCTCGCCCGGCAGGCGGGGCACGAATTGGCCGTGCTGTCCCGGACCGGCGCCGGTGTCCCGGACGGAGTCAGGTGGTTACCGGGCAGCGTCGCGGAGCCGCCTTGGCGGCCGATCGAAGACTTCGCCCCTGAAGCCTGCGTGCATGCCGCCTGGATCGCGACCCCGGGCGTGTATCTGGAATCGCCCGAGAACGAAGCTTGGGTGAAGTGGAGTTTTGATTTCCTGACGCGCTTGGCCGGGTTGGGAGTGGGACACGTGACAGTGCTGGGCACGTGCATCGAGTATCGGATTACGGGGCAGAACATGGATGAAGACGAGACTCCGTTGGGGCCGGTCTCTCCGTATGCGCGAGCCAAGTGTGAGCTTCACGAACGCCTGCTTCCGCACGGCCGGCAACCTGCGAGTGGCGGCGGAGCGCTCCCACCGCTCGCTTGGGCCCGCGTCTTTTATCCCTATGGCGAGGGCGAACACCCAGCCCGGCTCGCAAGCTCGTTGATCACGAAGCTGCGCCGCGGGGAACCGGTTAGCCTGAAGACACCGCGCAGCACTAAGGACTACATCCACGCAGAGGACTTGGCGGCGGGACTCCTTGCGGTCGTGGAGCGGCGGTATTCCGGCTCAATCAACCTGGGCACGGGCGAGGGCGTGACCGTCGAGACCATCGCCCGGGAACTGGGCCGGCTGATCGGACGTCCCGAGCTCATCCTGGTTCCCGAAAATCCGCCGGCCGACCCGCTCGACTACGTGGTGGCCGACGTTGGCCGCCTGCGAGGCTTGGGCTGGAAACCGCAAGTGACGCTTGCTGCCGGGTTGCGCCGGCTGGTAGAGGCTCGCGGGTCATGAAGTCACGCACCGACTGTCCCGGTTGCGGCAACCGCACGTTGTCCGCGCCCTTCTGCCTGCCCCGGCAGCCGGTCGTGCTCAACTATCGCTTCAAGGACGCCGAAGCCGCGGCCAAGTTGCATCGTCGTGACGTGACCCAGCGGCAGTGCCGGAAGTGCGGCTTGGTGTTCAACGCGACCTTCGACATCGCGGCCATCCCTTACGACGAGAATTACGAGAACCGGCAGTCCTTCTCCCCCGCCTTCCAGACTCATCTCGACAAATTGGCGACCGAACTGACCCGGCGAAATTCGCTCTCGGGCGGCCGCATCCTTGAGGTTGGCTGCGGCAAGGGTGACTTCCTGCGGTTGCTGTGCGCCACCGCCGGGGCAGAAGGGGTGGGCTATGACACCTCCTACGAACCGCGGGACGAGGCGCCGGGGCTGACTTTCCACAAACGTTATGTCGGGGCCGCCGACGTGACCACGCCGTTTGACGCGGTGATCTGTCGTCATGTGGTCGAGCACGTCCCGGAGATCGGCGCGTTTCTCCGCGAGTTGCGTGACATCGCGGCGGCGGCGGGGGACCCCGTGGTGGTGCTGGAAACGCCGCGGTTCGAATGGATCGTGGAGCAACTGAGCCTTTGGGACGTGTTCTACGAGCACTGCAACTACTTCCCGATGGCGTCGTTGGCGCACCTGTGCCGCTTGGCCGGCTTCCGCGTGGTGCGGCACCGGGGCGTCTTCGGCGCCCAATACCAGATCCTCGAGTTGCGTGTGGCAAAGACGGTCCGGGTGCCCCAGGCCCCGGGTGTCCCGCCGACAGCCCGGCTGGGGGATTTTGCGCGCCGGGCCCGCAAGCACCTTGATCGCTTGGCCGGCCAGTTTGAGCAGGCTGCGGCCGGGCGCGGCTGGGCGGTGTGGGGCGCCGGGGCCAAGGGCGTGGCCCTCGTGAACCATCTTCGCGGGCCGAAGCCCCGCTGTGTCGTGGATTCCAACCCCGCCAAGCAGGGCGGCGTGCTGCCCGGCAGCCGCATCCCCATCGTGGCCCCCGACGACGCCCGGTTGCTGAAGCTCGGCCTCATCGTGATTGCCAATCCCAACTACGCCCGGGAAATTGGCGACGTCCTCCAGCAACGCGGATTCACCGGGCAGGTGATGACCCTTTAGTCCATTTCAGACCATGAAGCTTACCATTGATACCGAACAGAAGACGCTCGTGTGCGAATCCGCCGCCGGGCGCGAGGAGCTGTCACTGTATTCCGACCGCGCATTTGACCTCATCGCCGAGCAATGGGTGAAGGTCGGCTGGAACCAGCGTTATTCCTACACGTTCTCGTGGTTCGGCCGGCCGATCATCCAGCTGCCCGAGGACATGATCCGCACGCAGGAAGTCATCCACCGCGTGCAACCTGACGTGATCCTCGAAACCGGCGTCGCCCACGGGGGCTCGCTGATCTTCTACGCGTCGCTGTGCAAGGCGCTCGGCAAGGGCCGGGTGATCGGGATCGACATCGAAATCCGCCCGCAAAACCGGCAAGCCATCGAAGGTCATCCGCTGGCCTCGCTGATCACGCTGATCGAAGGTAGTTCGACCGCACCTGAGACCGTGGCCCGGGCCAAATCGCTCATCAAGCCCGGCGAGAAGGTGCTCGTGTTGCTCGACTCCAACCACACCCGGCAGCACGTCCTCGACGAACTCGCGGCGTATCACGACCTCGTTGCGCCGGGCTCCTACATCGTCGCTACCGACGGCATCATGAAGGGCCTCAGCGACGTGCCCCGCGGCCAGGTCGACTGGACCCGGGACAATCCGACCGATGCGGCGATTGAGTTCGCGGCCCAGCATCCGGAGTTCGTCATCGAGCAACCAGCGTGGCCGTTCAACGAGAGCGGCCTGAATCGGAACCTCACCCACTGGCCCGGGGCGTGGTTGCGGCGGATCGGGTAGGCAACGCGAAATCTGCAATTAGATAAATGAGCTAGTATGTCCCTGCATGTGAACAATCTTAAAGCGAGAACTCGAAATTCGAGTGGCTTTCGACTTTTCCGTAGATGTTCACTGCGGTCAATTCAATACTAACATCTGTTGCAACGTGGATACATCAATCGACACTAAATCACCTTAGTCAGAATCGAATAATCACACCATGCTTGAATTCCTCAGCTGCAATGTGGCTGAATCCGACCTCGTATATGAAAACTCTTGCTGGAGCTAACATCCTGATTACCGGTGGCACCGGTTCATTCGGAAACCGGGTCGCCAGCCACCTTCTGGAACACAACCCTGCACAGATTCGGATCTTTAGCCGCGACGAAAAGAAACAGTGGGAGATGCAGCGAGTGTATCCACAGTTCAGATATATCATTGGCGATGTTCGCGACGTCGATCGCGTTGCTGAGGCGGTAGCGGGGGTTGATTTTGTCTTTCATGCAGCCGCTCTTAAGCAGGTCCCTTCTTGTGAGAACTATCCATATGAAGCAGTCAAAACCAATGTGCTTGGCTCACAGAACATTTGCGTCGCAGCACGCGCGGCGAAGGTAAAGGCAGTCGTAGCGCTTAGCACCGACAAGGCAGTTAAACCAGTTAATGCCATGGGCACAAGCAAGGCGATGATGGAGAAGATCGTATGCAGCCAGAACCAGTCTGAGCAGAGCACAATCTTCTGCTGTGTTCGCTACGGCAACGTAATGGGAAGTCGCGGTTCGGTCATTCCGCTCTTCAGGCAACAGATTGAAGAGGACAGGCCATTAACTGTGACCGTGCCCCATATGACCCGCTTCATGATGACTCTTGATCAGTCAGTAGATCTGGTTTTCCACGCGATGGTGACGGCGGCGGGGGGGGAGATTTTTGTCCGAAAAGCGCCAGCCTGCACGGTGCATTCATTGGCCGAAGCGATGAGGTTGAAATTCAGCATTCGCGGAAGTGATCACCCCATTAACATTACGGGCATTCGTCCGGGAGAAAAGATTCATGAGATACTCGTTAACGAATACGAGCTTCAGCGTGTCGATGAATGTCAGGAATATTTCATGATTCACCCGGAATACCGAAACGTTGGTCAAAAGTCTCCGCAACCCCTTGGTTCTGAATACACGTCAGAGAATACCCATCAACTGCAATCACCTGATGAGATCGGCAAATTGCTTGATGAAATGGGCAAGGTGGAGGTGTTTTTGTAGGCGCCCTCTGGCGTTCGGTTGATTGAACGAAAGTATGAGAACATTACGCAGCCTGCTAAGGCCGAAGTGTGCGGCGGACTATACTAAAGAATTAGTTGCCTCGGGTGAGGTGAAGTTGGCACTAGACATCGGGTGCGGTCATTATTCGCACCTGAGCCAATTCCGTCCCGCAGTCACTACTGTTGGAGTAGACGCGCACCCAGAGGCTATCCTTCGTGCGAAATCCAATCATGTTCATGACTTCTATTTGGAATCTGACATCCTGAAGGATGATGTTCACGAAAGGCTAGGTCAAATTGGGGTAGTGGAGCCATTTGACTTGGTTGCTCTCTACGGAGTCATTGAGCACCTCCCGAGGAAGGAGGGGTTCCAAATACTCGAACGATGCGAGGCACTGACGAAGAAATACGTAATTCTGGAGACGCCAAACGGCTTTGTTCCACAGGGGCCGGAGTTTGGGAATCAATTTCAGCGGCATCTCTCCGGCTGGTTTATCCATGATTTTTCGGGTCTCGGTTACACCGTCTTCGGAACCACCGGAACACGCTACTTCAGGAGCTATATGGCAGAAACAACCTTGCGCTTTCCAGGAGGTATATTGTTGGAGGAACTGGCAACGCTCCTTTTGCAAATCAATCGATCGCCCAAGCATGCGTTTAATTTGGTAGCTATCAAAGACGTGAGGGGTGTTCCGGCAAGACGTTCAAATCCGACTGCGGGTTGATTACTTTTTGACGCGTTGGAACATCATCGATATGATAAATATCATCAAGGCATGCCGTGGTTGCCAGGCGTCGGAGGATCGCTTGGATACTGTATTAACGATGGAACGGATGCCTCTGGCAGGTCTATTTTGTCGCTCGGAGTTCGACGCGCTAGGGGCAGAAACGTATCCATTGACTTGGGTAAGATGCAACTCATGTGGAGCTGTCCAAGTGGCGGAAGACATTCCGGACAGTCAACTATTTCGGGAATACAGCTATGCGTCATCCACGGTCCCCGGATTGGTTCGGCACTTTGCGGACTTCTCAAGGCATCTAGCGGAATTCTACGGTGATCACACGCGGCTAAATTTTCTGGAGATAGGCTGCAATGATGGCGTGTTGATGCGATATCTGCCACGAGGGTGGCGGCGGATTGGTGTCGATCCGAGTGATGTTGCCCTTCGGGCCTCGCTCGATTCGGATTGGGAACTCATCAATCGACCATTTACGCCGGAATGTGTGCGCGAGCACCGTTTGGAGGGGCAAATTGGGGTCATATGTGGATCGAACTGCTTGGCGCATATTTCCGACTTGCGACGGGTGTTCGCTGGTGCGGCACTGGCATTGCGGGCCGGTGGGCATTTTTGGATTGAGGTTCATAATTTGGAATCGACGATTGAATCGGCACAGTGGGATACAATTTATCATGAGCATAAAGTGGAATGGAGCGAGGCGGCGCTGATCCGTTGTCTCGCCTTGGAAGGATTTGCCCATGAAGTAACTTACCGGCTCCCTCTGCACGGTGGTTTGCTAAGGATCCGATTCCGTCGGGAGAATGCAAAACAGCCAACGCCAAGTGGTGCCGCTGAGATTGAGAGTGGCCTAAGCGACCTCAGGGATGCCTATATGCACCGTGCGGAAACACCAAGCTCACTACTACTCGCACGACTTCACGGGGCTGGACGACGCATCTCCGCCTACGGCGCAGCGGGGCGGGCGAATGTTTACTTGAATCAGATGCGACATCTCAAATTCGCCTACATAGTGGACGAATCTCCTCTCCGGGCTGGTAAGTTTATTCCGTGCACCGCTACTCCAATTGTCGGACCGGAGATGCTTGAGAAAATGCCGGTGGACGCATGCCTAATTACTGCATGGAATTACCGGCAGGACATCGTGGCGAAAGCCGCCGGACATTCTGGCCTGTGGGTGACCGCCTTCAACAATCCGTGATGAAAATCGTCGTCCTTGGTGAGAACGGTATGCTGGGCCATGTAGTTGTTCGAGTTTTGACGGAGGCTGGCCATGAGGTGTTGGGCAACGAAACCCGCTTCGATTCCTCAGAACCATCTGCGTTCATCAAGAATGTTCTCGCGAGGCGTCCAGATGCTGTGGTTAATTGTGTTGGATTGCGTCCTGGAATAGGCATCTCAGATAACCGAATGAGGGACGTCAATACATTGCTCCCCGCTTTGGTTTCGGAAGCCATTAAAGGAGTCGGTCGATTCGTCCACGCGAGCTCCGACGCTATTTACTGTTCCCAAAAGCCAGCGCGCCGCAGTGAAGAACCGGGAGATGCGACGGACAGCTACGGACGTGACAAATGGGACGCCGAAGTTGCCGTTCGGGCGTCTGGGGCGTTGGTGATCAGGGCATCCATAATTGGACCTGAACGGGGCACACAGCGAAGTCTTATGGGGTGGTTTCTTAGCAAGAAAGAGACCGTATCAGGATATACAAACCACGTGTGGAATGGAATTACAACTCTCGAATGGGCGCGCTTATGCGATCAATTGCTGACAGGTGACATTACAAAAGGCACTCTTTTTCAACCGGGGATTTGGCCGCCGGTCAGCAAGGCGGAGTTGCTGAATCTGATCGGTGAGATTTGGGACGCTCCAATTGGAATAGAACCGGTTGAAGCCGCGATTGCTGTTCAACGGAGTTTGGTTCCGGATGTTCTCTGCCCGCCGATAAAGCACCAATTGTTGGATCTCAAGGATTGGTATCAATCGTGACTGTAACCGCTCAAATGGGCGCTATGCCTAAAGTCATCACCGTAATCCCTGTATTTAACGGCGAAAAATTCATAGCGAAAACGTTAGAATCGTTGGCCGCCCAGACTCGGCTGCCTGACGTGACGATCGTCATTGACGATTGTTCCAGTGACAAGACCCGGGAAATAGTTTCCGCATGTTTCAATCAATTTCCGAATCTCAATGGAGAATTGCGGCGCAATGACCGCAATCAGGGGCTCTTCGGTAACCTCAATCGTTGCCTGTCCTATGCGGCAAGGGCTGATGTGCTGCATATTCTTTTAGCGGACGATATAGTTTTGCCACGATTCTTGGAGGTGCTTTTGCCGACACTTGCGAATGATCCTGCACCAGCCATGGCATGGTCGCTGACTGAAAAAATTGATGCAGAGGGTAGAATTGTTCCCGGTCAGTCGTCCGCTGTTTCTGGATCGGTGCGGCGCTGGACCTCGAAAGCTGTGTTGCGGAAGCAGGGGCAACTGCAAACAGTTTTCTGTGGCTCAATACTGTTGAAAACTGGATGCCAACCGGCGCCGTGTTACTTCCCCATGGACTATCCTCAGGTTGGTGACTGCGTATTTTATGCGGACTGGGCTCGCCGTTCGTCGTGCCGGGTCGAAATTTGTCAGGTATTATGTCAAATCCGACACCACGCCGGTAGTGCGACTATGGCAAACTCAAGGCATTTGGAAACTTGGGTTACAGATGAATTGCGCGCTATGCGGCAGATTGCTGCTTGGGCCGATGTGGATCCGGTTACGCGGTGGATATGGTGGCAACGCATCAGTTGCCTATTTGTTGCGCGTTCGGTTGTGAAACAGCAGATGGCGAGCGTATCTGATACCCGTTATGCAAGAGAGATTCGTTGCGTGACTCGGCGAAATGTGTCGACGATACACTGGTGTATGGGGGCAATCGCCGTATTAGTGCGGGACCTGATCAAGAGTGTCTGTTTTCGATATAAGTCATGAATTCAAACAGAAGTGTTCTCGGAACGGCGCTAAAGGCTGTAGCATCGGGACTTTCGTCAGTGTGGGTTCCGCTGACGTGTTTGCTGGCTGTTCTTGGCCTTTTGTTTCGCCAGATGCTTGTTCCAGAGTATGTGCTGTTTGCGAATGATGCATCGCTGGGTGCGATCAGCGCTGATGCTGCGCTGCTGCCGGGCACTTTCTTTGGCTATTGGCAAGACCTCAACTGGATTGGTGTCTCAATGCTCGGGGCGACTCCGAACCTTTCGCAAATAGCCGGCGCGGTTGTGCAGAGCCCCATCTTTATCGCCAAATATTTCGCACCGCTTTCGTTGGTGTTCCTCGGCTTGTGCTCGTGGATGATGGTTCGTTCACTTGGCTTTCGCCAAGAGGTTGCAGTTCTCTCGGGGCTTGCGGCTGCGCTGGCGTCAAATCCGTTCTCCTATGCCTGCTGGGGGCTGCCGGCAAAGGCGATAGCAATGGGCTTCACGATGCTCGCGCTAGGGATTTTGTCATATTCATTTCGTTGCCGACGTCGCTGGTTGGCAATTGTATTGGCAGGGTTTGCCGCTGGTTTGAATGTAAGTGAAGGGGGAGATGTTGGGGCAATTCTCAGTCTTTATATCGCTGGGTATCTTGTTTGGCAAAGCACCGCGCAGAATGGGATTCGAATACGCGACATCGTGCGTAGCCAGTTGAAGCTCGTGCTGGTTGTGGTCTGCGCCGGCTGGATTGCCGCGCATGCACTCAGCATGTTGATCGGCACCCAGATCATCGGCGTGGCGGGCATGCAACAGAAGCAGGAGACGCGGGATCAGCGCTGGGAGTTTGCGACGTGGGGCAGCTATCCCAAGGTGGAAACGCTACGGTTCGCAGTGCCCGGGATTTTTGGTTACCGCATGGATACGCCGGAGGGCGGTGCCTACTGGGGTTCGTTTGGCGGCGGAACGCCTAACAGCCGGTTCAGCGGCAGCGGCGAATACATGGGCGTCCTCGTCCTGCTCGTCGCGTCGTTGGGCGTGGTGACCTCGCTGCGGCGGGACAAGTCCCCGTTTTCGATCCACGAACGGAAGCAAGTGTGGTTCTGGGCGGTGGTGGCGTTGGGGTCGTTGTTGCTCGCGTTCGGCAAGTTTGCGCCCTTCTACCAACTGTTCTTCTCGTTGCCGTATTTCTCGACCATCCGGTTGCCGGTGAAGTTCCTGCACGGAATGAACCTCGCCGTCTGGATACTCTTTGCCTATGGACTGGAGGCCTTGGCGCGGGGCGGATTGGCGGCAGGGAAGGCTCGCCTAGGGTCGGTGAAGGACCAGTTCGTGGCCTGGAAGTCGACGGCGGCCGCCGGCGAACGGCGCTGGGTCTTTGGCGCCTTGGCCACGCTCGGTTTGGCGGTTTTCGCCGCGGTCATTTATTCGAGCAGCGCCAGTTCGCTGTCCGCCTATCTCGGGAAGATTGAGTTCAGCCAAAGCCAGCCGGCGGAAGCCGCCTTCTCCATCCGGGAAGTCTGGCTGGCGATCCTGGTTTTCGCCGTTTCGTTGGCGGTAGTGATCGGCGTGGTGATCGGCTGGTTTGGCGGCCGGGCCACCGCCGCGTGGTGGCTGCTGGGCGGCATCCTGGTTGTGGACCTGTATCGGGCCAATACCCCGTGGGTGAAACACTACGACTACGTGACCCGTTACCAGAGCAATCCGGTGATCGACTTGCTGAAGGAAAAGCCGTGGGAACAACGCGTCACGGCTTTCCTGGACCCCCGGCGGGCGGCGCCCCTGGTCGGCGGCGACGCGGCGGGGTCTTGGGTCTTCCTCCAGAAGGAATGGCTCGAACATCACTTCCAGTATTTCAAGATCCAGTCCCTCGACATTGACCAGATGTCCCGCACTCCGGAGCTGGAGGAAGCCTACTTTGCGGCGTTGTCGCTGATGGCGAACCAGAACAACCCGGCGCTGGTCTCCCGCCTCTGGCAACTCACCAATACCCGCTACGTGCTCGGCTCAAAGGACGTGGTGGACCAGCTCAACCAGATGCTGGACCCGGTCCAGAAGCGCCTGCGGGTCAAAATGCCGTTCGCCCTTGGCCTGAAACCCGGAGCGAAGCCGCCCGAGCCGACTACCCCCATTGCGGACGTCGTCCAATTGCTCACCGCCACGCCGGCGGAGCAGGGGCCCTACGCGGTGCTGGAATTCACCGGGGCGTTGCCGCGGGCGAAATTCTATACGGACTGGCAGGCAGGTTTGTCCGACACGAACACGCTGGAGACACTGCGCTCCCCGGGTTTCGACCCGACGCAGAAGGTCCTGCTGACCCAACCGGTGGACGGCATCGTTCCGGCCACCAATGCGCCCCCGGGTGAAGCCAGCATCGTCAGCTATGCGCCGAAGCAGGTCGTGGTGAAGACGAAATCGGCAGTCGCGGGCGTGCTGCTGCTGAACGACCGCTGGCATCCGGATTGGCAGGTGACAGTGGACGGCCAGCCGGCGCCCTTGCTGCGGGCCAACTTCATCATGCGCGGCGTCGCTGTGCCGGCCGGCGAACACACGGTCGAGTTTCGGTTCAACCCGCCGCACGGGACACTGTGGGTCAGCCTCTCCGCGATCGTGGTCGGCCTGATCCTGGTGGGCTTGCTGGCCGTCGTTCCGGAAAAGAAGCCAACGGCATAATCATGGCCGCGAACACCAGCCACCTTGACCGCGTGCGCGATGACGTCGCGTATTCCGACATCCTCGCCAACTGGGACGCGGGCTTCTATGCGAAGTTCACCCAAACCCTCCGGCCGGCGACCCCGGGCGGCCGGGTGTTGGACGTTGGGTGCGGCGTCGGCCAGGTGGTGGCGACGCTGGCGGCGGCGGGTTCTGACGCCTGGGGCGTGGATGTGGCCGAGGCCAACATCGTCCGTTCCAAACAACTGACCGACCGGTGCCTCTGGTATGATGGCGGCCGCTTGCCGTTTCCCGACGGGCACTTCGCCAGTGTCGGTGCGCTGAATGTGCTGGAGCATGTCCAGGAGCCGGAGGCGTTCATCACCGAGGTCGTGCGGGTCACCGCGCCCGGCGGGCAGATCGTGCTGAGTTCACCCAATTTCCTGCGGGCATTCGGTTGGCGGGATTACCATCCCCGGATGCGTGGGTTGGGCAACAAGTGGCGCAATCTCCGGGCGCTGCTGGCGCGGCGCCGCCAAATGCGAATCGCCCCGGAGGCGGTGCGATTCGAGCGCATGACGCCGATCATCAAGGAGCCGTTCACGCCGGACGACGATGCCATCGTCTGCACCAACGCCCTCGACATGAGTTTTTTCCTGCGGCGGGCCGGCTGCGAAGTGATCCGAGCGGAATGCACCGACCGGGTGGTGAATCCGCTGGTGGACTTTGCGCTGAACGCCACACCTCTGCGCTACGGCATGTTCAATGCCTTCGTCGTGGCGCGGAAGCAGGCGGCCGGACCATAGAAACCAGTCGCCGGTAGTGACTGGCTTTCCCAGGCTGGGCGGCCGGCCTTCCTTCAGCTCGGTCGAGGAAGTCGGCTTAGCGTGCGGTGGCCCGTGTTTGGCCTTGCTGCGGCGATGCGGCCGGGGCATTGCTTCGCCCCTCCCTATGCAGGCATATGAGTCATCTCCCGCCCCGTTGTCTTGGCGCGTATCGCGCTGGTCGCTTCTAGCGCCACTGATCCTCGGGCTGGTGGCCGGCCGCGCAGTGCGAGCCGAGTTCATCCAACCCGTTGCCGTCACCGTTTCAAACGGAGAGGAGGTCAAGGACTCACTGATTGACGGCCTTGGATTCGAGGACCCGGGGCTCGGAACACCGGATTCAATCCACACGACCTCGGGTTCCGAGATGTGGAGTTCCATCGGTTCCATCCGGGCCGAAGTGGTGTTCGATCTCGGCAAGACCGTGGACCTCACCAAGGTCTATCTTTGGAACTACAATGCCGGCGTGGATACCGATCGCGGGATGAAGGACGTCCAGGTGTTTGTCTCGCCCGACGCGAATCCGGCGACCGCGAAGTTCACGGGTATCGCCAATGTGTCCCTCACCGAAGGCGGCACCGGCGGACAGGCGTTTGACGTGAACGGGACCGACGTTCGTCTGGTAAAACTCCGCAACACCAGCAATTGGGGCAATGGCTATTCGATCGGCTTGGCCGAAGCCCGGTTTGAAGCCGGCGAAATCACCGGCAACGTCCCGGCCGTCGCCATCACGGGCCTGAAGGACGGGGACACGGTGCCCTTCGGCAGCGATTTCGCGCTGCTGGCGACCGCCACGGACAAGGACCTGAACTTGGCCAAGGTGGAGTTCTTCGACGGCACGACGAAGCTGAGCGAGACCAATCGGGCGCCTTTTACCACCTCGCTCAAATCGCTCGCCAAGGGCGATCACACGCTGCGAGTCGTCGCGACGGATGCCACCGGGTTTAGCGGCTTCGCCACCGTGGACGTCTCGGTGCGCGAAGTGGTGCCGGGCACGGTCATCCAGATCGACGACAACCGCGACATCGGCACGACCACAAACAAGCTCCGCTACTCTGGCAACTGGACGTTGGCCCAGGGCAACGCGAATGACCCACGCTTCCTGAACAATGACCACTACTCCGACGCCAGTGGCGCCTACGTTGAGGTCAAGTTCGTGGGCGTGAAGATCGACGTTTTCGGCACGGTCGCCAGCCACCACGGCACCGCCAGCGCGGTCATCGATGGAGGCACCCGATACACCATCAATTACAAGGCGGCCCAGCGCGGCGAACAGAAGCTGATCTGGAGCAGCCCGCTGCTGCCGAACCGCGAACACACGCTGCGGATCACCGTGCTTGGCACCGGCGTGGTTACGGCCGACCGGTTTGACGTGACCCAGTCCGACACGCCCTCGGACGAGCGCGCGACGGTCAAGAAATGGGATGCCACGCCGAACCGGTTTGCCCTGGAGTTCGAAGACCTCGGTGGCAGCAAGGTGGACACCAACACCGTCACGCTGAAAATCGACGGGGCCGCGGTGCCCGTCACGGTCGGCAAGGTGGGTGCCGTCACCACGGTGACCTTCAACGCCCCGGTTCCGTTCGCGCCCGGTTCGCAGCATCCCTTCAAGGTCGAGGCGAAAGACGTCCTGGGGAACACTGTCGGCACCGAGGCGGCGTTCACCGTTCCCGCGCCGCCGTTCCCGCTGACCGGGATGGGCGAGCCCGCCGGGGCGCCTGGATTCTGGAGCGTCCGCCAAGTCTGGAACGGCGGCCGGGCGGACGCGGTGGTCACCGCCCTGGGCATCGCGCAGGCCGTGGGCACGCCGGGCTTCACCGGTCGTTCACTCGACATGCAGGCGCCCGTCATCAACTTCAACTTCACTGCAGCGCCCGGTAACGGGGGGCTATTTGGAGAGGACCAACCGTTCCCCGGCGAGGCGGAGTCCTTGCCGGCGCTCGACTGGGTCACCGTCGCCCGCGGCAAGATCCGGATCCCCAGCGATGGCGACTACACGATCGGCGTCCACACCGACGATGGCTTCGCGTTGCGCTTCGCCGGCCATCCATTCGCCAGCGTGTCCGGCCTCGGGACCATCGACGAAGACTATCCGGAATACCTGTCCTTCGCCGTGGGCACGGGCGACAGCAATACCCGCGCGGTCCTGAAAGGGGTTCGCGCTGGCGATTACGTCATTGAGTTCATCCATTTCCAACGGGTGGGCGGCGCCGCGGCGGAGATTTATGCGGCAGCCGGAGAGTGGGCGGAGGACGGCGACACGGGCGATTGGGCGCTCGTCGGCGCGGCCGAGGGATTGCAGTTGGTGGCCGATGAGCTTCCGCTGGCCCCGTTCGCCCTCGGCCAGCTCAGCCATAATGGCAACAGCGTGACGATCGACTTTGGGTCGCCCAAGCCGGCCGGTCAGCACACGCTTCTGGGCAGCGCGGATCTGAAAACGTGGAACCCGGTGGCAGGGGCGGTGTTTGCTCCGACCGGGGGTAACGCGGTCCGGGTGACGGTGAATAACCCGACGGGCGACGTGAAGTTCTACCGCGTCACCGTCGCCCCGTAAGCATCGGGCGAGTCCTTCGCCACCGGCCGGCGGCAGAAGGCCGCCCGCCGGGTTGCGTTCCGGGACCCAGCCGGGCAAGGCTGCCGCATGTCGACGGCCCATTTTGCCGCGTTCTCGCTCCAGTCCCTGGATTTCCTCCGCCTCAGCACCTTCACCACGGTGGAGGTCGGCATCCGGTATTTCCTGTTCGCCGGCATCGCGTGGCTGCTGGCCTACGTGTTGTTTTCGCGGCGTTGGTTTCACCGCAAGATCATCGCGCGGCTCCCGGAGTCGGCCGACGTGCGCCGCGAGATCGGCTATTCGGTGCTGACGCTGTTCATCTTCGGCCTGATGGGCGCCGGCACGATCTACGCGTCGAAGCTCGGGTGGACGCAGATGTATTGGCGGCCGGCTGAACGCGGATGGGCGTGGTTCTGGGGCAGCGTGGCAGGCGGCATTGTGCTCCACGATGCCTACTTTTACTGGACCCACCGGCTCATGCACCACCCGAAGCTCTTCGGCCCGTTCCACCGTGTGCATCATCTCTCGACCAATCCGTCCCCATGGGCGGCGTATTCGTTCGCGCCGCTGGAAGCCGTGGTCGAGGCTGCCATTTTTCCGGTCGCCGTGTGCGTCATGCCGATGCACCCGTTGGCATTTGGCGTGGTGATGCTGTGGCAGATCACCTTCAACGTGCTGGGCCACACCGGCTACGAGTTCCACCCGCGGTGGCTCATGGATTCGTGGCTCGGCAAGGTCCTCAACACGCCCACGAACCATGTCCAACACCACGAGAAGATGAGGGGCAACTACGGCCTCTACTTCAACGTGTGGGATCGCCTCATGGGCACCAACCATCCCGACTACGAAAGTCGCTTCCGCGAGGTTACCCACCGGCCGAAACCGGACCCGGTCGGCTGACACCCGATCCGCCTCGGGGTGGGCTGGCGGCGCCGAATCGCCCCGACGTTGGCGCCCGGGTGGGTTTCAGGGAGCCCTACTTCATCGCAGCCTCAACCAAGGCTGCGTCGGTCAGTCGATTCACGTCGGCGCCACCGGCCCAGGCGATGGCCCGCAGCACGAGCAGGCGGTAGAGCGGATCATCGAGGGTCCAGAAGTAGTGGCCGAGAATGCTCCCGAAGACGCGACCCTTGCGCCCAACCGAGCCGTCCCGTTCGAAGGTCCAGACTAGCGGCTTCGGCGCGCCATCCACGTGGCCGTTGGCGAGAATGGTGACACGCGACGGGTCGCCAATCATCGGCCAGTAGGGTTCGTCGAGGAAGTGGAGCCACTCGGGCAGGCCACGTGTCAGCGGATGATCATTGGCGACCAACTGAAGGTCGAACGGCATGTGGCGGTAGTTGACCGTGCCTGGCGTCGCGGACAGTCCGATGCGTTCGGCCAGTTGCTGCGGCTCGCGGTCGGCAATGCAGGCGGAATGCAGGATCACCACGCCGCCGCCGCGCTGCTGGTAGGCATCGAACTGGGCGTAACGGGCCGGCGACCAGTCGTGGTTCCAGAAATAGAAGACCAGCACATCGGCGGTGGCGAACTGGTCGGCAGTGGGCCATTCCCAGGCCTTTTCCACGACGGCATTGGTGGCCGCCAGCGGCAGCAGGCGGAGCCACTTCTCCTGCCAGCGCGGGTAATCGTGCTGGCCGGGGCCGTGGTCTTGTTTGGAGGCAACCAGCACGATCCGGAGCGCCCCTTTGGCCTTACCCTCTCCGCTCCCAACGGGAGGGGAGAGGGCAGGGAGAGGTGAGGGCGGTTTAGAAGACGAGTCTTGGCTGCCCCTCTCCCCGGCCCTCTCCCCTCCGAGGGGCGAGGGAGACAAAGCGTGAAGAACTCGCTCCACCTCCGCCTTGGTTCGCGTCGGCGGTTCCCAGAGCAGGAACGTCAGCAGGTCGCGCACGTCGTCGGGCTTGAGCGAATCGAGCAGGCCGGCGGGCATGAGGCTCTGGCCGGTGGGATGCAGGTTCGCGAGGTCGGCGCGCGGGATGACCGTATCCTTGCCGTCGGCGTCGAAGAGCACGACGGAGTCCTCCAAAGTAGGGCGGGCTGTCAGCCTGCCCGGTTCGGCGGCGTTGGGATCGCCGGGTGACCGCGGGCTGGAAGCGCCGCGGTCAGGGACAGGCAGGCTGCCTGTCCTACTTTGCGAGCGGATGAAGCCGGTGAACGAATCGCCGTTCTTCAGCTCGGCCAGGTAGGTCACGTAGTCGGGATGCAGCGTGGCGCTGGGCTCGCGAATGTCGCGCTCGACGCTCCGGGCGTCGCGGTGGATGAGGTTGCTGAGGTCCGGTCCGGCCAGGCCGCCCTCGCCGCGGACGCGGTGGCACTTGGCGCAGTTCAACGCGGTGCCGGTGAACAGCTCGCGGCCGTGTTCCCAGTCGCCCTGTGGCTTTGGTGCTGGTCGGCTGTCGGTGCCGGCGGAGGCGCGGTTGGTGGGGGCCCAAAGCGCAACGGTCGAATCGAAAGGAAGATTCCGATCGAAGCCTTCGTTCGCTCGACGGTAGCGAATGGACGGAATGGAGCCTCCACGCTTTGACGGCAAAATGACGGCGACTCTTGAAGTCACTCCGATCAGGCTAAACTCCGCCTTCGACGAGGATTGGTTCAACCGGGCAAGCGGTTGCCCCGAACCCGACCAAACCTTCAGCTGCTCCAAGCGGTCTGTCTCAATCCGGAGATCGGCTGCGCCTGCTGGAGCATCCAAACGAAACCCGAAGACGAAATCGTCTGCGCGCTGCAATGCCTGAGGTAGAGCGAGCAATGGGGGCATGTGGTCGCCGTAGAACTTCTGAAGCGCACTGACATTCCATGGAGGAATCACGAAGTCATAGTGTTGCGGCATGACAGGCAAATCGCCCTTAAGCATCGCCAACGCGTCCTTCAACTCTCCCAGTTTGGTTTTTGCTAGATCGGTAAAGAAACTCACCCGTGCTCCGTGGAAGTCGTATTCGAGATCGTATGTGAGTTGGGCGACAGAGTTGGATGCCGATTGAGTTGGAATCGTCAGAGTGTAGTTAACCTCAAATGGGTGCCGGTCGGTGGTAAGCCTGAGCGTGCGTGGGTCGTTGCCAAAGTAGGCGCTTCGGATCGCCAGCTTCCCCTTCGGCGTCGCGTCCTGCTGTTCCACGACGGCGTAGGGCGGCTTGAGCACCTCGAAGCGGTCGCCGGCGGAGACGTATTCGCCAAACTCGATCTTGGCAGCGTCGCCGCGGACGGCGTTTGTCACGCTCGGGTCCAGCGGTCGGTCGAAGGCGATGCGGACTTCGGTCGGGCTTGCGGGCCAGACGGCGACGGGCTGCGGCGCCTTCGGATCGGTGTAGCTGAGCTTGAAAATCTTCCCTTCGCCCTGCGGGCCGGTGCCCCAGTCGGGCGGACCGCTGTGGCAGCACACGTAGAGATCGCCCTTGGGCGAGATGGCAAGGTCGAGCGTGAGCAGGTCGAGCCGGGCGATGGTGTAGCTCTTGCCCACGTAGCCGTGCGGTGTCTTCACGAGGCGCACGCGCCAGATCTTGCCGCGCGATTCGCCGGCCACAAAGGCGTCGCCTTCCCACCACTTGGGGCCGAAGAGCCCCTGGGCGGGGAAGGCGGGGAGGGGGATGCCAGTATTCAGTCTCCAGTTTTCAGTTTTCAGTCGGGGATCGTTGAAGACGAGTCCGCACGCGCTCTGGTGCTGCGGGCCGAAAGCGACGACGGGCGGTTCGCTGATGAGATCGGGCAGCCATTTCTCGTGGCGCGGTGGGAAGCCGTAATTGCGGCCGAGGATGATGTGGTTGAGTTCGTCGAGCGGATTGCCGTTGGGCATCCATGTCTCGCCTTCTTGGTCGGTGTTGAAGAGGTCGCCCTCGCGGTTGAAGGCCAGCGCCACGGGCACGCGCAGGCCGGTAGCGACGGTTTCGAGCCGCTTCGTGCGCGGGTCGAACTTCTGGATGGTGCCGCGCTTCGAGTTGAGGTCGTAGAGGCTGAACTCGTCGTTCGCGGCCTCGGGGCCGGCCGGCTCCTTCCAACGTCCGTTCTGCTTCAGCCATTCGACTTCGACAGGCTTGAGGTCGCTGCGTTTGCGAAGGCGGTAGGCGTTGGAGTAATCGGCCACGAGCAGGCCAAAGAATACGTTGCCGTCCTTGTCGAGCGTGACGGCGGTGGCGTCCACGCCGCCGGAGCCGACGTCGGTAGCCGGCCACCCGCACGCGATGACTTCCTCGGTGTCCGCGCGGCTGTCGCCGTTGGTGTCGCGCAGGAGCGAGACCTTGCCCTTGGATGAGACGTAAAGCCCGCGAGTGCTCCAGGCCATGCCGAGCGGGACGCTGAGTGTGGGCTGGTCCCAGAAGGGTTCCGCGGTGTCTTCGAGGCCGTCGCCGTTGGTGTCGCGCAGGCGCCAGACCTTGCCGTCGTAGCCGAGCGACGTGAGCGTGCCGTCGGGTGCGAAGCGGAGGTTGTTCTGGTTACTGAGCTTCACCGGCAGCTCCTGCACGGTGAAGCCCGGCACGAGCATTTGGACCGGTGGCCGGTTGGTCTCGGCACCACGGGCGACGCTGCCCGCGAGGCACGCGGAGAAGAGGAGCAACCACCGGGATAGCATGCCGGAGGCTAAACGCACCGGCGGCGCGGCTGCACGTAAACTCCTGCCATCAATGGCCTCCGGTAGAAGCGCCTCTAGGGTAACTGTTGTCCTGAGTTCGCTTCGAGATTTGCCCGCTTTCGGTGCCGGGCTTGCTACGGGACGCGGGCGTTTGTTAAGCATCGTTCATGCGCAGCACACTGACCGTATTGGTCGCCGGCCTCCTCTGCGGCGGTTTCGCGGTGGGCCAGACTCTGGACGGATTCCGGTCACCCCGCCTTTGGGAACGGTTCACCACGGATTCTTCGTCCTTCGGTCCGGGGCGCAGTGCCACGGACGGCGACGGTGGGCTGCTGTTTTGGTTCCAAAATCTCGACTGGGTCAACGGCCAACAGGTCGGTGCCCCCATCAAGTTGCGGGAGGCCGATGGCTCGGTCGATCCGCTGTTCTGGCCGAGGGGCTATGCCTTCCATGTGCAGTCCGTTGCGCCATTGCCGGACGGCAGTTGCTTCATCAGCGCCTATCGTGACGGCGGTGATGCGGTCGAACGGCTGCTCCCGAACGGCCGGCCCGACTCGTTCTTCGTGCCGCGGCTGTTCAGCCAAGGGATCCGCTTCCTGACGCCGACCGCCGACGGCGGCGTCCTGCTGACCGTGTTCGGCAACATTGACCCACGGCCCCACCCGGAGGCGATCGCGGTCCCGAATCCGACACTGATCAAGCTGAAGCGGGACGGCTCGGTGGATGGCGGCTTCAAAGCCCCGGAGTTCATTGGCGGGCAATTGTTCGTGCCGCCCGTGTTTGATGGCAGCGGGCGCATTTACGTGGCCGGCAGCTTCGTGCTCGGGACCGGGCCGCAGTGGAAGAACCTGGTCCGGCTCAAGGCCGACGGGGCGATTGACGCGGACTTCGCGGGGACCTCCACCTTGCCGACCTCGCTGGGCGGCGTGATCCGCGGAGTCGGCCTGCAAAGCAGCGGCAAAGTTGTCGTCGTGGGGGACATCCGCCTCCCGGCCACGTTGCCGCCCAATTCGCCCCTGACGAATCGGTTTGTGGCGCTGCGGTTTTCGGCGAGTGGCGTCCATGACCCATCGTTTGCCTTGGTCACCCGGGCGGGGCTGCCGACCACGGACTTTCCCCGGATGCTGGTGGTGCAACCGAACGACAAACTGGTGGTGGCCGCCACGGGCCTGAAACGGCTGAACGCCGACGGCACGGTGGATACGACCTTCCAACGCTACGATTCCCCGGGGGCGAATTTCTGGGTCCACCAGTTCAGCGACGGTCGGCTGCTGCTGCCCGGCCTCGAACCGCAGGCCGGCGCGCAGATTTTCCGGGCTGACGGAACGCCTGACAGCACCTTCGCGGTGCAGGGGTTTGGCGGCACGGTCGTTCCCCGGACGTCCGCTTTGCTTAACAATGGCCGGGTCGTGCTGGGCGGAGATTTCAACCGGGTAGACCAATTGGATCACAAGACGATCGCCGTGCTCGGGGCCGCGGACGGAAATCTCCTGGCGGATAACCTCAATGTCGGGGAAGCGGTTCCGACCGCCCGCTTCGGTTCTGGTTTTCGGGCGGGCGTCGAGGTTGCGCCGGCCCCGAACGGAGGCTTTTACGCCAGCGGGTCCTTCGTGGACCAAGGCGGTCAGCCGATTTGGGACTACGTCGTCCGCGTCAAGGCTGACGGCTCGGAGGACCTCGGATTTGACCCATCTCCTGACGAAACGTGGGGTAAGCGGGCGCTGCATCCCGCGGCCGACGGCGGCGTGTGGTTGGTCCGGAATGACTTCCAAGTCGCCGTCAACCACGCTTCCCGGCCTGCCGGTAGCCCGGCCCGGTGGCCCGGACTTACGCTGTTTGATCCATCCGGTGCGATACCGGCCGATTTTCGCGGCCTCTCCGGCACCATCGGTGACCATCTGGGCAAAGTGGTCCGCGCCGCTGATTCCGGCGCCGTGGCGTCGGTGAAGGTGGGAACGCTGTCCGTGCTCGGAGGAACGCGGAGCGGTGGGTTGATCGTCGCTCTCGAAAGTGTGACGGGCAACCTTCAGGTCCGGCGGCTGAATGCGGACGGTTCGGATGACACCACGTTCCACGGTCCGGCCGGAGAAGGCTTCGCCCCGGTCACCGAACCGGGAGAACTTTTGGATCCCCGCGACGGCACGCGTTACCAGCCTGTCAACGGGATCGCGAAACACGATTCCGGAATCCTGTCGGACGCGACTGAGTTGCCCGACGGTTCGATTGTCATCGTGGGCAGGCTGGACCTTAACGGCGGGATCGCGCTGCTCAATCCGGATGGTTCGGTGAATCCGAACTTCAAGCCTGGCGCCGCGACCTATGATCAGCGCCCGTTTACCCGGCCCCGCTACCTCGCCGTCGAGAGTGACCGGTTTGGCCGAATCTTCGTCGCGGGCCTGTTTGATTCGATCGGCGGGGTTCCGGTGAGGGGCATTGCCCAACTGGACCGGACAGGCAAGGTGGTCGCGAGCTTCGTCAGCCCACTCGAGCTGATGGACTACCCGGAAGCCGCCGCAAAGCTGACCGTGGAAGGCAACTCACTCGTCGCAGTGGGAACGTTCCGGTTGCCCGGCGAAGAGTTTCCGCGCCCGGCTTGGAAGCTGACCCTGCCGGCACCGACCCCGCGGTTGGTTGCCGCGGGAGTCTCCGGGGCGGACCTCATCTTGGCCGTGCCCTGCGACGGGGCGTGTCCCGATCTTGCCGGCTGGACGCTAGAAGCCAGCGGCGAACTGGGCGATTGGCTCCCGCTGGGTGTGAATGCCGTCAGCGCGAACGGCCGGCTCGAATTCACCGTGCCCACTTCGGCGTCGGCCAAGTTCTACCGGCTCCGGCAGCCGTAGGCGGCGACGGAGCGGACGCGCGAACGGAAAAGGCGGTGGCGCTCAGCCACCGCCTTTTGTTTCCGGGGACCAGTTGCTCAGCCGATCAACGCCAGTGCCGCTTCGGCCATCTTGGGCCCGGTAAGGCCGTATTTCACGTAGAGTTCCTCGGCGAGGTAGGCGCTCTGGCCGAACTCACCCGGGATGCCCAGCGTGGTGACGCGGTGGGCGATGCCGGCGTTGCTCAGCGCGTGCGACACCTGCGCGCCCATGCCACCGATGACCTGGTGGTCCTCGATGGTCACGAGCCGGCCGCCGCATTTCTTCACGGCGGCGCCGATGGTCTCGACGTCCACGCGGTTCACGAACGGGTTGTTGATGACCGTCGCCGATTTGCCCTTGGCCTGGAGCAGTTTGGCCGCCTCAAGGCACTTGCTGAACAGCACGCCGCTGCCCACGAGCACCACGTCGCTGCCTTCCTGGATGATCTGGGCCTTGCCCCACGCGTAGTTCGCGCCGGGCACCCATTCGACCGGGTAGTTTTCGCGGCCGACGAAGAAGAGCACGGATTCGCCGTCACGGCCGGCCTTACGTTCCTCGGCGATGTGCTTGATCGCGTCGAACATGAACGCCTCGGCCTCGTTCGCGCAGCTCGGGGCGACGACGATCGTGTGTGGAATCGCGCTCACGGCGGCGAAGTAGGTCGTGGCCTGGTGCGAGGCGCCGTCCGCCGCGTCCTGGAACCCGACGTGCGAGAACATCGCGATGACCGGCGCCTGCGACAGCGCGGCCATCGTCAGGGGCAGGTTGCCCTTGGTGACGCCAAACTGACCGAAGGTGTCCACGATGGGCACGTAACCGGTCTTCGCGAGGCCGGCGGCCACGCTGACCATGTTCGACTCGGCGATGCCAACCTCGATGAAGTTGCCGGTCGCCTTCTGGAACGTGCTGATGCCGGTCGAGCCCTGCACGTCGGAGCTGACGGAGAACACCGGGTAACCTTCCTTGGCGGCGCGGATGGCCCCGGCGGCCAGACCGGCCTGGACCTTGTCCTTCTTCACCGTAGGAGCGGCGGGGGCGGGACTGGCGGCAGCCGCCGCGGCCTTGGCCTTCTTGTCGGCTTCCTTCTTTTCCCAATCCGCACGGAGGGCCGCGCCCCAGGCGACCAATTCGGTCGGCGCGGTGTCGCCCTTGTAGAGTTCGGTGACCCAGTCGGGGATCTTCTCGCCGTTGGCGAGCGGGAAGCCGTGGCCGCCGGCGGAGTTCTCCTCGGTGCTCTTGATGCCGTAACCCTTGATGGTCTTCACCCAGAGGCAGACCGGTTTCGCGGGATTCGTCTTGGCGTCGGCGACGGCTTTTTCCAGCGCGAGATAAACGCCTTGGAGGTCATGGCCGTGCTCCACCTTGCGGACATCCCAGCCGAGGTCGTCCATCGCCTCGAAGGTCGGCTGCATTGAGAAGGAATCCTTGGTGATGCGGCCGGAGAGCTTGGTGTCGTTGTCGGAAACGATCATCACGAACGGATTCACAATGCCCTTGGCCGCCTGGCCGGGGATCGCCGCGAAGCCCTCCTTGGCCTCGCCTTCCATCGACGCGCCGTCCGAGACGACGAGGATGGTGACACGGTCGCGCTTCGCCAACTTGTCGCCGATGGCCAAGCCCTGCGCCTGGCCGACGGAGGAGCCGAGCGGGCCGTTGGACAGCAGCACGCCCTCGGGATTAAGGTGGGACTCGCCGTGGCCGGTCAGCTTGGACTTGATGGAACGGAATGCCTTGAGGTCGTCGAAGGTGAGGCCGTCGAAGCCGTAGTTGGCGCGCAGGGCATAGACGCCATTCTCCGCGTGGCCGGCGTCATTCACGTAGTTGTAGGCCTCGTGCCACGGGCGGCCGGCGGTGTTGAACATCAGGCCGTGCACCGCGGCGTTGATCTCCGCAAAGGCCGCGGGACCGCCCCAGTGGCAGGCCGCGCCGCCGACCACCGCGTGGACGTCCATGAGCGCGACCAGCGCCCGGGTGGCGCGGGGATCGCCGAGGATCACGTCCTGGCCCGCGGCGTTTTTGACGCGGACGGAATACTTGGGCGGGGTCGCCGGCGTGGGGGCGAGCTTGGACTTGAGGTTGAGCGGGGTGAGCGGAGGCAGTTCGACCTTCGCAACGACGGAATTGTCAGCGGCCATGTCAGACGAGTTTCAGGTTCGTGAGTGTGCCCGGAACCGGGCAGCGGCGAAACCTACGGGGCAGGGGATGAATGAAAAGCCGGTTTTTGCCGCGGGCCCGACGTTCGGTTCATGGCGGAGCTGCCAAGGGTTCATCGAAGTAGCCAACCACCGCCCTCTGCGGTGCTTCGAGTGCTCCTGAGGACTGCATTTCCGACTTCGGCTACGGTTGGGGCCAAAGATTCTCGGGTGCTGGAACCGTCTCAGTTTGGACCTCCTGCCACTCCGGCCACGCGAAGAGTGGAAACCAGTCGGGAAGACGGTAAACCAATTCATAGATGTTGGGTATGGCTTCCCAGCTGGCCAACGGGCGAAACCAGAAGCGGGTCCGCCATGGAAGGTTGGCGCCAACTTGCACGGGAATCTCTACGCCTTGACCAGGTTCCAATTCGTATGTCCTGCAAGCCACGCCTTTACTAGGGTCCAAATCGTAGATCCTGCCGGTAAAGACACGCCACGGTGGAAAAACGGACTCCCAGCCGTTCGTTGATACAACATCAACAAATGCGCCTCCGTATCCACGTTTGTAAATCTCGCAGAAGATTCGGGAGTTTCCGGTATTGGTCACCCCAAAGAACGCGCACAGAACTTTGGTTGGTTGGCTATTCGCGTAGTCGACAATCGGAAACTGGTCATAGCGCAGAAAACCAACCGACATCCCATACGACGGCTCACTCCGAGGCCACACCAAGCCAAGAACGACCAAGGCGATTCCGGCCGTCGCCAGAATCGCCTTGGATCGTGACTTCATGCTGGGCCTTGCGGCTTACAGCTTCTTGATCCGCACGTTGCGGAAGCTCACCGGGTCGTTGTGGCCGGCGAAGCCGAAGTGGCCGCTCGGGCGGTCCTTGCCGGGGTGCGGCGAGTTGGCCATGAACTCCTTCACGTTGGCCACGTCGGCGTCGAGGATCAGGGCACCGTTCAGTTCCACGCGGATCTTGGAACCCTTCACGGTCACTTCCTGGAAGTTCCACTGTCCGGCCGGGCGTTGGAAACCCGTGGTCGCCGCCGCGATGCCGTAAACGGAGCCGTGGACCTGGCGTGGGTCGAGCTTGGCCTTGTGGACCGCCTCGTAGTCCTCGGCGAGGACCTGGAGTTCGCACATGCCGTCGTAGGCGGTATCGCCCTTGCCGGGATAGCGGATCGCCAGGCCGTTGTTGGCGCCGGACGGAACCATGAATTCGAGCCGGGCGGTGAAGTCGGCGTATTCCTCCTTCGTGAAGATCGTGCCGCCCTTGCCCGCCTTGCAGCGGACCGCGCCGTCCACGATTTCGTAGTTGTCGAGCGGGCCGGACCAGCCGGTGAAGTCCTTGCCGTTGAAGACCGACTGGAAGCCTTCCTCGCCGTGGCTCGCGAGGATCTTGCTTGCCTCGGTGGCGCCGATCTCGCGGATGAACACATTGCGCCAGCGGATTTCGCCGCCGTGGGTCTGGAGCTCAATCGGGCCCTTGGCCGGGATGGGCAGCTTGCGGTCGTAGTAGTTCTCCATCAGCGCGTGCTTCACGACCTGCTTGCCGTTGAGCCAAACGCTGACGCGGGAGCCGACCATCACGATGCGGAAGGAATTCCATTCGCCAAACGCCTTGTCGGCCAGCACGGCGGGGTCCTTGCCCGGGGCGCCGGGGGAATTGTTCCAGAGACCGCCGGAGCCCTTGTCGGCGCCGAGGTTGAACTTGGCCTTCTCGGTGTAGTCCCAAATCTGCACCTGGGGCACGCCGCGCAGGTAGATGCCGGAGTCGGCGAGGGCGACCGTCTTGTAGTCCACCAGCAGCTCGAAGTCGCCGTAGTCCTGGACGGTGGTGGCGTATTTGCCGTGGCCGTCGTTCACGAACTCGCCGTTCTGGACGCTCCAGTGGGCGCGCATGTCGGCGGTCCATTCGGCGTCCTGCTTGGCGCGGGCGGCGGGGTCCATCGCCAGATACTTGCGGTGATCGAAGGTGTCACCGCCCCGCCAGCCGGCGAGATCGATGCCGTTGAAGAGCGCCTTGAAACCGGGCGGCGGCTGGTTGAGGGCCTGGGCCAAACCGGCGCAACCGGTCGCCGCGGCAAACGCGGCGGTGGCGGTCAGCGCTAAGAAACTGCGACGGGAGAATTGGGGACTCATGCGTGGCCGTAGGCTCTAGGCGGCCGGGCGCGACGGGTCAATCCGGGAGCGGAATTCTAGGACAGTTTTTTGCCGCCCCAAAACGGGGAGGGGTCGATGGGGCTGCCCGCCCGCGGTTCGCTGTCCGGAACCGTTGGGGCGCTAGCCATTGGCTGGGGCCGGGCTGCCGAACGTGAGCCAAAAGTCGTTTGGGTCGCGGATGATGAACTCGCGCATTCCGTAGAACGTCGTGTGCAGGTCTTCCACAACCTCGGCCAAGGGCGCAATGCGGCGATGCAGTTCGTCGAGTTGGTCGGTGTGGATGTAGAGGTCCACATCCCGGCGCGGGGCGGTGCTGGGTTTGCCCCCGGCGCTGAGCATGATTTCGCTGTTCCCGAACGAGAGGGACGCCCAACCCAAGTCGCAGCCGTCTTCCGCATGGGTTGCGTTAACCGTGAAACCGAGGGACTCATACCAATCGAGCGTGGCCTTCACGTCGGGGACGTGGAGCATGGCGGTGAGGCGGTGCGGCATATGCGTGGTTCGAGCCTACGGCTTCTTCTCCAGCCACGCCTTGAGTTCCGCGATCTCCTCGGGCTTCAGGCGGCGGTTCGGCGGCATGTAACCGAAGTCCACCAGCACGCGGATTGGATGCGAGTGGACCTGATACAGCGCGTCGCGGTCACCGTCGTCGTCATGGCACTTCGTGCAGAACTTCAGCGTTAGCTTCTCGCCGGCGGGCGGCTTGGGCGAATCGTTGGGGAAGACAAACTGCGAACGCGGCTGTTCTGCGATGTGCCGGCCGATGGCGGCGGCGAGGGGCGCGTCGAGCACGAGATCCTCGCGCGCCGGATGGATGGCGAGCGGACCGGACGAATGGCACTTGTAGCAGCTCGTGCCCTCGAACTTCGGGCCTTCCTTGCGCAGCTCGGCGTAGTAATCGAGCGCGGGCGTCACCGTGAGGTCCTGCACGATGGAGAAATAGGCCCAGTGTTCATCGGTCGAGGTCTTCTGCACGAGCAGGTAAACGCGGGCAACGGCGTTCGAGAATGCCGCGATGTGGTTGAGCATCGGGCGCCGGATCACGTCCTCCTGCGTGCTGATGAGGCCCACGTCGGAGAGCGGCACCGCCTCGCCGCGACTGAAGAGCCGCTTTGCCTCGACCATGTAGGCCTTCACCTCGGCCTCGGTCAGTCCCTTCACGCCGGAGCGCGGATGCGGCGGCAGGGTGACGACCGGATTGGTCCAAGGCCGCTGGATCTTCTCGGGACCGACGGTGGCCATGGCCGCGGCGAACTTCTCGCGGGTGAACTCCGGCAGCGTCAACGCCGGCTCCAGCAGCAGTCCGGTCCCGGAAGATACCGCGGGGGCGATGAGCTTCGGGGATTTGTCCGCGGGCGGTTCGGCCGTGGCGGCGACTCGAGGCAATCCATTGGCCAGCAGCCAGACCACGGCGACGGCAATCAGGGGAACACGGCGCAGGGCGTTCACGATGAAGCGGAGGCTGAACGTGGGAGCCGGGCTGGCAAATGAGATCTGCTCGGAACGAGGCCGTTCAGGGTGCCCGGAGGGACTCCCGTCAATCGGCTCGCCAATTCGTCCGCCCCGGCTGAAGCTGCGCGTGTCCGTTCGGCTTGCCGGATTGGGCGGCCAGGATCGACCGGTGGCCTTTCGGCCTGAATTTCCGGGCCGGCTTGCCCGGCTGCCGCGAATCGAGCGTCGAAGCGACGGGGATCGCCCGGGCGGCCAATCCAATTTTTTGCACAGCCGCCGAGTGTCTGAGCCATGAGCAAAAGCAAACTTCAACGGGAATTGACCGGGAAACAACGGGTTGAACTGATCGCCGCGTTGCGAGCCCGGTTCGAGCGACACACGGGCCGGCATGGGGGCGTGGATTGGAACGAGGTGCAGGCTCGTTTGGAGGCCCGGCCGGACCGGCTGTGGTCGCTTGGGGAGATGGAGCGCACTGGAGGCGAACCAGACGTGGTCGGGACCGCGCCGGGCGAATTCGTCTTCATGGATTGTTCGCCGGAAAGTCCGGCCGGCCGACGTAGCGTGTGTTACGACCGCGCTGGCTTGGAATCCCGCAAGGAGCATCGCCCCGAGACCACCGCCATGGACTTGGCCGCCGCAATGTGCATCACGGTATTGGCTGAGGAGGAATACTTGGCGCTGCAACGGGTGGGCGAGTTCGACACCAAGACATCGAGCTGGATTGCGACGCCGGCGGAGTTTCGTGCCCAAGGCGGGGCGCTCTGGGGCGGTCGGAGCTACGGCCGGGTCTTCATCGGTTGCAACGGCGCGCAGTCCTATTACGCGGTGCGCGGCTTTCGGGGATCGCTGCGGGTCTGAGTCCTTTTGGGGCGGCGGCGCCGTCCCTCCGAAGACGGCCCGCGATGGGTTTGGGCCTGGCCGTTTCCGCCGGGGCGCCCAGGCGCGGGCTAGGGAATGGATTTCCCCTTCCCGAAACGGGGTTCGCCGTTATCTTGCGCCCGCTTTTCCGCCGCGTCGGGACAAAATCCAGGCGCGGCCCTTTGATCAATGGACGCCGCGCACATCCGCAATTTCAGCATCATCGCCCACATCGACCACGGGAAGACGACCCTTTCCGACCGGTTGCTGCACATGACGGGCACCATCGCTACGCGCGACATGGAGGACCAACTCCTCGACGCGATGGATCTCGAACGTGAGCGGGGCATCACGATCAAGGCCCATCCGGTCACGATGCTCTACAAGGCGAAGAACGGCGAAACCTACGAGCTGAACCTGATCGACACCCCGGGCCATGTGGACTTTGCCTACGAAGTGTCCCGGTCCCTGAGCGCGTGCGAGGGCGCGTTGCTGATCATCGATGCCGCCCAGGGCGTGGAGGCGCAGACGGTCGCGAATGTCCACCTGGCGATGAAGCAGAACCTGCACATCATCCCGGTGATCAATAAAATCGACCTGCCGCACGCCAACATCCCGCAGGCGAAGCAGCAGCTTGAGGACATCATCGCCATCCCGGCGGATGACGCGATCCTGGCAAGCGCGAAGGAAGGCATCGGCATCGAGGACATCCTGGAAGCCATCGTCGCCCGGGTGCCGGCGCCGGTTCCGTCGGGCGCGAAGTCGTTCCAGGCACTGATTTTCGACAGCTACTTCGACACTTACAAGGGCGTCGTGATCCTGGTCCGGGTGACCAACGGCGAGCTCAAAGCTGGCATGCACGTGAAGCTGCTGCACTCGGGCAAGACGGTGGAGATCAAGGAAGTCGGGTCCTTCCGCCCGAAGCCCTACACGCGCGACAAACTGGAGACCGGCGAGACCGGCTACATCACGGCGAACATCAAGACGCCCCGCGAGGTGAAGGTCGGCGACACCATTACCGATCCCCGCAATCCATCCACCGAATTGCCCGGCTTCCAGGAAATCCGGCCGATGGTTTTCTCGGGCATTTACCCGATCAACACGGCCGACTACGAGCAGCTCAAGGTGGCGGTGTCCAAGCTGCAGCTGAACGATTCCGCGCTCACGTTCCAGACCGAAAGCTCGGTGGCGCTCGGGTTCGGACTCCGCTGTGGGTTCCTGGGGCTGCTGCACATGGAGATCGTGCAGGAACGGCTCCGGCGGGAGTTCGACATGGACATCATCGCCACCTACCCGAGCGTGGTTTACCAGGTGAAGATGACCGACGGCACCGAGAAGCAGGTGGACAACCCCGCCTTCCTGCCCGACGTGACCTACATCGACACGATCTTCGAGCCGATCGTGAAGGCCTTCGTCATCTGCCCCGGCGACAACATCGGGGACATCATGTCGCTGATCTCCGAGAAGCGCGGCGAGATCAAGAACACCGAGACGCTCGACGCCCGGCGGGTGATGATGACCTGCAAGATCCCGCTGAACGAGATCCTCATCGACTTCCACGACCGCATCAAATCGATCACCCGGGGTTACGGCTCCATGGACTACGAGCCGGAAGGTTACGAGCCGAGCGACATGGTGAAGCTGGACATGCTGGTCAACGGTGAGGTGATGGAAGCCTTCTCCAGCCTGGTTCACCGGACCAAGGCCGAATCCCGCGGCCGCACCATCGCCGCGAAGCTCAAGGAAGTGATCCCGCGGCAGCAGTTCCAGGTGGCCATCCAGGCGGCGATCGGCGGCAAGTTCATCGCGCGGGAAACCGTCAGCGCGCTCCGCAAGGACGTGACCGCGAAGTGCTACGGCGGCGACATCAGCCGAAAGCGCAAGCTGCTGGAAAAGCAGAAGGAAGGTAAGAAGCGCATGAAGTCCATCGGCTCCGTCGAAATCCCGCAGGAAGCCTTCGTCGAGGTGCTCAAGACTAACTAGGGCAGGGGAGCGGGCCGGGGATTGAACCTCGCGCCGCCCCACCTGTCCCATCCACCGCACGCATGTATCTGCTTCGCTGGCTCACTTCCCGCACCGTCCGCAAGGCGGCCGAACTGGCCGATGTCGTCCGGAAAATCCTGAACCATCAGCGTGACCGGCTGGCGCCGGAGGCGATCACGACGGTCGAGACCGCGCTCCGGGAGTTCCACGCGCTGCTGCGCAGCAATGCGGACGCCGCCGCGATCAAGGCGGCGATGGATTCGCTGGAACAGACGGCCAACCAATCGCTGAAGGCCTACCCCAACGCCGGCCTCCGGGAGAACCTCGTGATGCTGCTGGAGATCGCGATCCTGATTGTCGGCAGCCGCGCCTTCCTGATCCAGCCGATGGTTATTCCTACCGGTTCGGCCCAGCCGACACTTTGGGGCATTACCTACCAGGACCTGCGGGACCAGCCTGCGATTCAAGTTCCATCGCTGCCCATGCGCTTGTGGGAACGATGGATCGATGGCGTGAGCTACTACCACTTCGTGGCGAAGCAGGACTGCCAGCTGACTGGGTGGCAGGAGAAGCCCACAACGGTCCTGCCCTTCGTCAAGAAGCAGTCTCTCCGGACCACGGCCGGGGACATCGTGGTGTGGTTTCCGCCGGATGACTTTGCCCGCCACCTGGGCCTCTTTGATGAATCGAAGCGGGCAATCAAGAAGTCGTCGTTCAAGGCAGGCGAGGACATCGTCAAGTGCCGGGTCGTGACCGGTGACCACCTGTTCGTGGAACGGGTCAGCTACAACTTCCGGCGGCCCGAGCGGGGCGAGACGATTGTTTTCCGGTCCGAGCACCATCCGGGGATGACGTTCGACACCCACTACATCAAACGTCTAGTCGGCCTCGGGGGCGAAACCATCCGCATCGGTGACGACCGCCATACCTACATCAATGGGCGCCCCCTGACGACGAACGACTATGGTTTCCATCAGGTCTTCGGTTTTGACCCGGCGAAGCCCGCCACCTCTGACCATTATTCGGGACACGTGAATGGAACGGTGTGGCAGGCAACAACGGGCTATGTCGGGCCGACCCCGAACTTCCCGAACGGCACCACGGAATACACCGTTCGCCCGCACCATTACGTCTGCTTCGGCGACAATACGATGAACAGCGCGGATTCCCGTTACTGGGGCGAGCCTGACTTCCCGCAGGAGCGGGTCATCGGCAAGTCATGCTTCGTGTTTTGGCCGTTCACCAAGCGTTTCGGCTGGGGGCAGAAGTAGCGTTCCTCCACCGGTGGGGGATTCCCGAAACGGCCAATCGTCTTCTTCGCTTTGGCCCTGGCGTAGGCAGATCAGGCAAGGAATTCACCCGCTTTCACAGCGCGGATGGCGTCAGCGTAACCCTCGCGAAAGGTTGGGTAGACGGGTTCCCAGCCGATCGTTGCGCGGAGAAGTCGATTGCTGACTCGTTTGTGGGTGTCGGCCCGTCTGCCGGGTCGAATGCCTGCCGGTTCGACGCGCGGAGCGGAGGGACGCATCTCCAACTGTTCAGTTACCCACCCGAGGAAATCGTTCGCCAACACTGGCTCGTTGTCGGTCACGTTATAGGTCGCTCCGGAGGCACCAACGTGACGGAGGACGGCATGGATCGCCGTCGCCACGTCGTCCCGATGCACCATATTGAGCCAGCGATTCGAGGTGATGGGTGCGGCGATCTTGCCCGCAACGAACTGCCGAAACAGGTGGCCGCGACCCGGACCGTAGATCCCGGAAACCCGCAGGATCGATGCGTGAACGTTTGGGAGGGGCGCCCGCAATAGGTGCTCCGCAGCGACCAGAATCCCGCCAGTTTCCGAGGCGGGCTCCGTCGGGCACGTTTCGTCCACCCAGCTTCCGTCAGTTTGCCCGTAGACACTCGTGCTGCTGGTGTAAACGAGCCGGCTGGGCTGGCCGTTGGTGTGACCCAGCCACGTCGTCAGGTTTCGCAAACCATCGAGGTAGACCGAACGATATTCCTCGGTGCCCCCCCCGGTCGAACTGGCGACATGGACAACCCAGTCGAATGGTCCGGGCAGGGCAGCGAGGTCGGCACCACGGCTGATGTCACCCTGCAAGGGCACGATGCCCGCGGCCAAAAGTTCGGGATGCTCAACCGTCCGCCGCAGGCCAAAAACGGAATGCCCTTCGGAGCGCAGCAGGCGCCCTAGGGCCGTGCCGACATAACCGCATCCGCAGATTAGTGCTCGTTTGCCCATTGCCTGCCGGAACCATGCGGCTTGGGACACGCGCGGCAAGTTTGGCGAGATTCCTGAAATTCCCGTGATGAGCGCGACGACGGGTTTCGTCCTCCTTTGCCGTATGTCGCCGGTGTTCGCCGAAAGCTCGGAGGTCGCGCTGTGGTTCAGTCCATTGGGCGGAGCCCGGCTGCACTATCCGCTGGGGCTCTTGGCGGTGGCGGTGCTGTTGGAGGCGTGGGCGATCCGACGGCCTGGACCGCGGCTGCGGAATGCGATCGGCGCCGTTCTCGGTGTCGCCACGGTGGTGGCTTGGATTGCTGCTGGGTTGGGGCTCGCGCGCGTCCAGGAAGGTGACCTGCGCACGGGTCAGCTCCAGCAGTTCTTCGCGCTCTCCCTAGCAACCCTTAGCACGTTCGCCTGGTGGCTCCATCGCCAGGTTTTCCCCTGCGGCACGAGACTCCACCGAAGCTTGGGACGCCGATCGCTGGTGGCCATGACCTTGGTCGCTTCCATCATGGGTGGATTCGAGGGCGGTGAACCGCGGCGGTCCGGGCGAAGTGAGCTTCCTAGCGGGTCGCTGGGGCTTGGCACTCTCCAGGCCTCCGGCGAACGACTCGAGCCCCCGCTTGGGCCTGCTTGGGAACCTTTTTTGCAGGTGCCGGAACGGGTCTGCGCGCAAAGTCAGGCCCGATTTACGGGAAAGTCTGGGCGCGGTTCGCCGGGTTCTGGTCCTCCGCAGTTCGCCGATGGACCTGCCGCGGGGAGGACCGGGCCGGTCAATTGGTGAGCTAGGATCGGATTCGCTCACGGTTGTCATTTGACGAGGTAACCGAAGGCCGTTTGCGGGGGGATCGTGGGACGGCAACAAATCCGTAGCAGATGGCCAACGCAGGTTTGCCATCTCCGGAGTCCCGGCCAATCCTCCCACCCATCATGTCCAAGCCGGAGTGTTCCGACTCGCCTCCCCGCAGATCCTTCCTCAAGGAAGCTGCTGCCGTCGTCATCGGCGGCGTTGTAGCCTTGGTGCCCGCGGCCGCCGGCCTGTTCGCCTGGCTGGACCCGTTGCGCCGGAAGCCGGGGGCCGCCGGCTTCGTCAAGGTGGGCACCCTCGATGCGTTGCCGGCCGATTCGGTGCCGCGCAAGTTCGCGATTCTCGCCGACCATGTGGACGCTTGGACGCGCACGCCCCAGGTGCCGGTCGGGGCGGTATATTTGCGGCGGGTGAAGGAGCGGGAAGTGGTGGCGTTCCACAGCATGTGCCCCCACGCCGGCTGCTTTGTCGACTACCGGGAGAACGCCAAGGACTTCTACTGCCCGTGTCACAACAGCACGTTCGCGCAGGACGGCTCGATCAACGATCCCAAGAGCCCGAGTCCGCGCGCGATGGACACCATGGACGTGGAGCTGCGCGGCAATGAGATTTGGGTGCGCTTCCAGAACTTTGCGGCCGGGCACAAGGAGAAGAGGCCGGTTGCATGAAGAAGATTTTCGAGTGGCTGGATTCGCGCACCGGCATCAAGAAGCTCACCCACGAAGCGCTTTACGAGAACATCCCCGGCGGAGCCCGGTGGCGCTACATCTGGGGCAGCGCGCTGACCTTTTGCCTCGTCGTGCAGTTCATCACGGGAATCTTCCTGTGGATGGCCTACAGCCCGAGTGCCCAGACCGCCTGGGAATCGGTCTACTATATCCAGCACGAGATGGCCGGCGGATGGTTCCTGCGGGGTTTGCACCATTTCACGGCGCAACTGATGACCGTCCTGCTGGTGCTGCACCTCATGCAGGTGATCATCGACGGGGCCTACAAAGCTCCCCGCGAGGTGAACTACTGGTTCGGCCTGGCCCTCTTGGGGCTGACCTTGGCGATTTCGCTGACGGGCTACCTCTTGCCATGGGATCAGAAGGGATATTGGGCGAGCAAAGTGGCGACGAACATCGCTGCGATCACGCCCGTGTTTGGCGAACAGATCCAAAAGCTGATCATCGGCGGGAGCGACTACGGGCATCACACGCTGACCCGTTTCTTCGCTTTGCATGCCGGAGTCTTGCCGGCCGCGATCATCCTGCTGGTCGCGGGCCACGTCGCGCTGTTCCGCAAGCACGGCATCACGCCGAAGCAGCCACTCCGGAAGCCGGATGCGGCGTTCTGGCCTGACCAGGTGCTGATGGATGCGGTCGCCTCGTTGGCCGTTCTCGCCACGGTCGTGTTCCTGACCGTGAAATTCCGCGGTGCGGAACTGGCGGCCCCCGCTGACCCCAGCGAACCGTATTCCGCCGCGCGCCCCGAATGGTATTTCCTCTTCCTGTTCCAGTTCCTGAAATACTTCCCCGGCGGCACCGAGGTTTGGGGAGCGATTGTCATCCCGAGTCTGGCCATGCTGGTGTTGGCCGCGATGCCGTTCCTCGGCAAATGGAAGCTGGGACACCGGTTCAACTTGGCGTTCCTGGTCGCGGTGATGGCGGGTGCCGGTCTGCTGACCTGGGAAGCCAAGAAGCAGGATGCCGGGGACGCGGCGTTCCACCTGGCCCTGAAGCAGGCGCACGCGGATGCCGAACGGGTGGTCGAACTCGCGCAGGCGCCCACGGGCATTCCCGCGGCCGGCGCCGTGAACCTCCTCCGCAACGACCCTTTGACCCGCGGTCCTAAGCTTTTCGCGCGGCATTGTTCCAGTTGCCACCAATTCGACGGCCATGACGGCACGGGCCAAGCCCGCACACTGGAACATGGAGTCGAGGCCGGCGACACGGCGGCTAGCATTGAGGCCAAATACGGAGCGCCGGCCGGCGATCTCGTTCGGCTCAATGGCCCCGAAGCGGCCACCCCAAAGCCCGGCCAGAAGCTGCGTGTGACTGATCCGGGTTCGGCCCCGGACCTCAAGGGTTTTGGGTCGCGCGAATGGCTGGCTGGAATGCTGGATCCCAAGTTGGTCAGCTCCGATCGCTATTACGGCTGGACGAAATTCAAGGAAGGCAAGATGGCGCGTTGGGTGAAGGAGAAGCTCGCAAAGAAGCTGCCCGAGAAACAGGCGGAATTGGAGAAGGTCATCGCGGCGGTCAGCGCCGAGGCGGAACTGCTTTCGCAAAAATCGTTGGATGTGCGAGACCGGGCGCTGATCGGTCAGGGACGGGAACTGGCGCGGGAAGAGTTCGGTTGCACGGATTGCCACCAGTTCCGCAAGCCGGATGCCGATGCCAACACGGTTGATCTCACCGGGTGGGGTTCCCGGGAGTGGCTCATCGGCGTGATCGCCGATCCGGCCCACGATCGGTTCTACGGCAAGAAGAACGACCGGATGCCGCGGTTCAAGGCCGACGGAGTCCTCAAGGACGAGGAGATCGCCCTCATCGCGGACTGGCTCCGGGGTGAATGGTATCGGCAGCCCGAAGTGGCGCGTTGAGCGACCAAGGTTGCGGTGCCGGCGGGCCATTTGTAACTCGCCTGGCTCGCCGGGCGAACTAGCCTGAGCCCGCTTTCATGCGCAAGGCCAAGTCCAAATCGGTTTCGTCCCGCCCGCGGGAGGCACGCTATTTCAACCGCGAGTTGAGCTGGCTTGAATTCAACCAACGCGTGCTGGACGAGGCGCTGGACGCCAGCAGCCCATTGCTGGAGCGGGTGAAGTTCTTCTGCATCGTGAACTCGAACCTCGACGAGTTTTTCGAGGTGCGGGTAGCCGGACTAAAGCAGGCGGCCGAGGACGGAACGACGGAACGCACGCCGGACGGACTCAACGTCCAGCAGACCTTGCGGGCAATTCGCCAGCGGACGGCCCGGCTCGTTGACGATTCTTACCGGTGTTGGCGGGAGCAGTTGGTTCCCGCGCTCGCGAAGCACGGCATCCGCTTCCATCCGGCGGACCGACTGGGCGAATCCGACCGGAGGTGGCTCGACGCCTACTACCGGGAGCAGGTCCACCCGGTGCTGACGCCACTGGCGATTGATCCGTCGCATCCTTTTCCTGAGCTGCTCAACAAGACGCTCAACCTGATCATCCAGCTGCACGGAACTTTCCGCGGAGAACTCCGCCGTTGGCTGGCGGTCGTCCAGGTTCCCCGCGCGTTGCCCCGGCTGGTCAAGCTGCCCCGCACCGAGCCCGGAGCTCACGAGTATGTCTTCCTGGGCGACCTCATCGGCCACCATCTCGCCGAGCTGTTCCCCGGAATGCTGATCGAGGGTTCCTGGAGTTTCCGGGTGACCCGGAACAGTGAACTTTACCTCGACGAGAACGAAGTGCCGAACCTGTTGCGGGCCATGGAGCATCAGCTCGACAAGCGGCGGAAAGGCGCGGCCGTCCGCCTGGAAGTGGACGCCAACTGCCCGCTTGAGGTGCGCACCGAGCTGTTGACCAATGTCGGCCTGACCGGGGACGACCTTTACCTGATTGACGGACCGGTGAATCCGACCCGCCTGATGGCGATCCTCGACGCGCAACATGCGCCGGAAATTCGTGACCGGCGGTTCGCCGGTCCGGTGGCCCCGGTGATCCGCAATCACGGTGGAGGCGACCTGTTCTCGCTCATCCGCGAGCGCGACGTCCTCCTGCATCATCCCTACGACAGCTTTGTCAGTGTCGTCGAATTCCTCGAGCAGGCGGCCGCCGATCCCAAGGTCCTCGCGATCAAGCAGACACTGTATCGCACGGGCGGCGACCAGCGGATCATCGGTGCGTTGATGAACGCGGTGAAGAACGGCAAGCAGGTGACGGCCGTGGTCGAGTTGAAGGCACGGTTCGATGAGGCCAACAACATCCGTTGGTCACGGGCATTGGAAGAGGCGGGAGTGCATGTCGTCTACGGCATTGTCGGGTTCAAGATCCACTGCAAGATGGCGCTGGTGGTCCGGGCGGATGACGATGGCATCCGGCGGTATGTCCACCTGGGCACCGGCAACTACAATCCCTCGACGGCCCGACTTTACACGGACCTCAGCCTGCTGACCTGCCGGCCGGAGTTTGGCGAGGATGCCACCAATCTGTTCAATCTGCTCACGGGCATCTGCCAGTTCCAAGGCACACAGCGGCTTCTGGTGGCCCCGTTCCAGATGCACGCGGAAATCCTCCGCCTGATCCGCCGCGAGGCCGAACATGCGCGGGCCGGTCTGCCGGGACGGATCGTGGCCAAGATGAACGCGCTCGTCGAAACCCAGCTCATTGATGCGCTTTACGAAGCCTCGCAGGCAGGCGTCGAGATTGACCTGATCATCCGGGGCATCTGCTGCCTCCGCCCCGGGGTCAGCGGACTCAGCGACAACATTCGGGTCCGCAGCATCGTGGACCGTTTCCTGGAGCACTCCCGGGTGTGGCACTTCGGCAACGCGCGCCAACCGGAGGTCTTTGTGGGCAGCGCCGACTGGATGCCCCGCAATCTGTTTCGCCGGATTGAGGTGGTGTTCCCCGTGCTCGATGGACGGCTCCGCGAGCGGATCATCGCGGAAGTGCTGGCGCTTCAGTTGGTGGACAACGTCAAGGCGCGGAGCCTGCTGGCCACCGGGGAATATGTCATCGCCTCCCGGCCGCCTGGAAGGGATGCCGTGCGCAGCCAAAGCCACTTCATGGAGTTGGCGGACCAAGGCGGTGAAGTTCCCGCGCGGCGGGGAATTGCCCCGCCTCGACGCCTGCAGGTCCGGCGGCGTCCCGCTTGAGCTTGCGGATGCAAAAAAAGAGGGCAGCCGTTTGGCTGCCCCTTTTTTTCAGCAGGTGAACCGTCCGATTACTTGGACTGGATCTCCTCGATGTATTTGATGACGTCGCCGACGCTCTGGAGCTTTTCAGCTTCCTCGTCGGGAATCTCGGCGCCGAATTCCTCCTCGAGAGCCATCACGAGCTCGACGGTGTCGAGTGAATCTGCGCCAAGGTCTTCGATGAACTTCGCTTCCGGGGTGACCTGGTCGGCGTTCACTCCCAGCTGCTCAACGATGATGTCCTTGATCCGTTGCTCGATGGTTTTTTCAGCGGCCATAATGCGTATTCAATTTGCGTTGCCTGTCTAGGCGTGGGGCATCTGAGCGTCAAGCCAAGTTCCCTGAAATTTTCTGCACTTTCGCGCGGATCAGCGAAATGGTGAACGCCCCGTGTAAGGGGACGCGTTCGTGAGCGGCTTGATTTGCTTCGGTTTGTAGAGCAGGCCGTATTTCGCGAGGTTGCTGCTCAGCACCGTCATGTTGCTGAGCGTCAGCGAAAAGTTGTCCCGCACCGCGTCGTCCTTGAGGAGGGCGCCCACGAGGCCGCGACCTTCCCGCACCTCGCCCGTCACTGCCCGCAGGTCCGCCGTGGCGGCGGCCGCTTCCTTGAGGGCGGATTGGAATGCCGGGTCGGCGCGCACGATCGTCGCGTCCAAATTGGTGGCCACGCCGTGCAGCGAGACGGCGACGCTGTTGAGGTTGCTCAGCGCCTGGGTGATCGAGACCGAATTCGTGGCGACCAACAGGTCGATGCGGTCGACCGTTCCCTTGGCTCGCTCCGAGACTTCGCGGATGTTGCCAGCGGTGGCGGCGAGATTGGTCAGGGTCTGCTCCGACAGCAGCAGCTTATCCACGCGGCCGATGGCCCCGTTGATCCGATCCACCGCGGTGTCGAGCTTGCTGAGCAGGTGGGTCGCGGACCGGGCGGCCTCCTGGAGGTTGAAGGGGGATTGGGCCCGGACGGTGTCGCCGTCCTTGAGCACCGAGCCCTGGTTCTCAACCGGAACGATGGAAACGTATTGGTCTCCGAGGAAACCGGACGTCTCGATGTCGAACTTGGCGTCCGCGTGGACCTCATAGCGTTTCAGGATGCGGCAGGCGATGGACACCGCCTTGCGGTCCGCCGTCAGTTCGATCGCCAGCACGGAGCCGATGGGCACGCCGGACATGCTGACCGCAGCCCCCGGCTTGAGCCCGCCGACACTCTCCGCGATGACCGTGAGGTTGTAGGACGGCGTGAACAGCCCACGGCCCTTGCTGAAATTCAGGATCAGGGCCGCCACGATCGAGAGGGCGATCGTCACAAACAGGCCGACTTTGCGGGAATTGGTGGAAGCCATGGGGTCAGAAGTCAGGGGAAAGGGGAGCGGACGAGGCGGTCGCGGCTGGCCGGGTGGTCGGAATGCCGTTCACGAAGTTGTGGATGATCGGATCGGTCGAGGTGAGGATATCGTCGGTCCGACCATCGGCGTAGATCAGCCCGTCGTGGAGCATCAGGATGCGGTCACTGATACGCCGCGCGCTGGGCATGTCATGGGTCACTGCGACACTGGTGACGTGCAGTTGTTCCCAGACCCGGCGAATCAGGCTGTCGATGCGGGCGCCCGCAATCGGGTCCAGCCCGGTGGTCGGTTCGTCGTAAAGCACGATTTCCGGGCGATAAACGATCGCACGGGCCAGTCCGACCCGCTTCCGCATCCCGCCCGAAAGTTCCGCCGGCTTCTTTTCCTGGATTCCGGGCAACTCGACCATTTCCAGGGCTTCGGCCACCAGTCGACGCATGTCGGCCTCACTGTGCTTGCGCTCGCGCCGCAGGACGAAGCTGACGTTTTCGTAAACGGTCATGGAGTCGAACAGCGCCGCTCCCTGGAAGAGCATGCCGAATTTGCGCCGCACCTTCAGCAGGTCGCGCTCGCTCAGATGGCACAGGTCCTGGCCCTCGATGAGCACTTCGCCGCGGTCCGGCTGGAGCAGGGCGATGAGGTGTTTGAGCAACACGCTCTTGCCGCCGCCGCTGCGACCGATGATGACCACCGCCTCCCCGCGCTCGATGCGCAGCGATGTGCCGCGCAATACGGGCTGCGGCCCAAAGGATTTCCAAAGATTGCGGACTTCGATCATGACCGGAGCCCTTTCGGATTGGAGCGCAGCAGGCGAGCCTTCAGGGCCCACAGCAGGTAACCAAAAAGGCCTCCGGCGGCCGCATGCAGGAGGCCGCCCATTTCGATTTCTCCATGCTGCCAGGTATCGACCCGGATCCCGACGAACACGATGACCGCGCTCGCCCAGAAAACCGCCCTCGGCCCCCTGAGGACCAGCGCCGCCACCGGCCAAAGGCCAAAGGTAACCATCAAGGGGACGTCGGGGTTGTTGCGGAGCCAGTCCATCTCAGTTGAACAGTCGGGTCAGGAACAGCGTGAGGAAAAAGTTGCTGACGAGCAGGGTGATACTCGCCGCCACCACGGCCTCGGTGGTCGCCCGGCCGACACCCTCGGCGCCCTGAGGACAGGTGAGCCCCTTGTAGCAACTGATCATCGCGATGACGCACCCGAACCAGACCGCCTTGATCAGGCCGATCATGACGTCGTGCGGTTCGGTGTAGCGATTGATGTAGGCGAGGTAGTAGGCCCCCTCGATACCCAGCAGGTTGACTCCCACCATATAGCTCGCGGCGATGCCTACAATGATCGCCTCGGCCGTAAGGAGGGGGCTGGCGACGACGGTGGCCAGGAGGCGTGGCACCACCAGGTAATCCACGGGATGCGTCGCGAGCGTCCGCAACGCGTCAATCTGTTCCGTGACCTTCATCGTGCCCAACTCTGCGGCCATGGAAGCTCCGACCCGCGCGGTGAGCATCAGGCCCGCCAGCACGGGTCCAAGTTCGCTCGACATGCCGACGCTCACCACGGCGCCCGTAGCCGTATCCATCTTCACCTTGTGGAACTGGAAGTAGGTCTGCGCACAGAGCACCATCCCGGTCGCGGCCCCGGTTGTGAGCACCACGCTCTGGGATTTGACCCCCACGAAGTAAAGTTGATCGATAAAGTCCCGCCACGAAGGCCGCTGATGGCGCAGAGATCCAGCGGCCTCCCCGACGAGCTGGGCGAGTTCACCCAGCTGTTCGAGGAAGATCCGGATTCGTGAATGGATCGCGGTAATCGGCATTGGCGCCGGGAGAGTCTTACTTGGGCGCGCGTCGGCAACAGGTATTTGCGGTTCCCGATCATGCACAAAACTCCGTTTGCCAGACCCCGACTCTGCGCCAGACTTGCCGCTCAGATTTTATGGAAGTCAAACTCCCCAAGATTGGAGAAACCGCCGATTCCGGCACAGTGGCCAGCATTCTGGTAAAGGTAGGCGACACGGTTGAGGTTGGGCAGACCCTCATCGAGCTGGAACAGGAAAAGGCCGTCGCTCCGATCGCGTCCACCGCGGCGGGGGTGATTTCCGCCATCCACGTTAAGGAAGGGCAGAAGATCACGGTCGGCACCGTCATTCTATCCCTTGGAGGCAATGGTGCGCCCCCCTCCGCTCCCGCGCCGGTGGCCAAGGCCGCGGCCCCGGTTCGGCGGGCGGCGCCGGACTTGGAAGACGACGAGGAGTTCGCCGCCGAGGACGACGGCCCCGACGGCCCCGAGCCGGCGGCGTCGCCTTACGTGCGCAAGGTTGCCCGCGAATTGGGCATCAAGCTCGCCCGCGTGGCCGGTTCCGGTCCCGGTGGCCGAGTGGTCACGGCTGATCTCGCGCGTTATGTCGCGCGGCTCGAACGCGGTGTCGCCCGTGCCGGACGGCATGCGGATGAGCCCAAGGGTCTCGTATTCGCGCCGGTGAACCAGGATTTCTCGCTCTTTGGGCCGGTGACCAGCGAGCCGCTCAGCCAGCTGCGCAAGGTGATTTCCGCGCGCATGGTCGAGAACAAGGTTTCCCTGCCGCATGTCACCCAGTTCGACGAGGCGGACATGAGCCGCATCGAGGCGTTGCGGAAGCAGTTCAAGGCGGCCTACGAGGCGGCCGGCGCCAAGCTCACGCCCACGCCCTTCATCATCAAGGCGCTGGTCAATGCGCTGAAGAAGCACCCGAAGTTCAACTCCAGCGTCAACGAAGTCGCCGAAACTCTCGTGCTCAAGCACTACTACCACGTCGGCATCGCGGTGGACACGGAAGCGGGGCTGCTCGTGCCGGTGCTGCGCGACGCGGACAAGAAGTCGCTGCTCGAAATCGCCAAGGAACTCGCCGCCATCGCGGAGAAGGCCCGTGACCGCAAAGTCGGGGCGGACGACATGAAGGGCGGCACGTTCACCGTCTCAAACCAAGGTGCGATTGGTGGCGGTCACTTCACGCCGATCATCAACAAGCCTGAGGTCGCGATCCTAGGCATCGGCAAGACCTCGCCCAAGCCGGTCGTGCTGGCCGACGGCAAGATTGAGGCGCGCCCGCTAATGCCCCTCACGGTCAGTTACGACCACCGGGTGATCGACGGCGGCTCGGCGGCTCGGTTCACCGTTGACCTGGTGAAGGAACTACAGGAATTCGCGGTTGAAGCGGTCGCACTCTGATCTCCCGACGCACATGGACCCCATCCAAACGGACATCGTTGTCATTGGCGCCGGCCCCGGAGGTTACGCCGCCGCATTCTATGCCGCCGACCTCGGCAAGAAGGTGATCCTCGTCGAGCGCGATCCGCGTCTCGGCGGGGTGTGCATGAACCGCGGCTGCATCCCCTCCAAGGCCCTGCTGAACGCGTCCCATGCCATCCACACCGCCAAGGAATCGGCGAAACGCGGGATCAGCTTTGGCGAACCCAAGATTGACCTGGGCGCCCTGCGCGCCTGGAAGGAATCCATCTTGGAGAAACTCGGCGGCGGCATTGCGAGCCTCGCGAAGATGCGTGGCGTCACCGTGGTGCACGGGCGCGGGCATTTTGAGGATTCCAACACCCTGCGCGTCGAAGTGCACGGTGAGGGCAACCAGTTCATCCGCTTCGACAAGGCGATCGTGGCGGTGGGCTCGCGGCCGGCCCTGCCGCGCGCGTTCGACCTCGGCAATCCCTTGGTGATGACCTCGACCGAGGCGCTGGAGATCGCCGACATCCCGGAGAACCTGCTCGTGATCGGCGGCGGTTACATCGGCATGGAACTGGGCACGGTTTACGCCACGCTCGGCTCCAAGGTTACGGTGATCGAGGCCCTCGACAGCATCCTCGCCGGGGCGGATCCGGACCTTGCGCGGCCGGTGGCCCTCTACGCCAAGAAGGCCTTCAAGGAAGTCCGGCTCAAGTCCAAGGTGCTGGAGATGAAGACGGCCGGAAAGCAGATCAAGGTCTCCAGCGAGTTCAACGGCCAGAAACTGGAGGAGCTCTACGACCGCGTGCTCGTGTCCGTCGGCCGCAGCCCCAATGGCGGCGACTTGGGATTGGAAAACACCAAGGTGGAGCGCGACGAGAAGGGCTTCATCAAGGTGGACGAGCGGATGCAGACCACGGATCCCAATATCTTCGCGATTGGCGACATCGCCGGCGGCATCCTCCTGGCGCACAAGGCCAGCAAGGAGGCCCGCATCGCCGTGGACAACCTGGCCGGCGACGGCGGCGCGGTGAACCGCGACTACGCGTTGCCCGCGGTCGTCTTCACCGATCCCGAGGTCGCTTGGGTCGGGCTGACGGAACAGGAAGCCAAGGCCAAGAACATCGCCGTCGAGATCGCCAAGTTCCCCTGGGGCGCCTCCGGGCGCGCGTTGACCTATGACCGGGTGGACGGACTGACCAAGCTCATCCTCGAACCCGGCACGCACCGGATCCTTGGCGTCGGCCTTGTCGGTCACGGAGCCGGTGAGCTGATCGGTGAGGGTGCCGTCTTGGTCGAGATGCAGGCCACGGCCGAGGATCTCGCCGCCATCGTTCACCCGCACCCGACGCTGTCGGAAACGATCTTGGAATCGGCCGAAGTGTTCTTCGGCCACGCGACGCACGTCTTCAGCAAGAAGAAGGCGGCGCACTGATTTGGCAGGCCTCGCGCCCGCTCGCGAAACGAGCGCGAGGTTGACACCGCGACAGCTTTTCCCGAACTGTCCCGCCCCGTGACGAACGTCCCGCATGCAGTTGGCCCGGTAGCGCTGAAACGCGCAGCCGCGCTCATTGCTGCCTGGCCATTGGCCATTTGGGCCATGCGCAAAGCCATCCCGGCGGGACCTCGTTGAACCAGAAACCAAGACACTGCTTCGAGAAACCCGCCGCTGCTGCCGGCGGGTTTTTTGTTTCCGCCGTCCAGCCGGGCCCCGATTCCCACCCATGAACCACTCCGCTGCCGGCAAGCCGACGACACCGAACAGGACCCTGATCCTGTTGGCCTTCGCGGCCGTCTATTTGATCTGGGGCTCGACCTACCTCGCCATCCGGGTTGCCGTCGAGACATTGCCGCCCTTCCTCCTCGGCGGGGCCCGCTTCACCTTGGCCGGCCTGATCCTGCTGGCTTTCCTGAAGCTCCGCGGAATCGCCTGGCCGACCGCGGCCCAGACGCGGAACTCCCTGGTGGCGGGCGCGGTCATGCTGCTGGGGGGAAACGGCCTGGTGGTCTGGGCCGAGCAATATGTCACGTCCAGTTTCGCCGCGCTGTTCATTGCCTCCGCGCCGGTGTGGTTTGCGGTTTTCGATTGGGTGCGACCCGGCGGCAGTCGGCCGGCGTGGCACGTCTGGCTCGGAATTTCGCTGGGACTGGCCGGCGTGGGATTGCTCGTGCTGCGGCGCGAGGCCGGCGTCGGGCAGATTCACCTTGGCGGCGCGCTGGCGCTGTTGCTGGCCACGATGAGTTGGGCCTCCGGTTCAATGCTGGCCAAACACACCGACAAACCCAATTCACCATGGCTGGGGGCGGGACTGCAGATGCTCGGCGGCGGTCTGGCGATGCTGCTTGCCGCCGCCGGCCTAGGGGAATTCTCGCGCTTTGATCCGGGCGCCGTTTCGGGGCGTTCCCTGGCCGCGTTTGCCTACCTGATCGTGTTTGGCTCGTGGGTCGGCTTCAGTGCCTACGTCTGGCTGCTCGGCGTCAGCACGCCGGCCAAGGTCTCAACCTACGCCTACGTGAATCCGGTGATCGCAGTGTTCCTTGGCTGGGCCCTGCTCGGCGAACATATCACGCCCCCGATGGTGTTGGCGGCCGGGGTGATCGTCGGCGCGGTCGTCATCCTCACCTGGCCGCGCGCCGCCGCCCGCACATGAACCCGTCACCACGGCGGGCGGCCGGCCCGCGAAACCGTCCGGTCTGCCGGCTTCCCAAGTTTCCCCGCCACCCTTAGCCTGACTCTCATGTTGCTCGTCATCGACAACTACGACTCGTTCACCTTCAACCTTGTCCAGTATCTGGGCGAGATGGGCGTGGACATGCAGGTTCATCGCAACGACCAGATCACGGTCGAGCAGGCCCTGGCCCTGCGGCCGGAGCGGGTGCTGATTTCCCCCGGGCCCTGTTCGCCGCGGGAAGCCGGGCTTTCCAACGAACTGATCCGGGCGTTTGCCGAGCGGCGGATTCCCATCCTGGGCGTCTGCCTCGGCCACCAGTGCATCGCCCACACGTTCGGGGCGACGGTCGTGGTCAATTACCGCATGATGCACGGCAAGACCTCGCCGATCTTCCACGACGGCAAAGACCTCTTTGCGGGCATGCCGAATCCGTTCAACGCGACGCGTTATCATTCGCTGGTCGCCAAGAAGGATACCGTGCCGCCCGAACTCGAGGTCACCGCGTGGACCGCCGAGGACGAAATCATGGGACTCAAGCACCGCACCCTGCCGATCTGGGGCGTGCAGTTTCACCCGGAGAGTATCCTGACGGAAAGTGGCCGGACGATCCTGGCCAACTTCCTCAAACTGAGCTGAACCACCGCCCCACGAATTTTCCACCAGCCTTGAACACCGCCCTACCAGCCGGAGAACGAACCTACGGTGGCATCGCCGCCGCGGGCGGGGTGGTCCATGCGAAGGTGCTGGTGCTCGGGCACGGACACGCCGAGATCCCGGAACGGGCCTTGGAGGAATCCGAGGTGGCGGTTGAGCTGGAGCGGTTCCGCCAAGCCTTGGTGGATACGCGCCATGAACTGCAGGCAATCCAGCGCCAAGTCTCCTCCGCCATGGGAGCGAAGGAGGCGGACATCTTCGAGGCGCACCTGCTCGTGCTGGACGATCCGACGCTGCTCGACGAAGTGACTCGCGGCATCACCGACCGGCGGCGCAACGCCGAAGCTTCGTTCCACGAAGTGGCGGGCAAATATGCCGCGGCGCTGGCGGCCGTGGATGACGATTACCTCCGCGAGCGGGCCGCCGATGTGCGGGACGTGGAGCACCGGGTGCTGAACAATCTGCTGGGCATCGCCACCGCGTCGGATCTGGCGAGCCTGCCGGAGCCGGTGATTGTGGTGGCGCCGGATCTTTCGCCGAGCACCACGGCCGTGCTCGACCGGAGCAAGGTGCTCGGCTTTGCGACCGACGGCGGCGGCAAGACCAGCCATACGGCCATCATGGCCCGCAAGCTGAAGATTCCCGCGGCGGTTGGTCTCGGTGACGTGACCCGGCAGGTGCGTTCCGGCGAATATGCGCTGCTCGACGGCCACAGTGGGCTGCTGATCGTCAATCCGACCGACGCAACCCTGTTCCAATACGGCCAGATCCGGGAACGCCGGGCCGCGTTTGAACAGCGGCTGCGCGACCTGCGCGACCAGCCGGCCGTCACGTTCGACGGCACCAAGCTGATCCTGGCCGCGAACATCGATGATCCGGCGGACTCCGCGGCGGTGAAGGAGGCCGGCGCAGACGGGGTGGGCCTTTTCCGGACGGAGTTTCTGTTCCTAAAGTCGTCCGCCGCACCGGACGAGGAATCCCAGTTCCGGGCCTACCGCGACGCGGCGGCGGCCTTGGCGCCGGCACCGGTGGTGATCCGCACGCTGGACCTCGGCGGCGACAAGCTGCCCGGGGAAGGTGCCGGGCACCGCGAGGAGAATCCGTTCCTTGGGTGGCGCGCGATCCGGATCAGCCTGGATCAGCCGGATACGTTCAAGCAGCAGCTGCGTGCCATCCTGCGGGCCAGCGCCCACGGCAACGTGAAGCTGATGTATCCGATGATCTCATCGCTCGACGAATTGCTCGCGGCGAACCAGGTCCTCGACGACTGCCGTGCCGAACTGCGCTTGGCCGGTGTCGCCTTCGACGAGCAGATGGAAGTCGGCATGATGATCGAGGTGCCATCGGCGGCGCTGATCGCCCCGTTGCTCGCGCCGCACGTGAATTTTTTCAGCTTCGGCACCAACGACCTCACGCAATACACCTTGGCGGTGGACCGCATGAACGAACGGGTCGCGCACCTGCATCAGGTGACGCATCCCGGCGTGCTGCGGCTGATGCAGATGACAATCGAAGCGGCCCGGGAACGGGGCTGCTGGGTTGGAGTCTGCGGCGAGGCTGCGGGCGATCCGGCGGTCATCCCGCTGTTCGTCGGCCTCGGGGTCCAGGAACTCAGCGCGACGCCGGCCGTGGTGCCGGCCGCGAAGTTCCTTTTGCGCCGACTGAAGGTGAACGAAGCCAAGGCCATGACCGAGGAAGCCCTCAAGTTGGGCACCTCCACGGCAGTTTACGCCCGATCCCTGACCTTGGCGAAGCTCGTCGCGCCGGAACTATTCCCGAGTTGAGCCGCGGGGAGCGCGGGCATTCCTGCCTGGGTGACCGCAATTTCCTCCAATGGCGCGCCGGCGCATACGGGACCGTTGCAGTGGCGCATCACCACGCCACCCGCGCCGACATCCACCTCCGTGTAGCTGACGGTCGCCGCGTCGTCGCGGTGCATGCAGATGGAAAACGGTCCGCACTCGGGTTCGTGCGATCCGTGCAGGCGCCGAAGCCATTCCACGGAACCCGCGTCGGGTTCCGAAACGACCCTTTGGTAGGCTGCGGAGCGAAGGCGTTGGGCGGTGGGTTCGTCGAAGCCGGACGAAAGCCACTGGCCGGCGGACCACGGATGGTGCGTGACCGTGAGTTCGCGCCCGTCCCAGCGCCATTCGACCACCCGCTGTTCCGCCTCGAAATAGCCCACGAGTCGAAACGGGTTCATCCGCGGCAAGGGCAGGGCCGCAATCTGCGCTCCGGCTTCGGAGCCGGTGTCGCAGGTGCGGACCGCCAGCACCACCTCGCCGCGCGATACGGTCGGCAGCGGCGCGCGCGCGGGGATCGCATACCAGTTCACCAACCCGAAGCAGACCCCACGGTCGTTGACTGAAATCCAGGTTCCGCCGTGCGGTTCTCGCGGATGCACGACCATCCGTTCTCCGAGGATGAACCCGGCCGGCGGCAGGCCGGCGACCCGCGACCGTTGTTCGTCGCGATTCATCCCCAGCACGAAACCGCGGCGGCGGGGCCAGAAGGTGACGGAACACATGGCGGCGGCAGGATTGGCAGAGGGCGAACCGCGGTCGAGCGGTCAGTCGGCGGGCGGATAGCTGGCGAACTGCCGGTTCGCGGCGCGCCAGATGCGCAGGAGTTCCGGCAACGGCGTGGGCTCGGCTCCGCGGGCCCGGTTGGCCGCGCCGATCGCGAAGACGAGTTCCCACTGGCGGAACAGGGTCCGGTAGGCGGACCCCAGGGAATTGCGCGCGTCGTAAATGCTCGTGGCTTCGGCGCTGGCGCCATTGAGTTCCAGGATCTGGAAATTGCGTCCGGCCCGCAGGTCGTCCTCCAAGCTGAAACGCACGTCGTAGCGGCCGATGAAAAAGCCGTGGAGGCGTCGGGAAATTGCATCGATCTGTGCCTCCAGTTCCGGGGTTCGCAGCCGGGCTCCGTCGCGGAAGATGCAGCCCTGGGCGTGGTTGCCCGCTTCGACCAGCCGTAGTGTCGCGCCCGGCGGAAGCACTTCTTGGCGGCGCGACGCGAAGCGCGCGAGGTAGCGGTCGGCCACGAACCGGGCGCGCTCGTCCCGCCAGATGAGCTGTTCGACCGTGTGAACGCCGTCGCCGGCCAGCACCGGAAAAATCTTCTCCGTGAGCGCGAAGATCTGGCCGCGGTCCTCGTGGGGAAAACGATAGTAGAAGATGCCCACCTCGAACGGCCCGGGGACATAACGCTGCACCACGAGCGGGACGGCGCAGCCGCGCAGGTAGTCGGCCGCATCGGTCTCCGAGCGGATCAGTTTCACGCCCAGCCCGCGTTGGCCGAGGTCCGGCTTGAGGATGAAGGGGTAGGCAATGTTGTGTGTTGCCAATAGCCGGCCAAGTTCCAAACGACGGTCGGCGTGTTCCGCCGGCAGGAGCCAGGCTTCCGCCGTGAATTCAGGGCTGGTCCGGGAAAGCTCCTGCAAGGTTTCAAACTTGGATTCCCCGACCAATCCGCCCGTGGTGATGCCAGGATTGGCCATCGTCGGAACTGTGAACCCGCGATGGCGCAGGGCGAGTTGCAGGTAACGGAAGGTGACCGGCAGATAGAATATCGACGCGGGCCAGAACTCCCAACGCCGCCAACGCCCCAAGCTCGCCCGGAACCGTTGCCGGCCTTCTTGCGAGAGCCAACGGGGCAGGTAGCGCAGCAGGCCGAGGATGATCACCAGCGCGACCAGCAGCCACCACGCGCTGCGGTTCCAACGTTGCAGCGCTTCGGCGAGCGCGGTCCCGAACACCCGGGCAAGGCCGAAAATCCCCAGCGTCCAGACCGACACCGCGAGCCCGGTGACCACGGCGAAACGCCCAAACGGCAGGCGCAGGAAACCGGCGGCGAGGTAGGTGGGCAGGCGGGTGCCGGGAATCATGCGGCTCGTGATCAGCAGCCAGACGCCTTGGCGTGCGAACCACGTTTCGCTGCGAGCCACGGCTTCCGCGGACACGAACCGTTGAACCCAGCCCAGCTTGAGCGCCGGTCGGCCCCAGCCACGGGCCGCGAGGTAGAGGAGGAGGTCGCCGATCCAGATGCCGAGGAAGCAGCCGAGAAATCCGGCGGTCCAGGACAGCTTTCCGGCGGCCGCCAGCAGCGCGGCCGACACGGTGGGAACGTCTTCCTGGACGAAGGTGGCCAAGCCCAACGCGACGGCCTGCCCGACCGGGTGAAGGTCGAGCAGGGATGCGCCGAAGTCGCTGCCCACGACGGCGGTCATGCCGCGAAGGACATCGGCTGGGAGGCCAACGTCTGCCGGTGGGCGAGCGTCGCAGGCGCGATCCCGAAGTTCGCGGGCAGCCGGGCATCCAGGAACCGCCCAATCACCGCGATGAGGGCGAAGTGGTGGATGCCATGCGCCGCGGCATAGACCAGTTCGCGCCCCAGCGTGGACTGGGTGTGAGGCGTGCCGCCGGCGTAGCCGATTTGGCAGCGAACCTTGACCGGACGGTTCAGTTGGCCGTCGGTGAGTTGTGAGAGCCGCTCGCGCAGCGTGCGGGTCAGTTCCCGCGCCGGTTGCGGTGACTGTTCGAGGCGGGGGTCGCGGTCCCGGGCGTCGTAGTCGATCACGCCGTCGTCCAGACCGCGCAGGAGGCTGGAGAAGTGGTCGAGGAAGTGGCGGTAGTGGCTGCCGATCGACGCGTTGAAGGCGAGGGCGACGGGTTGCCGGTAGATTTCGGGGTCGAGCTGGCGCAAAAGGTCTTCGCCTTGATCCATCAGTTCCGTCACGGCGGTCACGACTGAGCTGGCGGCGATGCTGGCAGTGTCGCTCATTGGGGTCGCGGAGGCGTGATCAGCGATCACAGGTCTGGGCGAATCGGCTGCCGATGATCGGCAATTCGGCGCGGCGCAGCCACACCACCACGGCGGCGGCGGCGAACACGGTCACCGCGAGTGCAAACAGCAGCCCGCCATCATCCTGCACGATGAGGCCCAGCTTGGTCAGGTGGCCCATCACGGCGCCACCCATGAGGCCGAGCGACAGCAGGCCACCGACGCCCGCCCAGCGGGGAGTCAGCAGCAGGCCGACGGCGACGAGTTCGAGCACGCCGGTGAGGATACGTCCCCAGGGCTCCACGCCAAGGGTCGAGAAGATGAACTTGGATTCCGGCGCGCCGGTAAACTTGAAGAACAAGGTCTGGGCGAGGATGGCGGCGGCAATGAGTTGGGCGATCCAACTGACCGTCCGATGGGTTTTGCAGGGGTGCATGGCGAGAAGAGGCGAGGGCTTATTCGTGGGCGAACTTCTTCCATTGGGCGTCGGCCTTGGCGGTCTGGGCCGGTTCATCCTTGTCCCAGTCCTTGCGGGCATTTCCCCAAAGCCCCTTGTAGAACAGGAACAGCCGTCCGTTGGTGACCTTGAAGTTGGCGGGGTCGATCTCGACCTTTTCACCCTTGGCCATGGCGGTGGCGCACCAGCCGCCGTAGGTCGGGACATACTTGTCCGGCGTCGAGAGGAACTGTTGTCGATTCTCGGCCGAGGCAAACCGGTAGGTCACGCCGCGGTGTTGCGCGGTGAACTCGGCTTTGCCCGGTCCCGGTTTGCCCGCGGTGAAGTAGGCCACGGGATCGTAACCCTGAAGCGCAAGCTGGCCGGCGCCCAAATTGTATTGGGCCAGCGGGGCCGGCGTGCTCTTCGCCGCGGTGTCCTTGAGTTCGGCCAGCTTCGCGACGAGCTGATCAAAGCCGAACCGGTCGCCGTTGTTCTTGCCCACATGGCGAAAAACTTCCTGGCCGGCCGGGTCGAGCAGCACGAGCGCGGGGAAGTGAACCGTCTGACCGTGGAACGCATAGCCATCCGGGATGGCGAAGGCCTTGGCCAGGCCAGCGTCGGCATCGCGGTAAACCGTCACACCGTTCGCGGCCGGTTCGCCGAGCTTGTCTGACCACGACTTGATCTCGTCGGCGCTGTCGGGCTTGAGGAAGATCTGCACGACGTCCGGCAGGGTTTGGCCACGCTGCGCATAGTCGCGGGTGTGACGCAGGCAAACCGGACATTCCGTCTTCAGCAGGAAATGCAGCGCGACGTATTTCCCCTTCGCGTCGGCCAGGCGGAACTTCTGACCGTCGCCGGGGGCCTCCACCGTGAAATCGGTTGGCGCCGCGAACAGGTTCAACGCGCCGGCGAAGGCGCACAGGAGGGGAAGGGACAGTCGGCGAAGGGGCATGGAGGATGACAAGAGGGGCTTCATTCAGGGAGGCGCACCGGGAATTTGGTCCGGCGCCAACATCCGTGAGAGGCCGAAGCGGTGCGGTTTATTCCCGGAAACCGGAAAAATCTTTTTGGGAATAAATCGCGCCCGCCGGACTCTCACGAACGTGCCGACGCCGGATTCAACCGCGATGGTGGACGAGCTCTACGGGCCGCTCTACCGCTTTGCGCTGAGTCTGGCCGGGACCCCGGCGGCCGCGAGCGACCTCACGCAGGAGTCCTTCTTCCGCTGGTTCAAGCAGGGCGGTGAACTGCGGGACCCTGCGAAGGTCAAGAGCTGGCTGTTCACGACGCTCTATCGCGAGTTCCTCCGCACGACCCGCCAGTCGAGCCGCTTCCCCCACCACGAATTGGAAGAGGTGGAATCCGAACTCCCCGCCGTCGCCCCGGAGGAGTTGGACCAGCTCGACGGCGCGCTGGTGATGGCGGCGTTGCAACAGGTCGAGGAAACCTACCGGGCGCCGCTGAGCCTGTTTTACCTCGAAGCCTTTTCCTACGCCCAGATCGCCGAGGCGCTCGACCTGCCCGCCGGCACCGTGATGTCGCGGCTGTCGCGGGGCCGCGACCAGTTGCGACGACACCTGCGGAACCGACTCACGACGGAGGAGCAGAAGCTGATTCCGTTTGCCGCGGCGAAGACCCGTTAACCCCATTCCCATTTCTCCCATGAATCCAAACCAAGCCCAGTTGATCCTCGGCGCCTGCCCGCCGGGGCCGTGGCCGCAGGACGATCCGGAGGTCGCGGAGGCCCTCCGGCTGGCGGAATCCGATCCGGCACTGGCCCGGTGGCTCGCGGAGACCCGCGGCTTTGACACCGCGGTGGCGGCGAAACTGCGCGCGGTGGCGCCGCCCGCCGACCTGCGCGACGCGATTCTCGCCGGGCGCCGGGTCACTGCCGCAACCGGGTCGCGGGCCTTCTGGCGGCGGCCTGCGCTGCTGGCTCTGGCGGCAATGCTGGTCTTGTTGGTGGGGATTTCCACCGTCTGGCTGGGTTCGCCACGAACCGGCGCGGTGGCCTTCCGGCAGGACGTGGCGCGGTTCCTTTCAGAGGATTGGCAGCACGACTTCGACTTCGAGGAAGCGCAATTTCCGGCGATCCGCGAATGGCTCGCCCAGCAGCCCGGCGGCATCCAGTTGGAGGCGCCCGCCCGGCTCGCCGGCAGCACGACCTACGGCTGCAAGGTGTTCAACTGGCGCGGGCATCGGGCGACCATCGTTTGTTTCCTCGCGAAGGATGAGGGCGAGATCATCCACATCGTCAGCGTGGATCGCTCGGCGCTGCCGGCATCGGAAATCCCGGTGCCGGCCGAGGCGCCACAATTTGCCCGGGCCGGCGAATGGAACACCGCCCTGTGGTCGCAGGGGGCACGGCAGTATGTCGCGTTCACCACGTTGAACCGCGAAGGGCTGGCCCGCTACCTGAAGCCCGCCGCGCTCTGAGGCGCTTCGAATCGGATACAAAATCCCCCAACCGCCTGCCTATGAGACCGAGTGAACATTCCCCCGGTAATGCCGTCCTGAATCCAGCCGTCCTGGCCGCCCTGACCGTGGGTTTGGTGATTGTTGGGACGGGCTGCACCGTGCCCGTCCACGCGCAACGCCTGCTGGCCAAGCCCGGCATGCAGTTCTCCGGATCCGCCGCGTTGGGCGGCCCGTCGAAGCTGCTTCCCCAGGTGGAATCCGGCGCCGCGACCTCGGGCGGGGGCCAGGCGGCCGGTTGTTCGTCGTGTCGCTGATTCCCCGACGCAGGACGATGAAGATCCGGGCAATCATGCTGGCGCTGCTGGGCCTGGCGGCGGGATTCGTTCTGGGCGAAGACGCGCGGGCGAGCACGCTGGTTTCGCAGCAGGTGGAGGCCGACTTTGAGGCGCTGGTCGCCGCGGACATCCAACTGCTCCAAGGCAGCCTCGCCTACGGCCAGAAGCATGGCCGGTTCGAGTGGGCCGCCAGCCTCGCCTACCAAACCTTCGCGCTCGATTACCGGCCGGCGCCCTTCGATTTCCTGGGCGCTGATCGCGCGCTGGAAGAAGGCCGCATCGCCGCGCAGGCGAGTGGCCGGTTTCGTTGGGGCGAGTCCGTCTCGCTGCTTGCCAGTGCGGGCGTTTACGATGGATTCGCCAACTACCGCAGTGTCTGGCTGAACGAATACTTCCGGCAGCAGTTCTCCACGCTGCCCGAATACGTGCCGGCCAGTCCCCGCGGCGAAAACGTCGCCGCCGGCGTGCGCTGGGAATACCTGCCGGCCTCGGCCTTCGTTGAGGGCACGGTCAGCTATCTGCACGACGAGATCGCGCCGGGCTACGAGATCGACTTCGCGGGGCTGCGACGTGACCGGCATCACCTCGACACATTGGCCTACCAGCTCGCGTTCGAGAACGTGCTGTCGCGCCGGGTCCGGGTGCGGAACGAATGTCGCCTGACCGACACCACGGAGCGTGAATTGCGTTACGCCTATCAGGGTTCACTCAACGTCGCGCTCGGGGAACGGTGGGTGGCCCGGCTGTTCGGCGGCTACACCGAGGAGGCGCCCACATTTGCAGCGCACTACTACGGCGGCGCCCTCGATTTTGAGCCGGCCGAGGGCTGGACCGTGGGCGTTTTTGGCCGGCGTTACATGGATTCCGGTGAAATTGAGAATTCGCTCTTCTCCTCCGCCGCGCCGGGATTGTCGGCGTGGCAGGCCGGGCTGAGTCTGCGCCGTTCCTGGGGCGTGCATTCGTTCCGCCTTGCCGCCGCGCCCTACCAGACTCGCTTCGCGCCGGCCGGCATCGGCACCGCCTTTTTCCAAAACCTTTACCGGGGCCGCGACTGGGCCCTGGTGCAGTTAGCCTATGCGGCTGATTTCTGAGGACCCATGAAAACCCTGCTTCAACTCTGCCTCGCCGGGCTGCTGTTCCTGCTGCGGGCCCAGGCAGCCACCTATCGGGTCGGTGATTCGGTGGAAAACTTCTCGCTGGTCAACCGGGCCACCGGCCAGCCGATGGCGCTCACGGACTTTGCGGGCAAGATCGTGTTGCTCGACTGGTTTGCGTGGTGGTGCCCGTTTTGCCAGGCTGCCGCGCCCCAGTTGCTGGCGGGCGTGCATGAGCATTACGCGGCTCGGGGCGGCAATCCGGCCGGCATCCCCGTGGTCAGTGTCGGCGTGAATTTGCAGGCCAATCAGGAGGCGCAGACGCAGAATTTCGTCAACCGGGCGGAATACGAATTCGTCTGGCAGGACTTCAACCGGGCGGTGGCCAACCGGTTCTTTCCGACCGGCGGCCAGCCGCTGTTCGCCATCATCAATTGCGTCACCAACTCACCCAGCCATCGGCCGTGGGAGCTGATCTACGCCCGCCAAGGATACGGTCAGACGGTCTTCCCGGTCGCTGATTTCCGGGCGGCGATCGACGCCGTCAAGGCGGCCGTGGTGCCGGCGGTGCCACCGACGCTGACCCTTGGCTCCGGGCCCGCGGCAAATGGCGTGATGCTTTCCGTCCGCGGCCAGACCGGTGTGGCCTATCGGGTGGAATCGTCTCCGGACCTCGTCGGCTGGCAGCTGGAACAGGAAGTGACCCTGAGTTCCGAGACCGAGTCGGTAACGGTGCAAGTGCCGGCTGCGGAGACCCGCTTCTTCCGGACCGTGGCGCCGTGAACGAGGCAAGCCCGGGTTTGCCGGCTTGTGAAACGACCGGTTCCCGCGTGACGCTCGCCCGGTGACTGACCCTGCGACGGATCCATCGGTGGCGCGCGATGCGCCGCTGCGGTTTCCGCTGCTCATGGAGGAGTTCACCCGGTCGGTGGTGCTGCCGGAACAGTTGGATGCGCTGCTGAATCTCGGCTGGCGACACTTCGGCCGGCATTTCTTCCGCTATTCCCTGTTCCTGGGCGAAAACCGGATGCACTGGGTGCAGCCCGTGCGGGTCAACCTCCCGCACCTGACCCTGTCCACCAGCCAACGGCGAATTCTTCGGCGCAATGGAGACCTCACCGTCTCCGTGGGTCAGCCGGTGGCGGATGCGGAACACCAGGACCTGTTTCTCCGGCATCGCACCCGTTTTGCCACCAACGTGCCCGAGCGACTGACGGATTTCCTCGGGGACGATCTGAAACAGTATCCTTGTCCCATGGTCGAGGTCGCCGCCCGCCGGAATGGCGTCCTCGTGGCCGCGAGCTACCTGGACGTCGGGGTGACGTGTGCCTCCAGCGTCTATGCGCTTTTCGACCCGGCCGAGTCCCGGCGCAGCCTGGGGATCGCGACGATGTTGTTGGAAATCCGCCACGCCGTGGATCGGGGCTGTTCCCACTATCATCCGGGCTATGCGTTCCACGAACCTTCGGAGATGGACTACAAGAAGCAGTTCGCCGGTTCCGAGTGGTTTGACTGGCAGGGGAACTGGCGGCCGCTGCCGCGACGGGCTCCGGGACCGGCGCCCCGTTGATGGCCGCGGACGAATTGTGCCTTGCCCGACCGGCTTCGCCCGCCACCCTCCGCGGCCATGGAATCACCTGACCAGCTCCGTGAATTGTTCCGCATGCAGAAGGCCCTCAACGCGCGCATCGGTGTCCACACCGACACGATGGACGAGGCCGAGAAGACCAAGTGGGTGCTGAACTATTGCCGCGCCATGTCCCAGGAGATGGCTGAGCTCACGGACAGCGTGCCGTGGAAGTGGTGGGCCAAATACCAGAAATTCGACGAGCAAAACGCCCGGGTCGAAGTCGTGGATCTGTTCCATTTCCTGATCTCCATCGCGCAGGTCCTGGGCATGAGCGCCGACGACGTGTTCCAAGCCTACGTGAAGAAGAACGAGGTGAACTTCAAGCGGCAGGAGACCGGCTACGCCACCAAGGATCACGACGATTCGAAGCACATTTGAACCCGGCCCGTTCCGTGACATCCATTCCGGGAGTGAACCGCGGATCTCGCAGCAAACTCTGGTCGGCCTGGGTTACCGGGCTGGCGTTGGCTTGGGTGTCGTGGATCGTCGCCCGCGCGGAAACCACTGCGCCGTTCGCCGATTGGGAACGGCAGTTGGCGGCGAATCCGACTAACCGGACGGCGTTGGTCCAGCTCGCCAAGGCGCACCACAACGAGGCGACCCGGGGCGGTGACGACGCGCCCGTCCACACGGCCAAGGCGCGGGACTACCTCGGCCGGTTGCTGCGCCTGGATCCGCAGCACGCCTTCGGTCGTGCCCTGCTCGGCAGCATCACCATCCTGACCGCCCGCGAGGCCTTCTGGCCGGGCACCAAGCTCAAGCGGGTCCGCGAGGGGCTGACCGTGCTGGATGCCGCCCTGTCAGAATTTCCCGACGACCCCGACGCGCGTTTCACCCGGGCCGTCAACAACCTGTTCCTGCCCGACCTGTTTGAGCGGCGAAAGGTCGTTGAAGCCGACTTCCAGTGGCTCCAGGAGCGGGCGGATCGCGGCGAATTTGACCGCGAGTTCCGGCAATACGTTTTTCTCTACCACGGGCGGGCGTGGGCCAAGTGGGTGACGCCGGAGCGCGCAAAAGATCTCTGGCAACGCGGGCTGAACATTGACCCGCAGTCAAAAGTCGCGGACGAATTGCGCCGCGAACTCGCCGGCCTGAAGCCGGAGCCCGCCACCCCGTGAACGCCAACTTCCCTCCCATCCTCGTTTCCCAGACGGACCTGATCGTCCCGGCTCCCCACGCGGACGACGTGGACGCCGTGCTGATTCCTGCCGACCAGTTGCAGGACCGCATCGGGCAACTTGCCCGCCAGATTACCGCGGACTACGCCGGCCGCGATACCGTGATCGTCGCCCTGCTGAGCGGCACCGTGATGTTCCTCGCGGACCTGATGCGCCGGCTCGAATTTCCCATGCGGCTCGATTTCATGGGCGTGTCGAGTTACGGCAGCGGCACGGAGTCGGGCCAGTTGGTCTACACCAAGGAGCTCAAGCTCAGCATCCGGGGCCGGCATGTGCTCGTCGTGGATGACATCCTCGACACCGGCAAGACGCTGCGTTCGGTCACGGCGAAGCTGGCCGAACTCGGGCCCGCAAGCCTCAAGACCTGCGTGCTGCTCGACAAACCGGAACGCCGGTCCGGCCAGTTCGAGGTGGACTACGTCGGCTTCTCGATCCCCAACCTGTTCGTGGTGGGCTACGGGTTGGATTACGACGAACGCTACCGCAACCTGCCTTTCGTCGGGGTGCTCAAGCCCCACGTCTATTCCGATCCCACGTGAGTATTCCGGTCCACCTTTGGTCCTACTTCCGTGACCTGGCCGGCACGGCCCGGCTGGAGCTGGAACTGCCACCCGACGCGACTGTCGCCGGGCTGCTCGACGCCGTTTACGCGCTTCATCCCAAGCTGGCGGGGCTGCGCAACTCGACGCTCATCGCCGTGGGCGTGGACTACCAGCGGCCCGACTACGTGCTGCAAGCCGGCGATGAAGTCTCGTTGTTCCCGCCCGTTCAGGGCGGTTGACCCCCAACACCGGAATGAACCGCTCGCTCACCCTCGGGCCGGAGCCCATTGATGAACCCGCGCTGGTCGCCGCGCGCCGTCTGGGGGACGGCATGGGGGCCGCGATTTGCTTCAGCGGCGTGGTCCGCGGCCGCGAGGCTGACACCCCGATTGCGGCCATCGATTACGAGGCGTTTGTGCCCATGGCGGAACACCAGTTCCACCGGTTGTTCGACCAACTCGCCGAGCGCTGGCCGACGGTGGAATCGGTCCGGCTCGTCCACCGCCTCGGGGTGGTGCGGGTCAACGAGGCCAGCCTCTGGGTGGAGGTCGTTGCCCCCCACCGCGGCGAAGCCTTTGCGGCCTGCCAGTGGCTCATCGACGAGATGAAGCGCGTCGTGCCGATTTGGAAGAAGCCGGTGAGGTAGTAGGCCGGCGGTGGCCAGTCCACCTTGCCGCGGGACAAATTCCGGGCGGTGCGCTACATCCTTTTCCGTGAACGAGGCCCCTTCAACGCCGGTGAATTACGGCACGGTTACCTTTGGTGACCGGGAGGCATGGCTGCTACGCGAGAACACCGACGACCACCGCCTCGTGCAGGTTGCGCGCAAGGTCGCCGAAGTGTTGGCGCACTGGGACATTCCGCATCTCATCGTCGGTGGATTGGCGGTGCAGGAGCATGGCTATCCGCGCTTCACGGTGGATGTGGATGTCGTGGTGCCCGACGTGCTGGAAGCAGTTGAGTTCCTGACGGCGGATGTGGCCGGGCCGTTCCGCCGGGTGCCCGGAGTGGCCGACCGGCTCGTGGAGGTTCCGTCCGAGGCCAAGATCGACCTTCTGCCCGGCGGACAGGTGTTGCGGACGGGCTGTGAGGTGCCGTTCCCGAAACCGACGGAAATCTCACCCGAGCCGCGGATTGTTTCGCTGCCCGACCTCGTGTCGCTGAAGCTGGACAGTTGCCGCGTGTCGCCGCTGCTGCGGGCCAAGGACAAGGCGGATGTCGTGGAGCTGATTCTTGCCCGGGATCTGCCCCGGGGTTTCCCGGTGGCAGAACCCGTGCGGCAGTATTACCGGGACCTATGGGACCAGCTTCGGGCCGAAGTGACCGCGTTGTGAAGCAACCAAGTCCAATCGATGCCTAGGCGGGCTGCTTCGATTTCATGACCGCATAAAGGTCGCAGGCGGCCTCTGCCTTGCCTGCCGCATCCTCCAGAAGTTTCTCCCAAGTCGCAAAGGGATTGCTCGAGTAGCGGTCTGATTTCATGCCGACCTCGTCTCGGACCCACTTGGGAATCAAGGAGAACAGGGGTGAACTGGTTTCTGCGGGTTTAGTTCCTGTCAAAGCGGCGATGCGCTCCTGTCGGATTTCTTGGGTTCGTGGATACGGGTCGCCCAGGAGGGCCATCGCGCTGCTTAAGGCTTCCGCCAATTCCGGAGCTCCAATGTTGATGAACCCAGTAACGGCTTCGGGCGCCAACACTGCCGTTGGGTTTTCGAAGTATTGGGACAGGCCGCCGTTCGTGATTTCCCTCATCGTCCAATGAATCGCCAGCAGGTCGATTTTCCAAGCCGGGTATTTTGCGGCGCTATCCTTGAACGCGGCTTCGCCTCCGTAGATGTCCACCGTGTCGAAGGCTTCCTCAATCTGATCCCAATAGTTGGTTTCGCTCATAGGGTGTGTGGTCGCCAGGTTGGGCTGAGCCATTTCATCGCATCAAGAGTTCACAACCTCACCGGCTTCCCCGTCTTTGCGGACTTGTCGGCGGCGAAAAGCACCTCGTGGGTCTTGAGCGAATCCCTGAAGCTGGTGAGTGGCATCTCCTTGCCGGCGGCAAGGGCGGTGAAGAAGGCGTCGAACTGGGTCTGGTAGGGGTGGTCGCTCACGTCGCCGGAATCGAGCATCTTCATGGCGAGTTCGCTCCACTTGGCCTTGTTCGTGTGCAGCTTCTGGGAGTGGAACTTGTTGTCGAGCAGGCTGCCTTCGCTGCCGCAGAGCTGCGTGTGGAAGTAATAGGGCTGGAGGCAGTCCACCACGGCGGCGCACTTGCCGATCTTGCCGCTCTTGAACTTCAGGATCGTGACGCTGCTGGTCGTGTATTCGTAGGGCTCGAACAGCTTGCTCTTGGTCTTCGTGTCGTAGCTGCTGACTTCGGCCACGTCGTCGCCCAGGCAGAGCAGCAACGCGTCGAGCGCGTGGCAGCCGGCCGTGAGCAGGGAGCTGCCGCCGGCGTCCTTGCGCGTGTTCCAACGGAACTGCCCATACCACGGTCCGATGCCGTGGTAGTAGTCCACCTCGCCGTAGTGCAGTTCGCCGAGCAGACCTTGGTCGATGACGGCCTTGGTCGCGAGGAACTGGCTGGACCAGCGGCATTCGAAACACACGCACGTCTTCACGCCGGCCTCGCGGATCGCCTTGTCCATCGCCAGGCAGTCCTTCCACGACAGCGCGAGCGGTTTCTCGATGATCAGGTGTTTGCCGGCCTTGGCCGCGGCGATGACCTGCTTGGCGTGGTCAAACGGGTAACTGCATACCGTCACCACGTCGATCGACGGGTCGGCGAGCATGGCGCCGAGGTCGTGGTAACCCTTCACCGGCGAACCGTATTTCGCGCTCAGCTCGGCGTCGTTCAGCGGCCGCGCGCTGTAAACGGCGGTGACCTGGGCCTTGCCGGTCGCGTTGATGGCAGGGATGTGGGCGGTGGCGACCCAGCCGTGGCCGATGACGCCGACGTTGAATTTCTTACTCATGGGAAAACGGAGTTGCCCCGGCAATCTGCGGCGAACCTGCCGCCAAGTCACGCCCACGAACGGGGCGCCCGGCCATTCTCGTTCCTCGCGCATGGGGCGGTCGAGGAGCTGCCCGGACTTTCCGGTCCACGCAGCTTGGCATCGACGCCGGGGCGGAATCCTAGGGAGGCTCCGCGCGCCATGAGCGACGTCGCTTTCAGTCCGGGTCCCACGCCGAACACCGTCCGCACCGCGGAGGGCAAAGTCCTGACCGTGCCGACCGGCTGGGTCCTGCTACCGCCAGGCGACGCCGCGCTGACCCGGCGGGTCAAGGCGGGCGGCGAATTCTGGGCGGTCGCCGAGAAACGCGGGCGGAAGATTTTCTCCCAAGGCATCTGGGCGCCCGCCGCGACGATTGAGCAGGTCCGGGTCGGCCTGGTGGCCGAGCGCGCGACGGAAGGATTCGCCAAACGCAAGGAGGCCGATGCCCGGCGGCGGGCCGCGGAACAGGCCGGATACGTCGAGGACTTCCACGGCGCGGTGCTGGGTTTCCTGGCCTTCCATCCGGCCCACGCCGCGGTGGCCGAACGCCTGGCCCGGGCGGTGACCACGCACGCCACGCCGGTGGGCAGCGGCACCGTGGCGCGGACCGAACGCATTCCCCTCGCGGAGCGGGCCGAAGCCGCCGTGATCGCCTGGATGCGCCACCAGACGACCGGCTATGATTCGCTCGTGATTCCCCGGATCAAAGGCCAGCGCCGAGAAGTGCGCCGGCTGCTGGCCCGCCGTTCGCACGAGCTGCTGGAGCAGTATCGCCGCGGGGCGACGGCCTCCGCCGGCTGCCCGCTTGTAAAGGCGCTCGGCGCGGGGAATTAAATCCAAGCTCACCGCCGTCCACGACTGCGGAAGCGGCGACTGGTGAAATCCGCCGGCGGGAAGCCGGCGGCACGTTGAAATCGGCTCAGTCCACGACCACGCGGTAGAAGCGGGGCAGGGGGCCGGGGATGACGAAGCCGTTGACGACCCGCTCGCCCGGGCGGGCTTCGATGGTGACCTCCGTGGACCAGACCGGCAGGTCGAGCGAATCGGCCGCCTGGAGCGCATAACCCACGCCGTCCGCCGCCGTGAATCGGATGGCCAGTTGGCCCGCGTCGCCGGGCGCGATGGTCGCAAGCAGGGCGCTTGCGGCGTTGCGCGGGTCGGTGCCGGCGAGGAATTCCTCGCGGTTGCTCACCCCGTCGCCGTCGGTGTCGGCCAACGCGTCGGCGGGATCCGCGGCGGACAGACCGTGGGCGAATTCCCAGTCATCGGGAACCCCGTCGCGATCCGCGTCGGCGCGATTGGCGGCGCCGGGTGTCGGTAGGGAGGGGAATTTGACCAGGCTCGCCGAACTGTCGGGGAAGCGCCCTTCGCTCACGCCCTTCGCGGCGGCGACGTAGGAAATCTGGCTGACCAACAGGCCGGCGGGCGTGGCCAAACCGACGGATTCGCCCTTGTTGTCGAGCTTGAAGCCGACGTGGTTGCCCGTGCCACCCGCCGAACCGTCGGCGACCAGCTTCAGGAAACCGTGGGCGCCAGTGCCAAGAAAGCTGAGGGGCGGCAGCGTGTGTTTCGCGGGTGCGGTGAGGTCGTCGGTAACGTGCCAGCCCGAGAGGTCCACGGGCAGGGCACCGGGATTATGCAGCTCGAACCAATCCTCGCCGGTCGTGGGATTCGGCATCCACTCGTTGACCGTTACCCGGGTGGCGTCGCCCAGCGGGGCGGCGACGTTGGCGACCTTGAGCGTGGGCTGCGTGAGTTGCCACGGGCCGGAACCGTCGGGCACCCGGCCGATGGTCAGGTCGGCGATCTGGGGACCGAAACGGACCGCATCCAGCAGGGCCCGGGAATTGGCCTTGGTGTCGAGCAGGTAGACCTGGTCGCCGTCGCCATCGAGCTTGAAGTAGGCGAGGTAGTCCGAGAAGCCGAGGCCGAAGGTGTCTTCCAGCCGTTCCAGGCGGACGCGCAGGAATGAATGGCCGAACAGGGTCGTGCGGTCCCCGAAGACGAACCGCTCCGGCTGGGCGAGATCATCGGTGAGTGCGAGGCCGGTGAGTTCAATCGTCTGCTCGTTGGGATTGTAGAGCTCGATCCACTCGGAATGCGTGCCGTCGCCCTCATCGAGGCCGTAGTTGCGGGCCAGCACCTCGTTGATGACCGGCGGCAGGAGGCTGCCGCCGATGTTCGTGCGGCTCAGGCTCTGGAACAGGCGGAGCGCAAACGTGAGGTCGCTGCTCCCGGAATTGGCCTGGTGCACCTCGACCGCGAGCACGTTGTCGCCGGGCAGCAGCGCGGCGGACGGCGCGTCATTGGGGCCGTTGAGCGCGGCGGTGCTGACCGTGGAGGTCGCGTAGTCCCCGTAGGCTGGAGTCGCCGGCGTGAGGTTCTGCCGGTAGAGCGGCTGGCCGTTGAGCCACACCAGCGCCCCGTCGTCGATCAGGGTCTGGAGACGTAGGATCGCCGCCGGATGGTTAGTGGCCGGGTTGAAATGGGTCCGGAAGTAGTAGGCCGATTTCCCGAGCGTGAGCGTCGTGTTCTTCGGCACCGTGAAGGAGTCGTTGCCCACGTAGAAAAGGCCATTGCCCTGCGGCCAGGCGGTGTCGTTGAACTCCGGCGTCTGCCACCCGGCCGGCGGTGCGCCGGCCTGGAAGTAGTGCCAGGCATTCGTAAACGTCACGAGGTCGAACGTGACGGTCGTGACGTTGGTCTCGCCGGCCGCGCCGCCGGGATTACCGGCGCCGGGCGTGGGCGTGGGCAGATACCGGAGCGTCGAGGAACCGTTCGGGCTGCGACCCTGGGCGACATCGGCGAACTGCGGTCCGTAGAAAATCGTATCGAGCACCGACAGCAGCGTGGTGGGTCCCGGGAAACCACACAGGTCCTGTCCCAGCGACACCTGGAGGACGCCGTTCTCGGCGGCGAGCTTGAAGGACAGGTGATCGCCCCCCGCGGCGGCGTCGCCGTCGGCGGTCAGCGCGAGGTAACCGCGGGCGTCCACGAAGCTGAGCGGCGGCAGGCCGTGGCGCAGCGGCAGGCCCACGGGATTGTCGGTGAGGAAGACACCGTCCAGGCGCACGGGCAGGGCCCCGGGGTTGTAGAGTTCGACAAAGTCGCTGGCGAACTGCGTCGCCGAGGCGGCGAGCCATTCGTTGAGCTTGAGTCCTTCCACCTCGCCGAGGGCGATGGGCGCGTTCGGGCCGCCGAATGTCGGTGAGCCGAGCGTCCACTGCCGATTGCCGCACGGGATATTCGCACCGCCATCCCAGCGGCCGATCGAGCGGTCGGCCAGTTGGGGACCGAACGTCACCGCGTCGGCGACCGCGCCATCCGGGGCGAACAGCACCAACGTGTCGCCCGAGGCCCGGAGCGAGAAGGGCAGGTTCAACGGACGGGAGCCGGCGTCGAGATCGGCCGTGAGCACCAGGTAGCCGCCCGGCGGCATGATCGTCCCGGCGGGGAAGCGGAACGCCGGCGGCAGGGCGACGTCGCGGCCCAGGCCATAGCCAGCCAAGTCCCGCGGCTGCGCGCTGTCATTGAAGAGTTCCACGAAGTCCGGCGTGGTTCCATCGGGCTGCGCCAGCCCGTCATTGCGCGCCAAGATTTCATTAAGCACGACTCGCGAAAGCGTCTGGCTGACGGTCCATTCGACCGCGCTGGCTGCCACGGCGTCGTCGCCGAGCAGGGGTGAATCCTGCCAGAGCCCGGCGTCGTTCTGGCCCACCGTTTCCAGCCGGTGCGGGCCTTCGGTGAGCCCGCTCAGGCGGATGGGTTCGGTGCCGGCGACGGGTTCGCTCCACGCGCCGTTATCCAGCCGCCAACGGTAGCGCGGGAAGCCGGCGCCGTCCGCCCAGACTGCCGGGACGCCGTTCGTCACGAGCGGACCGACGCGGATCTCCGCGGTGTCCAAGCGGGTGACCCCCATCGGGGCGCCGGTCAGGCGGACGCCGCGCTTCCCATCGAAGCCGGCGATCCGCGCAGTGTAGGAGGTGGGCGTCTGCCGGAACCACTCGCGCAGCACCTGCGCGGACTCGAAGTCGTCGAAGAAGGTTTCCGCCAAGGCCGGCGGGTGGACGAAGTTCGGGGCCTGTTCGAGGTTGTTGGTGCCCGGGCCGGTCCAGGGCAACGGCAGCACGTTGTCGCGGAAGGTCACCGTGCTGGCGGTCGCGTTGTAATTGCGGGTGAGCGCCTCCGCGGCGGCAATCACGTTGCCCTCGAACAGGAACCCGGCACCGGCGCTGGTGCCGTCGTCCGCGAGGTTCAGGACCGCCGACTTGGTGTCGAGGCCGCCTTCCCGGGTGATGCGCACGATGGTGTTGTGGAGCACCGTGTAGAAGTTGCCCTGCTTGGCCGTCACCGCCTGGTCGCAGTCGTAGAAGAGGTTGCCGATGACCGTCACCTCGCTGGTCTCGCCGCCGCCGCTGCCGCCGCTCACCGCGCTGGCGGAATCCGGCGAACCGTTCTTGTGGACGTGCAGGAAGAGGTTGCCCTCGATCCACGCGTCGGTGCCGTCGAGGTCCAGTTCGTCGTCGCCGCTGCCGGCAAACACGTTGTGGATGATCTGGAGGATCGGCTCGCCGGGCCGGTTGCCGCCGGTGAAGTCGAAGGCGTCGTTGTAGCCGCGGGGCGCACCCACGAAGCAGTGTCGCAGGATGCCCACGCCGCCGGGCTTGATGCCGTCGTTGCCGTGCAGGGGCTCGAACTCCGCCGTCGGGGCGGGGAAATGGCAGTGGCTGACGACAAACGACGACCCGTCGAGCGACAGATACTGCTTCGCCGGGTTGCCGAAGGTCAGGTGGTCCAGGACCACCGTGGCGCCGGTGGTGTGGATGGCCGTGCTGCCGTTGCCGTCGAAGTGCGCGTAGGTGATCCGGGTATCGGGCGAACCGGCCCCGCCGTTCAAGGTCAGCCCGCCCCAGTTCGCGGCCGCCGCCGGGTCCTTGGCGAAGACGATGGGGGCGGTCGCCGTGCCTTCGGCCAGGAGCCGTCCGCCGTTGGCCACGGTGAAGTTGGCGCCGGCAGCGAGGTAAACCGTGACGCCGGGCTCGATCGTCAGCGTCGCGCCGTTGGCGACGGTCAGTGACGCGGTCACATGGTAGGGACTGCTGGCCGCCGTCCACGCCGTGTTGGCGGCGACCGTGCCGGCGACGTTGGAACCGTCGGCTGCCGTGCTGATCACGTTGACCACGAGCCGTTCCGTCTCGGTCTGCGTCGCGTCGAACGCCTGCACGAGCACCCGGTTCACGCCGGCGTGCAGGGCGACCGCGGTGTTGGTCCAGGCCGCGTCCCAAGCCGACCAGGAGGCCGGCGCGCCGTTAACCCGCACGGAGCGGGTCGTGACCGCGTGGGCGAACCCGTGCAGCGCCAGCGTGGTCCCGGCCGTGGTGTAGGTGTTGTTGGCGAAGGTTGCGGTCGTGTTGGTGGCCGTCAGCCGGAGGGGAATCTGCGCGAGGACGCTGGCCCGCCGGGCGGCGGCGAAGTCCTTGAAGTTCTGCCGGACCGATTCGGTGGCCAGGCTCCCGAGCACCTCGTCCACCAGCGGGTTGAAGTGTTCCGGGGCGAAGTCACGCTGGGCGAGGCCGACGAGCAGGGCGTAGTAGGCCGGGACAAACTCCGGATGTTTCACGAGGCGCGCCACCTGCGGATTGGCCGCCATGCGGAACAGGCCGTCGTTGACGTTGAACGACGAGTCGCCGAGGCCGAGGATCGTGTCGAGGTCGTAGGGCACCACCCGGGCGCGCGGATCGGTCCGGCCGAAATACAGGTGATAGTCGTCGCCTTCGCCCGTGCCGTTGTTGCCGTTGCCGAGGTCGGTCTCCTTGTTGTCCACCAGGGTTTCGAGCGCAAAATACCGCAGCCACGAATCCAGGTTCACCGTGCGACGGACTTCCGCGGCGAATTCCTCCTCCGTCGTCTGGTCCAGCACCCGGCAGAGCTCGATCAGGTCCCGCCAGTCGTCCTGCGAGGTATTGGACTGCTTGAAGTAGTTGGCCCGGTAAGGCTCCGCGCTGGTCCCCTGGAACGCCAGGTCGGCGCCGTCGCCGGTCAGGCGGATGCCCCGGTAAAGGTTGCCCGACGAATCTTCGGGGAACGCCCGCGCCGCAAACTCGGAGTTGATGACCTCGTTCGCCACGTAGAAGCCAAAGTTCGGCGAACCGGCCGTCTGCAGGTCGCGGTTGTTGACCCGTAGCTGCACCGGTCGGGAATCCGCCGCGGCCAGGCCGGCCCGTTGGTAGAGCGCGCTGCCGAGGAGCTGCGCCGGGGTGTATTGGCTGTTCAGGTTCAGCGCACTCGACTTGTTCCAGAGGTCGTCGTTGCGCAGGTGCAGCCGGAGTCCGGCCGGCGACTTGGTCCGGGAACCATTGCCCCGGTTGCGCACGCCGATGAGGTAACGCAGCTCCGTGCCCGTGCCGTCCACCGAGATGAAGGTGGCGTTGAACTGGGCGTGGCTGCGGGTCTGGTCGTTGAACGGTGCCGGCTGTGGGAACGGCGCGGCGGGCGTGTTGCGGTTGATGGATTCCAGCTCGGCCCGTTCGGCGGCGGTCAGGATCAGGCGGTAGCGCGGCAGTTCGCCCGGCTGGAGCGGCGCCGTCGGGGCCGCGTCGTCCACCTGGAACAGCGCGTTGGCCGCCTGCTGGGCCACGTCGTCCACCCGCGCCGGGGCCGGCCACGCGCGTCCATAGCCCGCGGCATCGGCGGCGGTGACGTAGAATTCCACGATGGCGCCGTTGGCCTGCGGCGGGATCACCGCGCCGAACACGGAATCACCCGGCCCGCCGTCGCCGCTCAAGCCGTCGTCGGTCATCGGCTGGGCCGTGAACGGCACCGTTCCGTCCACCCGCCAGTGGAGCTGCACGGTCAGGTGGCTCGCTGCCGCCTCGTCCAGCAGCGTGCTGGTGATCACCACGGCGTCGGTGGACTTGGGCACCAGCGGGCGGTGCCGTGTGGCGCTGATGATCGGTGCCAGATTGGTCGTGGCGGTGGAATTTACGGCGCCGGGGGTTCCGCCGAGCGGTCCGCTGGCGGACCAGTTCGGTCCGAAGCCGTTGGGCAGGGCGAGCTGCCGGAGTTCCAGCGAGGCGCCGAAACCGTCCGCCTTGGATTCCCAGGCCCAACCCCGATGGCCGTAGTCCACGACGTCGCGCACGCGGTCAGCCCAGTCGCCGTCATCGGCGTAACGGACCGAATCCACCGACTTCCCGGCCGCGTCCACCAGCCGCACCTGCTGGCCCGAGTTGGACAGGATGCCGTCCCAGCCACCGACGAAGTGGGTGACGGTCGGGTAGTTGGTGGCAAAAACCGCCGGATTGGCCGCCACCACGAGGAATCCGCCCGCCGGAATCTGCGTGCCGGCCGGGAACGTGAACCGGACCCCTTCGGTGAACTTCCACCCGGCGACGTCCACGGCGTTCGTGCCGGTGTTGACCAGTTCGATCCATTCCTCCCGGTCGAGTTCGCTTGGCGGATGGTAAAACAGCTCGTTGATCCGCACATCGGCCCGGAGGCCGGCCGCCGCCAGCAGGGCGGAGCCGGCAAGGAAGGGGAGCAAGGGCCGACGGCCAACCCAAACGGACAGGGGAAATGGATGCACGATAAGGGCAGTTTAGCAGACGCCGGGCCGGATTCTAAGCCGGAATTGTCCAACGCCGGCCCATGCCGGCCTCGTTTTCTTCTCCCTCTCCGCCTCGGTCGGGGAGAGGGCTGGGGTGAGGTGTCGAACGGCAAATCCGCCTGGCGGGCTGTGAACGTGCTGCCGGCGTCCCGCCGGGAGTGGTTCCCCCGGGACGAGCACCGCCTCGGTCGGGGTGAGCGCGCCGGGCCGCCCCGGGCCGGCTCCCGGTGGGGCCGGGCTGCCGCCCGGCCGGTAGTGCGCAACCTGGCGCTGGGCGCTGGACGCTCAACGATCGGCCAAGTTCCGGAGTATTCCCGACGGCGCAGCAGCGCCGCCGCACCTCCGGGACCACCAACGCCGCAGTGGCTTCTCCCTCTCCGCCTCGGTCGGGGAGAGGGTTGGGGTGAGGTGTCGATTCGGAGAATCGGAGCCGGGTAACGTTACTACTGCCAACGCCGGACTCGCGCGAACGTCCGCACCCACGCCAAGTGCGCGCACAGACTTGGCGTTAGCGCGCGCACACTTAACGCGTGTCCCCGGAAACTTAGCGCGTGTCCCCGGAAACTTGATGCGGTTGCGCACACACTTGACGGGGGCGCACGGAAACTTGTCGCGGGTGCGCGCACACTTGGCACGGGTGCGTGCGCCCGCGGCGTGGGCGCACGCGTTTTCGCCCCGCGCCAACGCCATCCGGCTCGCCTTGGCCGACGGTGGCCCGCCCCGGTTCCGGCCCGGACCGAATCGCGCCCACGGCCTGCCAAACCCCTTGGCAGGCCGCCCCTTGGCCCGGTAGCGTTTCCGCACCGTCAGCCCATGCCACCCGCCGCCAAAGCCAGGTCCGCGCCCAAAGACTCCACCGCCACCATCGGCTTCGAGGCCAAGCTCTGGCTCGCCGCCGACAAGCTGCGGAACAACATGGACGCGGCAGAATACAAGCACGTCGTCCTCGGGCTCATCTTCCTCAAATACATCTCCGACACCTTCGAGGAACACCGCGCCAAGCTCCTCGCCGGAGAGGGCGACTACGCCGGGGCCAATCCCGAAGACCCCGACGAATACAAGGCCGAGAACGTCTTCTGGGTGCCCGCCGATGCCCGCTGGTCCCACCTCCAGGCCAACGCCAAGCAGCCCACCATCGGCAAGACCGTGGACGACGCCATGGTCGCCATCGAGCGCGACAACCCGCGCCTCAAAGGCGTCCTGCCCAAGGACTACGCCCGCCCCGGCCTCGACAAGCACCGCCTCGGCGAACTCATCGACCTCATCGCCACCATCAGCCTCACCGCCGCCAGCGAGGGCGAAAAGACGCACCGCTCTGTCGATCTGCTCGGCCGCGTGTATGAGTATTTCCTCACCCGCTTCGCCAGCGCCGAGGGCAAGAACGGCGGCCAGTTCTACACCCCGTCCTGCGTCGTGCGCTGCCTCGTCGAAATGCTCGCCCCCTACAAAGGCCGCATCTACGACCCCGCCTGCGGCTCCGGCGGCATGTTCGTGCAGTCGGAAAAATTCGTCGAATCCCACGGCGGCAAGCTCGGCGACATCTCCATCTACGGCCAGGAGAGCAACGCCACCACCCGCCGCCTCGCCATCATGAACCTCGCCATCCGCGGCATCGAGGCCGACATCGGCAAGGAACACGCCGACACCTTCCGCAACGTCCAGCATCCCGACCTCCGCGCCGACTACGTCCTCGCCAACCCGCCCTTCAACGACTCCGACTGGTTCCGGAAGGACGACGACGTGCGCTGGCAGTTCGGCGTCCCGCCCAAGGGCAACGCCAACTTCGCCTGGGTGCAGCACTTCATCCACCACCTCGCCCCGCAGGGCATGGCCGGCTTCGTCCTCGCCAATGGCAGCATGTCCTCCAACCAGTCCGGCGAAGGCGACATCCGCCGCGCCCTCATCGAGGCCGACCTCGTGGACTGCATGGTCGCCCTCCCCGGCCAGCTCTTCTACAGCACGCAGATTCCCGTCTGCCTCTGGTTCCTCGCGAAAAACAAAGCCGCCGACGCCAAACGCGGCTTTCGCGACCGCCGCCAGCAAACCCTCTTCATCGACGCCCGCAAACTCGGCACCCTCATCGACCGCGTCCACCGCGAGCTGACCGACGCCGACCTGGAGAAAATCACCTCCACCTACCACGCGTGGCGAGGAGATGATGTCGCGCAGAGACGCGGAGACGCAGAGAAGAAAAAGGATTCTGAAACCCTCCGCGCCTCTGCGCCTCTGCGGGAGTATTCCGACATCCCCGGCTTCTGCAAATCCGCCACCACCGCCGAAATCGCCGCGCACGGCCACGTCCTCACGCCCGGCCGCTACGTCGGCGCCGAGGAAGTCGAAGACGACGGCGACCCCTTCGAGGAAAAGATGCCGCGCCTCGTCGCTGAACTGCACGCCCAGTTCGCCGAGTCCGCGAAACTGGAGCAGGCCATCAAAGCAAACCTGAGGGGGCTGGGTTATGGCG
>CAZRRO010000005.1:359142-368207 GCA_964602595.1 uncultured Verrucomicrobiota bacterium | reverse complement strand
CGCCTCATCGGTAACCGCCTCATCGGTAACCGCCTCATCGGTAACCGCCTCATCGGTAACCGCCTCATCGTCGTTCTCAGTCAAGAACCGAAGCTGAATCCGCGCAATAGTCTTGAACTGAAGTTGCTGTACCAACAAGGCATCCTGAAGATGATGAAGGAAAGCGATCTGGTACACTCCCGTTCCCTTCTTCTCCTCGATGTCCTGATTAGGAGTCATAGCCACCAGTTGCTGCATGAAGAGAGCAGTCTTGGCACGAACGTACTCGATCACTTCCTCGGCATCATAGTCGGCCAGAGGAGTTCTTTTCGGGCAGACCCAGTTGAAGAGTGCAGAAGAGAAACGAGTACGTGACTGAGACTCTTCCCACTCATCCAGACACTTGTTGGTTGCTCGAAGCAGAAGAGAAATTTCCTCCAGCTTCTCCAAGTACTCTTGAGACTCGGGATCGGTCAGAATGTCAGCCACAGTCAAACAGACCGGGATGGTGCTCCCGGTAGTGAAGCCACGGTGGCTCTTGTTCTGAGATGCTCCCAGAGCGAGAGGGAACGTCGGCATTCCTTTGAGGAAGAGAGATCCTTTAAGGAGGAGAGAAGGGTTTAAGCTGAGAAGGGAGAAATTGATTGCTCTTCTTTTCCTCTTGAATGGAGAAAGCTTCCAAGCTCAATCAGTCTGAGTCCTTCGACACTTTCTGGAGATGATACTCTCGTCTCCCACCTCCGTCCCTCAACACTCTCACTCTTCGACAGTTGTCGGGCATTGACTCCTTCTTGAACGAGTTGGACGACTGTCGAGGAGTGCTAAGACGCGAGGGCGTCTTCCTGATCTTCATCATCAAACAAGATTACATGGACACCTTCGCCTACATGCTCAACAACGGACTTTGTTACCAGTATATTCCCGATCATCCGGAAGGACGCAATCTTGAGGTTCCAGAGGAGGAGAAGTTCGTCATTCCTCGAGCGCGCGAGTACCTTGAAGACGAGGGAGTTTGCGTTGTCTGCGTTGAGAAAGGAGAGAAGTACTGCGATCGGTGTGTAGGGAAGTACTGCCGAAGTTGCGTTGAGAAGATGAAGGGGGTCTGCCCGATGTGTTCGAGCAAGATCAAGTAGAAGTGTAAATCCTGAGGGGTAAGTTACAACCCTTTGTTTGAAAAAAATGATCGTGTTCGAAAAGAAGTGTTCCCTTTTCAACGAAGATCAATCATGGAAACGAAGCAGTGTTACCACACCATGCAAAAGGGAAAAGAAGCAGGAGCTCTTTGCGGGAAGGAAGCACAAGCTAACGGGTTCTGTTCCTCTCACTCAGAATGTCATCCAGGGAAAGAACAATCTCGTCTTCGAAGACTACACGACCTTACGCTGGAGGAGTGGAACAAAATGTGGGAACCAAGAAACGATCTGGAGTGGATACAACGGGAACTACTACAGTGGTATTACCGTCGTCTTCCTGAGGTAAGTTACCCCTTTCAGGCAACCGACGAACCAGATGTCTTTCTCCTTCAAGACGGGAGAGGGATGACGGTTAAGATAGAACCCCCGAAAGTGACACTTCATCTTCGGGAAAAATGAGACCTCTTTGAGAAAGGAGTCAAGAAGTAAATGGACTCGTTGTACGATCTGGTCACCACTCAAAACTACCGAGAGTTTCTCGAGTACACTCACCCTCTCAAGGTCTTTGCTGTTCTACTCGCCAAGGGTGGAGTAACTGAGAGTGTGTTGGAAGAATTCGACCTTGATTTGAATCAAGAACATCGCCACATCTTCGAGTCGAGTTACGACAAGACTTCCGCGTTCCAAGCCGTTTGTGAGAACCGTGACTTGAGGAGTATGCGAGTAATGTTAGAGTCGGGGAGAGTAAACATCAAGACCCTGATTGGGACGCACTCTTGTCTAGATGCCTTTTTACTAGGGAGGAAAGAGTCTCTTTCTCTGAGTGGAGAACTCGAGGCCGGAGTGCGAATGTTGTTGCATTCTGGGGTGGAGAGAGTAGTTCGTCGCGACACTCTGGAGGTGATGAGAGAGTCTTCTTCACGGTACGTGCGAGAGATGGAGGTGAGAGTACGGGAATGAGAGAGAGTGAGCACGAATTTAAGCTAGCCTCTCTTCAACAAGAATGTCGTTCCGTGTTCACAACGGTACTCATGCGCTCGTGATCGAGACCTCGCGAGTTTCACTTGATACCATCAAGAAAAGCCCGCTCACTATTACTGCTATGATTGCCTCTCAGAAAGAAGGAACCGTGCAAATCCCTGAAGGAGTCTACACTGAGAACGTGACAGTTCCTGATGGAGTGCACTTGATCGGGAACGGGGTAGTGCGTGTGGAAGGTGTTTTGACACTGCTCGGGAACGGGGTGATTCGCAACCTACAAACGACTCGAATGATAGTGAGAGGGAACCGTAGTATCGAGAACTGTGTAGTCGAACGAGCTACTTTCGAAGGGGGAGACAGTTACCTCTTTCACACTACTGTCGAGAAGGGAACTCAGGTCTTCAGTGCTAACCTAGTGGCCCGAATGTGTAGCCTCGATAACGAAGAGAAAGAGTACGCTCTCCACGTCAGCGAAGCCATCTGTGTACTGGACACTTGTGCTCTGAAGGGGTGTGCCTGGGTCGAGAAGAGTGTGCTGGACTGCAAAAGGACTGACGTGATCGGAGACGCAGACACCTTCAACCTCTTCGAGACTCAAGACAGTGACACTACAGTGCAGTTGTTCAACTGTACCGTCTTCGGGGACAAGAAGATCAAGACAGGTCCGGGCACTTCTATTCGGGGTAACGTGATGGCTCTGGGGACTGCGACTGAGTTTGAGGGGGGTACTAACGTACTGAAACAGGGGTGTTGAGAAATTTTTGTTCTTCTTTAAAGGAGACTCAGCACCGAAAGAGGTTTCCCTGAGAATGCACCACCTTGTCATCTCGGTCGCGGTAGCAGTAGTGCTGACTTACATCTGGTGGAAGTGGAGACACCCCTTGAATACTCGCTTGAGTTCGAGTCAGGCCACTAAGCATCGCTTCTCTTCAAACACCACTTTCCGGTACCGAAACGGTGATCACGCCACCCTGAGAGACGTGTACAGTAACAACGTCCCTTCTTCCAGCGTCTTCTCGCCCTACAACAGTCAGTGGTTCTTCGACCTCTCGGGGCTGGACGAGACAGGGAGAGTCATCTTCTCAAGTAGCTGGCACCAGTCTCTGACTATGCGCAACAGTCTCCCACCATTTGAGAAGATTAAGAAGTGGCAAATTAACCTGGGTACTAGTCTAGCTCGGGCTGTACCGGCGGATGTTTGGGATGGGTTGAGAGTCGAGTGACTCGGTGAGTATCGTTAAGAGTAGGTGAGCGTGTCTAATACCCCTCGGGGTGTTAGAGTAGCTCCTTACCTTCTTCTTTGTGTCTTTTCTTTACTCCTCTTCGGCTCCTTGGTAACTCTCCTCGTTCTGAGTGTAGAACTTGTGGACCTTGAGTGGGTGGTCCAACCCGTACCTCAACGCTCGCCCGATGTTCTGCTTGACGATGGGGATAGGCATCAGGTGCCACAGGATGATGTCGGTAGTGTTCTGAAGGTTGAGACCAGCCCCGTTCTCTCGACTGTTCAGGATCAGTACTTTGGTCTCTCCCTGGGTGTAAGCGTTCAGACACTTGGTGCGCTGGCTCACATGCCCCATCAGTGTCGAGCAGCTCACTCCTGCCTCTTTGAGAGCTTGGACGATGGGCTTGAAGCAGTTGTCGTGTGAGGCGAAAATCAACACCTTCTTCCCCTTAGTGCAGATGTCGAGAAGTTGTCCGAACTTGTCTCCGAGCGTCTCTACAGCGTGTTGCACGTTCTCGTTAACCTTGCACTCTCCTCGTGGGATGACGATGTCAGGGTTGTCGTGACGACAGAAGGGGCAGGTGTTGTCCTTCTGTTTCCACCCCGCCGCGCAGGCTCCGCAAGTGATGTTCTGGCAACAAGGGTAGAGGATGATGGGCTTCATCTCGTTGGAGCAGACGATGCACGGCTCCTTCTCGATCTGACCGATCCTCTCCCCGATTTCTCTCAAGTCCTTTCGGGCCTCGTTCAGACGTCCTTTCCACTCAGTCTCCAGCTCCTTCTTCTCCTCGCGGTGGTACTTCTCCACCTTCTCTTCGGCTTCCTCGAGTTTGCGTTGGGCTCGCTGCTTAAGCAGGTGCGCGATGTCTTGGTCCGAGTCCTTCCCGCCCAGGTGCTTAACAGCCCCAGCCACATTCCCACTCTCCAGCATCTCGCGAACGGTCTCGTCCATCTGCCCAGAAAGGAACTGCAGTACCGGGGCCTTCTTGGCCGTGTAGTAAATAGTCTCGTACTTGTCAGGGACCGGGTGAGCGTTGCGCAACTTCTCGGGCGAGATCACCGTGATGGCCTGGAGCAGAGTGTGCTTGTCGTAGGTCCCGTCAGTGATGATGTTGGCGAAGAGCTGCTTCATGAAGTGGACCTTGCGCGAGCGGAGGATAGTGGTGAGTACCTCGGCGAAGGTGGCACTGAAAAACCAGTAGTGTCTCGCGCGAAGAGAGGCCATGTTGGGAATGTAGGCCGAGTCCATCTCGTCGTAGACGAAGCGCTTGAAGACCACACCTTCGTACCTGTTGGCCAACTCGTTGTAGACGTTGACGGTGCAGATGACCACTCGGTACTGGTCCAGATCCACACAGTCGGCACGCTTGAGCACCATCTTGTAGGAGTCTTTCAGACTCGAGACGCGCTTGAGTTCGCTCTCCCACTGGTGGAAGATGCTCAGGCTGGTCACGATCAGCGTAGTCTGAATGGCCGCGAAAGTCTCCTTCACCATCACTCGAATGGAGCCGTTGGTGTTGGAGCACCTCTGAGTAGTGGTGTGGCTGATCAAGTCGTCCGACTTCATCTTGTCGCGAGAGATCAAACTCAACATCGTCAGAGTCTTGCCGGTGCCCGGGGGATCCCCCAGTACACTGACGTTCCCCTCGATGTACTCTTCTTGGTGAGCGTTGCGACGCAAAGTGATACGCTTAGTCCTCTCCATCTCTTCCATCCGGAAGATGTTAGCGCGTTGGTGCAGGAACAATTCCACTCTCACTTCCGGGGGTTGAGGGACAACTTTGTAGGTTTCAGCCTTTTCTTTCTTCTCGTGAGCCATTTTGAATCTTGCGAATGATGAAGAGAGAGGGACACAAAAAGAGAATCATTTTTTGGGTCCATCTGACCTCAAGCACCAAAATGATCACTATCTCAAAAGAAGTTTACAAATGAAAAGAGAAGATGGAGAAGGCTGAGAAAGTTTACGAGTTTAGGAATAGAATGGAGGTTGACTCCAAGTACGGAGTGTTCTACCTGGTTAAGAAAGACGACATTGAGTATGTAGCCAAGGTGATCAACGAAGGCAAAGTCATCAGGTGGATGGAGAAAACCATCTCCGATCAGCTCAAGTTCGACCACCCTAACGTGGTCAAAATAGTGGAACACTTCCAAACACCTCATCAGTGGTGTCTCATTTACGAGTACTGCTCGAAAGGTGACCTCTTTGACCTGGTTATTTTGAAGAAGGGAGTACCGACTGCCAAGATGTTCAAGTACTTTCAAGATGTTCTCAAAGGGATGTCGTACTTGCACGAGTTAGGGTACGTGCACCAAGACATCAAGGCTGAGAACATCTTCATCCACGCCAATGACCAAGCCAAGATCGGAGACTTCGACATGATGACGCGTCAGATCGACCACGAAGGGTTGTGCGGGACTGCTCACTACATCGCTCCGGAAACTATTCTTCGTCAACCTCGTCACGCCCCTGTCGATCTGTGGGCACTCGGAGTAACCATCTACAGCTTGCTGACCGGCACGCGTCTTTTCGAAGACAAGGATCTCAAAAAACTGTACCAGAAGATTCTACGAGGAAGCGTAGATTACCAACGACTGTGTTACACACTCAGCGACCTCAAAGCTAAAGAAACGGAGAGCTTGTTGAAGAAACTCTTGCGTGTCAACCCAGACGAGCGGATCAGTTCAAAAGAGGCACTCAAGCACCCTCTCTTTGCACAAAATTCACAAAATTGATTCGAGAACCGATTCGGGGAGACAAACAACACAAAAAGATCGAAAGGTCAAGAAGACGAGAAGCAAGATGAGCGGAGAACCGAGCGGTAACCTGAGCGGTAACCCGAAAATGGACTGGGCTACTTTGTGCGAACAAGAGGATGCGTTGAGAGAGGAAGATCTCTCGAGAGAGAGTACCCCGGAAGTCAAAACCGTGAAGAAGCCGAGCACTCAGCCGAGAAAGGCAGCTCGTCCCACACTCGCAGAAAGGGCTCGTTTGGCTAGTAACATTGCCAACGCAGGAAAGAGGGAGAAGAGCAGAGAGATGCAGGAGAGCTCCCAGCAGTACTACCGGGAGCTCCTGGAGAAGCTGTACCAAACCATCATGAAGGAGTGGAAGGACAAAGTGGATGAGGCAGCTGAGAAGAAGTACGTCAAGACTAACCTCTTCATCTACCACTTTGCTGACCGCATTCTCCCGACCGGGAAAGTGGTCTCTGACACTCAAGAAGGGTCCAGCATCGCCTTCCTTCTTGAGGGAACTAAGGACAACCCGGACCACTGGAGAGATCAAGGGATGGGCTCTATTTTGGATCGAGTTGAAGAAGAACTCTCCAAACCTGAGCACGGTTGCTACCTGACTTACTGGGACACTGGTGTGAACGGGATCGTGGTGGAGGCGTGCTGGGACGAAGAGAGAAAGTACCTCGACCTGAAGTGGAACGGGAAGAAGAGATCGCGAAGGAGTCGTCCTCCCGTTAAGGAGGAGGTCTCGGAGTAGAGTTAACTTTATACCCTGTCGGGTATCAAGAAAACTCGGTACTTTTCTGAAGAAACTCAAGCCAGCACGAAAGCGTGACGACTGCGCGAGGGACTGATGGGGAGAAGTCGAGAAGGGACCATCTTGGAGTAAGAAGACCATACCCCGTGAGGGAGTTCGTCCTCAGTGGTGATCATCTCGTCGAAGAAACGACGCTGCCGTTGACGGTACATGAGAGTGCAAACCTCCTCGATGGTCTGGAGCTTCTCAGGACGATTGAGGCACGACTGAACCCAAGACTGCGCCTTGTGTAGGGTGTAGATGACAGTGTACTTCTTCCCCACCTTCTTGATTACCTCCTCCGGAGTACTGAGCGGTGTCAGCTTGTTCCACCGTGACTGGCAACACTTGCAGTTGGTGAGGTTAATGTCCTTCGGGTCGAACATGATCGAGTCGAAGAGAGCCAGAGAGAACTCCCACTCGGCGTAAGTAGCTAGTTCCTCCTCGGTGTTAGCCTCAGGAAACCCGAAGCAGACCACTTCGCCTAAGTCGGCGGAACGGAAGAGAGTGTGACCAGACTGGAGGAAGAGGAGGTACTTCATTTGCGTTTTCGTGTTCTTTGTAGTGAAAAGAGGTGTTTAAGAGTACCTCACATCTTGGTCTTAAAAACTCGGATCATTTTTCTTTCTTCACGAATCTACCCCCTACACGTGGTTTCACGACAGCAGATAGTCTACGAGTATGGTACCGAACTTTCTTGATCCAGAAATTTTGAATGGTGCGTTGTCTCTTCTCATGGTACCTTCGAATAGCTTTTTGGACTTTCTCCTGTACATTCTCGGGGACTTTCTCCATGTTCACCTCAACAGTGAGCCAAAGTTCCGAGTGGGAGTGTAGGGAAAATTCACATCAGTTTTAAACGAGTAACTTACTTGGAAAGTTCGGAAAGATGTCGATCTCTAAATCCGTGATAGGGTTCCTTCAGCCGCACCTCTGCGAGAGAGGGACTACAGTAGCTATGTACGAGTACGCTCGAGCTCACGCGCAGACAGGAGTTTCTGTGATCTTCTACAACCCTGCTCACCCAGCCAACCGTCCTCGAGTGGTGGAGAAGTTTCGAGCTCTCTTTCAACTGGTTCCGTTCGCGAGCATGGCTGAGGTGGAGGTGAAGATCGGTGAGATGAAGATTCAGTACCTCTACGTGATCAAGTACGGGTACCCTGACCAGTACATCTCTGAGAAGGTTCCGACTCTGATCCACTCAGTCTTCGCTTATCACCCTCACGGGAGATACGCAGTCGTCTCTGAAAAGATTGCGCACCGAAAGGGAGGAGTCTGGCTCCCTCACATCGTTGTCCCTCTCCCCCTAACAGGAAGAAAGACTTTCCGCTCTCGGCACGGGATTCCAGCTAAAGCTTACGTCTACGGTCGGCACGGAGGCAAAGACACTTTCTCGATCGATTATGTCAAGGAATCCATCTCAGAAGCGATAGAGAGTCTCCCAGAGGTGTGGTTCGTCTTCGTCAACACTGATCGGTTCTGCACTCACCCTCGCATCCTCTTTCTGGACGAACTAGTTACCGAGGCAGAGAAGGGGGAGTTCGTGAGCGGGTGCGACGCGATGGTGCACGGAAGAGTAGAAGGAGAGACGTTCGGGCTGGCCTGTGCCGAGTTCGGTATCTCGGAGAGAATGGTACTGACCACTCCAGCACTCAGCACTGACGATAACCAGCACATCTTTCTGGGGGGTGATAGGGTCAAAGTGTACCGAGACAAGGTTGAGTTCCTGAGACTGATTCGAGGGTACCCGCACACCCCTCCTTCCACCGAGAACCCTTACCGAAAGTTCACTACAGAGAAGATCATGCCGATCTTCTACCGTCTTCTTGCGTAACGGATTTCCGTCTTCTTAGATCTCCGTTTGAGACGGAGATCGTCGAGTAATCTTCGTTTGAGACGGAGATCCTTACACAAATCTAAACGCTCTCTTCTCACTTAAACCTTGAGCCAATGTCTCACCGCATCCTCACACCTAACCGCATCCAGCTGGGAGTGGTCGAGATCGCTCGTCCTGCTTCTCCCCCTTCTCCCCCTTCTCCACCCCCTGCAGAAAAGAAGGGCGAAGAGAAGGAAGAAGGTCTTGGTGATGTCGAAGAGGGACCTCCCAAGGATGCCCTTCCAACGGTACCCAAGGTGAAGAAGGTGAAGAAGTACGGAACTCTCTCCAAGGACGACGCTGTGATTCTCCGGCTGAAGGGGTCTCAGACTTCGCAACGCT
>CAZRRO010000005.1:270018-359042 GCA_964602595.1 uncultured Verrucomicrobiota bacterium | reverse complement strand
TGGACACTTAGAAAGCTCAACGCTTGGACACTTAGAAAGCTCAACGCTTGGACACTTAGAAAGCTCAACGCTTGGACACGTAAGAACAAAAGAAAAGTCTCGTTGAGACTTAAAAAATCGTCTTGAAAGTAAAGGTACTTTCAAGCTCGATCTTGAAAACTCAGGAAACTCTAGAAAGTGAGAAGAAAAAATTGATCCAGATTTTTCTCTGGATTGAGTAGGTACACACAAAAACCCTCAGCCTCTCACCCGAGAAATAAGCAAAATCGAGATGTCCTCTACCGGAAAGACGATCATGTGCAAGTACGTCCTCATGAAGCAGACCTGCCCCAAGGGCGTTGCTTGCTCCTACTCTCACTCTCTCAAGCACCTGGACGAGGTGGTGCCCCACTTCAAGAGCCGCATGTGCTCTGCCATCATGAAGGGGCTCCCCTGTGTCAAGGAGTGTACCTTCGCCCACACCCCTGAGGAGCTGGTCCTGCGCCCCTGCCAGTTCGGCAAGGACTGCTATAACATCCACTCGACCACTCGGGTCTGCCACTTCATTCACCCGGGAGACAACGCCACGACTTACCCCAAGCGCACTGGCCTGAAGTGGCCTCGCGACGTGGCGGTCCCCCCGCAGCGGAAGAAGAACGAGACTCGGATCGAGAAGATCTTCTCCGAGCCTGTCGCCCCTGTGGAGATTCGGGTTGAGCACAAGGACCTCGACGAGCCCGCTCGGATCAAGTCCACCGGAACGGCTGAGCAGCTGATCGAGGACATCCTGGCCGCCCAGATCGCCGGGGTCAGTCTGGAGGAGGTTGAAGCCAAGACCGAGGCCTGGCCCAAGCTCGCCGCGAAGAAGACGAAGAAGACTGAGGCGGTCACCTCCTTGACTGCCGAAGAGTCTTGGGCTGACCACGTGGAGAAGTTCGGGAAATACGTCGAGGAAAACGCGGTCAAGCCCGAGAGCGACACTGAGTCGGTTCCTACCAAGCGATCGCACAGCGCCTTCTCTCAGCTCTCCAAGGAAGAGGCTGAGGAGGCGCGCGAAGTCCAGCTTGATGAGGAGGAGACCAAGCGACGCAAGAGCGCACCTGAGGAGTCTCTCAAGACCGAGGAGCCTCTCAAGAGTGCTGGCGCGAAGCAGAAGGTGATGGTGGAGTTCACCCCTGAGCAGTTCGCCCTAGTCTGCACTCAACTGATGCAGATGCGCGTCTCCTTCCGGACGGTGGACTGCTAAGCGACGAAGGAGCGGAGAAGGTAAAAAGAAGAAAAGAAAAATAAACAGTAAAAAAGCCCTTCGGGGCATAAACAACACACGCTTATGCACACGTTCACGCTTTCGAGTTCGAAAGTACCTTTTGTAGTTAATCCTCTCGAGGATTCACTTCTCTTTTCGCCCTCCTCTCGAGCTCTTCAATGCTTAAGCTTCCACCAAACCGGGTCACCTCGGACCTTCCACTTCACAATCTCAGTCTTGCCTTGTTGGTAGTATCGACGGTAGGAGTGGACCAGAGAAGGGCTCTTGTACTTGATATCCATACAGAGAGGGACTGGAGTGCACCCAACCGGGATAGTCTTAGAAGCTAGATAAGTACCCTCTTTGTACTCGGTATGAGTGGGACCAGGAGGGCGAAGAGCTAACCACTCCAGATAAGGGTGACAAGCGTGAGTCTTGCCGTAACGGTGAGTGTACTCGGCGCAGAGAGCTAACCCCAGACTGACAGCGTAGAGGTAGTTGGGAGTAGCTCGGCGCACCCAGATAGCCATGGGGTGGTTGAGGTGAGTCTTGCGATACACTTTCACTTCTCCTTTCGTCTCACGAGCTACTTTTTCTTCCAGGGTCTCGTGAGTATCGAGGGTAGAGTAGTAGCAGTGCCAAGCTGTCCACAAAAGCTGGGCAATCTCTAGAATCATCTTGACACAGTGCTTGTCGCAGTGGTAGCGAGCATTGCGAGAGTGATTGTGAACGAGGGAGAGGAAGAAGATGTTCATTGAGTAAGCTGAGGTGAGACTTCAGAAATAAGAGTCAATTTTATCAGGAGTAAACGGGTGTAATTTACCCCACGAGGTATTACACGCAAAGGTCTCATGCAAAGGTCACTGTCATCCCTTTCTCGTACTCGTTCGCCAACAACTCACTCGAAGAGACAACTCGGTCGTTCACTTGTATCTCGAACCGACCTTCCAAATCAGGGTGAGTTTGCAACAAGAACTTGGCACTGTGTACACTGAACTCGTAATTGGAGATGATCGAGGCCAGGTACTCGCTGGGGATCAGTCTCGAGTACCGGTAGTCAGTGGATTGAGGGTCAAGCGAGAGTTTTCCCTCGTTCAAGTAGTGGACAAAGTTCTCGAACTTCATTTCTAGTTTCTCTTGGTACCGAGCCACGTTTTCTGGGGTTAATCCCCGCACCAGGTTCTCTTGTGAGATCCCGAGGAAAACTTGGTAGTCGTTCAGAGAGTCGAGGAAGGATCCCAACTTGCTGGGATCCTTCATCTCAACCGCGTCCATGTTCTCTCGAGCCATGTCCGTAACGACCTCTTCGGGCACCAGCCCGATCAAGTAGGAGAAGACGTGAGGATGAGAGTACTCGAGAGCCAAGAAGAGGAACTGTTGGAACTGGGAAGTAGCCGCATCGTCTAGGTACTCTCCCTCCTTATCCATGAGAGGGAGGAGAGAACGCGGGTATAGTTGCTGGACCGCGAGGATGTCACCTTGCTTGATCGCATCGAAGAGAGGTGTAGACATCGGTTCTTTGTGCTCCTCTCGCAAGGAAAAAGGAAGAAGATCATTTTTCCCTCCTCCCATCTCCTTCACTTTCGTCAGCATCGCTCTCCGGCGCAACCCGAACACGTTCACTCCTCGAGAAGAGAGGAAAACTTGGAGCTGATCGTCACTCGCCTTCTCGCTCACGGGACCACCAGGGTTATCAGTAGGGTAGTATCGCTTGACGAACTGGGTGATTGATTCCAACATCTCGTCATCGTCGTTGTCCGCTTCTGGGTCCATCACTCCTAGGTACTCGGCAACTTGTTCCAGGTAATCAGTCTGCTCTCGTGAGTAAAATTGCTTCACCTTCTTGAGAATCTCTTTCTGAGGGAGAGAGAAGAGTGTTCTCATCTCTTCTTCTCTGGGATCGTACTGAGGGGAGTTCTCGTTCTCATCGGATATCTCTCTCACTCTCTTCAGCATCTCTTCACGGCTCATACCGAAGACGTTCACTCCTCGTGAAGAGAGGAAGACCCGGAGGTGGGCGTCACTCGATTGCTGATCGGCACTGTCGTACTGGGGTGCATCAGTGGGAGAGTACTCGTTCACGAACCACTTCAGCCATTTGAGCCGTTGCTGGTCGTTGTCTCTAGCGTCCATCACACCGAGGTACGTAGCCGCTTGCTGAAGGAAAGTACTCTCCTCGCCTTTCCGTTCCAAAACTTCGAGAATCTCGTCCTTACTCAAGGAGAAGATGTCTCTCATCGCCCCGGGAATCTCATCCTCCCCTACGTTCTCTTCAATACGTGCCTCGGCCTTTCTTTCTCCTCCCCTCTCCTCGAACCCTCCTCCCATCCCCGCAAAATCGTACTCTCCGTCACGGTTCTGAACCACGAACTGGTCGTAATCGTAACAGTCTGTGATAGCTCGGTTGTACGGCTCTCTGCAGTCGAAAGAGGCCCGGCGCATCATGCTGAGGACATACTCGGTCTCTCGCATCTTCTCCACCCCTTTCTCGTACATCATCTCTTCGGTCGACTTCGTCTCGCCCAACTTGAGTTTGTCCTCGAGGTCGAGCTTAGGGAGAACGCTGAAGTAGCGGTACACTTGCACGTTCCGTTCCTCGGGAGGGAGCTGGTGGTGACTGAAAGTACGGAAAGCTCTTCCTTCGGCCTGGACTGAGATGAACTCGTTGATCCCGGCCTCGAAGTTGTGGAAGTGGCGAATCCCGAGAATGGAGATTCCCATCGCTCCAGCCCCACTGACCAGGATCACCTTTTGCTTCTCTCCTCTCTTGTTGTCCTCGGCGTTGAAGGCATCGATGACCGGGCCACGTTGCTTGTCGGAGAGATCACCACTGAACAAGACTGAGGTGATGCCGCAGTGCTTCAAGTAAGCCTGAATCAGGTACAAGCCGTAGTGACTCTTGAACCAGCCGTAAACCATGTGCTTGCCCGGGAGAGTGAGAAGACGCCCAATCAGCTTGTTCATCTTGGGACTGTAAGTGGCTAGGTTAGCGACGTGAATGAATTGTTCGTCATCCAGCAACCACCTCGCATCCTTGTCGGAGGTGTGAGTAGGCTGCTTGTCAGGGTTGAGGAGTTCAGCTGGGTAAGCAAAGTTGCAAACCTGGCGCGACTTCAACTTAGTCATCTGAATGAAGAGCTGAGCCTTCAGCATGTTAGCCAACTTCAAGTTCCCGCGACGTAGGGCTGTCTTGATCTTCTCTTCCATCCCTTTTTGCGGTTCTTTCTCTCCTTCCCGTGCGTGAAAGTAGATCGAGTACTGGTACTTACTCATCGGGATCCAGTCCTCGATGTTAGGCTCCACTCGAGTGGGGTACAGACTCGGGTCGGGAACCGGAACGTGAGAGATGACTCCTCGGAACAAGCGAAAAAGGTAGTCAGGATCTTTCATCTGCTCCATGAACATCTCAGTACTGGGAACCTTTCCGGGCTTGAGAAGGTTGAGAATCAACCCTGCTCCTTCCGGTTGAAAGATAGGAGTACCGGAGAGGAGAATCAGCTTGATGTTGACGGCACTGAGAACCTGATCGTAAACGTAACTGAGCGTCTTAGAACCGTTGTACTTCCCGTTGATCACCTCTTGCACCTCGTCAATGATGACGATACACCCAGACAGATCCGGGATCTTGGCCATGATCCCCTGCCGATCGTTGTAGGAGTAGAAGAGGAAGTCGTAGGAAAACTCGAAGGGGTGCTCTCCGCAGACGTTACAGTACTGGTGCTGGTGCGAAGAGGCCAGCGCGGCCGGACTGAGGATGATCACCTTCCGTTTTCCTCGAGTGGCTCGGTACATGTCCACACCGAGGTAGGCAGCACAGGTCTTCCCACTCCCGAGAGCATGGTAAAAGAGCAAACCTCGCTCCGAGGTCTCCAGGAACTCTTTGGCAACACGAGACTGATGTGGCTGTGGAACGAAGGGCTTGCGCGCCTTGTTCGGAGGACACTTGAGTGGCTTGTTCCCAGAGTACACCTCGGTCATCTCGGCCTTTTTGGGTGTCTAGAATTATTTCCACGCGTGGAAAAGTTAATCCTCTTGAGGATTAACTTACTCGCGACCTTAGTGTCCTTTCTCTTCTTGCTCATCGTCCCACCCGTCTTTGACACGGTCACCTCTACGATCAAGTTCTTCGTCTTCTCGTTTGACTCTCAAGAACTCAGCAGACTGTTCCAGGGTAGCTTCTTCCTCTCTCCGAAATTCCAGCTGAAACACTTTCTGTAACGAGGCAATGTCAGTCCCTTCTTTCTTCCACTTCTCCATCTCTTTCAGGATATCCTCGTTCTTTTTACGATAGAGAGCGTCAGCAAGTGTCGTAGTATCGTAACCTGTCAGACTTTCTAGTTCTCGAATCGAGTAGTCTGATACCTTCCCCGCAGTGTAGTAGAGAATGTCACGGTAAACTTGCTCGGGAGTGATCAGTACATCTCGAACCATGAAGAAAGGGATGAACTCGAGCTCTCTTTTCATGATACTGTCTTTCTCTTCTGATCGAGGATTGTCTTCGCCCACAAACTCGAAGTACTCGGCTGTGTACCTAACGTGAGGGAGTGAGATCAGACCAGGAGGTGGGTACAGCTTCTTCCCGGTAGACCGATCTACCAACCCCCAGTGGGTGAGCTCGTACTTGTACTCTTCGACCAGTGTGGACCACTTCAGTTCTAGAAAGTCTCTCTTCTTATTCCCGAACTCGTAGACAGTAGTGTACGGTTTACCCAAACGGGCCGCTTGCTGAGCTACTGTTTCGGGAGGTGGTTCTTCTCTCTCCCTCCGTTCTCTCTCCCTCCGTTCTCTGTTCTCTCTGTGCTCTCTTTCCCGAGTTCTTCTCCGAGCATCTCGGGCTCTTTGAGCGAGAGTATTCTCACTCATCTTAAGGGTTGATACTGAACGACAACTGCACGAAGAAGTGATCAATTTTCATGACTCTCTTCCTCGATCTCGAAACTACCGGCTTAGTCACTCGAGATGAGATCCCGTACCCGGTCAGTATCTCTTGGGCTGTAAACGAAGAGAAGATTCAACACCACCTCGTTTACCCAGAAGGGTGGGAGATACCTTCCGAGGCGACCGCGATTCACGGCATCACCCAAGCAGAAGCAGAAGAGAAGGGGGAAGACTTGGGGGAAGTTCTTGAGTTTTTGGCTAAGGACTTAACTCGAGTAGAGAAAGTTGTGATTCACAACGCTCGCTTTGACCGAACTGTGGTTGAGAACCTCATTACAGATTTCTTCAAGGGGAAAGAGGTGGTTTGCACCATGCTCTCGACTGTGAAACTGTGTCAACTTCCTTATCCCAGTGGCAGAGGAGGGTGGAAGTGGCCTAAACTTCTCGAGTTGTACCGGAAACTGTTCGGGAAAGAGTTTGTGGGACGTCTCCACTCTTCAGACGAGGATGTGAGGTGTTTGCGAGATTGCTGGAGAGAGCTTATCAAGGAAAAATGATCGGTTCCTTACGTGAAGAGAGTAGCCTGCCGAAGGTGGAAGGGTTCTGATGAAGAGTAATATCAAGGACATGAAAAACACAAGAGCCATAACACCTCTCGAGGTGTTATAGTTCAAGATGGTACATGGAGCCGAAAGCCCAGTCTCCGGTAAAACTCTTCACTGGTAGGAACAGCACAAAGACAGATCCGTTGAGCTTTTCTCGCCCTTGCCCAGTTACAGAGTTCTGAGATCATCGTTCTTCCGTATCCCTGCCGACGCTGCATTCAGGTAGACATCCTTGCTGAGGAGAAAAGCTTCCAGATGCCTGTACTCTCGGGTTATCGCGAACCGTTCTCTCATTACGTACAGCTGGTGTTCTTTAATCTCCTCTGATCGCCTTTCGTCGGTAAATGTGTGGGTAACAGTGCAACCCGTACCAGTTGTGTTGCTTGTCTACGAACGCTTCATCTTCCCACTCTTCTTCAAGCACTCGAAAGAACTCGTCGTTTGCACAACAGCCTCCCTCTTCCTCTCCGATGTAGACCAGCCACTCACCCTTGAACACTCGCAGAGCTTTTTCGGCCCAAGTCCCGGTGTAAGTAGGCCAACTCAGGTACAAGACTTGACTGGGGTACTTCTCCACTGCTTTCACGGCTTCGATTTTCTCTACCGGTAAACAGGCGTCGGGACAAGGCTCGCGATCAGTGCACTGAATTGAGCCTGACGACTTGGTCTCAGTGATGAGACGGTCGATCACTACCTCGTTGTGAGCAGCTCCAGACCCTGCCGAGAGGATAGTCAAGTTGAATAGTCCTCGTTGATACATCTGAAAGAAGAGTTCTTTCTGCAGAGGTGCCCACATGGTCTTGTTGACGAAGAGGTCTCGGCCGGTGTCAAAACTCCTTGGAGTATCAACCATCATCTTCTGTTGAGCTTGCCACAGTCTAGCCCCGGCTGGGCACAGATTCAGGAGCTGATCAGGATCCATTCTTTCTTCTTCAAATGACCTTACTCTTCGATCTCAATTTTAGGCATCTTCGATCTCAATTTTAGACATCTTCGAAGGTAACACTCTTAGGAGGGAGTGTTACACTCCACTCAGGAGTGTTACTCTACTGTCCCCATCGCGTACCCGTTCGCGTACAAGCGTTGTATAGTCCTAGTATCCGGTTGCTCAGTCTGAAAGGTCTGCAGCTGAACCCCCAGAATGGCGTGCTGGTACCCCTTCTTGATAACTTCTAAGCAAACATCCTCCGCTACCTCTCGAAAAGTCTTCCATTGATCGTTGTACTCGATTCCTTCCACGTAAAGGAGACAGTGAAGGCACTGGGCTCGGAACCCCCAGAGCTTACGCTTAGTACACCAGCAGAACTTCCCCTCTCGAGAGCAAACTGTGTACTCGGTTCCGCACTCCTCGCACACAGGCACCTCTTCCTCGTCTGAGGCCTCGGCTAGACTGGTCTCGTGACGCTTTTCATCGCTCGCGTCGATCGCCGTCTCACGTCCCTTCTCCTCTTCCATTCTTTGAGTAAGAGAGTTACCTTTAATCTTCAAAAACAATCTCGGGTTCCTCCTCGAAGACCACTTCTGTGTTTCCTGTTCCCATCACTTCGCCGTAAAGGAGTTGCATCTCAGCTGTGGTGCAACAGGAGTAGAGAATATCAGGGAACGTCTTCAAGTGAGTAGTAGGGAGGTAAACAGGAACGGTGCGTTTCTGCTTGAAGACCACCTTGATCCCCTGCTTGATCAGCTTAGAGTACAACTCACTCTTCTTGAAGGTCTTGAACTCGGTAGCGTCTCCGCTCAGGGAGAGCTTCAGCTTCACGTTCTCACGAGAAGGAAGCTTAGTCTCAGAGACCTCACTCACGTCCAAGTAAACAGTCTGCTTACGAGGAGGGTGAATGTCAACCTCGGTAATTTGAGGGGGCGTAGAGAGCTCGATCACCGAGATAGTGTGATCGATTCGCTCTCCGAACGAGACTTGCATGGCTGAGCCGGTATACCACAGATTAGGTTGCACCCGTTGCTTATCATGAATGTGTCCTGAGACTACCAGAGGATGAGATTCATCCCACTTCTCCACTCCCTTAGCCGCGACCGGACCCATCTGCGCCCCGTCCAGGAGCTGATGAGCGAAGATGCACTTAGCTGTACGCCACTCTTCTCCTACCGTCTGAAGAGCTTCTAGGAATCTTCCGTCGGGGACGTAGGGGAGGAGCACGATCTTCTCTCCTTTCACTTCTCTCACCTTGACTCGGTCCACGATAGAGTGCTTCTCTCTCCACCCCACGAAAGGGTGATCGTCAGAGAGGTACGCCCCGTTGTGAATCCAGTCATGATTCCCTACTAGCACTTCAGTCGGGGCAAACTCTTCGCACAGACTGATGTACTCGAGCATTCGGTTCATGCAGACAGTGTAGACCGTCTCGTGTGTGTGGAGAGTGTCTCCCAGAATCACGATCAAGTCCACTACCTGCGTCTCAAGATACTTGCGCAACTGAGCGAGGAAGATAGTGATGTCAGGGAGATTGTCGGGTTGAATGTGAAGGTCACCGATGGCGAGGATTCTCGTGCTCATAGGGTCACTCGGGACCTCGCTTATGGGTCACTCGGGAGTCCGTTCACCGCGTTTATCCTCGTCGCTGAAGTGTAAGAAGACTCAGTTTCCTCGAAGAATGTACTTGAACTGAGTTCTCAAGGTTGAAGGGAAAACGTGAGTAGGAGAGAACACCACTACGTACATATGGTACTCAGAATGAAGCAAGGCTCGCATATCACTACTCCGAGCTGTCTTAGTCGAAGGATCGTGCACGATCACCAGAACAGGTTCGAGGTTGAACCTGCATCGCGGCAAGAGGGAGCTAATCTCTTCTTCAGTGATACAAAGGTGAGTAGAGATCACCTTGGTCTGCAGCTTCCTGATCAAGGCTGAGTGAGTGTAGGCTCGAACTAGTATCTTGCAAGGGACGTGCAGGTCCATCTTTTGAGAGAGAAAGACTTGTTTGGGTCTTTTTTCTGATGAAGAACGCCGCTTGGGCAACTCTCGAGTTGCTCCTGAGTACTAGCTCAGGATCGCTCTCAAATTAGTCCAAGACATCAAAAAGAAGGGAGTTTTGAGGGAGGATTTAATCACGATCCCAGCGAAAATCGTCTTGTTGTACACGAAAAAGCATCATAGAAAGATGAGATCTGAAGAAAAGGTTCTCTCACTTAAATGAGCGGCGAAGAACTCTTGAAGAGATGGCAGCGAGTCAAGGAGGACAAGCGTCGCCTCGAGGAAGAGGAGGAGGCTATCAAGCAGAAGATCAAGGCAGTGATGAAGGGGAGAAAGATCACTGCTCTGCGGACAGCTCACTTCAAGGTGCTACTTCGCGAGAGTTCTCGTGAGACTTTGGCTAAGCGTGATTGTCCTCCTGAGGTGTGGACACGGTTCTGCCGAGTGAGTAAGTTCGACGTGATTAGACTAGAGCACCTGGGCGATGAAGGACAACTTGAGGAGGAACCGATCGAGTGAAGGAGCGAGAACCGATCGAGTAATGCGAGTTAAAAGCTTGATACACGTAAAAAGTCGAGAATGGCTCGTAAGTTCGTCAACCTTCCTGACCTCCTTCGCGCCCTCGAGGCCAAGGGGATCACAGTCACTGATACCGAGGACACTTCTCTGACTGCCCCTCAAGATGCTAAGCCGGTCACGGAGAAGAGTAAGGCTCGAAAGAAGAAGGATCGGAGACTGACAATGACTCCGGAAGAGCTGGACGCAGCGGCCGAAAAGCTGATTCGTCACTTCCCTTCTGTGGAGAAGCGTTGGAGCGATCCTCCGCTGGCTAACCAGAAGGTTTGTCTCACCTCTTTCATCCCGGCACAGGGAGCAACCCCGGACAAGCATGGTGTCTTCGGGTACGTAAAGGTGCGTGGTACTTTCCCTGATGAGATTGACGCCGAGGCGCACGGCAACTTCCTTCTTCAGAACGCAGACTCGCATCACGCTATCTGTCACGGGTACGTGGGTCAGCCTCTCCCCATGGTTCGGGATGAGGTGGACGACTACGCTCTGGAGGTTCTCAACGTCGACCTGGCTGCTAAGCTGGGGGCGGACGTTTCGGCCGATGTCAAGTCCAAGCGTGATCAGGAGCGCAAGGAGGCCGAGGAGGCCAAGGAGCGTGGCAAGAAGGCTCAAGATCGCGAGGAGGCCGAGATGAAGGGAGAGATTGACCTGATGGAGCGGTACACCATGCGCCGGACCAAGCGGGCTAACCTGATCTTCTCGATCGTGCAGATGCTCATCACTCTGAAGAAGTACAAGGACACTCTCCTTCAGACGGTCAAGCTGATCGACGAGGACGACATCGCTAACCCTAGCTTCCAGAACGAGTTCTTGGGTCGGTACGAGCAGGCCTGCAAGGAGGTGGGGATGCCCAAGGAGAAGAACCACATCATTCGGTACATGGCTGGACCGATCCCTTTCGATCTCAGCATCATCCCGGACACTCTTCAGATCGAGACAGGGCCAGCTCTGGTTAACCCCATCAACCTGGAAGGGATCGACCCGGGTAAGGTGGCCGAGACTATGACTCGGATGGCCGAGAACGGAGGTCTGTTGGCTGAGCCGGTGAAGAGCCGCGATGAGTTGACCGAGGAGAACCGAAGAATGACTGAGGCCTCCAGACTAGCTGCAATCGAGGCGAAGAAGAAGATGGAGACTATCCCGGAGGAGGTAAGCGAGAAGAAGAGCTTCGAGCCGGCGTGAAGAAGGAGAAGTGATACTCGGGAGAGTATCACTCTAAAGTAAATTACTTTAGAGTGATACTCGGGAGAGTATCACTCTAAAGTAAATTACTTTGACATTCACAATCTAATAAGGACCCTTTCGGGCTTTACTCTGAAGTAATTCATTGTACCACGCACCCTTCGTCGTCTGAGTCTGCCTCTGCTTTGCGCGGAGGATGACCCCACCAACTCAAAATGACTTTCTCTGTGACGGCGTTCTCAGGAGCTTGAGCGTAGATTGTTCTCCCTTTGACCACTGTCCCGACTCGACCGCGCATCCCGTGCGTGAGACGTCCTTTCCGAGCCACTCCCAGAACCTCGTGAAGAATCTTCCCTTCCTCCGGTGAAAGTCCCTCAACTCCCGGGTACTTCTTAGTTTTTCTCCACCTCGACAACACCTCCAGGTTAGCTGGTGAAGCTTTCACTAGAGAAGCCACAGTTCCAGCACGACTTTCTTGACCTTCTACCTCGAGCCGGAAAAAGTGTCCAACGCACACTGATCTCTCAGACATCTTCTAAGTAGTTTCTCATCTCCTAATCACGATCGAGGTCATTTTTAAAATTGACTTCTTCTTTTTCTCTCCTCCCTCTCATCACCCCCAACAAACAATGAGTATCTCCGAACTGAACTTGAGCCTGAGATGGGCCCGTCACCTGCGCCGGTTTGGCGTGCTTTCTCGGGAACTCAGTCAAACTGACGAGACCCTCGAGAAGGTGAAGCCAGCCTGGGTGAAGGCTGCTGGCAGTCTGCACCAGTACTGCTCCTACGCAGACATTCTGGTCCAGTTCTTCGCCTCTGTCCGCGCCGAAGAGGTTCGCATGCTCTCCAAGAACTTCCTCACTCAGGCTGAGGAATTTGACCGAGCTCCTTCTTTCGAGAACCTGACGAAGTTGAGGGAGTCAATCACGGTCTTCATGAGAGTGACTGGAGTCTCCTACTCGAGTCTGCAGGCGATCAAGAACGGGTTCGAGAGCACCATGAATGCGCACCAGGCTGCACGTTCGAACCTCTCTACTCTTTCCGGGCTGCTAGAGAAAGTTGCCATTCCCCGTCATGGCTTGATCGAGGACGTCAGGTATCTCGAGAAGGAGCTGCCTTCAACTGAGCAGTTCTACCGGGAGCTGCAGTCCAAGTTTGGGATCTTCTACCAGGACTTGGACCTGATCGAGACAGAGCTGCAGTACCGAAAGGATCGGGCACAGGAGAGCGTGAGAGTGTAAGTGGAGGTGAGAAAGGTACGGTGAAAAGGTTCTTCGGAACCCTCTTTCACCCCCTTTTCTTCACACCTCGAGAGGTGTAAAGGATCTCGCTCCCTCGCGTTACTCTCGCGTTTCGAGAAGTAACTGAGCATCAGAAGAGACGGAAGGAGACATCTTCACCCATTCTACCAGGAAGTCCAACCTCTCTTCAAACGCGCGCGGACTCTCTTGGTTCTTGACTAAGTGGTCCCAAACCATCCTCTCCCCGTCGTAACAGTTCTCGACAACGACTCTTCTGCGAAGTTGAACTGTAGTGAACCCGTACCGACGCAACATCCTCTCCTCGACAAGGAAACGAAGGTCAGAGACAAAAACGTTCCCGTCGGGATGAGCTTGAAGAAAGGCCTTCAACTGTTCCTCGAGTATCTTGACCCAGTGTTCGGGATCATCTCGCTTTCGTCTTTCCGCGATCCAGATGAGCAAGCCTCGGTCTTTCTCGATTGGTAGCCCCAGAAGACGTTGCACTTCTACCGCTTCTTGGTAAACTGCTGACGCGAAACTCAGCTTGATTCCTCCGTGCTGCGATAGCAAGTAGTCACAGGCGGTGTCCTTTCCGACCCGATTCTGGTACCCGAAAGCAAGACGCATTGCGGGATCTTACGCTTGGGCAATGAGAAGTAGGATTGTCTCAATTTTGTGACTGAAAGGGGTGTTACTAACCCCGAAGGATGTTACTTCTGGAGAAAGACTGCGATCGAGATTCTCCCTTCTCGTACCTCTGGTTGAGTTGGGACCCCGTGCACAGCACTCCCGAACACGATCACGTCCCCGTTCTCGAGTGGGTAATCCCGTTTTCCTACTTTCAGTACTCGCGTCGCACCCAGAGAGATGATCAGTTGCGCTGTCCCCTTGTGTGAGTGGTTGGGAGTCCACATATTCCCGTCCCGATAGTAGTTGAGGTAGACTCCGTGCACCCCCACTTGGTTTTTTTCGGGGTAGAGACGAGCTAGTGCCAACCTCACTACTCGAGTAATCTCGGGGTACTGGTCGATCTCAACCCGCTTAGCCAAGCGAGTAGGCCCCTTTCGCGAAGGAACTCCAGCCTCCCACGTTACGACCTCTTCAAGGTAGTAGTAGAGAGCCAGAGCTTCATCGGAGGGGAGTAGATGAGGGAGGTGCCGTGTGAGAACGCGAGACATGGTACCTTTGGTTCCTCAGATTAAAACCTAACTCAATTTCCCTCCTTCTTCACCTCGTTCTTTTTGTTCACTCTAAATACTCGCTTCAGAGTTACTGCTACCAGGAAGGTCTCAAAACTTTCCCACTCGCCAGGAGTGCGCGACTCAGCCCAAACCACCGGTTCGTACGAGAGGAGGTGTTCTTCTTTCCGAGCCTGGTAACACAGCATTCTGGCTCGAGGAATCTGCACCCCAGGAACGTGAAAGTACCTAGTTTTCTGCAATGAGAAAGTGACTCGAAGAAGAATATCCCCAGTCGAGATGCGACGTGGTTGTGTTCTCCACTTCTCTACCAGCTGAGCAAACTCGGCTTCACGTTGTCGCACGTGTTCGGGAGCGGGCCACAGCTGAAAGTCAAGAATCAGTCCCTTTCTCAAGGCTTCGAGACAACTTGTCTCAGCGTCTTCGCCAACAGTGTAGTACTGAGCACTCTCCTCAAAGACCACCTTCACTACTGACATCTTCGAAGATCTTTGAGTAGAGAAGGAAGTGATGTTGAACACTTAGACAAGTGTTCATTTCTAACTCAGTTTTTCGATAAGGCTCCGAAGAGCTCTCCCGAAGGAGATTTTGTTTAGACGTAGTGTCCGCAAGCGTACTCGCCCGAGACCAGGAAGAGACGGTGAGGCTTTTCCACGTAATCCCAGTCCTCGCAGGGCGTCAAAGTGTAGCTGTACAGATCCGCGGTCTGGTGAGGGTGGTTCTCGGTTGGTTCGGCCTCAGTTGAGCACAAGTCGACTGGAGTGGGATCTCGCCAGAACTTCACCGTCTTGGCGACCAGCTTCTCCTCCGCCTCCTTAGTGAGAGGAGACCCGTTCTCACTGAACCCTTCCTCTCCAAAGGTGACCACGACCACCTCGTACTGAACCCCCTCGACTGTGAAGTGCGAGAAGAGTACGTACTTCTTCTCAGCGGAAGGGAGAAGGTTGGCCGAGACGGAGAGGTTACGGATCAGTTCCTCCCCCACCCGAGCGTGGTCGAGCCAGACGTAAGTGTTGTGACAGATACCCTCGGTGATGTTCCCCTTGTCGTCTCTTTGCAAGTGCCAATACCCCAACGGGATGATCTCCTTGCTCTCAGGATGGGGGACCAGAACGCGGAACTGCGAAGGAACAGTCCCGTACTCGTCTGGGAGAACGGCCAGATCGATCAACTTCTCTCCGTCGTAGATGACCACCCCGTCGTTGCGGTCCTTGTCCACAGAGAAAGATACTAGGTCTCCCCACTTGAGAGGGACGTGACGCGAGCGTAGTTCCTGAAGTCCTTGGTCGAGTTCAGCCCGAGTGGGAAAAGTAGGATCTTGAAGGGTGGCCCTGACGAGGTGAACAGGAACGTGAATGGGACGAGCATGAACCGGTTCCTTGACTTCGTCACCCATTTTCTCCAAGATCTTGGCGCGCAGCTCCTCGATAGTCTCCTTCTTAAAGGCAGAGAATCCGGTCACTCCTACTGCCTTGGCCATCTTCTTCAAACCAGTGATGGAGGCCTCATTCTCGACTTGAGAGCGAGTGGGGCCGAAGAGAGGGATGGCCTCGTTCCCTTTCTTTTCTTCCTTCTTTTCCTTCTGACAAGCCTCCGCCACCTTGGCGCGTAACTCCTCCATCTCGTCCTTCTTCGCCTTGGAGTAGCCAGGAACGCCCCACTTTTTGGCGGCCTCCTTGAGGTCCTTGAGAGTAGTGATCTTCTTAATATCAGCCACGGTTGACATGTTGAGTATGCGGTTCTGAGATGCGCTCAAAAGTCAAATCATTTTTAAGAGACGAACTCGAAAGAATCAAAAGAAAACTTGGGAAGAATAAAGGACCTTTGAAGTCTTCTCGCTCTTCTTAATCTTCGAAGTCTTCGAGTATGGCAGCAGTTACCTCCTTCCCGTACCTGGACTTCTTCCGGATGATTCAGTCCATGGCTAGTTACTACGAAGACAATCCCACCAACAATAAGGCCGCAAGGTGCCTGGTTAACAGCTGTGTTGACATGGTCTCTTCACAAGATCCTCTCAAACCTGTCCTTCAGAAAGGACTAGAAGTTCATCCTCTCACTACTGAGGTGGTGAGCGGAGGATTCTTTCGGTGGACTTACCTGTACAACCAGTACGTTCACCAAACTTTCTTTCGAACCGAGTTCCTCTCTTTCGCCGCCTTTCAGGACCAGTACGATCCTCGCAAGACTAACATCACTACTTGGTCTCACCCAACTTGGAAGATGATTCACTACTACGCTACTCTCTTCACCCCGATGGATAACTTTGTCCTCTCATACAAGTCCTTCATCAGCTGCCTCCAGTTTCTGCTCCCTTGTGGAAAGTGTCGAGCTCACTTGCGCGCTAACCTAGCTAACCACCCCATCGAGAAGTACCTGGTCTCTCGAGAGATGCTCTTCTTCTGGGGGTACAAGCTCCATCAGTACGTCTCCTTCCAGACCAAGAAATCAGGAATCAGCTTTGAGGAGGCTAAGCGGATTTACCGAGTGTGATTTTCTGTACCGAAAAGTGAGTACCGAAAAGTGAGTATTTTCCGGTCTTAAAGAAAGACTACAAATGAAGGCGGAAAAGTGCGCCCAGTACTTGAAGGAGTGTCAGAGAGATCTAATCACCGACACTAACTGGATCACTCACAACTTTCACCTTCATCCTCAAGAGATACTAGCTCACCTCAAGACGATCTATAAGTACTACTCTTGGACTGTTAAGTTGGTCGAAGCTGCCTACCCCACTCTCAGCGAGGAGGAGAAGAAGAGTACCAAGGAACTTGCACCTCGCCTTCGAGCTGACGATGGCTCGAGCTGACCGGTTGTACGATCTGTACGAGAGGGAAGCGGACAGAGCTTACAGGAAAAGTCTTCGGGTGAAGCCCGTGAAGACACCGAAGGTAGAATCGAGGCCTGCTGAAAAAGAAGAGAAGTGCGCAGTGAGCTAAAGTTCCGCACTTGAAAGAAAGATGTCCCCAGAAGAAGCACTCGCTCTCATTCGGAGAGAGGAAGAAGAGAAGGTTCGGGCGTTAGTGAAAGCTCGAGAGAAGTATCACGACTTAGACGAAGAAAGTAGAGATGACTACCAGTTCTTGTGGAAGCTGGACCGGATCGTCAAGAAGAGTACTATTCCAGAAGAAGTACTGGACCAAGAGGGGATGGTCTGGATTCGAGTCCGAACTGAGATGCGTGCTTCAGATGAGCGAGTTCGTACTAAGGCTTTCGAGGTGTGCACGGACGAGTACGAGTTTTGTGGGTTGGTGATAGGGGGTTTGCCTAACTTTCGGAGAGAGTAAGACTCGGAAGAGTCTTACGCGATCACGCACGTACTTTTCACGTCTACCTTAGCATTGGCCTTTAGTTTCAACTGCCCCAACTCTGTGCGAATTGGAACCATCCACGTGGTCAGAAGATCAAGCTTTTGATCAGGAGTGAGAGATGATTCCGTTATCTGTTCTGATGTTCTCTCAACATCCTTTCGAATGCTTTCGTAGTGCCTCAGGACCTTGTCTCTTGAAGAAGCTTGGTAGTTTTGCGCAAACCAGTCTTGTTCCCTTCGTAAGTGATCGAAGCAAGCTGAGACGTCTGTGCGAATAACGTCGTAGAGCGATGTTCTGTAGGGGGTGATGAATTGAGCCATCACTAGAAGATAGTTTCTTCTGTGTAAGTCAGATGAACGGTCTTTAGATCAGAAACCCCTAACACGTGGGAAGCATACGCAGGGTACCAAGTGTATAAATGTATATTTTGATCTGATGTAATTACACCTCCTGAGAGGGTCCAGAAAATCATGCAAAGATGTTCTTGAACAAAGGAGTAAAACTCACAAGAGTCTTACCGTAAAACTGACTCCTTTTCTCTCCAAACATCTCCCTTTCAACCAAGAATGCCAGAAGGTCCTGAAGTCAAGATCACTGCGGAGTACCTTCACGGTAGGCTACACGGATGCGTTCTTCTTCACCTCAAAGTAATAGGCGGAAAGTTTCTCAAGATACCTCCTGAAGGGTTGGAGAGAGTGAAGTTCCCGCTTACCTTCGAGAAAGTGGAGTGCAAGGGGAAGATGCTGATCTTCTCTTTTCGTGACACTCCTCTCCGCCTCTTTGCCGGGTTGGGAATGACGGGACAGTTCCTCTTTCGCAAGGCTCCGCATAGTGCTCTGGAGTTCGGGTTAAGCAACTCTTCGGCTATTCAGAGTATGTTCTTCGTGGACATGCGGCGTTTTGGGAACGTCTCTTTCTCTACTCGAGACCTTTCTCTGGCAATAGCCCCCAGTATTCTACACGGGATTACCGAGGAAGAGTTTCTCTCTAGGGCTGTATCCCTTCGGACTAAGCGAGATGTGGTCAGTGTCTTGATGGATCAGAAAGCTGTCTGTTCTGGGATCGGGAACTACCTCCTGGCTGAGACTCTTTACGCCGCACAAATCGACCCCTTTCGAGAGTTCAAGAACCTGAGTGAGCTGGAGTGGGAACTGATCCGCATCGCGGCAGTACGAGTAGCCACGCACTCCTACCAGCACCAAGGAGTAACTATCTCCGATTTCGTGGCCCCAGACGAGAGTGAAGGGAAGTTTCAGTCGCAGTTACAGGTGTACGGACGCAAGCTCACTCCGCGTGGAGAAACGGTAGTAGCACAACGGGGGAGTCACGGGCGAACAATCTGGTGGGTTCCTTCAGTGCAAAAAAAATGAGTTACTTCTTTTGAGAAGAGGAGAGAGTAACTTCACCCGAAAGGAGATCTTCGAAGATCTTCGAAGATCTTCGACTATGGCTACGATCGGTTACCTTCAATCTTACCCTACAGGGTACACGTCAAAGATGACTGGCCGTCAAAGACGCCGGCAACGACGAAAGGATAAGTGCCGCCTGCGTGAAGAGGCCGAAGAGTTGAGGGAGAGAAAGGAGGCTTTGGCGAGGTATATGGAGAAACGCCGAGAGGAAGTGGCTAGTAACCCGAAAAAGTACTGGCAGGACGCCTTCCGAAGACTGCAAAACAAGAAGATCACTCCTGCCGAGTACCAGGTTTACTTCAGGATGGTCTTGAAGACTTACCTCGAGAGACATCACACTCGAAAGTGGCACGAGAGTTACCTGCAACTGTCCGAGAAGGGTCCGGAACTTCACCACCAGAACCGAGACTTCCTTCTCCCCACCACCAACGGCTTCCTCCCTCGTCGTTCCTTCACTGTGAAGGGAACTTTGTTGAGCCCGGAAGAAGAGGTGAAGTTTCACAGCGCAGAATGGTACATCAGTAAGTGGAACAATCAAGAGATGGTGATGTTGGTACGGTTCGACTTCCCCACTCGGGCGTACTGGAGCACGATTCGGTTCGAGAAAGGAGTAGTCTACCACTCTGATGTCCCTTATCTGTTGCTCGACCTCAAGTTCACCGCTCTCGTAGGAGGTAAGAGAGAAACCGTGAATCCGTGGTGGTCGGTCAAACCCAGTCATGAGCTGATCGAGACCGCGACTGAGTGGGATATGTTCAAGTACAAGTGCGGGTTCACGAGTGGACTTTTCCTGGAAGTAGTAGCACCGGGGCAGATCTACCGTTTCGAGCTCGAGAAGAACCCAGACATGCCTCTCGGGAACCCCATCGTCCAAGTCGATGCAGTGGAACGGGACGACGAGAAGGTGATTCTGGTGGTGACTGCTCTGGAAGCGAGCGAGTTTACTCCTATCTCGATGATGATCTTCCCGCGTGAGACACCGCTTCACCTACCCAACCAAGTGCGAGTGTTCTGCGACACTCCGTTCGGGACCCATACAGAGGGAGAATACGAGTACTGTGTTCTGGAACTGGCGAAGTACACACCGAAGTGGCAAAAGTAAGTGAGAATAACACCTTTTGAGGTCTTATCAACTCACCGTTTATTCTTGGCTTACTCAAAAGCTTTGTACTCGAGTACCCGAATACTCGAGCACTCATGCCTCGTGTTAGCCCCGGAGTACCCAAGAAATCCAAGACTCAGCTACAACTTCAACAAGGACTCGTTCAATCTCGATTAAAGGTGTTGCGAGAGAAGTACGGTCCGCACGTGGATCGTGTCTGCGGGAAAGATCTCTGCTGTCAAGCCCTAACCAAAGAGGGGAAGCAGTGCTCTCGTAAAGCCGTGTATCCGAGCTTGTCCTTCGACAAGAACACGGGCTGTTGTGCTTACTGTTTGCAACACTTGACTATTTACAGCCTGAACAAGCACCTCACTCCAGCTCGCCTGCAACGAGCGATGATGAACCTGATCCTGCTCGGAGCGGATCAAGAGACTCGTGATGCGGTTAAGTTCGAGATGTTGCTCAGGTGAGAAGCTTGAACTCAAGTGAGACGTAAGAGAGAAAAGAGTATTTCTAGTCAAACAGAAATGGAAGTAGTACTGTTGTGTCTGGTAGTGTGTATCTTCGCTTACTCCTGGTGGAGAGCGAAGCGGTACACAGTCGATCAAAAGTTAGTTTGGTTGCAGAACAAGCTAGCACAGGTTGACCCCTACGCTTACAAGGTTAACTTTCACGCGCACCAGTCCGAGACTTACGCGCAACAACACTCTGTGCACATCTGTCTCAAATCTGGAGCAGAAACGTACCACGATGATAACTTCCTCATCTACGTAGGACTGCACGAGTTGGCTCACGTGATGATCCCTACTGACACCAGTCACCACCCTCCTGAGTTCGAGCAACTCTTTGCTGACTTGCGTAAGAGAGCTCAACAACTTCGAGTCTACGATCCTACTATCCCTTTCCCAGCTGAGTACTGTCACAAGGAGATTAACTCGTATCGTTAACACGTACCGTTAACACGTACCGTTAACACGTATCGTTAACACGTATCGTTAACACGTACCGTTAAAAATTGAGCCGAGGACAAGAATAAGGAGTCAAGAGTACAATGTCTTTCTACTTCGACGAGGAAGGGGTACTTAAGGAGGTTGATGTGTGCGACTGTTGTGTTCAAGGTCCGCTGGAAGTCCTCCTCTCTGATCAAGGTCCACCAGAAGTCCTCCTCTTCGACGGCTCAGTCATGCTAGGGTCACACCTGAAGTTCGAGCGCTCACTTGCAGAGACTTTCCAGACCGCTCTTAAGTACGGAATGTACGTGTTTCAGTTCTACCTGGGAGCCTCAGTCCAGTACCGAAGAGCTTCTCTCACTAAGAAGGATGTTGAAGCAGTTAGAGCACTCTTGAGCAAGTACCCTTGTCAGATCTTTACTCACACTCCCACTATTCTCAACCTGGCTGGGAGCGTCAAGATGGGGAAGCTAGCCTGGACAGGGGATGAAGGAGTCGATGATCTGATGGAGAAGCAAATTCAGGTCCTCAACCACGAACTCAAGGTTCTCAACTCTTTCGGCGGGAAAGGAGCAGTAGTGCACCCGGGCTGCTACTTAAGAGGAGACAAGAGTAAGACTCAAGCCCAGATCGAGCAGGAGGCTATCAATGCTATCGCGGCAACACTCTCTCGAGTTACTTTTGAGGGGGAGGCTAAGGTGCTGCTAGAGAACTGTGCCGGAGAGAAGGGGAAAGTAGCTTACAATCTCGAGCAGTTGGCTCGGATCCGTGACGGTGTTTCAGAAGAAAATCGCTCTCACATCGCTTGGTGTGTGGACACTTGTCACATCTTCGCAGCCGGTGTTTACGACTTGAGCGAGTGTGCCGAGGTAGTGAGAATGTTCGACGACTTTGAGAAGTACCGAGAAAGAGGGAGGGTGGAACTCATCCACCTTAACGATTCAGACTACCCCTTTGGTGGGAGAGTTGATCGGCACGCTGCTCTCGGGACTGGGCACATCTGGTCGAAAGGGTGGGAGTCTCTTCGCCTCCTCCTTAACCTGGCGGGAGAGAGAAAGATCCCGCTGGTTCTAGAGACCAGTAGTCGAGACATGTTGACACTCCACCACGTACTCTCTCTCACGATGTAAGTGCGATGAAAATGAGTCTTAACGAGTTGTGACTTGAAAGAGTCACACACGTTTCTCCGACTATCTTCGAAGATGTCTCAAGAGCACCGCCTGTGCGAGTCTTGTAGCTGGTTCGAGAACCCGAACCGTCTGGTGGACACCCGTGACTACACTCATCGTCAACCTCGCCCTAAGGCTGGAGTCCTGATTCAAACTCCCTCAAAAAAGGTACTGGTGGTTCAAACTTACCATCGTCACTTCGGTATCCCGAAAGGGCACCAAGAAGAAAAAGAGTGTCTGATCGAGACTGCTCGTCGTGAACTGTTGGAGGAGACTGGAGTGACGGTACCTCTTCTTGCTGACCAGTACCGACGAATTCGAGAGGTCACCTACTTCCTGGCTGAAGGAGAAGAGACCGACTTGAGTCGACACGCCTTTACCGAACACGACGTAACCGGAGTGGGGTGGGTTCACCTGGAGTGTTTGCACCGGTTGCCCAGTCCTTTCAACCAGTCTTCTCTCAAGTTGCTACAAAAAGTAGGTGTTGATACTCGGGCCTTGGTAGCTCAAAAGAAACTCTTGTCTCGGTCCCTCTTGATCCCGACACAAGTACGCGATACTGTAGTGGAAGATTTGGTCGAGAGTATGATTGTTTCGGGGAAGCTCACAATATCCCAAACGAAGTGGTGAAAAAGAGTGATGTTATTACCTCGAGAGGTAATACCGTTCACTTTGAGAGGTTCTCATACAGACTCTTGAAAAAGGAGTGATACTCTTCTCTCTTTACTACTTCATCCTCCTCGCACTCTTCCTCGAGGAAGGAGTTGAGGTTGTTAGCCAGATCCTTCCAGACTTCAGCGTGAAGTTCTTCCTCTTCGCAGACCAAAAGGAGCAACCGGACAATGTCGATCACCTCTTCCAAACCCTTGACTCGAATTCCGACTGGTTCGTTCCCCACCAGAACAGCTTCCAGACATCCTAGTTCGCCTACTTCATCCCGAAGATTGGAATTAGCCCCCGCGTTCAGGAGTGCACTGACTGTTTCAGCCTTGCGACTGTAGCAAGCATAAAAGAGTGGAGTCACTCTTCTTCCGTAGCAGCAACAAGAGAGGGAGTTGATTCGGGCCCCTTTCTCGAGGAACTGCTGCAATCCTTTTTCGGAGAGACGCAAGTTCTGGTTGCACACTTCCGTCACACACTCACCCAAGAGAAGAGTAGCTCGAGACTCATCAGCGGTCTCGAGAGCTGTGAGGTACTTCTCTTCGAGACTCTTTTCAAGGACCTCTTCGAGACTCTCTTCGAGTGTATCACGTTCACGTTTCTTGTCAGTCATCTTGATCAACCAAACTTGGACGAGGTTGAGGATCATTTTTCACTCATCACGTACTGTAAGATCGTAACTGCCTGTTCTTGATCGGTTAAGAAAGAAGCAATCAGTTCCGGGATCTCAACTACCGGGACAAACCTAGCTATCTCGTTGGTTAATTTGTTAGCTAGTGTTTCCAGCATGTCTTCCGCCTCAGTCGCGTCCAGGTAGAATTCTATGGGTGGAAGTTTAGATCTGTAATCGTAACGGCACGGTAACGGTTTCTCGATACTGTAAAGAGATGTGCGGAGAAACTTTACTGGTTGAAGTAGAAAGTTCAGAGACTCAGAAGGGTTCCCAGTCGTGTACGAGTACTGGCAACTAACATTGTACTTCTGCTTATTGAAGAAAGACTCTACAACTACACAGTAGACTCTCGACCTCTGCTTGAACTTGATGTGAACTGAACTGTCCGGCATGAGTTCCAAACACTTGACAGCCCCTCCTGAAACGGCGATCATGAACAAGGCTACGTGAATCGTGGTCACTCGTGAGCCTAGTAGATAAGTTTTGATTCTCTCCCACTTGTGCTCAAAACATCTCGTCTCGATCTCGAGAATGCTTCGGGGTGAAGACATTTACTCTTCTGTTTTTGGTTGAGAAAAAGGTCAATTTTAACACCCCGAGGGTGTTAAAAAGACGTTTAGAGAATTCGGTGTACCATTCGGAAGGGCATCTCAAGGCTGCGATCGTCCATTCGAATGAGAGGGGCGTTGAGACGTTTGCGTAGTGTCTCGATTGCCTCGGAGGTGTTAGGATGAAAGGTACAGAAGAGAAACTTGACCGTGGGAGGGTACTGACTGATCTCGTTGAGAACCTCGGCGGTGAGGTTCTCAACGAAGAGAATCACGGCCTTAGTGTCGACCGGGACCGAGAGAGGGGAGATGAGGCACTCAAACTCGCACCCTCGTTCCTTCTCAGTCCAAGTGTCACCGACGCGGTTGAGGTCACGGTAGTGGTGAACAAAGGTGCCTTGAGGCGCGAGAGAACTCTCATGGTGCCCTAGTTGAGTCGCCCAAGACTTGCTCTCTCCGTAGATAGCGATGCGGTGCATTCTTGTGAAGGTGTACTCTCGAATACTCTTAAATCTCTTGATCAATTTTTCTCCCCTCACACACAAGTGAAAAAGTGGTGTTTATAGCACCATAGTACTTTCTTCAAACCTCAAGACAGACTTCTCGGCAGAAAGGGCACTCTGCTATCTCGTAAGTGTCCTCCATCTCGCTGACACAATTGGTGCAGGCCCAGTGTGCCCTCTTGTTAACAGGAGCATCAGACCTGTGGAACGACTCAAGATAAGTAGTCATTCGATTGCACAACGGACACTCCTCAATGATCTTTCCACGGTACTTTTCCTTGTCTGGTTCCCAACCCAGGGTGATCTTGTCTTCCAAGATTGCGAGAACATCTGAGAGAATCTGCTTTTCCTCTTCCATTTCCTCAGGAGTATCTTCAGGATCGTCCTGACCGACTTCATCTCGACACTCAAAGAGAACGTTGGCAAAGAGGTAACACGGTTTCACCTCTTCCGCGATCTGAGTCAACAAAGAAGATCCGAAGAGTGCGCCCTCAGTCTGGTTGGCGATCGAGCAGATTCTAGTGAATTCAGAACCGTTGGGTTTGTGAACTACTCTTCCGTTTTCGAAGTGGTCGTCCACCCTGGATTTGAAGATGGTTAAACGTGACTCTCCTCGTGCTTGAGCTGCACTAACTTTCTCCTGCCACCCTTTCAAGATCAACCTCTTAAGAGGTTGAACCAACAGGACTGCTTTAGGATCTTCTTCATGACTAATCTTTTTCGCGAACACCTCGAAGGCGTTCATTGTGTAATTTCTTCCTTAAGGTAATTATCTCGATCAATTTTTCTTCTTTCTTCCTCTCATCGATCTCACACTGAATTTACACCGTGTAAACGTGGTCGAACAACCCTAGACTAACCTGGTGCGCGATGACCAAGATCGCACGAGAGTCCTTCTGAATGTGCTCGAGAATGTTCTCGGTCATCTCTCGGTCCAGACTACTCAGAGTCTCGTCCAACATCAACAGAGGGATAGAGAAGATCTCGGCCAGGGCCAGAGTGAAGGCGAGGTTGACACGGTCTCGCTCTCCTCCGCTCAGAGTACTCAAGTCTGTCACTGCTCCTCGGTACCCGACTGAGAGGTTAACCTGGTTGCGAACGATCTTAGTCTTCTCGTTAGCCTTGAACAGTTTCACCTCCAGGGTGAGGGGGTTGTCAGGGAAGAAGACTTGGAGATAAGGGGCTAGGTGAGTGTTGATCTCGTCGATGAGAGACTGCAGTGCCAGCATCTCAGACTGAAGCACGTGCTCGCGGAACTGGCGGAGGAGAGTGTACCGGGTTTGCGCTCTCTTCACACGTGCCTGAACTGAGGTGAGATCGTCGATGTATTTCTGGTACCGAGTACGTTCTAGCCGGTTCAGGTAAAAGTCCATCAAGATTTCGTCATGTTCTTTGCTCAGCCTCCTTGCATCAAAAATATCTTGGCGTAGTTCCGCCTCTCTCGTTGTGAGGAAAGTGAGATCTTCGATTTGGACTAGCAACGAGAGTTCTCGAGATAGCTTCTCTCTTTTCTCTTTGACCTGAAGGTTCGTCGTGATCGCCCTTTCACGCTCCTTCACTGCAGTCTTGTACTCTACTACCAACTTCTCCACCTCCTTGCGAGAACGGTCGGGATGAGAAGGTACAGTCTTGAGAGCGAACTCTTCCAGTTGCCTTTTCAACCGACGAACAGTGTCGTCGCTGCTCTTGCGCTGGTACTTATCTCGGAGAGCTTGGTGACTGAGAGATTGCTTCTCAATCTCAACTTTGAGCGCTTTCAGTTCCTCGATTCTGGCTTTCACCTCAGCTAGGTCCAGCTCAATCTCTTCCTCGATAGCAGGGAGATTCTCAACCACTCTCTTAGCGAACTCCTCGCCAGAGAGCTCTTTCTTCAGTTCGTCTAGTTCCTTCCGCATCTTTCGTTCAGTCTCGAGAGAGTATACACTTCCGGAGTAAAGGTGAAGAGTATCTCCGTGTACTCGTACCGAGGCCTGACACTGAGGACACTTTCTCGCCTCCTTCCCCAGCAAATAGTTTCGGTACTTCTCCTCAAGAACAGGAACCTGTAGGCTGAGTTCACGGTACCTCTCTGGGTGAAAAGTGGCTCGCTTGCGGAAGATCTCTTGCTGACGAGTGTACTCGATCAGGGCTGCTTCCAGCTCTTTCAGTTCAGCGTGTTCCTCAAACTTTACTTCCACGATCTGGTCCACCTGGGCCTTCAACCGGGCTAGCTCTTCTTCGTGAGGGAGAAGGAGTTTCTTCTGGGACTCTTCTAGGTGCTTTCTCGCACTCTCGTAAGTTTCCCACTCAGTAATGACTTTAATTTCTCGTTCGTACTCTTTCAGGTCCCCAGTTACTTCGGGAACGGAGACTTCTTGTAGTTCCGAGAGTTGCTTAGAGAGGTTCTTCTGAGCTTGTTGGGCGAGGAGCTGCTGCTTGATTCTTTCCTGTACTTTCACCAGTTCTTTCTCCCCCTCTTTCACTCTCGCTAGCACTCTATCACGAGCTCGAATCAGTTCTTCCTCAGTCTCAACCCTTTCTTCCGGTTGAGCAAGAGGGTGCTCTTCCAAGTACTTCAGTTCTCCTTGCACGGAATGAAGAGAGTGTTCAGCCTCAGAGACTTTTGCCTTGACCTTCTCTTTCACTTCTTCCATCGGCACCTCCGAGAAGGCTACTTGTTCGAGAAAGCGCAACTTCTCGGCTGGGGCCATTCCCAGAAAAGAGTTCTCAGCCTTCTGTTGAATGTACCCGGCGACGCGAAAGTGCTTCCCTACTCGTTGGTAGATGAGACTCTGAGCTTCCTCGTTCTCGTACTCTCCCTCCGGAGTGACCAGTTTCAAGCGAGAGGGACGGTTAGTCCTGGTTACTTTCAGGTCTTGGTACTCGAGTGTAACTGAGCACTTCGTCTCTCCCAGAGTAGGGAGCTTGGTCCCTTCTCCAGTCAGGGCGTAGATGATGGCTCGAAAGATGGTAGTCTTCCCCTTCCCGGAAGGAGCAGTGATGAGAGTGAGTCCTGAGTCGGGGAACTCAAAAGTCTTCTTGGACCAGACCCCGAAGTTGTTCAAGACTACTTTCATGACGAGTGTGTGATACGTGCGCGGTGAGAGGTTGAGGGAGACCTCAAAACTGAGTCTGCAAGTCAGTTTTGGGGTGTACTCAAATGGCTTACATCATTGACAGTCACGCCTTGAGCAGCAAGGGCGAGAACTTCCTCGCGAACACCTACCGAGATTGGGCTTCTACTCTTCCTCCTCTCCCCAACCCAGAAAGAACGTTCATGTTCGGGTGTTATCACGGAGAGATGGAGTACGTGCGACGATATCTTCCAAGACTCTCGCGTGATTGTGCAGTCTCTGGAGCAAAGTTGGCCTGTTTGTGTCATCAACGTGAAGTTCTCGACTACCTTTTCACTCAACTAGGAGTACAAAGCTTAGAGCAGATTCTTCCTATTGCCTACCTGGCTGGCGACTTAGTTACAGTTAATCTTCTTCTTCCCAGTGGAAGGTATCGCAACCAAGCTTTCCAGTACGCTTACATGAACGGGACAGAGGAGGTAATCAGACACGCTGATGAAAATCTACAAGTGAATTGGAATGACGGTTTAGCTGGAGCTTGTTGGGGTGGACACCTAGAACTAATCAAGAAGTGTTGTCGACACGCCGACATTCTATCAATAGGTCTCTGGAACGCTTTCAGACAAGAACACTTAGAAGCGACTCGATTTATGATTGAGAAAGGAGCCAGAGATTCTTATCTGATCGAGTTGGGCTTTCGTGATCAAGACCAGAAAATAGTTGATTTGATCTTTGAGATGAAGGCCGAAGGGCGTGTTAGAAACCTGAGTGACGAAGTAGTCCGCACTCTTCTCGATCGAGGGATGGACTGGAGAAGGTTGGGACCTCGTGCACCTGAGATAGCAAAAGTGAGAGAAGAAAGAGCTCGAGAGTTGTGTCGAGTCCTGTTGGAGGTGGAGCAAGGGTTCTTCTCGGAATTAGTAGAGAGGTGCGTGGCAGTGTACGTCGGGCACTAAAGTAAAACTTCTCGAAGTTTTACTCACACTGAGATACTGAACCCGCTCGGCCTCAAGAACTGATTGAGAACAGCCACGATGATCCCGCGCTTATCCTCACTGGAGCGATCCCACTCGTAGTTGAGGTTCCCGTAGTACTCCTCCACGAAGAGCGAGACCAAGTTGATCATGTCTCCGGCCTGATTCTTGAAGACTTCTTTGTTAGCGGTGTAAAGCTGGTTGATCAGACTGTACGCGAAGACGGCAGTCTCTCGATCGAACTTAACCCCGATCTTCTTGATCACTTCCTTGACGAAGATCTCGTACAACTCGAACGAACCGTAGAGGGGGAGTTCCCACCGGATCGGGAACCGTCTCTCTAACCCAGCGTTGACGTCGAGGAAACAGTTCTTAATCTCTCGAGAGTATCCTGCTACGATCATCACTGAACACCCCACGAACTTGTCAAGGAAGTTGACAATCTCAGTGATTGACTCACCTCCAAAGTTGGTCTCGGTGCCCAGAACCCCGTTAGTGCAAGGCACCAACTGGTAAGCTTCATCGATGAGGAGCACGTTCTCCAGCCCCTTCATCAGCACTCCTACAGTCTTGGGAGCAGTGTGACCGATGTAAGAACCGACTAAGTCCTTAGGAGAAGCCACGATAGTGTCTCCGTTGATGAGGATCCCGATCTTTCCGTAGACGAACCCGACCGACTTGGCCAGTTTCGTCTTCCCTACTCCGGGCGAACCGGTGAAGATCATGTTAGTGAAAGAGCCAGTGAAAGAAGCGTACCCGCGTGAGAGGATGAAGATCTGCTTGCACAGGAAGTTGCGGATGAAGGCTCTCGCTTCCCCCGACAGTGAGAGGACTCCGTTGTCTCGGTTGTTGACAGCCTCAGTCAAGTTAGCTTTCACGGTAGAGGAAGTAAAGGAGGTAGCTCGAGCGGTGGCGATCAGAGTCTTGATCTTGGAACTGAGGATCTGGTTAGTGGCTAACATGGGGAACATCTCCTCTTTCTTGTGTGACGGCATCTGTGGCATCTTGGTGATAGCAAGTTCATCTTCAGCGATACTCTTGTCCACCTTCGCCTTCATCTCTTCGTACTTGTCAGCTTTGAACCGGTTGAGTGCGTTGAGGTTAGTGGCCACCTTCTGCAGGAAAGAGGGATCTTCCAGTTTCTGAAGGATGAACTCAGGAGTGGTACTGATGACAGGCTTGGGATCCTTCCGTTGCGACCGAGTCTCAATCTTAGCAACTCTCATCTTCACCTCTTGCACATCAGCAGCTGAGATGTGGAGATCCTCGTAACTCTTCATCACCTGGTTGAGTTCCTTGTCGTCTTTCTTGGGAGCTGGCGGAGGAACGTACGGAGGTGGGATCTGTGGAGGGGGAACTTGCGGAGGCGGGATCTGTGGAGATAGGATAACATGGATCAAGATCAGGTTCTTATCTGTTTTCGGGGCGGCGAACTTGAGATAATTAGGCTCTCTCGCTGTCAAAAGAGTGACAGAAGGAAGTGTTTCATGAAAGAACTGTTTTATGTCATTGAGGATAACTTTCTCTCGCAAGAAATGAGATGGACCCTTAATCCTTGTTAGAGCATAATCAAACAACTTCCTGTAGAACAACATACACAGCGCAGTAACTTCTGAATCTTCAATTAAATTGTCAATATGCTCCCTAATATTTCGTTTGTGATTCTGGAGGTTCTTCTCTAAGATCTCGAACTTGGACATGATCTCATCTCCAAGTTGCTCAGGAGTGAGATTACGGTACTTGTTAAGGGCTTCTTCAAGAAGAACTGCTACTTGATCTACTTTTTCACCCTGTTGGTAATCTTTCTTGTGTACGTGTTTGGTCTCAACTGGCCTTTTCACCTCCTCTTCCTCCTCTTCCTCCTCTCCCTCTTCGAGGAGGATGTCGATGATCTCATCCTTCCGTTTCCCACTCAGACCAGTGACTCCTCGCTCCTTGGCTAGCTCCTTGAGCTTGACAACAGTCAAGCGTTGAAGCTTGGCACGCGTAGACATCGTCTTTACTTCCAGTTACAAAAAATGATACTCTTCTTCTTGGCGAGTCGAGAGCTTAACCTCGAAGATGGTCTTCATCGTCGTCCATCGGGAAACCACTGCTTACGCGGACGAGTCTCGTTCTGCGATTCTTGGAGTCTTTCGAACACTCAAGAAAGTAGAGGCTTTTCTTCGCGGGCATGTTCAAGAAGCGTACGAGGATGCCATCCCTAAGGCAGAAGAAAAGGTGATTGATCTCTTCGATCAATCACCACCTCCACCTAAGCAAACAAACTCACCCCAGTACATTCACTTCGACGACGAAGAATTGAAGGTGAAGATCTGGGATGATTGTGATCTCGAGATCGAGATCTCGGTAGAAAAGTGGAAAGTGGAGTAACGGAGTAACTGAAGAGGTGCCATTAACAGTCCGAGGACTGTTAATCTCACCACCGTTTACCGTTAGGTCACCGTTTTGTTCAAAGGTCACCACGTCTGACCAGTCTTGGTTCTACCTCAATCTCGCGGTACTTATCGTACTTCTCGATCAAGTACTTGCACTCAGGAGGGTACTGCTCATACCCGTACAACCAGATGGCTGCACCTTCCATGTTGCTCTTCCCCAAGTGAGCGAAAAAGCTCCCGTCTTTGCCTCGAATGATCACTCCTTCATTCTTCTCAAGAAGACGAGGGAGCAGAAGCATAACATCGTTCTCAGAGGTGCCGAAAGACATGGAGGAGAGTTGATGAAGGGGAGTACTTTTCTCTTCCACCACAAAAAGAAGAGTCAGTTTTAGAACACCTCACAGTTACTCCTCAAGAAAGGGGTCGGCTTAGCCACGTTACCCAGGTAAAGAGCAGTGTTGAAGTGCTTCCCGTTCAGCAAGACTTTCTCCAACGCAGAATGAGTGTGCAGCAAGGGGTTGAGAACGAAGAGGGCAGTAGGGACTTTCTCGATTTGCAAATCTTCAACCAGAGTCTCGAAGTGTCGAGAAAGTTCCACCAGCGAAAGCTCTTCGCCCACGAAGACTCGAGGAACGTCAGAGGGGAGCAGATCTTTCCGAGTCCCGGGGAGAGAGTAAACGATGATCCTCTCTACCTTCTTCTCGGTAGCGTACTTAGCAGAGAGCTTAGTCTCGGGACAGTCCCCGGGGGCGAGGTAAGGCATGTTCGGCTCAAAGAGAAGTGTTTAAGTTGTAGAAAAATTGAGTTCGTTTCTCTTCTTCTTTTTCACCCCACACAGAATGACGGCCATTGTCACCCGCCTTCCTGAAAAGGAGATTGAGAGAATTCTCAGCTGCGTGAAGCAGTATACAAAAGACGTGGGAGATCGAGACATCTCCAAGTTCTTCGTGGTCTCGGTTTGGTACCCTGACATTGCCAACCGGTTGAGGAACGCGGGGTGTCCTCCTAACGGTTTTCACGTCTTCATCAAGGAGCGGTTCAGCGATCCCGAGGTTCGCCAACAGGCCCTGGAGATCTGGACCGAGGGAGACGTCCCCATCGAGGTAGTTCGGGAGGAAGGGTGTTGTTTCGTGAGCATCCCGAAGCAGGTGTACATGCAAGAGTATGAGAGAGTCCAGAAGGGAAAGGCTGAGAGTCAAGAGAGTCCTCGAGAGAGGAGAATTGAAGGGTACGGGTATTCTCAGAGGAGAGTACAAGTGAAGAGGGAGGAGGACGATGAAGAGAGTGAGGAGGAGTGAGGAAGAAGGTGTGTAATACTCGAGAGAGTATTAATACTTCTGTGCATATCGTCATGAATCCCATAATTTTACTGAAGCATCTCGACAAAATAACTATACCAAGAATGACGTTTTAGTCCATTTTGTGCTATCCACAATGCTCGTGTCCAGACATTTCCAAATTCTTTACGTTTGTCCCCGATTGAAACTCCTTCTTCGTTCTCTATCCTGTTTCTGGTTCCGATAACCCATCCGTATTTGTAATGTGCTACGTAAATGTTTTCAACATTTTCTCCAACAATACCACCTACTCCGATCTTGATTAGATTACATTTCTCGTACACTACTTCAGATCCTACCACAAGGTAAGATCCCTTCCATCCTGAAGCGTGTATCTTTTCCACATGAGGAATGTACACACTTGGGGTCCAAATGTTGGTATCACCCTTCACCTCGACCAGTACTTCTTGAACATCGCCATATGCCGAAAAGAGAAAACCAGGCAAACGTGATTCTATCCTCTTCTTAGGCCAGGTAAGATTACTTTGAGAATGTCTCGTAAGTATGAAGTCAGGAATGTACCCGTGCAAATCAATCGCTTCGTAGTTAGGAAACCAATCGAAACCTAAGAAGACCCAAGCCCATCTCGACTCGATCCGACTGCGCATCTCGATCTTGTACGGTCCCAGAGAAGGAATACTGCCAACATCTTTTGTTGCTGTAGGAATCCACTTGACCTTGTTAGTAGCATCAGCCCACAACAAATAAAACCAAGTAAGAGAATCTGGAGTTGTTCCACTTACCCTTACCTTCCAACCATTCACAGAAAAGCATTCTCTTGTCCAGTACCTTTCATTGGGATCAACGTAACAGAGTTGTCCGCTCTTCAAACTTACGCAAGCTACAAAGGTTTTGTACGCATACGTTGTGAAGGTTTTGGAGCGGCGAGTTTCAACTGTCTTTTCGTGCATGCAACTCAGCAATCCTATTCCCACTAAGTCACTCTTTTCGCCAGTCTCCTGAGTTACGAAGGGTCCAACATCCAAGTACGTACGGTACCGAGATTCCTTGTTTTTGGACAAGTTATCGTAACGAATAATTCGGTCAGTTACTCTCACGAAGATCTTTCTCCCGTAGGTAAGAGTAAAAACGTAATCTTCCTCCGGAACGTACTTCCATTCCCACTTGAGCCACTCAAACATCCATGCCCATTTGGCTTCCAAACGAGTTCGAAAAGTTATTCCTCTTGGACCTAGGGTCGGAATACCAATGTCGGATTGTGTGGGCATTTCCGAAGTAACATTACTGGATCGTAACCAAACCTCTCGAAAGTCTTCAAAACATTCCATACACTTCCACACTCCATCTTCTACTGGCAATTGATTAACTGTATCATAGTACCCCATGTTATCGATGGTCCCAAATTTCCATCCCCAACCCCATCTTAACTTCTTGATGTACACTTCAGAAATCTTGCTCTTCTCTTCTTCAGAGTCCTCTTGTTCTTCACTTTCTTCGAAATTCCTATCTTCCTTAACCTTGTACATCAATCCGATATTAACATGGTCGTAATCCCAGGTGTTAATGTCAGTATTCACTCTTTGGTACTTAATTTCTGACCCAATCACTATTCTTTTGTTGTACCCCTTGATTTGTTCTGGACGATAATTGGCATACTCGGCCCAAACGTTGTCAGACTCTTTCACTTCCACCAGTACTGGATAGCAATCTTGAATTTTTACACTGAAGGTAGGAGTGTAGTCTTCAGTTATCTTTGGCTCATACTCCCAGGACCACTCGAGTTGGTCGAAAACTCGAGCCCATCTAACTTCTGTTTCTGTTCTGAACTTAAGACCCTTCGGACCTTCAATAGAATAGGGTAACTTTACCTCTTGAGGTATCTCTTCTTTGGAATTCGTAATGTTTTCCCAGCACCTTTTTAGCACCCCCAAAGGAATGTTAATCTCCTTACTCAGGAAAGAGAGTCTTTCCTGAACATGAGAGTGAACCAGTTGTGCTACCACGAGCGAGGTGTTCATCTTAGCCTTTGATTGGTAAAGGAGCAAAACCACACAATCATTTTAGAGCAGTAATCTCTAAAACTCCCTACGGATCCTGCTTCAAGACGAAGACCAGTTTTTGCCACGCCTTCAGTTGCACCAGAGTATCAGCCAGGTCGTCACTCTTCCCTTTGTGCAGGATCACCAACCCCTTCAAGTCCTCACGTATCTCACAGATCTTGCTAGCCTCAGCGATAGCCCACTTCTTCCGGGCCGGCTTGTCCATCTTCTTCGGTGCATTCAATACCTGTGTCTTGTGAGTGGCGGAGATGTCAGAGATGTACTTGAAAGGACCGTAAAGGTTCTTGTAGTAAGCGAAAATGAAGTGCTGCACTACTTGAGCCTTGTGGTTGAGTTTGTGTTGTCTCTCGATGATGATCCCTTCAACCTTGTCAGTTTCTTGTCGAATAGAGTCAAGGTGCAGAATGATGTTGACGAAGACATCCTCTCCGGCAAAGTCAACTTTCTGCCACATGATTCTTTTCCCGATCGAGTATAAGTTCTCCAGAGTAATCTTCTTAGGGTTAAACTCTTCTATGTAAAAAGCACAGTTCCTGATCCCGATATCGATACTGAGGACTCTCATCTTTTTCTTTTAAGTAGGGGTGTTTAGTTAGAGAAAATTGAGTGAGAGATTGGCAGAAAAACACTCGAGCACTCTTCAAAAGAAAATGTACCAGTCTTGGCGCACGCAAGTAGCTGAGTTTCGGGTTACCCCTTTCCCTCTGGTGGTACTGACAGTGAAAGATGGTACTAAAGAGAGGGATCGAGAAGGGAAACAAGACTTTCTCTCTACTCTCTACGAAGCTTGGACTAAGGTCAATAACGAGATCGAGACACTCTCAGACTGGGAAGCTTTCCCACACATTCGCAAGTACTTCACTACTCTGAAGAAGAAGTACCAGTACTCTTGTCCTGGGATTAATCAAGCAGCTCAAGAGTACCGGTACGAGAAGAGGAGAAAGGAGAAGAGGAGAAAGCGAGACTCTAAGCTGCTGGTGCACTGGAGAACAGTGGACGAGCTCCTCCCCAAGAACGAAGAGATCTTGGCACTTTTGCGGCAGATGAAAGAGGTAGAGGTGCCTCTTTACAAGATCGAACCGATCCGGTTCGAGGCAGAAGAGAAAAATGAGCACTCTGAGACTCTTGAGCGAGTAGAAACACTTAGGATAAGTCATGGCCTCAACCTCTCCTTCGACCCGAGAAAGTGCCCCTTTTCGGCCTCCTTTCAAGGCCCCTTTCCGGATCCTCGTGAGCGGGTACCGGGAGTACACTGACCACGAAGTGATCCGTGAACAACTCTTGGAAGTGTGGAGAGAGGCGAAAGAGCCGCGTGAAGTTGTTCTGATTCACGGAGGGTGTCGAGGAGTGGACTTGACAGCAGCAGAAGTGGCCCGAGAACTAGGGTGGCGAGAAGAAGTGTACCGTCCGGAGTGGAGAAAGAACGGAGTGCTCGACTTGGGAGCAGGACCAGCACGGAACGAAGAGATGATTGTGAAGGGGAAACCGGACTACACAGTCATCTTTCTCTCCAAGAAGAGCCGAGGGACTAAGGGGATGAAAGTGTTACTGAACAGGTACGGCCTAGCGTACACTGAGGTACAGATCGACTAAAGGAGAAGAGTAAAACTTCGTGAAGTTTTACTTAACTCACCACCAACTCGCACAATTCATCTCCTGGATGCACCTCAGCTGTGGTGAAGATGAGAATGGTGTAGTTGTAACTGATCAACTTCAAGTTCACTCCTGAAGATGTCTTTCGAGATCTCAGAAACCGTGACCAGTTCCCGAAGAGGAGGTTGTCAGCATCCAACCACCCAATAACTTTGTCATTAACGTTGTGAAGAGGACGCGAGAAGGGTGTCTGCATCTCTTGCCGGAACACTCCTTGAAACATCCCGATGATCTGATCCTTGGCGATTCTCTCGGTTGCTACCACGCACAGTTCCTCGCGTTTCTCCACCCGAAGAAAAGAGGGAATCTTCCCGAACCTGATCAAATACCGGTTCAGCATCTCCACGTCAACCTCTTTGTTAGCGGTATGAAGAGAGAAGTCTCGTTCGGTCACGAACCGATCTTGGCGACGGTTAACCTGACGAACTGTTTCTCCCTCTCTCTCGTAAATGTCGGAGTCAAGGTAGAGACTGTTAGCTTTCAGGAAGGCAGGCGTAACGTCGAGTCCCAACCCGTTCCGGACTAGGATCATCTGCTTCTCGCTCTTCTCTTCTCCCTTAATGGGTTTCTCTTCCACCTTAGTGGGTTCCACCTTTTCTTCATTCTTCTCGCTCTTCTCTGTAGTGGGTTTCTCTTCCACCTTCACTGGTATCGGTACTGATTCAGAAGCCATCCGTCGTGGTTTCTTGGGCATTTGTGTAGAGAAGATTTGTTTATACTTGCGCGATTCACGAAAAATCTGTACGAGTAGAAAAGGGTGACGCAGTCGTGACGAAAAGTACGAAAAGTTCAAATGAGCAACGTGAGCATGAACCCGAAAGTGGCAAGCTCACGAGACGTTAGTATGAAAGAGGACGGGAGTGACGAGAACGACGAGAGTATTGGGGACGTGAGCATGAACCCGAGAACTTTCCCAAGAAACGACGACGTAAGTATGAGTACTAGTGATGCACTTATCCCAGATCGGTGTGCTACAAATCAGTATCGCGACTTAGTGGTAGTGATCACTGATTCTGGGGCTAGATGTTACGAACGGGAAGAACTGCTAGCTCGGTCTGATCAGTACGATTACTTGGCTAAGGTAGTACTCAAGCGCTTCCCTACTGTTCAGATCTTTCAGGAGTTCGGGAAAGAAGGGGAGAAAGTACTTCGCCCTCTGCGTGGGAGTGTAGAGGATTACTTGTCAAGAATGATCTCCTCAAGCCAACTCCTTTCTAACGTCTACCCTAACATTCTGGGCGAGGGTGCTTTCGGAATAGTGTGGCAACACGGAGACCTCCCTATCGTGGTCAAGAACATCGACAGTGACAAAGACCTTGACTCTATCACTGAGTTCTCGATTATGAAGGTGATTCAGAACTCTCCTTGTTGCGTACTCACTTCTCACGATCTTCACTTCGAAGGGGAGAAAGCTCGTATCTACCTCCCCAAGATGAAGAGTGACCTGAGCAAGTATCTCAAGACTGAGTATGACCCCGACGAGCAGTCTCAGATTCTTCACGACCTAGTGAAGGGAGTCTACTTCTTGAACCGGAAAGGGTTCATGCACCGTGATCTCAAGTTCGAGAACTGTCTCATTACCGAGGAAGGGGAAGCTAAGGTAGCCGATTTCGGGTTGGGGTGTTTCTACCCGTACCAACTTCATGCTCAGAACTTCACTATCCTGACCTGGACTTACCGAGCTCCGGAAGTGAGTCTGCGTCAAGCTTACTCCAGTGCTGTCGATGTTTTCTCACTGGGGATGATGGCTCTGGAAACTGTTTCTCGTCGTCCGCATCACGTTTCCTACTTCAGTTCTCTGGTCTCCAATCAGGTCTTGCTTTCTCGGTACCCATCAGTTCGCCCCAAAGATGCGGATCACTTGCTCTCGATGATGGGGAGCCTGTACGACTTAGTCACCGAGAGGGAAGTGGAGAAGTCAGACCTGATCAACGAGATGTACCTCCCCAACGTCAACACTAACGACTACTACTTCAACGTGATGGTCATGCAGATGCTCTGCAACCTTCCTCACGTTCGCCCCACCCTTTTCGAGGTGCTTCAGCACCCCTACTTTCAAGGTTACCGAAACGAAGACCGGGACGTCACTGACTTCAGTCTCGCTAACGTGATGGCGGAATCTCCCTGTTACCGAAACGGGCGAGGGTACCTCGATTTCAAAGCGATCGTCCTTCTACTCGGCAAAATTAGTAGTTTCCCGGCTGTTGATTTGCTAGCCTTAGCTATCCTGAAGAAGTATGCTAGTATCAACCCTGATATGGGTATGCAGCAACTGTATCCTTGTCTTGGGGCTCTGTACCTAGCCAGCAAGCTTTCTCACTTCCCGATCACTAGCAAAGCGATCGGTTCTGCACCAGCTAAGACTGCAGCCCTTCAAATCGCGGTCGCGCTCGACTTTCAGTTTAACCACCTCACTATCCTTCACTTCTTCCGTGGACAACCCTCAGCCGCGTTCTATCGTGACTTACTCGTTTACGAGTTGGGGCGCGAGCAACCCTTTTCTGCACACTCTGTGGCTCAGTACTTAGAAGTTAAGCACTCTGCTAACATGATTGTCGACCTCCCTCTCGAGCCGATCGACGAGGCCGTGATGGAGAGGTTGCTAGCTCCCACCTCTCACGAAGAACAGATCACTCTGATTGCTACTCGTTACTCTACTCAGTCACTGAACTACTACCTCTTCGATAACGCCGAAGAAGATACCCAGTACGACCGGTTCCTCAACCAGGCTAACACGGCCCTGATGTCAAGGCTCTCTCGCAATCACGTTCTGGAGGGTCTGACCACTTTCGATCACGTTCTTGAACACATTCGACAGTACGGGATCGGAGAGCACAACTACTTGGCTATTGGGTCCACTCTGGTCTTCAATGTTCCCAACAAGACTAGAGCAGCCCTCCCTCTCTTCAAACAAGTTTACGATTACCACATGGGAGGTGGGATGATCGAGAACCTCGAGGAAGATGATAAGATGAGTTATCGTTCTGAACCTCAAGGGCACAGTGGTTATGATTAACACTCTCTGGAGTGTTACTCTTTCTTCACTTTAATTTTCCCCTCCTCGCAGACCCAGTCTTGCCCGGTCACTCTCTTCATCACCTCGGGTATCCCCTCAAGCACGTCTTTCTCGCCGTAATCCTGGATGATACTCTTCAAGTTTGAGTTGACAGATCTCTTCACCAACTCAAGATACTCCTCTCGGTACTCGACTTGATAAGAACCCATCACCTCCTCCTCGGTCGCGGAATGAAAGGCTTTCTCCAAACAGTAAGTGATTCGAGCGTTGAGCTGCTCTCGGAAAGGGAGACGAGTAGTAAACTTCTCCTCGATCCCTTGCAGAACGTTGACCATTCGAGTGATGTACCCAGAAGAACACAGCCCCTTCATCTCCGCAGCTTCCTCGCCCAAACGTGTGAAGAGGAGCTCTTTTGCGGGAGAGATAGAAATGTACTCAGAGAGGGCTACCAAGACGTTCATGATCGTGTGCCCCGAGAAAGAGGTGGGATCGATGCGAGCTCGGTAAACGAGGTGATCGATCCCCGGAACGGTAGAGAGATTCTTCTCCACCTCGGCGATGCTGTTTTCCTCCTCTCCCAAGGTGAGAAGGTAGGGGTCGGTCTTGTACCACTTGATCAGTTCTGCAACTACACGCATCACCTCTTCGGTGATGTCCTCCTGGTGGGCGTTCTGGTGGTCAGTGTAAAGGTTCTCGAAAGTACTCTTACCTTCACCCCGCTTCATCTTCTTCTCGATCTCTATCACTCGCGAGTCTCTCTTGTAGTAGCGTAGCAGAACGTCGAGAAGGTTGCACTGCTGCTCGTACACTCTCGAACGCTCAATCCACTCCAGGAAGTGCGTGAGCATCCGATCGTGTGGGGTGGTTTGGACCACAGTCACGTCGTTGAACATCTGGAGGAGAAAGTGCTCCTCGGAATGTCGGTGCTCGAAGAAGTGGTTAGCCATCTTGGAGAGAGCTTGGTCGTGGTGGTAGTGCAAGTACAACCCCTTCAGAATCAGGTTAGCACTCTCTCGAGTGGCCTGAGATAGAGAGGTGACCAGCTCGGAGACCTCTTCTGTGGTTCTCGGACGGTAAAAGAACTTGATCTTGCGAAAGATCCACTCTCCCAGGACCAACTTGATCTCTAGCGGAACAGTAGGGTCGTGAATGTGCTTGATCACCTTATCGAGGTGAGCCTTGAATTCTTGTGTCTTGATCTCTCGGCACCCTTCCAGTAGCTCCTGGTAAGGGCCTGTGGAGGTGTAGTAGGAGGTAGAGTCTTGAAAGTAACTCATCTCGTGAAGGAGAGACTTTCGAAAGATACAAGAAGCTTTAAGTGTACGTAATCTCACGCGTACAGGTTCCAGTCCACCGGCTCAATCTTTCTTGAGAGAAGGAACTGATTGGCAGCTTGAAAGTAAGAGTAATCAAAGAAGGTCCTCTTGGTGTCGTTAGGAGAAGGGTGACCTCCCGTGATCACGTGTCCGGTACTGATGAGAGGAGTGAGTGTCTGAGCCTTCTTCCCCCAGAGAATGTAGACGAGATCAGGAGACCGTTGTAGAGGTGGGTCAGCGATCTCGGTTCGCGTCTTATCCACACCGACAACCCCTTCTGCGTGTTTGATTGTTGCGAATACTCGTGCCCTCGTTGTTTGACAAGGAGTCTCGTACCACCGAAACAGTGTCAAGAATGTCGCAGGCGAGTATGCCGAGAGTGCCTGGTGGAAGGGAAACGGATTGTGTGCCGAGATTGTTTTGAGAAGGAGAGTAGAAAATGATCTCTTTTCCATCTTCTTTCTCAAGTTTCACACTTAGAATGAACACCGGAGAGATCACGCACGCTCGGGTTCAGCTCCTCGCGAACGGGTACGAGGAGAAGAATGGGGTGATGACTTACGTTTGGGACACCCCGGAGGACATCTTGATGAAGTACAAGTGCTCTACCTTCAACCTTAGCACGAGGTTGGAAAACGCCAGATGCCGACTCTACACAGTGACGTTCGTCCTCTCACAACTGTGCAAGAAAGCAAGCGAGCAGTCCAAGCCGAAACTTCTCAAGTTGGTGAGGTCAGCTGACGACTTCAACACTCAGTTGAGGAGTCTCAGAACTTTGCCTGTTCGGAATCGGAATAAGTTGATTGCTTTCTTCTCGCAACCCGAGATCCTCATTCTAGAGGAGACTGAGTTGACGCGCAGAACTGCTCTCTTCATTGCAGAGGAGACAGTAGCTGTGAATTGTCAAAGGGAGAAGGTGGAAGAGTTACTCTCGAAGATGAGAGTGTTGAGAGGAGAGATGGAAACAGTTTAAGAAGGAAAGATGTATTACATGTATTACCCTTCGGGGTAATATCTCCCTTCGTTAAAGGATGAAAAGAACACAACCGCATCCGCGCCCCTCTGGTTAGCATGAAGAAAGGGTGTACACAGTTTGCCTCGTTAATTTTGGCCTTTATATAATCTGGTCAGTCCCAGAAAAGAGTGCCATCGTCTAGACCCTGAAGATGTGGGTATTCTATTAATTTCTACCTTCTTAGTCCCTTTACTCACGTCTGCCTGTTAGAATGTAGCAAGTTGGTCTTTAAGCCCCATTCGCTTCGAAGTTAAGTCAAAAAGTCGTAGGGGTCTGCTTGCTAATTGTTAGGCATGAAGACTACTCCTTCTCGATTAAACGAGTTGAACGGCGACGCAGTGATTGTAAGGGGGAGAAGGGAGGAAGAGAAAGAAAGCGAATATTCGACAACGTGTCTTGTTCCTTTTTGCCCTTTAGTTGAGGTTATTAATTAGTAACACAAAGTTGTTTATCTCTAAGTGTGGTTAAATAGACATATGTCTATTTGGACTTGAATAGAGGGACTTTGAATGAACGACAAGAGTCATCGCCCTTCTTCTAGGGCGACTAACAACTTCCGGGTTAACTTTCTTGACCTTTAGATTATCTACTCTCCCTTCAAAATTCTCTTGTTCTTTTCTCCTTCGTACAAGGGTAACTTTCTAATTTCACCCTCCTTGTACCCTTCTCTTCACTCTCCCCTTCAGAAATTAGCAAGTTGGTCTTTAAGCCCCATTCGCTTCCGCTGGCGATCGATCGAAGCGATCGGGTTTGCCTGTTAATTTTAGAAAGGAAGACTACTCCTTTTCGCTTGAACGAGCCGAGCGGCGACGCAGTGATTATGAGGGGGAGAAGGGAGGATGGAGCAAAAGGAAAGAATCGCGATTTTCAGGTTACCTCTTCTTGATCCCATTGACAAGGGTGATGACTCTTGTCTTTCACTTCAGATCCCTTATTCTGGGACTATCCAGAACTGTGTTTGCTCGTGAATGAGTAGATAATTTAAAGACCGTTTCTTTCGGTGTAGGTGAACTTTTCCGAGCGTGAATCGGTCTTAGCGCCGAGTCTTTCCCCCTTGTTAACCCCTTCGGAATGAGCTGCTGGCCTGGAAAATTAGCTATCCTGAGCTACTACTCACCTTTAGCTCGGAGCACGCTTCCAATCTTCGAGCTCACCTCCGATCTTTCTAAAACTGATCCCTTCTCTTGTTCGAAGAGCCCAGAGCACGATGGGGCGCTACTTCGAGTTGATCAACTTGACAGCCAAGGTTTACTTCTCTCGAGAGAAGAACGGGTGGAAGGGCTCACCTCCGCACGTGAGAGAGGTCTTGCAGATTGCCACTCTCTTGGGGTGGAATCTAGAGAACGACCAGATTTGCACCTTTGGAGAGGATGATACCGACGGTTTCTTCCTCTATCAGGGAGACTGGGTACCTTTTCCCGCGGAAGAGGAGAATGAGGATGACTTTCCTGAACTTGTTCCCGACGATTCGGTGTACCAGGCGTACCAAACCCGGATGAGGGAGAAGAGGAGAGAAACACGGATCATTCGGCAGGCTCTTCGCGATCAGGACCCGATCTATCAACACTCCAAGAAGTTCGACTGGAGTGCAGGAGGACGGCACGTTCGGTTGAAGGAACTGATGTGGAGAAGCGGGAAGATCGTGGAAGCTCCTCTGCCTGAACCCACACCTGAGGCGAAGGTTAACCTACAAGTATGCAGAGGGGAGACTTCTGACCGAAGATGGGTACAGGAAGAATCAACGGACACACCCGAACACCTAGCCTACCAAACTATTGTTAGAGAGAAGAGAAGAGGAGAGAGTTCTCCGAGGGAGTGTCGGAATCTTCTCCTCTCGGCCCAGATGATCTAGTCGCCGAGAAGGGCATCACAGAAGAGTACTTCCAGGCCGAGATGCTACGGAAACTGCAAGAACCGGAAGAACCTGCATTGAAGCGGATGCTGAGCGATGAATTCAAGGCTATCTTCAGACAGGGAAGGCATTTGAGACAGCCGGAATCTTCCCCTCCCGACCCAGTACCAGAACTCGAGGCGAAGGAATCCACACTTGATACGGCAACTTTCAAACTACTGTGCGCAGGAGAGTACATGCCGTCTGGAGCGTGGATGCCGAAAGAGGAGTGCTCACATGAAAGGAAGGATCCGAAGGATCAAGAGTTCCGGCAGCTTACTCATCGGTACCAAGCCAAAGAGTTCGTTCGCAACGGGAAATACGTTTACCCAGTTAGTCGTTCTTCCAAAGACCAACCTAGCGAAGACCACGAAGCAGTGCTTCCAGACTACGACGAAGTAGATTAATGTACTAAGGTAATACTCTTCGGAGTATTACCTTACGCGTTCATCGGGAACTTAATCTCAGGGTAGTGAAAGTAGTCTTGCACCACCAGATCCTCGTACTCAAAATCGGTCACTTTCTCTCTTCCTCGTAGACTGACACTCGGAAAGGGGAGAGGGACTCGAACGAGGTACTCAGGGATCTTCTCGAGGTGGTTACTGTACAGGTGAGCGTCCCCGTAACTGACGTACAAGCGTCCCGGTTTTAGACCACAGACCTGGGCTAGTATCAAGATGAGAAGGCTCGCTGAGGTGATATTCCACATCCCAGCCAGGACCACGTCACTAGAGCGCTGGTAGAAGTGGCAATCTAGCATTCTGGTCTCACTAACGTGAAACTGGTAGAAGGAGTGGCAAGGAGGAAGACACATCTCAGACAGATCTCCCACGTTCCACCCTGAGAGAACGATCCTTCTCGAGGTCGGATCACTGCGAAGTTGTTCGATCACACGCGCGACCTGATCAGTCCCCTCTCCGGTGTAGTCAGCCTCACACCCTCGGTACTTAGCCCCCCAGTGCCGCCACTGAAACCCGTAAACAGGCCCACAATCACCCTCTCGAAGATGTTTCAGCCTCAAGTGGTCTAGAGCCGCTCGCGAAGAGTTGAGTTTCCACACGTTCACTCCCTTCTTCTCAAGTACTCGAGAGTCGGTCTGTCCCCGAAGGAACCATAACAGTTCCTCAAAGATTCCTCTCAGGAAAGCTTTGCGCAGTGTCCCGATGGGGAGCTTTCCCGTAGAGAGGTCGAAGAAGAGGTGGTACCCGAACAGACTCCGCGTCCCTATCTTGGTCCGGTCAATGCGATCCTCTCCCAGCACGTAGATGTTAGTGACTAGGTCTTGGTGTTTGGCCTCTTCAAGGTTGGAAGGGAAACACCTAAAAACTCTGTACTCACCTTCCTCATCTTCTTTGGTACGAAGCAGAGCAGCCCCGAACCGACTCTTTCCAGATGCGACATAGTGCCGCTTTTCAACCTTGGTCGTGCCGTAAGTTTGCAAAATCATACAGCGAAGGTTGTCTAGCTCTTCAGGCAGAAAACTCTCCTTTCGATCGGCTGGGGTTGTGAAGATCATCATGATTATCTCTTCATCTCCTATCTTCATCTCAGGAACCCACTCTCGAGTTTCTTCCTTGTAAAGAGTAGAGGGTGTAGTCACTCTTCTCCCGGTCAGATCACACCTCACTAGTAGCCTCATCATGTTCGATTCCTCCCCTCCTTGATCTTTTACTCGCTTTCTCCCCTTTATCTCTTCTCTCCCCTCATTTCATTCGACAAAAAGAGGAAGTCTCGAAAAATTCAGACTCTTGAGAAAGTACGATGGTGCTCCTTAACGGCCGAGATGAGTTCCCGGTTTACAGTCTGGACACCGCGGAGATGCGCTTCAGAAGGTGCGCCTTGATGATGAAGACCTCTCCTCTCTTTCTCTCAACTCAACCGACCGACCTCTCTGATCTAGAGGACGAGAAGACTAACATTCGAGCGGTGAACTTGTACACCCTCATCGTTCGAGATGCCCAACGTGACGAGAGCAACTTCGAGGCCTTTTTCACTCAGAATCGAGAGATGCTTTCTAAGATCCCTCCTCGAGTGGTCTTGAACATCTGGTTGAGGAACTTGACTTCAGGGTACGAAGAGATGAAGTTGTTTTTGGAGGTTGACTTGTTGACTCAGTTCATCAGTATGCCTGAGTTCTCAGATATCGGGGTAGCGGATCTGGATAAGATCTACTCAGAGGCTCAGTACGACCCTCTTCCCGGGATTGAAGCCTTCCTAGAAGAGCAGGCCGAGGCCGAGGCTAACATCGGCAACTTCACTCAGGTTGTTCCGGTAGAGATGGATCACCTCGAGACTGAGCGGATCAACTTTGAGGTCCCTTTCCCCTTCGAGGGAGACCTGGTAGAGATCTTTGACCGGTTTCGAGTCTCTGAGATGCTCCCCTACGTCAACAACGGTCCTTCTCGTCACAAGGTTCACCGCAACTTCACTCAGCTTGAGGAGGAGTGGGTGCAAGGAGTCGAAGAGACGGTTCAGTTCTACGTCTTCAACCGCAAGGTTCTTCTCTCTAAGTTCAACTCCAAAAACTACTCTGAGGGTACTATCGTGATGGGGAAGAAGGGAGAAGCTATCTTGGCTATCGAGACCATCGTCGGGGCCTTTAACAACCGGGACGAAGTACTGGAACGAATCTTCTCCGCTCTCGGTTCCGGTTTCGACAAGCGCAAGATCGAGCAGCGCAGTATCGACTCGGTGGTCAACATCCCTAAGCAGAGGTTCAACAAGTTCATCTTCAACGATTTGATCTTTCTCAACCCCATTCTTCAGGATCTGTGCTTTATCAGCGAGACTACTCGTGTGGGAAAGAAACTGTTCTCTTTCTCTTACCAACCTTCCGGGACAGAGAAGAAGATCACTATCAAGTTGACCGAGACTGATGTCGAGACCAAGGATCAACGCAAGAACAAGATTCTCTACCCTCTCAACACTCGTTACGTTCGTGTTCGTATCAATCGAGCCCAGAACGAGAGGACGGCTCGGGAAGTGGCCGAGTTCGTGGGGCGAGTCTTCACTCTCTACAATCAGCACCACTCTGAGATCACTAGTGAGTACACTCAGTTCATTCCTACTTTTGTGGAGCTTCCTCCTGTCGCGGTGAAGCACAACCTGGGAAAAGAGAAGAGTCTACACGATCTCCTCCCTAGTGTCTTTCTGCCTGGGTACGCGCGTCAGTGTCAAAAACCTCCCCTCATCGTTGATGAGCTGGTGAAAGGGAAGGAAGCCCGGGCGCGTAATTACGTTCTGCACGGAGTTGATCCCTACACTCAAGTCCTTCAGTTCCCTCGCGAGGAAGAAGAGGGCGAACAGCACTGGTACGCCTGTCCTAACTCTAAGTACCCTTACCCAGGATTGAGAAAGAACATTCTCGAGAACAGCGAACAGTACCCTTACGTGCCCTGCTGCTACACTCGTGATCAAGTCGAGAAGAAGAATTTTCGAGAGTACTACTTGGGGTACAAGATCGAGGAAGCCCGCACCGCCTTCTCTCACATTCTCAAGACTCCTAAGTTCCTCTCCAAGGGCGAACTAGGTACTGTCCCGGCTAACTTGAGCACTCTCTTCGAGAGTTTTATCGCTACGAGCGCGAAGAACGTTATCTTCTACCGTACCGGAGTCCCTCGTTCTCCTACCTCGTTCCTGGACGCGGTGGGAACGGCACTAGGGAGAAGTGTCAATCCTCAAGATCTTCCTAGGTTCTTGAGCAGTTGCCGCCAGAACGCTTACTCTCAGACTACTGTTCAGCTGCAGGCAATCCTCAACAGTGGAGCCTACCTCAATCCTAGTCTCTTCTACCGAGCAGTGGAAGAGTTTTGCGGCTGTTACATCTATATCTTCACTCGGAGTGAAGACGGGAACGGAACCATTGTTCTTCCTCCGCACCAGCACGTCTACTACCGCTACTCTCGAGAGAGACGTCCTATCGTCCTAGTGTTAGAGCACTTGGGGAGCGAGTCGGACGCAGCTGAGTACCCTCAGTGTGAACCCATCCTCTTCGTCGAGGAGAAGAAGAACCATTTCAACTACTCTGCCGAGTTTGGAGCTCAAGTCGACACTCTCTTTCGCACCAGTGTAGAGTGGCACGCCGGAACTCACAACGTTACTGACATTGACCCGAGTGTGATTCTTCCCGGAACGATGGCGCAAGGTATCGATGTTCTGGGGAAGACTCGGTTCTTGGTAGTGAAGTACAAGAACAAGGAACTTTACGTTCTGACAGATCCTCTCCCTCCTCTGATTCTGCCCGAAAGAGCTCAGACTAAGAACAACGAGGTGGAGGTGTGCGAGGAGTTCATTCGCGATCTCGGCTTCACAGTGGTGGGAATAACTCCCGACTCCTACGTAGTAACGAGGAGAGGGTTCCGGTACTCTCTCCCTTACGCTATCTCCACAACCTCAGAGATGGGAACTTACAATTACGCACAGAAAGTGGCCCGGTATCTGCAAGAGTACACTTACTGGTTGTACAGTCGCTGGTGCGATCAGAAGAAGCTCGAGATCAGTACCGAGAACACTAACACCTTCGCTCGTGAGCAGTTCGTGGTTAACCCAGAGTACCGGTACCCCAAGATTCCGCGCAAGTTCGGGCTGAAGAGCGGGTACATGTCCAGAGAGAAGTTGATTGTTCCTTCTCTGGAGACGGCTCAGCGCTTGGTCTTCTCTCTGGACCTACTGATCGTTCGCGACCCGCAGAGAACTCGTCAGTACCGAGAGCAGGACCTGATTCAAGATTACTACCTGGACCGGAACGACTTCGTTCAGTCTGAGGACGCACTCATCTTCACTAGTGATCGGTCGGTGCTCGAGTGGCTAGAGGGAGACACCAACGAGCATCTTCTCCACCTCACTCCTCCCAGCGAGAACCCGAAAGTAGTTCCTAAAGGAGAAGAGAAGAAGTGGACGAAGATGAAACTGGACGAACTGAAGAAGTTGTGCCAGTCTCAGGGCCTGAAAATTTCCGGTTCGAGAGAGCTACTCATCTCTCGTCTGCAGAACCCAGGTCTGCCTGAGAATCAAGCTGAAGAGAAGAAAGGCGTCCCTACCTTCTACCTCAAGATTCGCGAGGAAGTTTTCCTAGTTCAGCCCGCGGTGAGCTTCGACAATGCAGTCTTTCTGGCTGCTTTCTGGAACAAGTACGGGTACGCCATTCGCTCCAGCGAGGAGGATCAAGAGAGTGGGTACATGTACTACGTCTTCGAGTCTCCCGACCAAGTTCGAACGGAAGGAGAGAGCGCGAACAAGGTAGTGGTCTGGAACGAGGGAGGAGAGATGAAGTACGCTGCTCTGTTGAGGTGAAGTGGTGAGGTGAAGTTAAAGAGTCTTGACTCTTTAACAAGAATGTCGCGAGAAATCGTTGCGACCGGCAAAAAGGGGGCTCCTGAGGAGCCCATTGAGACTCCCGAGGAAGCCGTTCCAGCAGAGAATAACTCCGATACCGAGATCGACGAGGAATTGAGAGAGGAGATTATGGCCTTGCGCCAAGAGATCAGCGCCACTCGTCGAGAGGCCAACGACTTTTCTCAGAGAACCGAGGTCTTGAAGATGATGAACAAGACGATGCAGTCACTGGCCGGAGTAGCCCAGTCGGTTGACCAACGGGACGAAGAAAAGTTCGACCGCAGCACTACCGCCATCAAGGGTGACATGCAGACCCTACTCCGAACTGCTTTCGGGATGATGGGTCAATCTCAGAAGGGGAGAGTAGCAGGAGAGAAGCTAGGAGAAGTTTTGGATGCTACTCTGGGACTGTTGGACGGCAAGTTTCACAACGAAGGCACGGGAACAGAAGAGGAAGATTCTTTTGCCACTCCAGAAGTTCTGGAAGCCTTCCACCTTCGTTACCCTGCTGTCTACCAATCCAACACCTTCATCAACAATCTGGTGAGTCTAGAGAGACTATCAGATTTTCTGAAGCAGTACCACCAGGCTTGTGAAAGTGTTATCCGCCGAGTCCTTCGTTCAGACCGCCACCGAGAGTTCGCGTTTGAACCTCAAGTAGAGACTGGCGATCAGAGCGATCCCCAAGTAAGTGAACAAGCGGTACTTCGGGTCGAAGCGGCGCAGGAGTAGCTCGATCAGTCCACTGATCGCGTACCACAACCCCACCACGGCGATGATGTCGATGAGAGTCTCGGAAGTAGCCATTTTCTCTTTCTGAAGAAAAAAATGAATCTCTCCCTCTTTGAGGTCAGAAAATACACAATGACCACAGAATGCAAGCGCGTCCTTCTCTTCTCCGAACCATCTACCGTCTTCTTCGACACTCTTCAGCTCCCTGAAGAGAAGAAGTGGTGTGATCTTCGGGACGTGGGTGAGTTCGAGTACGGGTTTGTGCCCACCAGTGAGGCCTCAGGAAGTCAGTACCCTGTGGTCAACTTTCTGCTCACTCGGGCTGACACAGTCATGAATATGTCACCTCCTCTCCGGAGGCTAGAACGGGCTGAAGTTACCCCCGAGTTCGTGACAGAGAAGTTCAAGGCTACCATGACCAAGTGGCGAAACGGAAACTTTGAGCTAGAGTGGGACCTCCTCTTCGATCTGGAGCACTTCTCTGAGTACTTCTACCCGTGTCTGAACTTGAACGAGGTGGCAGCTCTCTTCTTCAAGACAGCAAGAAACGGAGCCTTCCTTCTCCGACAGAGTTCGGTCACCTCTCAGGTCAGCAGTCCCGACGCTCAAGTCTTCACTCTCAACTACGTCACACAGGGGTACATCTCCAACTTCCGCCTCCTCTTTGTTCGAGGAGTGGGAGTCTATCTGCTGGTGGGGAAATTGACCAATCTTGACCCCGTCCCTCTGCGTTCCGAGGTGGAACAAGAACTGACCGCATGCAACTACCTCAAGAGTATCCAGTACCAACCTCCCCCTTTCCGCTCAGTCCTTCACGCTCTCTTCGTGATCGGGACTGACATCGGGTTGGACTTGAGCGCGATGTTGCGGAACAGGGAGCCGGTGCTCGAGTAAAGAAAGTACTACGGTTGAAGTGAAACTCTGAGGAGTTTTACAACAACCTCTTCAAAGCTACCTAAACACCACTCTCTTCTTCAAAGGTACCATCTCCGAGTATGTCTAAGCTCATCAAGTCCCCTCACGAGTACTACGAGCTTCTGGAGATCCGGAAACTCTCCGAGATTCTCTCTACCAGTGAGGTACAACGAGTCGTCATCCCTGAGAGAGTAGAGAAGATTCAGCAAGCTTACCGAGTCAAGTATCATGCTCGTGAAGAGATTCGCGTTCCTGGAGTCCTGACTGTAGCTATCCTCGACGGTTCTTACCACCTCATCGATGGGCAGCACCGTTACATCGCCCTCTTCAACCTGTGGAAGGAGACTGACCACTCACAAGAGGTTTGCGTCAACTTTGTGCAAACCGACTCTCTCACTGCTATGGAGGAGCTCTTCCGGATCATCAACGATACTGTTCCTGTCAGTGACATTCCGCAAGGGGTCAGGCGCAAGGACATCAACGAGGTGGTCAAGTACTTCACTGAGCGGTACCCCACCATCTTCCGCAACACTAAGACCGGGAGTGTCCAACGTCCCAACATCAACCGAACCCTTTTCGAGGAGAAGGTGGGAGTCCTCTTTCAAGTCTACCCCACCAACTTGATCGAGAAACTGGTGGAACTGAACCGGAAGCTCTCTAACCAGGCCCTGATGGAGTTCGCGGTCTCACGGAAGGATAAGCGTGAGAACCTGGACGCTTTCCGCAAGAAGGCTATCGAGAAGGGTGGACTCTTCTTCGGGATGTACCCGAAACTAGAGTGTCTGGATAGACTCCTTAACCTCCCCTTCGTGGCTCCGAGACAGCTGGTCAACACTGTTCTGCGTCAGATTGTCTGGAACATGTTCTACCCCGAAGAGAAGGAAGGAGAGTGCCTCTTCTGCGCTGAGAAGATTACTGTTCGGACTTGCCACATGGCTCACGATGTGGCCCACTCTAAGGGTGGTCCTGAGACTAAGGACAACCTCTACCCTTGCTGTGGGACCTGCAACCTGAGTATGGGTCAGCTTACCTACGCCCAGTTTCGGGAGAGAGTGGAGAAGATGAAGAGGGGAGGGAAGTAGGAGAGGAAAGAAGAGTTAACACCCCGTAGGGTGTTCACAATATTCAAGATTATTTCTCTCCGTGAGGCGAAACCTGTCTTTTGCAATCTGGGCATTTCTTTTTGATTACTCTGAGAGAACATTCATCAACGCACCAAGCCGCTGAACAATGAGGGCAAGAGTAAGTTTCATTCTGTCCTTTTCCACAAAAGTAACATTCGACCTTATCTGGGTATCGTTGCAAAAAGGTCCTGCACAAATGTTCACGTACATTACTCAAAAGTTGTTTTCCAGATCTTTCACAAGGTCCGACATCAGAAATGTCCTTATTAAGATACGTGTGAAAGATTGACCACCAAGAGAAGAAGAGAGTAATAGTTTCGTAACTTTCGCTGACAACCCATGCAGCTACCATACGAGTCCCTTCTCCTCTCCGTTCATCTGGGGTGCTGTTCCACAACCGTACAAACTTAATCAGGTTTTGGTACTCAAGATAGTTCCGTTGATGGTAGTGTTGTCTTTTGCCATCCAACCAAACAGTCCCGTTATCGTCCTCATCCCATTCTCCTTTGAAGAGACGTTGTTCTACCTCCAGAACGGAGTCGCCAGGATTGATCGCAGCCATCTCTCACAGCTTGTGTTTGCTAATACCTCTTTAGGTATTAACTTTTCGCTTTGAGCGTGATAACCTCAGCCAACATCTCTTGAGCATGTCTCACTACTTCCGGGGAAAAACTCTCCTTAATCTCTTCTCGAGAATTGTAGTAGAAGATGTACCATGAAGAAGGAGCGAGGAGAGTAACACACCTTGGTTCAAGTACCCAAGCCGCCGTCTTGCTCGTACCTCTCCCTCTCTGAGCGGGAGGAGTCCGATTCCACAGTTGCGTGAACCGAATCAGGTTATCGTACTCAGACCAACGTCGAGTCGCGTAAAGATCCTGAATTCTCCCGTCGAACTGAATAGTCTCGTCTCTCTCCTCCCAGATTCCCTCGAAGAGTTGTTTCTCCACCTCGAGAAGAGGTACGTTACACTCAATCACATCTTCACTCCCCGTCAGACTACCGTCTCCAAAGATGAGTTGTTCGATCTGGGCCATTGTGGTACTCCGTTACTTACCTTCTCCTTACCTCTCAAGGTATTATTTTACTCGAGCCCACACCAGGTCAAGTTCATCAGAAAGATGCACCTCTCCCTCGCAAGACCAGGATACTCTCCGCTTTCTGGTTCGGTTGAGTAGAGGATAGCTTCCTCTTTCTCGTCGTTGCAGACGTACTCTTCCTCGTTTCGCGACCACAACTCTCTGGTTACTTTCAGGAACTCAGAAAGCACCTGGTTACTCTTGGGGTACCCCTTCCGGTCAAACCCTTCCATCTTGTTCTCTACTATTATGTGGTAGATCACCCCCTCCACGGTGAAGTGTGAACGGATCAGAAAGTGTCCATCCACCACTTCTGTCCTGAGGTTCCGCGTCATCTCTGCCCCGTGTCTGGAATGCTCTAATCGGACCAGCTTCCCGACGATAGTCCCGTTTTCGTAATCAGTTTCCCAGTACCGCAACGGAACCGTTACTCCTGTTTCAGGGTGAGGAGAGAGAACGTGAAACCCGGAAGGGAGTCTCTCGTGCTCGTCCCAATCGTCGAGACGCACCAGCTCAGTCCCGTTGAAAACTAGGGTCGTATCTGCTGATTCTTCATGAGGATAGATACGCCGGACAATTTCTCCCCATTTTAGTCCAGGGAAAGAGTCTTGAATGTTCTTGATCTCCTCTTTGGAGAGGACGAAATCCTTCACCTCCACCACTCTCACTCCAGCTCGCTCAGCGGTGTGTTCGCGCAGGGTCGTCATCCTGTTGGTACACTTTCTCGTCGAGAAACTCAGATCAATTTTTGTAGGGGTAGTTACGTCCCCACAGGGTCTTACCTTCTCAATCCGTCCACTCCACCGTCACTCTCACTCGCGCTTTACGCCCGTCCTTCAAGACCACGATGATCCCGTCCAGGGTCTCGTCCAGAGTCTCGACGGGGAGGTCTTCTCCGTACCGGTGCAGGTAAGGGGCACTTTCCTGCATCTTCCACACCATCACACCCTTGATCTTCTTGAGGTAGTGGGAAGGGTCCGTCGCGACCTTTCTCGTCTCTTCCTCCTTCTCTTTCTTCTCCTCCTCTCTCCTCTCTGCGCATTGGCGCTTCACCTCTTCGTGAATTCTGGGCTGCTCTTGAGTAGAGATCTGGAACAGTTCTGCCCCGAACGAACCTTCTCTCGGCTTCACGATCTCGTTCTTGGGGCCGTGCAACCTCCACCCGATACATAGGCGATCGAACTCACCGCCCCCGATAGAGTCCATCCCCCACTCCTCGACGAAGAGCTCGTCCCGGCGGTAAAGCGCGGAACAAACGAGGTGCCAGTACCACCCACATTTGGCCACTTCCCGAAACTTCTCCTGAATCCTCTCTTCGTGGTCCCAGAAGGTCAGAGTGACGCGGTTACGTTTGTCTCTGATTTTGTCCAGGTACTCTTCTCGGATCAGAGAGGTGTACTCGGGGTGAAGAGCTTGCACCTCTTGGAGGAAGTGTGCCACCTCTGCGCGCAAACCCTTCTCCATATCCTCAACGCAGAAGAGGGGGATCTTGATATCGACGATGTACCCCAACTCGTACCTGAGCTTGTCTACCAAGTGGTTCGAGGCCATCGCAACCGGAAGATGCTGGCGATGGAAGTCGAGAGCTTTCTGCTTCATCTCCAGGGCCAGACCTTCAGTGGCTGTAGCCCAAGAGACGACACACCCTCGCAAGGTCATTTCCACCTTGAACCCCAGAGTAGTGTACTCTCGTACAAACTCGTTTTTTGTGGTTGCGTCGGTGGGGTCTGCGAAGGCGAGGGAAGAGAGAGGAAAGCCTCGCTCAGCTTCTTTGAGGATAATTGATCTGGCTGTCATGATGAGTTTTGATGAACGGAAAAGATATGAGAGAAAAGAAGATCATTTTTCGAGGTGTGTTTTTAATACCTTTCTAGGTATTACAGTTTCACTGTTCACTCAAGGCTTCTTCTCTTCTTCGCCATGTTCTCCACGATGATCTGGTAAACTACTCCTCCCTCGGTGAAGTGAGTACGCAGAAAAACCTGGCCTTCCTTATTCTCGGATCTGAAGTTACGAATCATCTCCGTGCTTCGTCTCTTTGATACGCTCCAACCCGGCGAGCTTCCTCACCAGTTCTTCAGAGTGTTTCGTTACCCAGTAAAAGACACCCTTAGAATGAGGAACTGGTTGAGAAGCAGCGTGAGTGAAGAGGATCCGGTACCCTGAAGGAAGATCGGGCATTTCTTTCTTGCTCATCTTCTAAAGTACTAACTCATTTTTGCTTGCACACGTTTGCCTACCTCACCTAAGACTGAGATATCTTTCAAAGAGTACGTCTCGGAATGCCACGTGAAGAAGAGTAGAGTGATTGTCTTGTCGTCCACAATCCAGGCCGGTTCAGTGCAAGATCCTTTCTCTTTCTGAAGAGATGGTGTTTGTTCCCACAATTCTCCGAACCTGACTAAGTTCCAGTAATCGGACAAGACATGAATAGGACTTTGACCTTTCCCGTCCAGATAAACTCGACCATCTGCGTCCTTTGTCCACTCTCCTTCAAAGAGTTGTTTCTCTACCTCCATACCTTGTTTTAGTTAATACCTCTTTAGGTATTCACCTTTCACTTTCTGGAGTACCGCTCCAGCATTCCACTGATACTCTTGTTCGGGTCACTGGCGAACTTGTCCGCCCGAGCGAACATTCCCGGGATCTCGTTCACACTCTTCCCTCTCACCTTGAGGTAGTTGACGTAGATGAAGAACTCCCTAATAGTGTCGTAAGTCCACCCGTACTTAGCGTCGTAGTGTTGGAACCCTTGCACGCGGTACTCAGTGTTGAAGAAGAACATCTGCTGCTCGTAGGCGGTGTGATCGTACTTAGTGTAGATCAGCTTCTGAGGCACCTCCAGTCTAGTCTCAGCCGACTGAGTCTTGGCGTAAGCCTGGAAGTGAAGAATCCCGTCAAAATACTCGGTCTTGACGTGATCTTCCTCCTCGGTGAAGGGGAGACGGAACTTGAGCAGACTCCGGATCGGTTTCAACCCCTCTACCCACTCTCGTTGCTGACCCAAGTTCCGAGTCACCTCCTTCTCGAACTCTCGATCGTAAGCGGCGTCTTGTCCTTTCTTCAGGTGAGTAGGAGCAGTACGAATGTCACTGACGAAGAGGAGGTTCTTGATCTCCTTGTACTTGTTGACCAGCTCAGGCGTGAACATTTTCCGGTGAATCTCGATCTTCTCGGTAGGCTTGATAGCGAACTCGGCCGGGTCGTAGAGGATGAAGGAGACTTCCGGGAACATCTCACTCAAGAAAGGGATGTGAATACCTGGTGCCGCTCCCACGTAGAGGAGAGTGTACTTGACGTCGTTACGGTGCTTGAAGACCCGAGTGAGGAACTCTACCTCAGAGAGGAAGAGCTTACGCTGACCCAAGTGAATCACCTTGGGGTTGAAGATCTCACGAGCGTACCTTTTCCGGGGGAAGTTAGGAGTGAGGTAAGTTTGCAGCTGAATCTTCGGCCCTTTCACTGCAGCTGGACCGGGAATGAGGTCGAGAGGACGCGTGTAGGAAGGCATCTTCACCTCGACTTGCTCATCACCGTGCTTCTCAGTAATCTTCTCAGCGATCAACTTGTGATCTCTTCCTACTTCTGAGAAGAGCAAACTCGACTCGGTGAAGAAAGCCAACTTAGCTACCTCACTGATGACTAGGTACTGAACTCCGGCCAAGTTGAGGTGGTAGTCCTTGGGGAGGTGCAGGACCACTGCCAGAACCTTCTTAGTGTTAACCAGGTACTTGCACCACGTCTCCAGACTGTTCCCGGTGACCTGAATCCCGGTCAGGCGGTAGTTACTCTTATCGATCGACTTACCCACCGCGATCCAGGGCGGGTCGAAGTAGACTACCGTCTTGGCGTTGATGTTCTCGTCAGTGATGTCGAGGAGTTGCACATCCTCGCCCCACTCGAACTCCTGATTGTAAGCCAGCACGTTCTTGCGCTCGAACAAGGTCAAGTTGTTACACAACATCTGCCACCTGTCTCTCTCCTTCTCGTAGGAGATGATCTGGCGGAAAACGGTAGCGAACCCTAGTGTCATCCCTCCGATCCCGGCCGTAGCATCAACCACGTAGGTGGGGCGAAGCAGCTCGATAATCCGGGCAATCTGAAGAGACTTGACGTACGGAGTCATGTAGGCGAGGGTAGTGTTGGTGTAATTGACTCCCTCCACCACCTCCTTACCGCGAGGGAAGTAGTTGGGAGCGTTCTCGATTCGGTTCCGAGGAGAGGCTCGACTCTCAGTGCTGTAGACCCACAGGAAGACTGGTCTCTTTCTCCCCACTGAACAAGGGATACTCTTGACAAGCTGCACTCCCAACTTGACAAAAGCCTCTCGAATGTCCTCACACAACCTGGGTGTGCGGTTAGTGTTCCCCATGTAAAGGACGATGTAACGGTTGGGCTTGATCAACCCAGCCATCTTCTCCAATACCTTCACCATCCACTTCTCGAGCCACTCCGTGTAAGTACTCTTTCCCACGATCGACTGTCCAGGACCCGCCTCGTAAGTCTCGTAGTCGAAGAAGGGAGGGGAGGTGAAGATGAGGTCGAATTTCTCCGCAGACTCGAACTTCTCGAAGGGGACGAAGTTGAAGGAGAGCTTCTTTCGCGTGTCCAGTTCCGACTCGATTCGGGTGTACCCGGGCTTAAGAGCCTCGTTGACATCGACCCCCACGTACTTCCGTACCTCGGCACTAGCCAGTGCTCCGATGGCCCGATCTCCCCACCCGCTGAAAGGGTCCAGAACCTTCCCTTCAGTCCCGGCCAGAAACGTGTCGTAAACGAACTTGGAGAGAGAAGCCTTGAACCCGGTAGCTTCCTTGCTGAGCTTGTAGATGAGTTCACGGTTGTTCTTGGTTCTAGCTACCTCTGAGGCGTTCTTTCCCAGTTCCTTCAGGGTCATCTTCTCGATATCGGCCCGGTTCTCAGTCCAGTAGTCCAGAGGAGAGAGATTCTCGTAAACGTTCGCCTGTACTCTAGCTTCCTCAGTGAAGAGATCGGTGATGATGTCGATCTGATCGTAAGCTCGAGGATCAATCAGGATTGATTGCGGAAGTTGATCGCTGGGAGTCTCTCGATGAGGGGAGAATTCACCTGTAACCAGAGACGCATCAGCTTGCAGCCTTCGGAAAAGCTCCGAAGGTGGTACGTCAACAAACTTGCGCTTGTACGGGAACGCCATTTACTTCCGGGACTAGAATTATTCCGCGAATCATTTTTCGGTGTACCTTGAGGGTGCGCTGTTTTCTCGCGTAAAGCCACTTTACTCCTCCTTTGACCTCCTTCGAGTAAAGCCACTTAAAGGCTAGAGCGAGAAGAAAACGCGTACCGTGACAGTCACGAGCACCATGAGCGACGACGAAGTTACCATTCAACGGTACAGTGACAAGAACCTCCTGGTTCAGTTCAAGGATCCGGATGCCCACGCCAAGCAGATGAAGAAGTTCGGGGCTCGCTGGAACCCGCGTCTGAAGGGAGGAGCTGGCTACCTGGTTCCGCTCGAGATGGAGCAGCCTCTGCGCATTCACTACAACAAACCTTCCGAGGAGGACGAGGAGGAGAAGCCCAGACTGACCCAGAGTGCCAGCAAGCAAGTTCACCGTAAGCCTCCCCCGAAGGAAGAGAGCGAGGATGAAGAGGAGAAGGTCACTGAGGTTCGTCCTTCTGCTCGTGTCCCAGTTCGTGCTCCCTCTGCAGAGGTTCGTGCTCCCTCTGCAGAGGTTCGTCCTTCCACTCGCGTCCCCGCCAGTGTTACTTCTACTCGTGCCCCTAGTGCTCGGGAACCATCTCGAGAGGAAGCTCATCGGGAAACCGGTCGGGAAGTTTCCTCTGCTCGTCCCACTCGGGCCCCTGCAGTTCCTCGTGAGGCTGTTCGTGAAGAAACTGGTCGAGAGGTGTCTCGTTCTTACGCTCAGCCCAGCGTTCGGCAGCCGGTTCGCGTCGAGACTCAAGAGTCCCCTCGCAAGGCTGAGCCCCCTCGTTCAGTCGTTCGTCCCTCCCGCCTCAATCTTGAGGACCGTCCACGTCGGGTTCTCCCTCACGTCTCCGATGATGAGGAGGAGGACGACGTCAAGAGCCTGACTCGGAAGATGCGCGAGCTTCGAACTCGGATTCAGCAACTTGAGGCTCGTCAGTAATACTCCAGAGAGTATTACCGTAATACTCCAGAGAGTATTACCGTAATACTCCAGAGAGTATTACCTACGACCTTTCCTCACTTTATTTTCCTTGAATCCACTCCCGGTATCCTTGGTTCACCGCGATCACGTCATTCGGGTCTGTCCAGTGGAGGTACCGATCTGCGTTTGCACTTAGCCTAGTGCTCGAGGTGAAATCATAATCCAGTTTTTCTCCCTGAAAGTGGATGCTCAGAAGCACACCGTCTGTCCAGACTGCATCAATCTGATCAAACGGGATTACTACCATTTCTCCCAGGTGCCCGATCAGGACGGGCCACTCTCCATTATTGGTTATCTTGGCGAAGAAAGCTTGGTACTCTGCCACGGTGAGAGTAGGAGTTCCGACCCCGTTGATGTTAGTGTAAACTCTCCCTTGCTCGGTAAGTCGTGGACGGTACTCCTTGACAAAAGAGTACTTCACTACTGTACGCGCACTCTGGAGGTAGCTGGGGTGAAGAACTTTCTCCGAATCACTCTCACTCGTCGGAGGGAGGGAGAGGATTCGGGCGTGTTCAAGTTTGCGAATGTAAACCATCACCGGGATCAGGTTCGAGAAAGCAGTCACGAAGTCACGAACCGTGAAACTTACTCTGACGTTGCGGTCGTAAGTCCACCGTTTCGAGCACAGAGCGCAAACCTTGTCCAAGACCGTGACTACTTGCTCGCTATGGTTAGGTGAGTGTCTCCACAAGGCTTTGAGGAGACTGAAGAGGCGGTACACTTCTGGGTAGAGAACCTCGAAACACAATCGGGCGTCGCCGATCAGCAACTTGAGTCCCTCTTCAAAGGAAGAGTGGAGAAACTTCTCTACGATGTCCACGATCTCTTTCTCGGGGTACTTCTTCGCATGAGGTTCCTCCTTGACATGCTCCCACGGTTCAGCCATCAAGGGTCCAGAAATCAAAGGTTCAGCCATCAGTTCAGCCATCGAGAGATCTTTTTCTACTCTCTTTTCTTCCGTCTCAAACTCATTTTTGGACTAAAATGAGTCACGAAACTCTCTCCTCGAGAAAGACATAAGATGTGCGACTTTCAGTGGGCGCAAGATCTGCAAGATGAGGTCAAAGACCAGGAGGACATGGCTCGCCTCAACGGTTTGACGAAGGAACTGAAGAGTACTTGGGAAATGGCCTCACCTTTCGATACTGTTTCTAGAGCTATTCTCGCTGAACTGGTGGGGTGGGAGATTGATCGAGAGTACCGGGCTGTGCGAGAACAGTGGGACCGAGTCTACTCGTTCTACAAGGTGGATTACAAGATGAAGTCGATCGATCTTCAAAATCTCCGCGAACTCCGTACCTCGATCACCTTCGCGAACCAGCAACTCCAACTTGATCTCTTTACTGACAAGTCTCATGTTCTGTTGGCCGAATGTGGACGAGTCGTGAAACCAGACTGCTCGGAAGAAGTGAGGAAGATAATTGCGCGGTTGAGCCGTGAACCGCTCAACCGTATCGCGGCAGTTCTGTACCACCTCAAAACTGGAAGTGAACTGGTCTGGTTTGCGAAAGTGACTGAACCTCAAGTTCCTCTTCCCGTTCTTACCAAACAAGAACAAGCGACGGAGCAAGCGATGAAGCATGCGACGGAGCAAGCGATGAAGCACGCGACGGAGCAAGCGATGAAGCACGCGAGAGCGTACGCGATGAAGCACGCGACGGAGCACGCGACGGAGCAAGCGAGAGCGTACGCGATGAAGCAACTAGAGCTCGAGACATGTCTTGAGAGAGTGACGGAGAAACGGGCCCAGGTTCTCGCTCTTAAGATTCCGTACGCTAAAGTGAGGAGTGTTCTCCGGACCAAGTACCTGCTCGAGTTTCTGCACCATCGAAAGGAGAAGTTGGTGAGAGAATGGAACGAGAAGATTGAACTGGCTGCATCAATCAAGTATGCATCTCGGATTAGGACTCAACTTGACCTTGAAAGAGATGTGACCCGTTTGCGCATGCTTGATGCTCAGTACAGTTACGAGGTGATCGTGCAGAAATCGCATGAAGATCAAGACTGGAACTGCTCCTTGCTCAACGACTTGGTCAAGAGCCTGATCGAACTCCCCTTTGTCGAGGTGGCTAAGTTTCTGTTGTGGTACCAGAAGGAGATCAAAGAGGTAAGTACCTGAAAGAAATTGATCAAGTTAGTCGTAACACAGGTACACTTTTACACGAACGCTGTCAAGATGGCTGTCTTTCTGGTCACCTTCACCCGAAGGTCTAAGTACGCTGATGAGTGCACGAGTGATGTACTGGCAGTGTTCCAAGAGCAGAGAAACGCTGAAGAGTTCCTGGCCGAGTTTGTCAGGGTTAAGTATCCTAGAATCGAGGAAAGACGAGCCATGAGTGTTGATCCTGTGGTCGAACCTCCCTCAAGTCTGACTTCAGAGATACTTTACTACAAGGTGATTACCGCCGCTGGAGTGAAGATCTGGCATGACGACAACGGGCACGTCGAGATTACTGTCAGTAAGCAAGTGATAAGGTGAAATGCACAAGGGAACTTAGTCATACGTCTAGACGTATCACTTCTCTCCCTCTACTACGAAGGGGTGTATTTTAGGGATCGGCGAGGAAGGTTTCAACCTTGCTTTAACATGAAAGTAATCGATCTCTTTGTCATACCCCTCTCTCCCTCTTGTGTCAGTGAACCAGTTCCACCACTTCATTCTGGAGAAAGCGATCGAGTCCACCTTCAAGTCTCCTTGTGTCAAGATCACAATCTCGTACTCTTCCTGAATCGAGTACAACCCGACCGGGACGTAGTTAGTACCAACCGAAAGGGTCACTTCCAGTAAGTAGACGTCGTGCACTCTCAGATCGAGACCCGTCTTGATGAACTGGAAAGCACTCATGATACGGAAAGAAGAACTAGTAAACCCGGAGAAAGAGTAGACCGGTTGCTTACCTCTCTGAATGGTCAAACACCGGTACACTTTCATCTCTTCACTCAGGGTCCAGTAGTTAGCAGTGAAAATTCGGTAGATGTAAGAGATCTTTAGTGAGATGAGGAGAAGATACTTGTGGTATTCTTGGTACTTACACTCTTTTTTCGAGAGAGTCACTAGCCCTGTCGAGAGTCGTTCGACGTAGCGAACAGTTTCAGGAGCGAAGTAATCACCTGTAGATGTCTGCTCCCAGTGATCAAAGTGAACAGGGTAGTCGAGGTGATACTGCAACCTTTCTCGAGGGTAAACTTCTCTACGACAAGCTGCGTTCAGGTAAGTGTCGAAACGAACGGCAAACAACCGACAACACGTAAGAAGATCTCGTGGGTTTCTCTTGGTACATAAACGCAGGTCTTGATGCAAGTACTCTTCCCACCTCATCTTGAGAGGTGAAGGGAAGAATTAGGCTGTGACTCATTTTAGTAGGGTACTTTCTCCCCGAAAAAATGATGGCCGAAAATTTCGTTACTCAGCTTGTAACCGACGACGAGATGGCTCAGACTGTCGAGTCGATTTTGGCTCTCTCGAAAAAGAAGCTCAAGACTCAAGCTCACAAGTGCCCCAAGATACCGTACGAGTTGGAGGTACTACGTTTCGCCCAGTACTCTCTTACTGAACGGCGACGGGCCCAAGTGATGTTTCACCACTTCAATCTGGACGTCTCTATCTTTCACACTCACTTCAACGGAGACCGACCGTACAAAGTAATCCTCGAAGCGAAAGGTAACGAGTACGGGAAGGGAGACTTGGTCAGAGTATACCCTCGGACGCTAATGAACTCGAAGTGTGTGATCATCGACTTCGCGACTCAACCGGTCTACTTGAGTCCTGTCAACCGAGTCTGGTTTACCGAGGTCAGAGACATTGACCCCGAGAATTGGGACGAGTGCTGTCTCTTGCTGGAAGTGTCTGAGTGCAAGTACGTTTTCATCGGGAAGAGCATTATCTCCTTCTCCACCAAGACCCCGATTCTCAATTTCAAGTCTCCTCACGGTGGGAGTGATGTTCCTTACCCTTTCGCTATCACCGAGGAGGAGGTCATTCTCCTCGATGAGCAAGTCATTCTTCCTCTTCAGGTTTCTGAGGAAGTGTGCAAGCAAGTAGACACGAAGAGAGCTCGCCAGTACCCCAACGGGATCGAGGATTACACTCAAACCGAGTATCACGATTCTCCACACGAAGCTTACTACACTGACCGAGAAATTGGTCGAGCTTTGGAGGTGAAAGAGATTCACGTTGTGGCTGAACTTTAACGAGAGTATGGAGTAATGATACACCAAGGTGTATCACTTCTCCCTCCCTTTCACTCGTAATCTCTCAACCCCACTCCCACCAGCTCCTCCACTTTCTTGTCGGCGAACTTGATCCCGATGGGGAAGCGGGGCAGCACCTCTTCCTTCGAGAGAGGTTGGTACCGGACAGTCAAGTTTTTGCCAATGTACTTAGCCTTATGCTGAAACTGCACTCGTCTCTTCTCGATGCTCCCTCGAGGCCGAACGTTGAAAGTCTCCCCCTCTTTGGTCTCACAGACGAAGACCGCCGCACCCTTCTCTGTCCCTTTCCCTTCCACCACCTCCACCACCTTGAACTCTTCGTCCGAGAACTCCTTGTACTTGAGGAGGTTACTGGTTCTTCTCCCCAGCAGGTAAGGAGCCTCCAGATTCCGAAAGATCAGACCCTCGTACCCTCGCGCCACGTACTCGTCGTGCTTGGTCTTGACCTGTTCAGGAGTGTTGACCACCTCGTAGTCCACGATCTGAAGACGCTTGAAGGTACACCCGTGCATCAACTCTCTCAGTTTCTCCATCCGAGCCCGGTACCCCAATCCTGGAAGGACCAGGTCGAAGATGTGGTACTCCACCAGTGCGTCGTAAGCGGACGGCTTCTTCAGAGTTCTCACCGCTCCACTCACCGCGTTGAAGGGGGCATTGTGAGAGTAGATCTCTCCGTCCAGAACCACACCTGGGCACTTCTGAAACAACACTTTGGCCTCCTCTCGAATCCCATCCAGGAACTTGTACAACTTTCCTAGCCGCGAGATCAGCTGCACTCCCTCATCATTCTCGAAGCACATCACTCGCACCCCGTCCAGCTTCTCCGAGACTGCTCCCGGAAACTTGGCATCACGTTGACGCTCAGTCCACTTCTCCGCTAGCATGGGACGGAGCTTCTTCCCGTCCCCGTACTGGACTCTGGTTGAAGTGTCTCCGCTGGTACTAGTTCGCTCGGTGTGTTTGTCCGAGGGAGAGGGAGCTTCTTTCTCGAGGAGAGGGTACTCTTCGGAGTAGAGCTGGTCTTGCTTGTGCTTCCACTCGCTGAACGCCTCGAAGAGGGCCTGGTGATGAGGAGAAGTCTCGTTCGCTCTCCCCACGTTCTTAGGAGTGGCTTTCACCCCCTCGAACTCTCTCACTTTCCCCTCTACTTGTCCACTCTCACGGTAGTAAGTGTCTTCGACCACATAGGTACGCCAGAAAGTAACCTTCCCCAACTTGTTGACCTTGTAAAGCTCAGGGAAGACTTTTCTCTCTACCCCAGCGTGCATCTCGGTGAGAGTAGTGATAGGTTTGCCGTTGACCACGGTAATCTCTTCGAAGGCGATCTCCATTGTCGAAGATCTTCGAAGATCTTCGAAGATATGTAAGATGATCGTTGAGAGTCAAAGGCTCGTTGCAAGTGTGAACGCATCTTTAGGCTTAAATCAGTTTTGAACTTTCTCTTCTCATCTCCACACCCCGTAGTACTGGGGAGATCGGGCGAACTTGAGGTACTCCGCATCTAGTTCCCCAGAATACTTACGGTTAGCATCGCAGCACTCTTTAGGGGCACGAGTCACGTTCTCGTCTCCCAAGTAAGTCACGCAGAAACTTTTCCCTGTCAAAAGGTGGTGGTACTCTTGAGCTCCGGCGCACACCTCTTGACTGCTCGGGTGCGGAGGTGGGAGAGCCAGGGGAGGTGGGCACATGTGCTGAGGGAGAGAGACTCGAGTCCCTTGCTTAGTGATGCGGTGGCACTCAGGATCATACTCAGTTCGAGTCGGTTCCCACTCAAGCCCTTCTGGGAACTTGCACACACTCGCGCTACCGTTCCCAGCTGTCAAAAGGTCAGGAAGACACTTCAACCCGGGTAGACACTCCTGGTCTCCTCGGCACCTCTCCATCTCGTTCCCGTACGAGATGTGCCCGTAAGCCTCAAAGTAAGTTGCCTCGTCTCCCATGACTCTTTGAGTGAGGAGAGAAAAAATTGATCGGTTTCTTCAAACTTAAATAGACCACACTTCTCCTCTCCCTCATACACTCGAAGATGAATTTCCTTCTCCGTGCCGGCTCTCGCTACACCTGGGGCGAAGAGGTGCTGATCCAGTTCGAGCACCTCAAGGGACTGCCCCGTCTCATCTATCAAGGACTCTCAGAGAGTTACCTTCTCGTTTACCTCGAACAAGAGGAGGATGGAGACAAGTTCCTTCGTACTCTCCCTCTCACTCCTCAGTACTCTCCCGGTGAAGAGAGGCGCTCTCGTGCCCGTGTTGCTAAGGATCAGCGCTACGTGGGGCGGTTCCTTCTGGTTGAGCTCAGTCGAGGTCCTCCTCCTCTCGACACAAAAGAAGTTCACCACGCTCTCTCCGAGTTGGTGGCTAGCTACCCCTGCTACCAGGGACTGATTGACTTGAGTAAGTGGCGACTAGTCCTTCTCAACCGTCATCCTGACTGGAAGTACACCTGGCCCTGTGATACTGTCTCGGCACAGTACCAACAGTACCGAGACCGGTTGCTTGAGGAGATGCGTCGGGAGTTCGGGAAGAACGAGAATGAATCCTCGAACAAGAATGCGAAGCATGAGAATGCGGATCACGAGAAGTACGAAAAATACATGAAGATCACCACCAAGGAGAGACGTCTTCGCCACGATCCTCTCTCCGTCTGAGAGGTGTAATGAACTTCGAGTCAGAAAATTGACTCCTTTTCTTCCTCTGGTCAGACTCGCACCTTCTTCCTTTCGAGTATCTTCGAGTTCTTCAAGTATGTTCCTGGGCCTTCAGTTCAACAACGCTGTTTTCTGGTACCAGATCCCTCTTTCTTCGCTGGAGCGAGACCTCCGCTCCATCAAGGGAATGATCGAGCGCAACGTCTTGGTGGGGATTCACGAGTGGGGGCAAATCTACGAGCCCAACGAGATTCACTCTCACGAGGAACTCCTCCTTCTCATCGAGACACACCTCCCTGATGTGGTTGAGGTCCCTCGCTGTGGGCACCTCTACCTCACCGTCACTTCTCTCCTGGGCGAAGAGTTCCACTACGTCTTCTCCGCTGTCAACCAACAAGAGGTTCTCTTTCACGCTGAAGAGCGAAAGCAGAAGCACGAGTTAGCTGACTACCGTGTCGGTTTTGCGAGTCCGACTGGACCGGTGAAGGACTACTCTGAGTTCTTGCACCGTCTGCGCAAGTGCGAGGAGTACATTCGGGACAGTATGCTGCAAGCATAACGAACATGAACATTGATACTCTTAGAGTCTCAACGAACTTACGTGAGTACGTGAGTACGCGAGTAAAAGAAATCACCTTCGGGTGGCGGGAAACCGCTTTTTGAAGTAAACTGAGTCTTAGTGCCCTTTTCTTAAGAACAATTAAAGGAATCTTCATTCGACTCTTCTTCGAGTATCTTCGAGAATGCCTCCTCGCAAAGCCACCTACATGGCTGAAAGAATGCCTCCCGACTTCCCTTACACTTTTGACGAGAGTACTCAGATGATCACTTACACTTGCCCGTGCAACCACACTGTCACCGAACCGGTCAACCCGGTAGTGACTCGTCTCATGAAGGTACGTAAAGACGGCTCTAGTCTGTGCAAAGAGTGTCTGGTAGTCCGGAAACTAGAGGCACGTGAGAATGAGATTCGACGTGATTGTGAAGAGGGTGGCTTCACCTTTCTCAAGTACACTCCCAGCACTCGGATGGTTGATTACCTGTGCAAGTGCGGGCGCGAGAAGAGTGGTCAAGACTCCACCATGAAGAAGCGTCAGGGGTGCAAGCAATGTGTTCAAGATGTTAAGAAGCTCTCATTGTCTGACTTGCTGGTTGAGTTTGCCGAGGCTGAGTGTGAACTCCTTTCTACCACTTACACCAGTAACAAGCAGTCTCTCGAGTACCGTTGCGTTTGCGGAAATGTGGCTAAGATCATTCTTTCCGACTTTCGGGCCGGGAAGAGGTGCATGGAGTGTCGAACCACGAGGACCATCAAGACTAACCTTCACAAGTACGGGGTAGAGAACGTGGGTCAGCTTGAGGAGAGTAAGGAGAAGTCTCGCCAAACTTCTATTCTCAGGTACGGAGCCGATCACCACATGCGCAACCCTGAGCAAGTCAAGAAAGTGGAAGCGGCTGTTCTCAAGAGTCAGGGGACAAGGTGCATGCTCTTGGACCCCGAAGTTCAGGCTAAGGGGAGAGAGGCAATGTTGGCACGGTACGGGGTGGCGCACGGGTTGCAAGTGCCGGAGGTACAGAAGAAGATCGTGGAAGGACGAATCAAAGAGTGGGGTGCTCCCTATCTTCTCTCTAGTCCTAAGTTCCGAGCTTACGTGGAAGAGAAGAACTTGCGCGAGTTCGGAGTTCGTCATCACCAGCAGCTAGAGTCGTGGAAGCAGTTGTACCGGGACACTTTCATGCGTAAGTACAACGAGGTTCATCCTATGCACGTGGCCGAGTTCTTTCGCAAAAATGTCAAATCTGCATTCTCTTCTAAGCCGTACAAGTTCCCAAGTGGGAACGAGGTGTACGTGATGGGGTACGAGAATGTTTGTATTGACATCTTGTTGGGGTTGAAGAAAAGTAAGTATCAAGGACCTTTCTACACAGAAGATGATGTTCACGTCACAGTAGAGAGTATTTCCTATCTAGACGGAGAAAAGAAGAGAAAGTACTACCCCGACATTTTGGTCGAGAACACGTTGATCGAAGTGAAGAGTATCTACACCTTTGACTCACACATTCACGACAATCGTCTCAAGTTTGAGGCAGCTTCTAAGATATACCCTTGCTTTCAAGTGTGGATCTTCAAGAATGCTACTACTCTTCACGATATCATTACCTACGAAGGTGGAGAGAGAAAGTTTTTGGACGGGTCCCCGTTCGAAGGAAATCCTATCAAATCTGAGACAAAAGACAGATCCAAGAATGCCAGTCCAAAAGAATGCGAAGAGATAGTGAAGACTCACGTGAAAAGTTACATGGGGAGTGAGACCGAGAGCGATGCGTTGATTGTTCTGTACGAAGAAGTACTGATTGAGTTGGTTGACGAACCGTTTGAGGCTGAAGTCATCTTTGAAGATTGAGTGAAGTAAGGTTATATCCGCAAGCGGATATAACTTTTGGCGTTTGTGCGAACCGACAGCGCCACCCACATCCCGAAAATCGCTAGAAGATTGGCCACCCTGCCGCGCCGCCGACAAAGCGGATCACGGAATGCGCCAGAGCCAGACTCTGCACCTGGAAGGTCTGGGGCTTAGCGCAGAAACCGGCCGCAGCGTTGACCACCGCCGTCGAGAGACCCGCCGCCAGGTAACCCGGAGGGAAGGCCGAAGCCGAGCCAATCTCGTCGTAGAAGGGGAGGCTGGCCGCAGCGATGATGCCACCGGTCATGGCCAGACGAGCATCGGCGCTGAGGCTGAGACGCAGGTTGATGTTGGTCAGCTTGCCGAAGTCGACGCACCCCATCGGCGAGACGTCGACGAAGTCGAGCGAGTAGGAGAAAACGTGGTAGCCGGTCACGTTGGGGACCACACGTGAAGTGAAGAAGGGGTGAATCATCGAGAAGAAGTCCACCGGCATCTGACTGAGACGATCGGCACTCTCGTAAGAGAGAGTCACCGTGGAGATGGGATCGAAGGCGTTGGGGGCCGGGAACTCCACCGTCGAGAGCGAGCCGGCCAGACGGATTAGGGGCTCGCGCGTGGTGTAGTTGCTGCGATCGTTGGCCACCGTGGTGTTGCGAACACCGAAGAAGAGAGCCTTCACCGCGTAAGAGTAGCGGAGAGCATGGTCCACGTCGGTGGAGGAGGTAGCCAGACCCTGCGAGGCCGCCGTCTGAATGATCTCCCAGACCACGTCGCGAGCCAGCTTGCCCATTCTCGAACGCTCGCTCGAAGTCACCACCACGTACTTGCCCCAAAGCTCCAGGGCGATGGTGGGGGCGGTAACAACGTCAGCCGTGGTAGCGACACGGCTGGTGTTGCCGTAAGCCAGTAGGGTATCAGTGCCGTGAGCACCGGTGCCGCTGTTGGAGACCACCAGCAGGTCGGTCCAGTTGCGGACGGTAATCTCGAGGAGAATCTCGTTGTAGATCAGAGAGCCAACCGGGAGAGAGACACCGATGTCACGGCAGTAGGGGAGAGGGAGCGGGACGTTGAGAACCGCGCGAGGGAGGACCTGAGCCGAGATGGCCGGAGTAGCGCAGTCGAAGATGGGGTTGACCAGCTCGGGAATGTTCCCGATCATGTTGTCGTAGGCGTTGCGCTTGCCGGCCGGAACGGAGAAGGCCGAGAAGAAGTCCAGGAAGAACTCATCAAAGGAGGCGCCGGGAACACCGGTGAAGGTAAGGTCGAGCTGGCTGATGAGGTTGTGGCCCAGGTTGCGAGTCCATCTCAGGATACGGTCACGAGCGTTGGCGCCGTTGGCAGCCAGGGCCGAGGTCACCGAGCTGATCTCAGCGCGAAGCCACTGCGCGCAGAGGTAGTCGCCCTGACGGCCCAGCTTCCAGGTGGCCTTGGTGTTCCAGCTGTTGGCGCTGCCGCCCTGGATGGAGTGAGGGTGAGAAGCCAGAGCGAAAACGGTGCTCTTGACCTGCTTCTTGATGTAGTAGACCCGAGAGCTGGCCTCGCCGCTGGCCAGGTAAGCAGCCACCAGGCTGGAGCTGACATCAGCAGCCAGCTCAGTGTGAACGATCGCGGTAGTGTTGGAGTTGCGTCCGACCATTTTTGGTTGTGTGAGAGTGTGAGAGAACGGAGACTAACTGTCTACGACTTTGTTACTTTCAAGAGTTTATTTTTTTCACGTTTTTTTCTTGTAGACCCCCTCGTGAAAATTTTTTGATTTTTTCGTGTCATCCTCACCCTGTCAAGAAAAGTGAGTACCGTTCTTGCCCGAACCGTTAAGATACTCAACCTCGCGAATGGCTTCCAAACCGTTCGTCGCCTCTCTTCGTTTCGTCTTTTCTCTCACAGTTGATCATGGTGCTCTGGACCGTTCTCTCGGTTGTACCCCTGCCGTTATCAACCTGGGGAATCGTGACCTCTCCAAGACGACCACTATCGAGGAAGCTCTGAAAGGAGGGAACAGCCTCACCTTCCTGGACCCGAACAAGAAGACTCGCAAGTGGGTGGTGACCATGCGCGACCACTTGAGCAAAGTCCTTCTCCCTCCAGTTCTCCCCAAAGAAGTGAAGTGTCACTGGTGTCATCGCTTCTTCCGTGATAACCCACTGGGGTGCCCTTTGAGAATAGTAACAGAGAACAAGACCGAAATGTACTACTCTTACTCTAACAAACGAGACATGCTTCGCTGTACCGAAGGCGAAGAGTACTACTGCCTCACTTCCGGTCTCCTTTGCGGGTGGGAGTGTGTCCTGGGGTTCGCTCTCTCGGTCAAACACTTGAGTACTTATCGAGAGAGTGTCGCTCTCACCTTCCAACTCTTCGAGAATGCCCGGAGGGTCGGTGGAAGTGGTGAGAGTGAAGAAGTTGTACTACAACCAGCCGCTCACTACACTGTTCTGGAGGAGTACGGAGGACCAGTCAGTCGAGCTGAGTACACTAGCACTCACCACCGGTACTCTCGTGTCAAGAACAGTTACGTTCTGATGGTCCCGGTCGGAGAGGTCTACGATCTTCGGACGCGACTAGCTTAAGAGAGGTACTCATAAGAGGACAACACTCGGAACAATGATACCCCACGGGGCATCATTAACCGGTTACTCTGACTGACACTTAAAGAAGGAGGAACCTGCTTGGGACGATTTTTCTCGAGCAGAGTCCGCCCGAGCAGTAGAGACTACTCGAGAAAGCTGACCTCTCAGAACTGATCCGAACTCAGAGGGGACCGAGGCGAGAGGGTTGAGTTCTGCCGGTACGTCCCGAGCACTCTTGCACAGGCAGACCACTGTCCACCCCTGCGACTTGACTCTCTCCAGTTCCGCCAGCATCTGAGCTTGTGTTCCCCGGGAAGCAGTGTCGCGGTCGTCCGAGATCACTACTAGCACCGTTGGAACGTGAGTGGGAGTAGGAAGGGACGAATCTCTCGAGTACTTCCGGCACAGGTGCGTGACAGTGTCGTAAAGAGAGGTCATCCCGCCACACTCCAGCTCCAAATCACTGGGAACCTCAGCCAGGGGCTTTTTCTCGAAGACGAGGGAGTACTCGGTCGAGAAGGTGGCTACAGTTACCACGCACTCACCCGCTTGCTCTCGTTGCTGTTGAAGAAAAGAGGCGTACCCCTCCAACAACTGTGTACGAACCCGTCTCATGCTCCCAGAGCAGTCCAGAGCCAGAATGAGATGAACTGAAGCCATTCTTGAGGTGGGCGAGAGAAGTGTTTATCGAGAGTAATCAAAAAAGAGAACCGATCACTTTTCTTTGATAAATTACTTCGAAAGGTCTTCACTTAACATTCCGGGCTGACGTACTCTTTATCTCTTCCTTTCGGATTACAGCGATGAGTAAGAGACTGTGCGAGTGAGTCTCTCTTTCATGTCTGTAGCTTTTCGGCGACACTTTGGCACAGTGCACTGAACGTGTTTGCGCCACTTGACGTGACGTTTCCATGCTAGCCTTTCTGAGATACTCAATGAGTATCACTTGAAGAAATCAGGAGGGAATACTCTTGTAGTGTCGACAGGATGTACGTCCTGCTTCACATGGTAATCGGGTGGTACTTGTTGCGGTTCTTTTCCTTCATGTGTCATTCTTTCTTCTTCGGCCGGTCCTTCACCTTTCCACTCATTTTCTAGTTGCCGTGGTGAACTGAAGCTGAGAGTGAGCCACTCTCCCCTCGTAGTTAGCAAAGGCTTGATTCAGGTACTCGTAGAAGGTATCCTCGTCCAGGTACTCAGGAACGAACTCCGCCAGCAACTCTCTCTCGATCTCAGCCTTGTTTCGGGCGAAGAAAGACATGAAGAGCGGACCCCGGTCAGTAATCTCCTCCAGAATAGCCTCACTCTCCTTCTCTTCGCGTAGGCGTTTCATCAACCTCCCCTCGAAGTTACTCTTAATCTGGTTAGCGAAGCTGATCTTGACGTCAGCCCCGAACCCAGAGAAAACGTTGAGCAGACGAAAGGCGTGCCCAGAAGAACAAGTCTCGGCCATGTCTCGCATCTCCTCGTAGAGACGCTGTGTCAGCACTTCTTTGAGGGGTGAGTTCTGAATGTAGGTCCACAACCGCTCCAGAATCTCTACGGAAGTAAACCTCCGCTCGCTCCTCTTGTTCCCGTACTGGGCCGAGTCGACCGCGATTCTCCCTAGCGTGAGTGAGATCTCTCGATCATCACTCGAGAGCAGTTTAGCGATCTCCTCGAAAGAGAGACTCGGCTCCAGCAGCTCGATCAAGTCCAACCCTTCTGAGACGTCAACATCGTGCACGTTCTGCTTGTCCTTGAAGAGGTTGTCTCGGTTCCCACCCAGCTCTCGAAGCACCCCCAAAGCTCGAGCTTGAACTTCATCCTTGCCGTAATGGTGCACCACGTCAGCCGCGTCTGCTCGAGTGTTGTACTTCTCGCTGGGGTTAGTAGCAATCTGAAAGACTCTCTCCAACAGTTCAGGGTGTGGAACGTAATCGTTCTGGAGCACGTACTGAGCAGCCAAAACAGTGCACTCGGAGCTGAGAGGTTGAGTCAGGAGGTACTGGACTCCGCGCAGAGTGTGAAGAGGGTACTTCTCCCGAAAAGCGAAGACTGCGTTGAACCTGACCATCTCGTTCAAGGCTGTGGTGTGCAGGTACTTGTACAGTCTCGGTTCGTACTTCTCTTCTCCGTCCTCTTGCAGAGAGAAGAGCATCTCCAGTACTCGCAGTTCCAGCACTGGGACGTCAGGGACGAAAGAGGCCAAGTACGGTTCCACCTCCTCCCGATGATTCTCGTAGAGCAGTTCCAGGAGGTTGAACCGATCGGTGACGCTGACAACGGGCGAAACTGAAACGTTGAACAGAACCGCCTTAATCTCTTCCAAGGGAGCGAGTTGGTAACTGTACATCAAGTCCATGATCAGGTCAGGCGATTCTTCGATCGCTCTGACTTTCTCAGCTATGCTTACTTCTGGGTCGGAGAAGTTCATCGCGTCCTTACGTCTTTGAGAAGTAAAGGTCTCGTTTAGTACGTTATGACCGCGTGAGTACTCGTAAACGTGGTTTGGAAAAAACCTTGGTACTCACAAATACCTCGGAGCTCTCAACTACCTCGGGTTTCTCAAATGGAGCTCGAGTTTCTCACGCATGAACAAGTAGGGAGACCACGCCCTCCTCGGTCAGAGCTTAGAGGGAACGACTTCTTCGAACAACCTAGCGTTAGTGAGTACCCTACCAAAGAAATGCTGACTGGACCCCTTCCCAAGCCTTTTTACGAGAGGCAACAACCTCTTCCACCCCTCCCTCCACCTCAGCAGATCAGCGACTGTGTGCAGGTAGCACATCACCTCGAGAACTGTCCCGTCTGTAGTCGCTTGCACAACAAGAAGCTTCACAACATCGCTATCATCATCCTACTCGTTTTGCTCATCTTCGCCTGCAAGCGTTTCTTCGAGTGAGAAAAGAGGATGAGTGACGGGAGCGCTGAAAGCGAGGAAAGAGGTTGAGCGAGAAAAGAGGTCAAGTGATGTAAGAAACGAGGACGAGAGTGAAAATAGCGAGTGAAAACGAAGAATAAACTGAGTCTAGCAGAAATAAGAGTAGACAGATAAAAGGAGAGATGCAACCCGAGAGTAAGCACGAGGGTAATCCCGAGAGTAAGTGCGAAGGAAAAACTAAGAATGGTAACCCCTGTGGTAAAAGGGCTCAACCCCAACGTAAGTTCTGCGCTCTTCACGATCCAGTCGACTGGGAAGGTAACCCTCGACACAAGTGTAAGGGTATCTTGTCAAACGGGTTCAGCACCTGTTCACACTGGGCCGCAGAGAACGGGTACTGTTCTCTTCACTCTCCTCAAACCGATGAGACACACAGGAGTGCTAAACCCTCTAAGGCTGGGCCCAATTTTGCCAAGGTTACTTGTTCCGGCAAGACTCTGAAAGGTGTTAGGTGCAAGATGCAAGCTAAGCTTGATTCAAGAGAGCAGTACTACTGTTCCAAGCACTTAGACCAACGTGGGAACGAGAGTACTCATCCCCCTCCTCCTCGACCCCAACCTTCACGCTCTTCGGAGTGGGAAGAGTTTGGCGGTGGCGGTTTTAACGGGTACAGCAGTTCTTTTGATGACTTTGCCGAACAGATTCACTCTTACCTTCGCTCCCGGAAAGTACCTCCTCCCCCGCCTCCACCGCCGCCACCGCAACCCCAGCCGAGAGTTGACCCGGTTTTGAGCGCCAAGAGCTACTTCGGGATAACAAGTGTTAACTATGATGCTCTGAAGAAAGAGTACCGAGCTCGTGCCCTTAAGCTACATCCAGATAAGCCAGGAGGAGATGCAGAGCTGTTCAAGATCTTGTCGAATCACTTCTCGGTGCTAGAACAGTACGTCAAGAACGGTTTTCACTGAGAGAACACGCGAGATCGACCCCAGCCATCATCCTTGCAAATAGCGGTTTGCCGCTATTTTCAAGTCAAGCTGAGTAGTAGCTCAGGATGAGTTTTTGAGAAGAAAAGTGAATTGACCTAGTAGCTTGATGGAGCCGAAAAGAGCGTGAGATGGCTTCGACGATCGCCTTGCTAGTGCATCAAAGGTTGGAAGAGTGGCTCCTCTCAGTGGAAGAGAAACTGGGAGTGAAGGTAAACTTGAGTAAGTTGCTTCGAGTTGAGAGTGAGAAGAAGAAGAGAACAAGAGAAAAGAAAGCTATAAGGAATCACCCCGAAACAATCACTCAACTCTTTAGAGAATGGAGAAAGTGGTGTTTTCCCGAGTACGTTCACATAATGGAACGACTCGAGACCGACGCGCAACGGGAGGAAAAAGTAATCAGGTGGTGGACAAACCAAGATAAGTGTTCGTACGGAGGGAATCTTGGGAAACTCTGCCAGCAAGCTGAGTGTAGTTGCTGTTTTATTCGGAGCCTAGCTTTCTTTCAGAGGGTCGCTTCACTTCTCGAAGCGAACCCACGTCAAGTGATTCGCAACACAAATCGCGAGATTCTAATAGAGTGCTCCGAGTGTCGGCACCCTTTCTCGATAAAAGGTTATTCCTTAATGAGTAACCACTACTGCCCTTACTGTAAGAATCAGAAGTTGTGCGATCAAGAAAATTGCCAATACTGCCTGGTAAAGACTTGGGGTTCTAAGCCAGATTCAAGAGTGGTGAAGAGTTGGAGACACACCAAACCCCCACATCGAGTCTTTTTGAGTACTAACACGCCGATTCACCTATACTGCTTTGAGTGTCACCACCCTTTCTCGATGACAGGTTGTCATTTGATGTGTAACAAGTGGTGCCCTTATTGCTCCCTTGGAAGAAGGAAGTTATGCGAACAAGAAGATTGCAAATACTGCCTGGTAAAGACTTGGGGTTCTAAACCTGACTCACGAGCAGTGAAGAGTTGGAGGCACGCCAAACCCCCACATCGAGTCTTTTTGAACACTAACTCGCCGATTCACTTGCACTGCTCTGATTGTAATCGCCATTTCTCGATGAGAGGTGGTCACTTATTGAGTAACAGATGGTGCTCCTGTCTCAAGAACAAAACCGAGACCAAACTTCGCGAATGGTTACGCTTCCAATCTCTCTCCTTTAAGCACCAGGCTAGGTTCGACTGGTGTCGAAACAAGAGAAATCGGCATCTTCCGTTCGACTTTGCAAATGAACGACTCATTCTGGAACTAGACGGACCCCAACACTTTGTCCAAGTCTCCAATTGGAACTCTCCAGAAGAAACCAATCTTACCGATAATTTCAAAATCAGGAGAGCCACCCTGCACGGCTACTCTGTCATTCGTATCCTCCAAACAGACGTCTGGGACGACAAGAACGAGTGGGCTTCTCAACTCCTCTCACTGATCGAGGAGTGCACTCTTTCCCCCGTTCCTCTCCTCCGTTTCATCAACTACACTCCCGAGCAGCAAGATCTTTTCTCCCAACACGAGTGGATGGAGGTCCCTCTGATCGAAGAGGGAACGGCTGAGATCATCTTTGAGTAACACTCTTGTGAGTGTTACTTTTCCCGTAAGTATCTTTCGACCGTCGCTTTGTATTCTGGAATTGCAGAAAGCTGGGTACAGATATACTCCTCTAATGAGTCGTAATGTATGGTATAAGGTATTTCGATCAATCGATATCCCGCCTGGGCAAGGAGCTTACTTTTGAGTACATCTCTCTCCCTTTGTTTCTGGAACTGTTCTGGGGTATGGAAATGTGGTATGTGCATGTAATGTTGCTCGCCATTCCTTTCTACACACAACTTCAGAGACTCCGACATCATGTCGCACTCCATATTGCGCCCCGTTTCTGGGTTGCGCAAGAAATCGGGCCTTTTCGAAGGGAAAGGCTGGGAGAAGATAGCCTCAACGATCTGCCGGCACCGTTCCTCGTTCTTCTTCAAATTGCGTTTCTTCTTCGGTTTCCCTACATTCCCCATCTGAAACATCTCTTTCAGGTCCCTCATGGTACCAGAACTTTTCTTTTTCGACCACCCTAGCACCCAGGCGATGAGAATGAAGAGAATGGATGCGTACACCAGAGAGGCGAAACCGTGTCTCTTCCACCATTTGAAAATTTCGCTCACCATTTCTTTTTGAAGGGGGAGTAAAAATAAGACGAGTGGGTTTCTCGAACGCATTTCTTCAGTACAGTCTCATGTTCGTTCTCGACCGAGACCCGGAACTGAATCGTCTCAAGCTCGAGATCGTTAAGCACAACAACCGTGTCGCCTCGGGAAAGAGAATCACCGGGTACCTTCACCTCACCTCTGCAAGCGAGCTGTACCGAAAGCTACCTTCTCTCAACCTGGATACGGTGAAACCCGTCCTTCTCAAGCCCAAACCCGTCCTCCTTAAGCCTATCAAACCAGTCTCCACTACTGGGTGCCTCCTCCCCACCGAGCAGAAGATCACTACTACTGTGGCGCAAGACTACCAGACCGTGAAGAACAGTCTCATCGAGGAGCAAACTTCTCTATCCGAGTTCAAAGAGAAGTACCAGCTGGGGAAGCTGCTGGGACAAGGAAGTTACGGGAAGATCTACCAGGGAGTGTACCGGAAAGAAAAGGTGGTGTTCAAGGTGGTCGAGCACAACGAGGATACCGGGTTCGAGGGGTTTGTCTGGGAGTGCGTGGCTTCTCAACGTGCCGCCATGCTGGGAGTGGGACCAGGAGTAGTAGCCAAGATAATCCTAAAGAAGGGGAAAAAGATGAGACACTACGTGATCGTGATGAAACAGTGTTCTCCTCTGACTCAAATCAGATGGAGCAAGAAAGACTCGGTGGAGATCTACCGAATGCTGTCAAAGCTTCACTCGAACGGGATCGTGCACCGAGATCTGGGTGTCAGGAACCTGATGAAGAGCGGAGACCGTCTCGTCTTCATCGATTACGGCCTCGCATTCGTTTTCGACAGTCCAGTCCCGGCTCCTCTTCGACTTCTCGATCACGCGGTGATGGGTCAGGACATGGGCGATTACTTTGAGTACCTTCTCACTCACTACAAAGAGAAAGACTTGATCAGCTTCGACAGTCCCCTCAAGATGGACACTGTCTCTCTGGAAGAGTTCCCTCTCCCTATGTTGAGAACACTAAGAGATAACAGCGAGTACTACCTTAACAACACTAAGGGAGGTGATGCAGTGATAGTGGCTCGGCAGTTAGGGAAGAGGTTGAAAGCACTCAAGTAAAAGGTGAAAACCTTTTACGTACGTCAATACTCACCACTCTGGGAGACTCCGGGGAGGAGTCTTAGGATCGAAAACCCACAGAGCGTTCCCAACCTGACCCACTCGTGTCTCCCAGCCACGCTGCTTCAGTTCAGTGCAAACTGTCTCCACCATCTTCTCGAAGGAGGGAGACTGGTACTTCTGTCGGAAAGAGAGCAAGTCGAAAGGAACCTCGTAAGCTGTCAAGACTTCCTTGGTGGGAGGACGCTCACGAATAGAATGCTCGTAAATGGCCACGCGCAAGTAGCACAGGTCACGTCCGTACTGATACTCCTCGAAGTGAGGAAGGTTAGCAGGAACAAACTTGGCCGGGAACTCCAACATCCTCGTATTCTTTTCCCGTGTCTTGTAGAGTGTTCAAGTGTCTTTATCTTAAACGAGTCTCTCTCGAAGAAAGACATGAGTGAATACGAGAGTGACGCGGACTCCCACACTGTAACTCAACTTCGCCAGATTGCTCGTGAGAGAGGTCTGAGCGGGTACAGCAAGTTGAAGAAGAGTGAGTTAGTCGAGTTACTTTTCCCTACACCGAAGCCGAGAAGACGTGCTTCTCCCAGAAAAGAAGAGAAGAGTGACTCCTCTCGCTCTTCCCGATCATCCTCCCGGAAAGTCAGCAAGAACTTCACTGCTGAGTTTCTCACCCTTCGAACCAGAGAAAACCACTACGTCTCTTCAGTTCAGCTCGGGAAGGAGGGGAAAGAGGGGACTGTTTATCTGGTCATCGACTCAAGAGACCCGTCTCGACGTTACGCCATGAAGACCTTTCGCAAGCGCAAGAGTGGTGAGGTAATGGAGAAGGAGGCCTTTTTTCAACACCTCGGGTACAAGGCTGGAATCTCTCCTCGAGTAATCGAGTACAACCTGGAAGAAAAGTACTTCATCATGGAGGTACTAGATCGAACTCTCCCTGAAGTCTTGAAGGACCAGAAAGGGACACTGACGGAAGCGCAACAGACTCGAATTCTACACATTTACCGAGGTTTGGACGAGATCGGCGTAGTGATCGGTGACACTAACCCCCTCAACCTGATGATCGACAAGACAGGCAAGTTCTTCGCTATCGATTACGGGTTCGGGAAGTGGGCTGATCATCGCGATTATCGTGACTATGCTGCTCCTAATAGTGAGATCATGCCCCTAGGGTTAGCCATTTGGTTGAAGGAAAAGGGGTACAACCTGAGAGGGATGCGAGTACTGATGTCTCAGATTCCTCTCGAGATACGTGAAAAAATGAACTTATGGTAGAACCATGATGCCTCGGGCTCTGCATTGTAGAGGTGAAAAAGTAACACCTTTAGAGGTGTTACTTTTGATAGTAAGCACGGTTGAGAAAAGTAAAATGATCCCCGATTTTCTCCTTTTCTCCAAAATACACGATGGAAGCCAAAGCGAGAACGGAAGCCAAACGGAACGCCCCCGAGAATGCTCCTCCCCCGAAACGTGCTCGGATCGAGAGCACTTCTCAGTGGCGAGTGGTCCCACGCAACTTGACAGCGGAATCGGTCATCTACAACTACCCTCTCCTCATCGAGGGGGACGCGCGCATCTACGTCAACGCACACCAGTTGGCCGTCTACAGTAACACCTTCTTGAGCATAATTCAAGAACGTCGAGAAGAGAAGGAAGGGAAAGAGGGTCCGCCCAAGTTTTCGGGCTCTCTCGCTACTTGGATTCAAGTGGTTGCCTTGGTGGAGGAAGGGTGCACCCAAGGACCGTGCATACCCACTGAGCAGTTCTTCGGTCTGCTTGACTATCTCTGCTTCAAGGTGGAACTGATCAAGACTTTGCTCATTCACCACCTCAACACCATCACTCCTCTTGATGTCCCAGCCTTGAAGGTACCGGTAGGAATTGTCCATCAAATCTGGACAGTAGCGGGAACGACACACTTTCGCAACATCAACTTCATGCGTCTCTTCATGACCGACACACCCACCATGATGGAGGCTACTCTCCTCTTGACTCGTTCACGGACGTGATCGCTACACGAGCCCTACATACACTTCGGTGTAAAAGAAGTGCCTTTACGGAACAAAATGATTTCTCAAAACTACCTCAAAACAACATCACCAAAAATGTCAGATCCCTCTCCCTGCGTCAAAGCGTCTGGTCCTCTCGACAAAGCTACTGGCCCAGTAAAGGGGTGGCTGAAAGCGGGTGAGATGGCTCCTGCTCCTCCTCGTCCGTCAAGAGAGGGGTGGCTGAAAGCGGGTGAGATGGCTCCTGCTCCTCCTCGTCGTTCAAAGGAGGGGTGGCTGAAAGCGGGTGAGATGGCTCCTGCTCCTCCTCGTCCGTCAAGAGAGGGGTGGCTGAAAGCGGGTGAGATGGCTCCTGCTCCTCCTCGTAGAGACAACAAGGTGAGACTGGGCGAGATGGAACAGTCCATACACTCAAACAGTCCTCCTTGGTGCACGGTTTCATCCGCTTCACTCCTTCCTCAAGTGATAAGGTAATACTCTTGCGAGTATTACACAATCACACTTACACGATCACAACTTCGCTTGCGCTCTCTGTCTCGCGGTCAATCTCGAGGCTAAGAGTTCCTGAATCACCTCCTCGGTAGGTCTTTCCCACTTTTCTCTCGAGATCAGTAGTGTCGCGGTCCACGACTCGATGAACCCCCCTTCTTCGTAGTGAAGACCGTCTTGGTTCTTGATCTCACCCCCAGAATACTCGTACAATCGCCTTGCGAACCCGATTCTTGCTCTCTTCTCGACAGAAAGGTGAGTGTACTCTAACAGCATTCGGGTATCGATCATCAAGATCAAGACTATGTTCGAGACTGGGTGGGCGTAAACTCTGAACCGGATGGGATCGAACCCTGGTTGGTAGGAGAATCGCTCAACTGCTTCCAGTAACACTCTTCGTTCAGCTGCGGTCAAGAAAGGAGAAGTTTGCCGAAGAGTCAGCATACGAGAGCACGAGACGAGAGCACGAGACGAGAGCACGAGGTGGGTACTCACTCTTCCTCTTGAGGAATACAACTCACTTTTATCTGGGTGCGTAAACAGTCTTCTCGCAGACCACGCACTTCTCACTCACCTTCTTCAGGCACACCGAACAGTACCGAGTCGAACACTTGTCGCAGTACCTTTCTCCTGGTTCGTAACAAACGTTACACTCTCCTTGTGTGTCCAGCCACTCTCGCACTTTCCTCTTCACTACTTCTGGGGCTTCGGCAGTACGAACATGTTTAGGGTAATATTCCCTGTTCTTCAGATCTTCGGTCAAGTACATGAACCCGTACGTGGTCACGATGATCAAGAAGACTCCTTCTTCTCCCTTACACTCGATCTCGGCTCTTCTCCCCTCGTACTCGTTGAGGAAACACCCTAGATTGTCGAGTTGAGCCAGAGTGACTCGGTTCAGGTCTGGAGAGGGCCGGTCGGAGTACTGACGCCAAAAATCGCTCAGAGGGATCTGGAGAGTAACCATGCTTGAGAGTACCTTTACTTTTACCTCTCAAGAGATGTTCATTTTTCTTACCTTTCAATCTTTCTTTTCAGTCGTAATCTTGGTCTCCCGAGTAAGCCGTCGCCGCCGAAGCCTCACTCTCGTCGTCACTGTTGGCCGGGGACATCTCTTCCCGATCCCGCTCCTCTTGTTCTCTGGCTTCCTTCTCGAGACGAGTCCTCTCCTCTCTCTCCTTCTCTTCCCGATCTCTCTCCTTAGCCTGGTACATGAAAGCACTCGTTTCTTCTTCTCGGAACGAGTTCAACTCGTGGTCGATGCACATCTCGTCGATCGAGGTGACGATATCGATCTGCAACTCCCCCTCCATCTTGTGTTGTTGTTTGGGTGAGACTCCGTCCCCTCCGTAAGCGAACTGCACGATTCGCTTTCCTGAAATCCGGACTGTCCCGTCGTACTCGATGGTAATATCCTTCATCATCTCTGTCATTCGGTGCTGAATGTACCCGGTTCGGGCCGTCTTGGTAGCGGTACCGCTGATCCCTTCTCGACTCGAGGCCGCGTGGTACCAGAACTGCTGAGGGTTGAGTTGTTTGAAGAGAGAGTCAGCCACGAACCCTTTCTCCTCGAACTTGAGGGCCAAGTTCTCCTTCTGCTCTTCTGGGTCGTAGTGGGGCAGAGCCCTCTTCCCGTCCAGACAGGAGAGTTCCAGGCGTTTCCCCTCGATGTTCTGCTGCCCCAGAAGGGCAGTAATCTGCATCACGTTGGTAATACTCCCCTTTGACCCTCCCTTGCAAAAAGGGATGAAGCGGTTACTTTTGCTCAACATGGTTTGAGCTATCTTCTGACCGGATTCGCGCGCCTTGTTGAGAAGGTTGTTAACCTTGATCTCGGCGATGAGGGGGTTGGTCTGTGTCACCTCGATCATTTGAGCTTGACGGAAGCAGGACTGTACCAATTCTCGTACTTCCGGGATGCACCCAGAAGCGTCACACTTAGTAGGAATACAGTCTTGCATTCCCAAGCTGTACCCTTCTTCCGTGATCCACGCCACCATCAGGTGCTGAAGCTGAGTCAGAAACTTCAGGGCCACTTGCTCGCTCATGTGGTGGTGAATGGAGCCACCCTTCGGGCCGATCACGCTCTTGTCGACTGTCCCTTCCACGATGCACCCGTACCGAATCTTGAAGACGGGTTCAGTCTCCGAAGCCTTGTTGTACAACCGGTAGGTGAAGTTCGAGGGTAGCACCATGGAGATGAGACCTCTCCCCGTGAAGAGGAGAGAAGAGTAAAATCGTCCTCGCTCCTCCGCTTCTTCCCGTTCTCGTCCCGAGAGTAGCGTGACCCAGGCATTCTTCTCCAACCACTTCTCGAACCTTTGCTGAGTCAGCTCGGGAAAGTAACAAGCGTACACTCTTCGGATGTGGTCGAACTTGGAAATGTCGACTCGAGCTACCACGCAAAGGTTGAAGAAGCGATCGACTGAAATCTCTACCCAGGGCTCCCGAGTAGCCAAAAAAGCGGCCAGCAGAGCGTCGTAGACTACTCCCATGATAGGTCGAGAACCTTGCCCGCTCCGAATGTTCGGTCCAACCCCGAGCAACCCGATGTACTCGGCCTTGGACTCAAGTGTTTGCGGGACGTGAAGGTTAACCTCGTCACCGTCGAAGTCCATGTTGTACGGGGTAGTGAGGTTGAGAGGAACCTTGATGACACGGAAGTGCTTCATCACCTTGATACGACAAGCCATCTCACTCCCCACATGCAGAGTAGGCTGACGATTGAGAATGACCCAGTCTCCGTCTTGAAGGTGTCGGTGCACTACGTCTCCCATCTCCAAGACAAATTGTCTGGGCATCTCAGTCGCGGCCATCTCAGTGTTGCCCAGGTGTTTGTGTACTACTCGGTCACCTTGCCGAAGGTGCTTGCTCTCGCGCACTCTCACTTCCCGTTCTCTCTCCACTTCACGAAAGTACTTCACCGAAGTACTCTTCGGCGCACCTTTCCCCTCAAAGACACTGACGTTGACCAGTGTCTTGTCTCGGTACTCGAACTGGTAGTCTCCCGGCTGAGGGTCCGTAACCTCTTCTTTCTCACGAGTCACTCGGTACACCGTGTCACCGTAGAAGAGAGGAGTGGGCTTAGTGTGCAGAAGAATCCCCAGGTTGTGCTTTCTCCGATTCTCTCCGTCCATTCGTACCACGTGAGTGGCCTTGTGCTGATTGACCAACTCAGAGAGTCGAGAGTAGTTGAAGGGAGTGACCACCTCGGGAATGGTTACCTTCTCACTGATACACTCAGGAACCCCGATCTGATCCGCTTCCAGACTCGGGTCACCTCCCGCTACTGTACGAGCACTAGAGTTGACTCTCTTCGCGCCCAAGTTCCCTCGAAAGAGACCTTTCTTCCCGCTCAACCGTTCAGTCATCCCCTTCTTAGTCCTCCCAGTAGAGTGTCGAGATCGCCCCTTGCTGTTGTTGTACAGGACCGAGAGGTGGAAGATGAGCTTGCGCAACTCCTTCTGCTTGATCTCTTCCGGTGTCTCTCCCTTAGTGTTCTTGTCAGACTTAGACTTCTCGTCCACGTTAGCGATCTTACTGTCAGCTTTGCAGATCTCTTTGTAGATGTTGGTGAGGTCATCCTCACAGCTCTTCCCGTCGATGAAAACGTTAGGGCGAGCTACTGGAGGAATAACCGGGATGATGGAGAGAATCAACCACTCAGGTCGGAACTTACGCGGGTTGAACCCGAACAGGATCACGTCACTGTTGGGAATCTTCTGAAAAACTCTCTCAATCTCTGCCACGCTCACCTCGATGCTGGTCTCCTTATTCTTCTTCTCGGCGAACATCTTGTAGTACATCATCAGCTTAGGGTCCTGGTTGGGGTTGACGATGTAGAACTTAGCCACCTGGGCACTGCAGGACCAACAGATTTCCACCTTCTCACTGGCGTCCACGATTCGGCGGTACCGTTGAGCCTTGTCAGCCACGTTCATCTCCAGCAGCTCCAGTTTCTCCTCTGAGAAGATCATTCGAGAGCAACGAAAGCAGAAGCACTTCAGGAAGTTGAGGACGGTTTTGAAACCGTAAGTTGTGGGGTAGATGATATGCTCGGTGAGCACGATATGAGAAAAGTGGCCGGGACAGTCGGATACTTCTTTCCCACAAGTAGGGCACTTAACTCCGTCTTCAGTCGGTCCCATTCGCGGGTCGGAGAGAGTATTCTCGAGGGGGTTGTTCTTGGAGGGCTTGGTAGAATGTTTTATCTCGCAGACGGATCGCGCCATGATTGCGGAGGGGCTAAGAAAACCGAATTCGACTTTGACGATGTCCATGAAATTTGCGTTGTAGTCTCAGTGGGGTTTGGTGGGACAGTTGGTATGTTCTTCCTAATCTCGGGAGAGATCAGTTTCTTAGTAAAACAGGACGATCACGGAAATTTGAGAACGGAAAATTTTGTTCTCCTACCCAAATGCCGTCTCTCAGTCGCTATCTGAAAGGACTCGACCTTGAGTCGGTGTCGAACGACCCGGCCGCTCTCGGCAAAATCTACCTCACTCTCAGCGTAGATTACGGGTACGAGTTCGATACTGGTTACGATCTCGCCACTCCTGAGGGGAGAGATGAGTTTGTCGCCTACCTGGAAGGGTTGATTGCGGCACTTGAAGATGACAACGTTTCAGAGGCCTCTGATGCTTCCGGAGAGTCTGATGCAGAGTCCGAAGACTTCGACGAGCGGATGAACCAGTACCTGATCGGGATCATGGGAGATTTCACCAAGGGAAAAGCTCGGAAGGTAGCCATGTACATCGAGGATAACTTTCACCACGATTTCGGGATGGACCTGAAGAAGGCTAAGTTGGAGGTCCTCTACGACGAGATTACGCGCATGATCGAGAAGGCTGCTGATGCTGAGGATGATAACCCTGGCGCCAGTCTTCCCTCTAACGATGAACTGAAGCGTTTGGACGTTGATCGAGTCTCAGTTGAGGAGATCCGCAGGCTGGATCGCGACCAAGCTCTGAGTGCTCGCATCTTTCTGCTTGAGAAGGGAAAGTGGAAGGGTCCAAGTGAGAGTGCTCCTCTGTCAGAGCTGATCAAGGCCCTGGTTGAGTACAAGAAAGGTGGAAGGCTGCAGGCGGGCGAGATGGCTCCTCCTGCTCCTCCCCGTAAGGATGACAAGTTGAGACTGGGCGAGATGCTTTCTGCTCCTCGTCCTTCAAAGGAAGGGTGGCTGCAGGCGGGCGAGATGCTTTCTGCTCCTCGTCCTTCAAAGGAAGGGTGGCTGCAGGCGGGCGAGATGCTTCCTGTCCCTCCTCGTAAGGATGACAAGTTGAGACTGGGGGAGATGCCTCCTGTCCCTCGTCCTTCAAAGGAGGGGTGGCTGCAGGCGGGCGAGATGCTTCCTGTCCCTCCTCGTAAGGATGACAAGTTGAGACTGGGAGAGCAGAGCGCCCCTCTTCGCCGTGAAGGAGGCAAGATGATTCCTTGCGGGGTGGACGCCAACGGGAACTTGATCGGGTGCGATGACGGTCAGTACTGCAATCTCGACACTAAGCAGTGCGTCTCTTCCTCGGGTGAAGGCGACGAGATTAAGGTGAACGGGAACACTCTCTTCGGGAGCAAGGGGGCAGTGGCAGAAGTGGTCAAGCGTCTTCAGGCTCAGGCTGATAAGATGGGAGTCCCACTCAACATTCAGTACACTCGAGGTTCTCCTCCCGAAGAGAAGGTAATCCTGGGAGAGATGACTTTCCCAGTGCTCAAACGGATGGCTAAGGCTAAGGGTCTGGACGTGACGGGGAAGGATCGGGAAGGAGTCATCGAGATGATAGTGGCTAGCGAGCTTCCTCCTCGCCCGGCGCCACGTCCGGTTTCTCCTGCCGCACGTCCTCCGTCTCGTCCCTCCTCACCGGTCCATCCTCAGTTCTCCAAGGCCGATCTGGAAGCGATGACGGTGGTCAACCTGAAGAAGCTGGCTAAGGAGAGAGACATCGCCATTCCCAGCAAGGCTCTGAAGGCGGAGGTGGTTACCACTATTCACAAGGCCCTGAAGAAGAAGCCGGTATCGCGCCCTTCGTCTCCCGTTCGTCCTCCTTCCCCAGTCGCTCGTCCCATCTCTCGTCCTTCTTCTCCAGTTCGCCCTCCTTCTCCCCGAGGAAAGATCCGTGAAACTTACACAGTCAAGTACTGGTTGATCGACGAGGGAGAAGAAGTTGACAAGAAACCTACGGCGGCTAAGCTGAAGGAGTGGTTCAATGATGCAGTGGCGCCTGAGCAGATCGGTGACTTCTTTGCGGGAGTTAAGATCGTGGAGATGACTTGGACAGGAATCAAGTTGACGGTTACTCTGGAAGCTAGCAATGCGGATAACCTGAACATGGCTATCAATCACATCGCTGATCCGGATGATGACGGGAACTACCCTTACGAAGGTGAGATGTTGGTGATGGGTGAGTATAAGAAAGTGGGGGCATCTCGTCCTCCCTCAAGTCCCTCGTCCCCGGTCCGTCCTCAGTTCTCTAAGGCAGATCTGGAAGCCATGACCGTGGTCAACCTGAAGAAGATGGCTAAGGAGAGAGACATTGCTCTCCCTAGCAAGGCTCTGAAGGCAGAAGTAGTCACCACTATTCTCAAGGCCCTGAAGAAGAAGCCGGTGTCTCGTCCCTCGTCTCGTCCCTCGTCCCCGGTACGTCCTCCTTCCCCGATCGCCCGTCCCGTTTCGCGTCCTCCTTCTCCAGTCCGTCCTCCTTCTCCTCGCCCCGCATCTCCAGCCCGTCCTCAGTTCTCTAAGGCTGATCTGGAAGCCATGACCGTGGTCAACCTGAAGAAGCTGGCTAAGGAGAGAGACATTGCCCTCCCCGGCAAGGCTCTGAAGGCAGATGTAGTCAAGACGATTCTCAAGGCCCTGAAGAAGAAGCCGGTGTCGCGTCCCTCGTCCCCGGTACGTCCTCCTTCCCCTCGTCCTCCTTCACCTGTTCAGTACGCCTCTACCTCTCCAGTCATGCCCCCTCCTCGCCCTTCTCAAGGGAACGATACTACCCGGGCTGAAGCGGTCAAGGCGGAACTCAACGCTATGAAGCTCCCTGAACTCAAGGAGATGGCCAAGAAGAGAAAAATTCAGATCACTAAGCTGAAAAAGGCGGAGATCATCGAGGCTCTTTTCAACGCCGGTGCGGGCGGAAAAGAGATTGACGTCGATATTCCTGATGAGGAGGACAAGGTGCAAGAAGTGGAGCCGGAGAGAAAGAGCTTTGCCCCTCCCTCTCGTCCGGTTCCTTCTCGCCCAGTCCCCTCTCGTCCCAAGCCTACTCTCTCAGTTGTTCCTGAAGAGAAATCAGGAGGGCCTTCCCGAGATGTTCCTTCCCGGCCTCCTCCGCCCAGCAACGTGCGTCCGGTAGGGACAGGTCGTGTCGATGTTCAAGAAGTGGCCGACAAGGCTCGTCAAGCTATCGCTAAGTGCGCCGGGTTGGTAGCAGTCTGAAAGTGGTTGCGTACAAAATACTCAAAAGAGTATTTAACACGTGTACATAAAGGGAAGAAAGCTCATGGCTGCCGTAGAAGATGCACACGAGATTGAGCCTGGTCTCTACCTTGGCAATCAAAGAGTGGCTTCTTCCCTCAAGCTTTTGAGTACTCTCGGGATCACTCACGTGGTCAACTGTGCTGGAGAGATCCCAAACTACGGGGAGGGGACCGGAGGGACCAAAGTCAAGTACATCAAGTTCCCCCTCTCTGACGTCCCTCAAGCCGACATCAGTCAGTACTTCGAACCTTCTTATCAGTTCATTGACCAAGCCTTGAGTTCGGGTGGAAAAGTTCTGGTACACTGTTACGCGGGAATCTCTCGGAGTACCTCGATTCTTTCCTACTACCTTTCTCGAAAACGGGGAGAGCCGCTTGGCTCTGTTCTGGAGAGAGTGAAGAAGATCCGTCCGATTATTCGACCCAATCAAGGGTTTGCGGCTCAACTACTCAAGCACACAGGGATGTGAAGGGACCGTGAAGGGAGTGTAAAGTTTCGTGATACCAAACATCGGTAAAAATGAGTGCCTGAGTCACGTGTGCAAGAGGCTGAAATGTTCCTCGACATCATCAGTGAGGAGGTTTTGCGTGCGTACCGGGATGAGCACTTTCACTTTCACTGCGGAGATCGAGTCATCTTGTACCACCATACTCTGACTGTGGAGAAACTGTCCAACCTTCAGAACGGGGTACTCAAGTACGCTTTCTTGAAAGGAGTACGAGAAATAGTCTACCAAGAGAAGAAACTGTACGACTTGAAAGGACGGCAATTAGATGCCGTTAAAAAAGTGGGTAAAGGTACCTACGGAGAAGTAGTGTTGCTGACCTACTTCAATGTAGTAGCTAAACTAGCGGAAGATTTGAAATCCCAACTCTCTGAGGTAGCGGTGTACAACTTGATCCGAGCCAGCTACCCCGAACCAGAAAAGGTCGGTCTTCCTCGCATCTTGTCGTACAGTCACGGTTGCTTGATCCTTCCACACTACGGAGAGGAACTGGGCCTGAACCGAGACGATACTGTTCTGAAGAAAGTAGGTACAGCCTTGACTTCACTACACTCTCTCGGAATCGTGCATCGAGACTTGAAACCGTCTAACATTCTCTACAATAAGGGGGACCCAATCATCGTCGATTTTGGGTTAGCGTGTTGGCACATCTTCACACGTCCTCGAGAAGGGAACACCTCGATTCAGAGTATGTACTACCGTTCGCCCGAGGTGTGCTTGAGAGTCAAGAGCGTTTCTTACCCTTCTGACTGGTGGTCGTACGGAGTGATCTTAGCCTCACGGCGAAAGCACCTCTACACTCCTAGTACTAACGCAGAACTACACGAGAGTCTCAGGCGTCTTTTCGGTCTCTCGCAGTTGACCCGTTTCGAGTTGGGGTTGGAACGATCTCCCAAGTTTGTCCCCGACAAAGCTCAAGAATTCTTGTGTCTCAATCCTCAACAAAGAGGAGGACAATCAGTCGTCCTTCCATCACTTCTCCCCGTAGCTAGCCTACTTCATACTCACTCGGTCAAGACTACTCGGTACCTGCTCGGAGAAGTGAGAAGTTGGCTCTCCTTCTTCGCTGCGACGGAGTACTGTGCTCGAACTTCACCTGGAAACAGCGCTGGAACAGCTGGGGTACTGTACGATCGGGATACTTTCTCCGATGTTTCGTTCGACAATCTTGCCTCTCACCTCTACGAACTCAACACTTACACGTTGTGCTTGCTCAAGTACTCGAAGAAAGTTTGGTACCTACGTCCCTGTCTAATCCTTGCGTTGCGCGGAACTCAGTTCCCACATCGCGACCAAGCTCAATGGATTGAAGACGAATTTTTCAATCTTGTACCAGATACTTACCCGAAGATAAAGGAAGTGTACCAGAGCAACGAGTTGCTTTTGGCTCAGTTCCAACTTCCCGAAAAACTCAGTACCTACTTTGAAGATATGTGACTTCTCTCGT
>CAZRRO010000005.1:232116-269918 GCA_964602595.1 uncultured Verrucomicrobiota bacterium | reverse complement strand
GCTCGCTTTCTCGTGCTCGCTTTCTCGTGCTCGCTTTCTCGTGCTCGCTTTCTCGTGCTCGCTTTCTCGCGACGTTCGATGAATTACTCAGCTGAGTAACTCTTCTTTTCACCGTTCACTCTTTGGCTACTCGTGGAAGCTGCTCGTACTTGAGCAACTCCTCGCTGTTATCAACGTGGGTAAGTATAACAGCACGACAACAGTACCGAGTCAGTCCCAAGCGCTTGAAGATCTCTTCTTTGGGGACATTCTCAGAGACCAACTGTTGGTACCGTTTCGAAAGGCTGGCCGTGACTTTTCCACAAGAGAAGCACCTGATCGGGAGCATACTGAAAGATAATCGAAAGATGCTTAGAGATTGCCGAAGATCATTTTTGAGAGGGTTATCCGCACTTACACAAGAGTCACTGTTCTCCTACACATGAAACACTGCGACTTGCGTTTGAGCCACGTTTTCAGGCATCCTTGATGAGCCAGGTGTCCGCATTGAAGGTACATCACGAGTTCATTCTTCAAGTAAAAACAGTGACAAATCCCGCAAAAATCGGTCGAGTCGGTTTGTACCATCTTCAAGACTTGCGAGTCGATTACTTCTTTGGAACATCCTGTAGCAGCAGTCCCAAAACTTTGATTGGTAAAAGTAACATAGGTCTGGTTCGGGAGTCGAGTGGCAAACATAGACATGTTCGGGTTAGTCTCGAAAACCTCATCTACGTGCTGAGTTAGACGAGACTGGACGGTATTAGCATCTGCCATACTCGATAACTTGAGTCGGTTGAGTGAAAAGGGTTCTTTCTTGTGTCTAGACCAGTTTAACTTGAGAGGCTCACCCGAATCAGAGAGGCTCACCCGAATCAGAGAGGCTCACCCGAATCAGAGAGGCTTACGCGGATCGCGAGGGCAACAAGACTGGCACTTCCCGTTGAAGAAACACTTGTGTGCCTCCAGTCTCTCTTGACAGATGATCACGTTGTTACAGACCGAACAGGTGTCAAAGTTTCTAGCGTCAATGATGATGTACCCTTGCTTGGTTAGGGTTTGAACCACGAACCTGAGTAGGGTGTGAGTAGTCTTCTGTTCCTCCAGGTAAGTATTCGATACGATCAAGATTTGACGGGGCTCGACCTTGAGTTCCTTGGCGCAGGCGTTGGCCCACTCGAAGTTGTACTTCTCCAAGTCGACTGCGAACTGAGGCGATTTCTTCACTACCCACTCGGGGAACAGCTTGACCGCGTGGTAAAGGGTGGAGTCGCTTTCAAAAGATACCTTGAGACGTTCTACCTCTACTGGGTCTTCGGGATCGGCATGAAGGGTCGCCTTCACCGAGCTCTTTGCACTCATCGCGCTTGTCACGTTCTTTTCTTTGTTCTCAATCTTCCTCTTTTAAACTGAGGGCGAGAGTAAAGATAAAGAGGTTAAAAATGATTACAAGGTACACACCGAGTAATCACAATACTACTTCGCAAAGCCAGCGATGACAACTCAACTCGTCGTTTCGCACGAAGATGTGCTTGACTGCACCTCTCTGTGCGTAGAGACTACCTGCACTCCTGGGACTGTGACTCTCCCCTTTTTTTCGCCTTTTGAGAACTTTGCTTCTCCTCAAGACACTCCTCAACTCTCTACCCGGACGTTCCTCGGAAAAACCCCGAATCACCAAGACTTTCTCAAGGAGAGGAGTCTGAGAGACCAGGCTCCGGTGGCGAACAGTACTGAAGAGGTCAGTATCTTGGCTACAGCCGAAGTTGGAGAAGAGGAGTTGGCAAAGGAAGGTACGTGGACTCCGGAGTGGTACGCAGGAGTGCCTCAGTGTCATGACGTAAAGAAGTATTTTGACTTGTACCATGATGAGACTAAGGTGAGTTTGGAGCAGGTTGCCAACACTTCTGAAGTGAACCTCTCCGACCAAGACGAAGAATTGAGCATCTTCTGTTACTCGCACAACAGCGATGTCAACAACCCTCTCATTCAGGGGTGCAGAGGTGTCATCTTCAACAAGGAGGGAGAGCTGGTCTCCAAAGCGTTCGGGTACACACCGATGTTCTCCCCTCAGGAGAACCCTCTCCCGATCGAGATGGAGCAGTACTTGAGAGAGCACTTTGAAGAGTGTCAGGTCTACCCTAGTTTTGAGGGTGCATTGGTCCGAGTTTTCTGCTACAAGGGGGTGTGGTACCTGACCACGCATCGGAAACTGGACGCTTTCAAGAGTTACTGGGGGTCTCAGACCTCGTTCGGGGAAATGTTCTTGGAGGCACTGGAAGCGCTGAGAATTCGCTCCAAGACGTTTGCGCAGCTGTGCCCCTCCGAGATTCTGCTCGACTCCTTTTACGAGTTGTTGGATCCTCAGTACCAGTACGTTTTCCTGCTCCGAAACGTATTGGAGAACCGAATCGTTTCCACCCCTCCTGATCTCCCCGAAGTAGTGCACGTGGCTACCTTCTACAACGGGAAGATGGTTGAGAACCCGAACATTCACGTCCCGCAGCAATCCCAGATTCTCTTCAATTCGCTCGACGAGGCGGTAGATTACGTCAAGACTGTTGACCCCTTCAACTTCCAGGGACTGGTCTTCTTCCTCCCCAACGGTAAGCAGCTCAAGGTGTGTTCAGACGACTACTACACTCTCTTCAACTTGCGCGGGAACGAACCGAGTGTGATGTTCCAGTACCTGAAGGTGTACGCCCACTCACGAGAAGTGTTCAGAGAACTGTATCCTGAAAACACGGCTCGGTTTGATGAGTACGATAAGTGGATCAAGGTGATGTGCGAAGAACTGTACGCTAAGTTCTGCACGCATTCTCGGAATGAAGGAGAGAAAAGTCCGAAAGAGGAGGGTGAGCTTCTCGATCTCTTGAAGGAACACAAAGTGACTAACCTGGACGAAGTTAACAGGGTGATAGTCCAGTTCGGGAACCCTACTCAACTGAACCGGGTGATGAGATCAACCAAGCTCGCACACGAGAAGGTCGAGAAGGTCGAGAAGACTAAGGAAGCCTAAAACGAGGAGTGACTAAGTAAGATGTGATACTCCTCGGAGTATTACCTCGAACTTTCGAATGTACGTTACGTGATAACTCGGTAGTAAGGACCATTTTTGCGAGTAATCCTCACCACTCCTCCCTTCCAATCGTAGAACCTAACGATGGGATCAGTCTGAGAAATACGAGGGAGATCTTGTAAGCTAATGCGAGGGAGTTCAGCCTCGACTTCTTCACGAGTCATTAGTTGGTGAGGAGGGACTTTCTCGTGAACAGTGGGGTCGTACAGGATAGTCTTGTACTGGAACAAGACTATCTTGTAGATCTGGTGCATCTTGATGATCTCAGCGGCCATTGAGGCGATAGCATCGTAAACAACAACCGCGTGAGAGAGCTTCTGAGATTGAAGCAGAAAGATGATGTACTGAACTGTCTCGTTGTTGATCTTGCACAAACACTCTTCCTCGATCTCGACTAGGTACACCAGCACGTTACCAGCCACGAAAGCTCTCCCTCGTTCTACCTTACACTCAGTGAAAGAGGGAGAGCCCCTCTTTCTCATCATGTTCTCTGCCCCTGCCACGATTCGGGACTCGAGTGACATTTTAGTACAATTCAAGTTCTTAGAGCTGGGTTGAGTCATTTTCTTCGTGAATCACTTGTTATACTCATTCAAGTATCACTTGTTATGCTCGAATGAGTATCACTTACCACCTTCGATGTCCACCCCACCCTCTCATGGGCCGAGCATAAGGACCTACTGAAGAGAGGTATACCGGTTGGACTACCGGTTGGACTATGTGCCGGTCCCGGTGATACTGTTTCACATCTTGGAGAGGCTTGTCTTCCTTCTTCCGGAACTCCCGAAAGAGAAGGTAGATCAAGATCGCTACGATCAGAACTGCGAGGAGTTGAGTAGACTCGTTCATCTCTACACGCTTACTAACGGGCAAGATTAAAACTCAGACGAGTTTTAATTGCTCCCTCTGTTACTCCTTTGGGTCCCCTCGGTTACTCGGGGTGCTTCTCCCCGTGCACCTTACAGTACTGACGATCCTTCACCGGCTTCCCACAGGTCATCCCCTTGCGCGGACCGTTGACGAGCTCGTGCTGGCACCCGGACTTCTCCTCAGTCCCATCAGAAGAAGCGGTCTCACTTTTCTCTGTTGTCTTCTCCGTCGTGCTCTCCGTTTTCTGCAGCTTCTTCAGGTGCTCGGGGCAGTACTCCTGATCCACCACGCAGTTATGTCCGCACGGTTGTCCAGCCGACTCTCCCTTCATCTTAGGGACTTGGCACTTGCGATCTCTGTCCGTCTTGGCTCGAGCCGTCTTGGGCTTCGCCGAAGTGCTCACGGAAGAGGCCGGAATCTCCGTCACTCCTGCCTTAACCTTGTAGGTTGAGTTCTGATTCCACAACTCGATGATCTGAATAGGAGTAACTGCCTTCTCTTTCATCTCTGGCATCTCACAGATCAACATCGAGAAAGAGTTGAGCTTGGCTGTGAGGGAGCGCAGAATCTCGTTGTCGACTGAGGCAGCCAGCTCAGTCAGGTACTTGTCGGTCGCGGAAATCTTAGTCTCGGTCATTCTAGGGTTTCCTTCTTGAAGGTGTCCTTCCAAGTCTTTGAAGTGATCACTGGCCTTTAGTTTGTTCTAATCTCCCTTCTCCCCAAATCATTTTTAGTCTTCGAAGATAATTTGCGGGGGTGCGAAGGTTTGCTCGATAGTGGCGAACTGAACTCGGGAGTTTTTGAGCTTGAGAAAGTTGTAGATATCAACCAGACTGGCTGGATCGATTGACAAGACTGAACACTCGGTGAAGGAAGTCGGAGTGAAGAGTTCTCGAACTCGAGTGAAGTTGAGAATGGAAGTGTCGTACTGCTTCGGTAGGTCCTCGATGCTCTTGTGTTTCTGCATCAGCTTGAAAGAGTTCACTGGTCCTACCTTAGGGATGTTCTTGTTGTAATCGGTCCCACACATGATGCAGAAGTCCAGAAACTGAGAGTGTGTCATCCCCGTCTCTCGCAGGACCTCGGCGTGATCTATCTCTAGACAAGTCTGAGAAAAGGCGTTAATCTCGTAAAGGAAGAGAGGGGCCCCGTAAGCGTGCACGTCGCTATCGTTACTGATCACCGCGTCGACCTGCCCGTTCAAGGCAAGATTGCAACAGAGTGTTTCGGCTTCAGCTGGAGCGAAGAGGTACTGAACCCCGCACAAGCGGAACAGTTCTAGCAACTCCTCGCGTTCTGAGTCGGAAAAGTGGACCAACTGAGACTCCAACTGTTCTTGTCTCTTTTCTAGGGCATGAATACTCACCACCCCGAGAGGGTTCCCTTTGATCTTCTTCATCTCTACCTCTAGAAGAGGGTTGATCTCGTGAGAATCGTGGTACTGATCCAAAGCCATGCGTAGGTTGACGCTCCGATCCTCCAGTTTCTGACGCTGCTCAGCCCGCTTCGACTTCTCCTCGTTCTTCTCCAGGGGAGCTTGTCCTTCGAAGATGAAGATGGGGTGAATCAGGCATCTCCTCAGGGCGAAAACCAAGTAAGCGAAAGAGTCCAACCACTTACTGGGGTTGACAATCTTGTACTTGTAGATGAGACCAGAGATGTCAATAGCGATCTTCTTCCCAGCGTACGTTTCCAGCCCCACCTCACGGTACAGCCCTGGGTACTTCTTCTTCAGGAAAGAGTGCAGGCCGTTGATACCCATAGCACGTAAGTGTCTTTGTAAGAGCGTGCGTGAGGGTGACTTTCTTCGTGTACGTACGAGAAAGAAGGACTCATTTTTCCTTGTTTGTTTTAAAGTCTCGTCTAGTTTGTGAACATGAAGTTCTCTTACGTGGTCATCGGGGTGATTACCCTCCTGGTAACGATCTGGGTACTGACTCGCTTCTCTCCGAAGAAAGTAGCTCTTTCTGAAGTCCTCGAGGTTTCTCTTCACGGGGACCACCTCATCGATCAAGTTCGAGTCAAGAACCTAGACGGGAGAGTGGTGAGGATGAACAAGTACGCTAACGGGAGAGAGTCGGTGCAAAATTGATTTGACAAGCGAAAGGAGAGGTCAATAACACAAAAAGGTCAAAGAAGTCAAAAGATGGCTGACAGATACATCAAGTTCAGTTCTAAGCTCTTCGTGGTGACCCGCGACGATGAGAACACTTTCGATCAGTGGATCGGGGATGGTCGCGTCCATCTCTTTGAGGCAGGGAAGAACACCAGTTCTCTCTTTCCAAGAATGTATGCGGAAGAGATCAACTTTGACACTGTTGTCGAGTGGATCAAGACTCATGAAGGGAAAGAGAGTGAGTCTTACCTCGACCTCACTTACGAGGATACCAGTCTCGAGACCGTCCTGAAGAAGTTGACCATCAAGGAACTGAGAGCGAGAGCGGCCGAACATCACATTGTTCTGGGTGCTAAAGCAAAGAAGTCTGAGATGGTGGAGGTACTCCTTCAAGCGCAAGTCAAGGTTCCGTACAGTCCCTACATGATGAAAACCCTGATCACCAAGCGGTTTCATATCCCTGTGCAACACCGGGTTGCCGCACTCTACACCTGCTGGGAACTGCTGTGGGACACTCCTTCGGTTCCCACAAAAGGAGTGTTCCCTCTGCAAGAGTGTCCCGCTCTTGTCAAGATGGCACACTCCAACCGAGACACTCCCGGGTTTGATCCTGAGGTCAGAGTACTACCTTACGGTGAGTTCAAGATGCTGATGGCTGAACTGAAACTCGGTCTTTGAACGAGGTGTGATCGGGATAAAACTCGGTAAAGGTAAAGGGTTATACTCCTAGGAGTATAACTTCACAGGTACTTCAATATCACTTCCCCGTGACACCGGTTAGGGAGGCACCAACACATCAACTTCTTCCCTCTCAGTTCCTCTACTCTCAGTTCCCCTTTCTCTACTCTCTCGTGCAAGTACACTTCGTACTTTTTCAAGACCTCCTCCAAGTCCCCATCTTCTCCCACCTTGAAGGGGTTAGCCCACTTCGAGCGAGGAAGGTTCCACCCGCCCATGCAGATACGTCTCCCGATGTAAACTTCTCCTTCACGGAGAGTTTGCGGTTTGCGTCCCTTCAAGTTTCCGAGAGGGAGGGATTCAAAACACTTTCGCACGGTTGAGAGAGGGACACCGAGATCGGCTACCTCAAAAAGGAACTGCTCGATCCTCTCTCGTACTACCTCCGAAGGTGTCATGTCTAGAATACTATCTTCGTCTTCTTCCCGAACTCAATCACTTTTACCCCTTCCGAAGTTGAGTGACGTGAGAGTGTAGCACTTCGGCCTGATCTGCAGCTTGATTGACTCGATTGCAGAACTCAGGGGAGAAGCTCTTGACAGTGTAACCGAGTTGATCGTCAGTATCGTAAACGTGAAGAGAGCTGTCCGGACGTAACTCGACACGGTGAGGGTAAGTCTTGTCGAGGTAATCGTAGATCTCCTCCACTGTGAGAGCGTTACGGTACTGTTCTTTCTTACGTTGCAGAATCCCGGACAGCACTCGAAAGTAGACAGTCTCGATACAGTCAGTTAGTCCGTACAAACTCGAGAGCATTCTTTCGTAGTCTACCTTCTCGGGTGGGACGTAGAACGCCAGAGAGAGGTCGATAGTGTGAAGCAACCGCACGCGAAACTTCTCAGCTCTCTCCTTACTCTCAGCTACACCTCTCACTTCTCGAGCTGCCTCCACTACAGCTCGAAGAATGGTCAGCTTGCTCAGTTCAGTTGTCACGGTCTGGGCGAACTTCTCGAACTCAGGGGCAAACTGCTTGTAGAAGGGGCGGAAATCTCCGTTCTGCTTGTTCTTGAGAGGAAGACTGATCAGTTCCTGAAGAATGTTGACAGAGAAGTAAGAGGAGTCTACGAAGAGAGAACAGCGAGGTTGTTCCTTCTCCAGGTCCTCGATAGTGTAGATTACCATCAGGGCCGCGCAATTCTCTTCTTTCTTGTCGTCCCACCCTTTGTCGAAGTTACTGGTCTGGTGACGGAACAAGCCCTGGATTCGGTGCTGGTACACCTCGATAGATGCTCGCGCTTTCTCGTTCTCGTCTTCTCCATTTCCAGGGACAGCAGTGTTGATGAGGAAGACTCGAGCGTCGTAGTGAGGGTCAAAGATGCACCCCAAGTACCCAGCCTCAGTGTGGTGCATAGCCGAGTACAAAGGGTAACCTTGCTCAGAATGCAGATCTGTGATCTTCTTCATGTAAGCGAACCCAAAATCTATCACCACTGGAACGTACCCGTAAGTAGGGAGAACTCGGGCTTTCCCTTCTGAGAGGTACAAAGCCAAGGTTTTCTTAGGACACTTCTTCACCAAAATGTTATCAACGTGAAGATCGTAGTGTGTCATCCCGTAAACTCGTTGGTAGAACTGAATCGTGAGCAAGACTCTCTTGAAAAGGGAGAGAGAGACATCCTCCCGGAACGGTATCTCAGAAAGACAGCGAGCATCTTGCACATACTCGGCCAAGAGTACCTCTGTCAGTACTGTTCCTCCGGTCGTGTCGAAAGGGTTAGGGTTAGAGTATGAAACTGGAGTCTTGATCAACCCGTAAGAGACACAGAGATGAGGGAAGTACTTGCGAGAGTTGTGAAACTGTTCCATCACGTTGTACTCGTGACGAGTAAAGCAGCTGGGGTTGAGGGGGATCTTGAAGATGAGAAGTATCTTGGTGTCCAAGTGCTTGAGAATCCCTACTTTCCCTTGAGAGCCGTCATAGTCGAAGACTTCCTCGAGCGAGAAGTACTTCAGTACCTCAGGGAAGACGCCCTCTACGTTCGTCCCTTCCCGAACGAGTTTCTGAAGAGTGTCTCGGAAGGCGTACATCTTTGAGAAGAAGGAGGAAGGTTTAGAACATGGAAAACACCGAGGAAAGACGAGGAAATTGACTTGTTTTCTTAGACAAGTGCACTCAAAACACATCTACAATGAGGGTCTCACTGAGTGGGAGTCTCACCACCTCTCGAGTCCTCTCGCGGGCGATTCGTGATATCGAGGCCATGGAGGAACCGAGTATGGATCAGATTGCTCAGCTTTTGTTGCTTGAGCACAAGCTGACTACTTACTTCTTCCACAACGGTCGAGTGATTCACCTCTCTTTGGGCAAGGATACTCAGGTGCTAGTTCGCAGATGTGCGAATCGAGTCTTGATGCAAGTGTACTCGATCCCTCTCGCCGAGATGACACAGGGACTGATTGACAAGTTCACACAAAATGATCTCCTTGAAGAAGTAAGCGAGAAGAAGTACTACGAAGAGCGATGATGATGAGGTAACCGAGGTCAACGAGATTCTAGCACGAGAAACCTCACACTTGACCGTAGAAATGTTAACACGCGAACCTGAGTTGCTTTCTGATCTCACGAGAGAAGAAGTAGAGAAGTGGGTCCCTGAGTGCAAGGGAGTTCACCGCAAAACTCTCCCTTACCGGGAAGGGTGTTTGCGAGTGTACACTGAGTTAGTGGCTAAGGTGTTGAAAGTGGAAGGTGTCCCGGAGCTAGTGGCCCAGTTCGTGGTAGAGTGAGGTGTTTGAATTCCCCACAGGGAATTCAAGGGACCTCTTTTACCTCGCGTTTTTACGCTTGTGTTTACTCTTGTGCTTGTGGGTGTGGTACCTTGTAGCAGGTCTTCCTACAGTTGGGGCACTTGACGAACCGTCTCTTTCTCAGCTTCTTCAGGCACTCGACACAGACGCTGAACTTACTGCTCTCCGTCTTGCAGCAGGGGAAGGTGTAGATCAGACCGACAGGTTCAGTGCAGACTTGACACTCTTCCTTGGTTTCCTCGCGGATCAGGTGCCGAGAGGTGTCGGACTGAAAGGAGGTGAGAAGGAGAGAGTAGACCTCGTCTCGAGGATCAACTTGGGGGATCGGAACCAGATAGGCACGTTGGGCTTCCTCGAAAGCCGCGTCCAGACGTGCTGCTCTCCGTTCTTCACGTGCCGCTCTCTCAGCCAAATCTTGAGCTCGTCGAGCTTCCACCAGAAAAGCGTCCAACTGAGCCTGAGAAGCGGCTCTTTCGGCTGCTCTCTGCTCCTCTCGACGTGCTCTCTCGGCAGACCTAGCTTCACGTCTGGCAGCTAGTTGTGCCTCTTTTTGCTCGTCACGCGCCACTCTCCTAGCCCGACTAATCTCGCGACTCTCTGCCAGGGCAGGTTCCCACCTCCCCACGCGAAATCTTGACTCTTTTCTCTCAGCAGACTCGCCCGCTTCCATCTCCTCGGCTACCTTCTCGTAGTATTCTGTGAACGCGGGAGTGAAAGTCCCTCTCTCGCCGAGAAAGACGGAGTGGTGAGTCCCGCACAACGGGAAGGTGCCCCTAATACACTTCTCTCCCTTCCTGGCTCCAGAGGCGTAAAGAGCTTGGCACCCATACACTTCGGAGCGAGTATGCCGAGTGAACTCTTCCGGGGTCATCACCTTGGACCACCCTTGGGTCACTTGAATACGGTTCATTCTGGCAAGGTTGATTGGGGTGTCGATTCGAAAAGAAAGATCAATTTTATCCCGAGAAAAGAGGTAGTTGTTTCCCCTTAGGGAAACGAGAACCTCAGCGCTTCACTGCATCTTCAGATGCTCTTAAGGCACCTTGTAGCAAGTCTTTCTACAGTTGGGGCACTTGACGAAGTTGCGATTGGACAGCTTCTCTAAGCATCCAGCGCAGAGACTGAACTTACTACTCTCCGTTTTGCAGCAGGGGAAAGTGTAGATCTCTGGCACTCCCTCTAAGCAGACTGGACACTCTGTTTTCTCCTCGACGCGCAGGAGGTGCCGAGAAGTGTCAGACTGGAAAGAGGTCAACAGGATCGAGTAGAGATCGTCAGGAACGGAAGCAGCTTCAGCCCTTTGTCTCAGAAGAGCTACTTGCTCAATCATGACTCGGTGCTGTTGATCTACTCTTTCTAGAGCCTCTGTCCGCTGCCGAACGCGTTCGGCGTCTCTTTCTTCTCTTTCTCGTCGGGCTCTCTCCACTTCAGCTTCGTACTGATCTTCCCATCCTGCCTTCTCTTCTCGCGCCTCACGCATCTCACGAAAAGCCCGCTGAGCATGGGGGCGTCTTTCTACTTCTTGAGGAACCTCTCCGATTACACGATGAAGCATGAGATTAGCTGCTACGTTAAAGGCACCCCCGGGACGTTCTTCGTGTTCTTGAGGCACCTCTTGAGGCACCTCTTGAGGCACCTCTTGAACCTCGTGAGGCACCTCTTCACGTCTCACCCTCGCATAGACTTCCCTGAGTTGACGCTCGAACCCGTGCGTGTACACTCCTCCTCCCCTGACAAACTTGTTGTAATGAGTCCCGCAGAAGGGGAAGGTAGTTCGTTCACACTTCCAACCCTTCTTACGCCCAGTAATGTAGCAAGCTTGACACCCGAGAGTAATCTTCTCTTGGTGTTCTATGAAGGTGTTCGTGAACTCCTTCACGTTCATGCACTCGTACCACGCCAGTGTCTGCATGAGCTGGAGGCGATTCATCCTCGGTTGAAGTTGAAGAAGATAAAGGGGAGGATGATCATTTTACTTAGTCTGAAGTAAAGAAGTGATTCTTGATCACCGCACTCACCCTCTCGTCAGTCTCCACGTTCGGGTCTAGCAGGAACTCTCTCAAGAGAGCCACTAGTGAGAAAGTGTTATCGGGTCTGACCCCTTCTCTCTCAATGTAAGCCAGCAACTCAGAAAGATCCTGAATCGCGTCTACTTCCGGACAACCTACTTCATCAGCCCCACCTCGACGCAAGTAAGCGTCAAGCAGGTTAATGTGGTAGAACTTGAGGTGATCGGTTTTCGGGTAGACGAAAGGGGAACTGTACTTGAGCTGAGCCAAAGGTTCGAAGAGGAGGTCGAGTTGTTCTTCGCCTAGCCTCTCGCGAGTCTCGTTTACAAGTACCTCAATCTCTCCTCGAGTTTGAGGTAGTACTTCTACTTGAGCAAGAGCTTCCTTCTGGTAGATTTGGCAGTAAGCCGTCGCTACCTCTCCACTGGTGAACTTTTGAAGCGGGGCCAGCTCGTACAGCAAGAAAAAGTCGACCAGCAGCTCGTGTCCACTCTTGTCGATCCACATCAAGGGGAAAGAACGGTACAGTCCCTCCTTGATAACTGTGTTGATACTCTCGATCACCGCGATGAACTCCTGGTTGATCAAGTCATCGAAGACCATGTTCTGGTACGACATCATCATCAGAGCCAACCCTGTAGCTACTTGCGCGCAGACCTGAGCTGAGCCGAACTGAGCTAGTCCGGAGATGTGATTGAAGAGGGCGAAGGAAAGGAAGTAGGGGTTAGCTATCTCCAAGTCGAGAGAACGAAGGTGAGTGATGATCCAGCCAAAAGCTTTCACTTTCTCCTCGAGGCTGTACCGAGTGGTAGTGTTCTGGAAAGAAGAGAGAGTGTGAAGAACATCTCCGAAGGTAATCTCGGGGAAGTTCTCCTCCCTTACCGAGTCAAAGAGAGGGTCGTTGAGGATCTGCGCGTAGGTAGGTCGGCACCTGGGGTCAGCTGAAGTCATTCGCGCCACCAACTCAGTGTACTCGTAACCAGCTCGGGTTCGCACCATCATCATCGGGAAAGAGGGATCTTTCAAGACTGAGGTGACTACTTCTGGAGAAGCGTCCACGAAAGAGAAGAGGTACCTGAGCACCTCGGCAGCTTTCTCTCTGTACCTGCCGGGGTACTGGTCCTCGACTTGGTGCTCAAGCCAACTGGGTTCTAGGTGATCCTCCAGAGGGTAAGAGCGAGCTCGAGTCAGGCCCAAAGCCATCTCTCCCAGTGCGTAAACGTCGAGAGAGTAGTCATAGTCTCGGTGTAGAAGTAGTTCCGGGGCCAGGAAGGTGGGAGTCCCTTGGAAGTGATTATCACACTCTTGCATGTAAGGGAAGAAACAACTCAGTCCCCAGTCGTTCAAGCTCGGTTTCCCGTCCACGCCCATCAAGACGTTATCGAACTTGAGGTCGCGATGGATTACTCCTCGAGCATGAGCGTAGTACATCCCCTTAACTAGCTCGTAGAGAATCGAGACAGCGTTGTGAACGAAGTCTCCCGCGTCTGCTCCGTCCACCATATCTCCTCGGTACTTAGGCATAGCGATGCGAACAGCCCCAGAGTCGAGAGTCACGTCGAAAGTCTTAACCAGGCAACAGGGACTACTTCGAAGCTGAACGGCCATGATCAGTTCCCGGATCATTCCCGGGTCGTCTATCACCCCTTTCTTACTGATCTTTACCACCACAGGAGAGTCTCCGTAAGCCATGGCCACCCCGAAGCTCCCCTTTCCCAGAGTTTTGACACTGACTCGAGGGTCCTTCTCCTCGGCAAAGTTACTCAAATCCACTTCTCCGTTGACATACTGAAGAAGGGTCACGTCGAGAGGGCGAAGGTAGTAGAGCGAACGCTTCTTCTCCTTGAACTCTTGAAAGAGAGTGTAGGGGAAGTTCTCCACCAAGTACAGAGCACTGATGTCGAAGATGTGGTCAGTAAGAGTGTCTTCACCCCGAAAAAGTGTTCGAATCAGGTCAGCTCGAGTGTAGCACCTCCCGACTCGATCCTCTCCGAGGACCACTACTAGGTCACTCTCTTCGAGACGATCACGAACGTCGGTCGCACACTGAGCAGACACGAGAGTACTCATGCTTTATTCTCTTCAAGATAATTTATCACGTTCAACGTGAGAAATCTTACTTCCTTCTCAACAAGTAAACCACCAACCAGTACATAATCCACATCGGGATGAGCACCTTGTTAATCCACCACCCACCTAAGCATACTTTCTCCGCTACTCGTGCCTTCAGTTCCCATCTCGAGATACTGTACTGGTAAAAGAGCATCGGGTAGAAGGCGTAACTCTTGAAAACCCCGGTATGAGTCTTGTAAGCGATGAAAGTGTCGATTCCTCCTCCTTCCGAGAAGAAGAGATCAAAGAGAGTGGGAGTACTGATCCTTCCCGACTCCATAATCTCTCGAGGAGTGTACTCCAGCATCTTCCTCATGGCTCGGTTCGAGATGAGGTAAGCGTGAGTGCACCAGGAAACGCTCTCGCGTAGATTCTCGGTTACTCTTTTTCCTATCTTCCAGGGGAAGTGACCTAGAAAGATGAAGTCCCAGTCTTTGAGGGTCTGACATTCTCGAATTATTTCCAATCTTGAAGTATCTGTAACGTAAACATCGTCCTCGAAAATCGCCACGTAAGGGTACTGTAAAGCTTGACGGTAGATCTGGAGATGATTCTCGGTACACGAGAGTGTACGTCCTTCTAAGTCTGAGACAGCTGCAGGAGTCTGTTGGTTAAGAACGAAGTTCCTGATGCCTATTCTCGAGAGTTCAGCAGTAACCCGAGGGATTCGGGCTGAGTTCTTAACAGTAGCTACGAAGATGCGAGGGATGAAGGAGAAAAGAGTAGAATTACTCTCAGGAGGAAAGTTCATCTTCCTCTCGGGAGGAAGATTCATGTTCATCGTTTCTTCTTCACCGCCTTAGCCCTCTCACACCGTTGCAGTACCTCGATAGGGAGAGTCCCAGATTTGTCAGGTAGTTTGAGGTCTGCCCCAAACTTGAGAGCGATGTCGATCAGAGTCTTGTCTACTCTCTGACACCCCTCTAGTAAGTAGTGCTGAGCGAGGCTGGGTTTCTTTTTCAGTTCCAGGAGAATCTTAGCGTACCAGACTCTCGACTCACACATTCTTTTACTCTTGGGTGGTCTTTTATCTCGTTTGACCGTTATGTGTCTACATCCAAAATGATTTGTTAGGTTGTGTAACGTAACGACTAAACGCTCCAAATGGCGATCTTTTGTTTGGACAGGGACACAGACACCTTTGTCAAGATCGAAGAGTACGACAAGAAGATTTCCCCTCACATTGTGTGCATCGAGTGCAAAGCCCCGATGCACAAGCACGAAGGTCCCACCTGCACTTACTTTCAACACAACCCCAGTACTGGACACGAAAGAAAATGTGCTAAGAACCTTTCTCTGTACCACGCCTACATTCAGTCAGTCTACAGAAAGTGGGGAGCAGTAACTGAACAGAAAGTAAAGGGAGGTCATCGGGCCGACATAGTAGTTGAACCTCGATGGCATCCTAAGATACCACAAAACAAGGAGGAAAGTATGATCATTGAGGTGCAGTGTACTTCTCTCACGAGAGAGAAAGTAGCCTCAAGAGAACAGAACAACGTGGTATGGCTCTTCAAGGGTGACATGGGAAAGATAGGTAAGGTACAAGATTATCCTCTCAAGGTAGTAGGAGTACTAGAACTGAAGAAGTACGTTTGCACTACCAAGACTGGATACTGGTTCTTTCCAACTAACCCAGTTTACCTCATCGTAGACGGGTACATTTACCGCATCATCAAGAAGATCGCCAAGACTTACTTCGTGATGGAACAGACAGATCATCTGGGCAGCGATGAGTCATGTTTTGATTTCGGCAAGTTTCCCGAGAAGGATCGTTTCTACCAAGAACTCGTGAAAGTGTCTGAAAGGAACGGGAACACGATGTCATTCGACACTGATGCTCCTCGGGCTGAGTTGTTTCTTTGTGAAGGATGTCAGAAAGAAGGGGTAATCATTACCGCTAAGTTTGGTGTAGGAGAGAAGTTCTGTGATTGTGTAGCTAACAAAGAAAAGCATCCCAAACGTGTGAACACACCTTGTTACCGTGATCCAAAGGATGAAACACCAGAAGAGGATATTCCTGTACCGGAACAGAAATCTTCTACCCAAGAACCTAAGTGGGAGAAGATGATGGTCGATTTCTTAAAGAAAGCCTGTAAAGAAAGAGGGTTGAAAGTGAGTGGAAAGAAAGCTGAACTAGTTCATCGACTCAGGAATCCAGAAGAGGAAGCTGGTTGGAATCTGGAAAGACGCAGATACGGTACAATTGGAGGGAAACATGTTTCAAGGGATGAAACATCAAGTTCAGAAGAAGACACCTCTGCGTCTCGACAAGTGGCTGAAGAGAAATCTCCCGCAAAAACATCTGAATGGGAGAAGATGAGAGTAGAGGAACTCAAAGAGGCTTGCAAATTGAGAGGGTTGATGGTAAACGGGACAAAATCTCAACTAGTTCACCGGCTTGAAAACCCAAACTATCAAGACGTGTGGAGTATATGGAAAATTAAGGAAGCCTGTATCCAGGAAGGTCTAGAAGAGTTTTTACATACAAGTAGAGCTGAAATGATTTACGAGCTCGAGTGCGTTGAGGCTTATAAGAGTCTATACAAGAACAATGAAGATTCCGATTAGTTATACCCCTTCAGGGTATCACTCCATCCTCGCTTCCACGTACTTGCGAAACCTCTTCTTCGAGATCATCCCCTCAGTCGGGATGCGACACGTCTCCACCTTGTCGAGCTTCTTTCTCAGTTCCACCAACTCTTTGTCTTGAGTGGCCTTAGGGTGATCAGCTTTGAAAGGGTGAATAGGGTAAGCGTTGCACATCTGGGAGAGGTAGACCTCCTCGTAATCGTCGATGATGACGGTGTTCTCAGGTGTGGGTCCGTCCAGAGTATCCCACAACAGTTTCAAGTTCTTGGGGCACCCGCCCAGAGTCTGTTCGGAGATATCCCCGTGGTAGTCGAAGAGGAAGAACTCCACTTCTCTCTCCAGCTTGCGCTGAATCAAGATCTCTTCGACGATGAAGAGTCCGTAGTCCTTGCTGGCCGCGGTCCAGACTCCCACGTGAAAGTTAGCGAAGAGATAGTCAAGAAACTCCTGTAGTTTAGGGCGCTCGTAAACGATGTACTCGTCGTCCATGTTGTACCCTGTCAACCCTTTCGGTTGGGGGACATCGGGACGAAGAGAGGAGATGACGGTACTGTCCAGGTCCAAGACCACCCAAAAGTCACGCTTCGGCATCGTCGAAGATACTCGACAGACTCCTTTTGAGAGTGAGACTCCTTTACAACCAGCTCACTTTTTCCTCGCACACAACAAAAAGACGTTCTTTCACCGAGTATGGCTTTCCGTCCGGAAGGGTGTTACATCCCCACTGTCTACTGCGGGAATGAGGAACGGAAGTACCCTTATCGCGAGGGTGAGAACGAGTACATGCGGGCCGGGACACGTCACGAGTGCATGCAGAAAGGGTTCGGAGCAGCCCTAGCTCAAACTACCAAGAAGACTCTCACTGCCGAGAACTTGCAACAGATTCGCTTCGTTGGACCTAAGTTCGAGCAAGCTTTCAAGAATCGGAACATTCACACCACTCGGCAGCTACTCGAGTACGCTCGGGTTCACTCTCCGGTTGAGATCGAGAGGATGTTGAAGGGAGTTTTCCAGACTCAGATCGGGTTGCTGTACGGGAAGGGGTACAATTCAGTCTTGTTGTGGCTCTACCGTAACGGAACAAGAGAACTGCCTCAGTGCACAGTGATCCCTTTCCGGTGAGGGAAAGGGGTAAAAGTAAATCACCTCAGTGATTTACGAGTACCTTTACTTCGGGATTGACTCAACAAACCTCTCTAGGAAGACTAAGTCTCGGTTACGTTCACGTATCCAGAGCTCTCGCAACCTCTTGATCATACTCTCCGTCCCTGGAACAGGAATGAACCCAAACTCAAGGAAGAGACGCGCAATCTGGGCCTGCTTCGCTTCGCAGTAGACATCTTGAAGGATCTCGTACAAGACTGGGTTCCCACCGATGACAGTGTTAGGATCAAGTCCAGCCTGAAACCCAGCTCTCAACCATTCTACTCCTTGCTGGTCAGGAGGAAAGCAAAGAAACTGGTGCACACTCGAACAACCGCGATAGTACCAAGGAGATGACGGGTCGAGCCCGTGAGAGAAGAAGTGCTTCAGTATCTCCACTCGCTCTTCTTGGTAAGGAACCGGTGCACCACGTTTCTTCGCCGCAACCTCTCGGTCCATCAGTACTTCCAGGATGAAACCGTGCCGACCTGGGTACTCCTTGAGAACCTCAGCATAGTTCTGGAAAGTTACCTTGGCAGCGATCTCGCGTTCTTGACGTGACATCTTGGTACCTTTCTTCTCTTCTTTCCAAACCTCGATCATTTTTTCGGGATCGACTCAACAAACTTCTCCAGGAAGACTCGTGACTGGTTCACTTCTGGATCCACCCACTGCCGGTCTAGGTTCTCCATCACTTCTTCAGTCCCGGGAACAGGAACGAACCCAAACTCCAGGAACATCTTAACGATCTGAGCTTGGTTGACTGTTTCCTCGTCGTAGTTCTGGAGAATAGAATAAAGGACCGGGTTCCTGTTGATGACAGTGTTAGGGTTGAGTCCGGCCCGAAACCCGGCTCTTAACCACGCAAGTTCCGTGGAGAGGAACTGGTGAACAGTGTCAGTCGCACCGAAAGAACACGGCTTGGTAAAGTCGAGACCGTGAGAGAAGAGGAACCGGAGTGCTTCTTCTTTTTCTGAAGAGGTTAGCATGAACGCTTTCATCAAGGCCTCCAAGATGACCAAGTTCCGTTCCGGTTTGTCTGGGTCAACCAGTTCCCGGTAGTTCTGAGGGTTTACCTTCTGTGAGAGAGCCTCACGAGCGTTCTTTTCTTGTTGCCTTTGAGAAGACATCTTGAAGAGACTCTTGTTTCAGTGCCACAACTCATTTTTACTCCAGAAACTCGATCTTCAGATCCTCAAACCGACCTGCTAGTTCTCGGATCTGTTCAGGGGTACTGACTAACTCTTGGTAGGGAAATAGATCAGGATGTACCCATCCGAACATTCTCTCGTAGTATGAAACTCTCACTCGACGCTGAAAAAGGTGAGGATGTGTAGTCGCGAACAAAGAGGCCACGAAGTGATCGATGTATCCTGAATGTTCTTTCTTCCCTTGAAGATGTTTGAGAACTAGTTGATCAGGAAGAAGGGAGGCAAAGTGGTGATAAGACTCAACATTCCCAAAGTAAGCTGCATCATAGTTCCCAGACAAGAAGTCGTTGAAAAGAATCTCGATGTCTGGGCACTTTTCGATCCACTCTTTAGAGATCCGCCCTCTTCCTAGATTGCGAATGGAGAGGTGAACAAAGTTGGAATCAGGGTACTCACGTGTCAGTTCTACCATCTTCCACACTTCTCGAGGGTAAAGCATCTCGATGTCACAAACTAAATTATCCATCATCAGTTGATGAGTATTGAGTGTATCAATCGAGAGGAAGTGACGGATCACTTCGAGTTGACTGTACCTCATCGCCACCTGTAGACATTCTGTGATCACCTCAGCATCGAGCTTGATACCCTCGGTACAATATCGAAGAAAAGGGACTAATCCGTGCTGTGCGCACGTACTCAAGATAGTCCTTTTCACTACGATTGTATTCTCTTGATCTCCAGTAGGGTAGATAACAATACGGTCCAATTCCGAAACCAACATAGCTAAGACGGTCGAACCACTGTACTCGACTAAGTCTGGGTTCCTTCTCAGTACTTTCAAGTCGAATTCGTCCAGAAACTTATCGATTATTCTGATTAATTTCCGAATCTTCTTTTGTCCTTCTCTCACAAGAGGATTTTTCGGAACAACCCCGAAGAGTACATGTGTCAACTCAAGATCAGTGAAACCTACCAACACTCCTCCGAAGATATCACGGTACTCTTTTAGGCATAACGAGGTACCGAGAAGAGCTCTTTCTACTACACTCTCTTTCAGGCCGAAGTGTTCAGCTACCTGTGTCCCGAACTCGAGCAGCAAACAAACAGCAGTCTCTCCCATCTTTTCGTCGAACGGTCGTACTGTTCTCTTAATCATTTTCTTCGTGGAAAGCTAAAGGTGAGTAGTAGCTCAGGATGACTCTCAGAACAGTCCAACACGACTAATTGAAGGGACTTTGTAGGGGCAAGAAAGAGAGCAAGAACGGGATTTCGCTCTTCAAAAAGTATTACATCGATCATCAACACCATCATCGAACATCGATTACTATCATCGTCAAGCAACAAAGGGTAGAGCACTCAACCAAGAAAGTTAAAGTGAGCTCCGTGCACTCGTTGCTTCTCCATCGAACTCGATTGGGGTTAAAGATCATCTTGTTCCAACTAACAAGCAGAGTGAGTACTATCACGAAACAGGGTATCTTTTGAGTTTTATCCTGCAGAAATGGGAGAGTTGAGTGTAGAAGTTTTATGGGACTGTCCTGATAATCTAAAGACCAAGATTAACGAGGCAAACATGAACACGCTCTTCTTCGCCCTTTCTAAAGGGTAAGATACCTTGATTTGTTACGTTTACCACGTAACAAACACAAACCATTAACTATCCGACGCCGGCTCTGGAACAACTTCATTCTTGATACACCTATCATGATACTGTATCAACAATCCCACTCCGATGTATCCCATCGCGATCATACATCCACCCGCGATCAAGAGTCTTCTACCATTCTCCTTTTTCTCTCGACCGTCTTCGGCTAAGCTAGAGGACTCGATCTCGAACAACTTTTGGAACCTGGCTTGACACTCGTCGATGCACACAGACATCTGAGAGGGAGAGCAAGTGGTGGGCTCTCTGATGGTGGTACACTGACTCACACAGTAGTAGTTCAAGTTGTCTCGCTGATCTGAGAAAGTCAACACAACCTGGTTGAAGATAGAGCAGTTAGTCAAACACGAGGTTTGATCACACATCACTAAGGAGTGATTTCTAGCGATCTCGAGATCAAGCGGGGTGAAGGGGTGATCTTGTCCGTAGGTGTACCAGGTACCACCCAGGGAAAAGAGAGTGATTACGGCAACGAAAGAGATCAGTATCCACACCAGAGTAAGGCACTCACGCCGCCCCCGTTTCTCAGCAGCGGTAGACATTCTTGTACTGTACTACCGTAAAGTCCTGTCACGTCTCAATTTTTCCGAAAAAAACACTCGTGAGAGTGTTGTCGTACTCTCACAAGTATTTACCTTCTTTATTCTTGGTAGAAACACATCTTCCTACACTTAGGGCACTTGAGAAATTCTCTCTTTCTCATCTTGTTGATACACTCCAGACAAATCTGCAACTTCCCTTCTACAGTCTGGCAACAAGGGAAGAAGTGAGTTGACACCCCTTCGCAACAAACCTCGCACTCGACAGGATTCTTGCTCGGGATCATTCGACGGGAAGAATCATCGAGGAAAGTTGCCGTAAAGAAAGCGACCGATTCCTTGTCTTCTTCCAATCTCAGCTGAATCTCTCCTAGTCGGTGCATGTTCTCTTCCAACCTGTGTTGCTCCTCGCCTATTCTTCGTCGTTCCTCTCTCAGTCTCTGTCGGTCCTCTCTCAGTCTACGTCTCGACTCCACTTCGCGAAGAAGTGCCTCGGTTTCGCGTTGAGCTTCGCGGTGCGCTCTCTCAAGGGTGAGACGAGTCTCTTCTACCTCTCGAAGCCTTACCGCTTCAGCTTGGTCAACTCGCTCCCTTTCGAGTCGTTCCCTTTCAACACGTTCTCTCTCCAGTTGTTGTCGAACCAGCTCCACCGTCTCTTTGAACTCTTGAGTGTAGATACCTTTCCCTCGAGCATACAACCGAAGATGAGTTCCGCACAGGGGCATCGTGGAGTTCTTACACATGCGATCACCGACGAAGGCTTGACACCCGATGAATCTGTTCGGGTTCCTGGTGGCTGTGTAGAACTGATAACTCTCAACCACTTGGGCCGGGGTCAGGTCCATTTGTGATTTTCTTACTTAAGACTGACCCTCGCAACTCAGTTTTCGCGTAATACTCAAGAGAGTATTACACCTCACACGTTTTACTCACACGGAGACCCACGAGGTCGTTTCTTACTTTTCACTGTTCAGAAGGTGAGATACGGGGACGTACCCGTTCCTGCGAAGAGAGTTCACTTCCTCCTCTCTTTCTCGACGAATCCTTACTCAAAGCCTCGATCTGACAAGCCAGCCAGCAGGTCTCAGCCCGAGTCATCTCCAGGGTCCAGTAGACTCCCTCCCAAACATCTTCAGGTATGCTCTTAAGTGTAGGAGCAACATCATCGCAATGTGCGGTATCAAACCCGATCATGTTTTCGGTCCCACCTGTGATGTCACCGTGAATGTCAAGATGCTCGAACCTTCCTTCTTCTCCTTTCCTGACCTCAACGTACCCACACCAGTTACCCCGGTGCCGACAAAGCTTACACTCTCTCCCCAGAACTGAGAAAGTGTAGCTCTTGTGAGGGTACTTGTGAAAGTCTTCGTCCCACTCTCCAGGAAGGAACTTGCCAAAGTTGCTCATTTCCTGAGAAGGGGTCATAACCACGTCTCGACTCGCCCGAACAGCCAGCTGGTACTCCTGTGCGTTCTGAACCCGGTTCATCTCGGGAGTGTTGGTGTTACAAGGAAAGATCAAGACAACTCATTTTTACTTGCAAACAAGAAAGCATGGCTCTCTCACTTCGTTCGTTCCTCTCGCTCCTCTCGCTCCGCTTAGACGACCAAGAGATCGGAGGGTGGATCTTGGGGGTTCCTTACTACCTCGATGAGGACGGAACTCGGGTCTACCCCTCACCTCCTACGAGCAAGAAAGAGAAGAGCAAGTGGGACTGTCTCAAGAAGTATCTACCGATTCAAACCGGATCGCGACCTACCAGTATGTTCCTGAACGGGAGAGAAGTTCAAGAAGTCTCCTTCGAGTCTAACTACCAAGTTAAGATTGCTAACCCTATTGTCAAGCCTGACCCCTTCTTCTTCATGTACCAGTTTCTCAACCTCTTCTCGGACCGGTGGTACCCGATGTTCGACGTTTCCTCTCCTCAAGTGAACCTTGAAGAGTGGTTCTCTCGAGAGCACCCCGTCAAGAACAACCTGATGAGAGTGATGGATCACAACCCCTTCGTTTCTCTGCGGGCCAGTATCGATGCTGTCAAGAAGAACCTACAAGTGAACCAATTCCTCGTCTTCCTGATCGGACACCCGAACCGGTACCTGGACTGGATCACTACTGTGAGAGAAGACGACGATGCTCTCACTACCGGGGTTCGCGTCCGGTGTTCGGAAGGACAGTTTCAGTTCAGTCTCAGAATTGTCAACTCGCACGTGAGCGAGGCTACCTCGGACTTGTGGCTTCGCTGTGAGAATGACCCACTCACCACTCACCTTCTTGAGAACGTACCGGAAGCTTCCCCACAAGAGGTTCACGTCAGTGTCGCGAACGGAGCTTACCCGGACGAGGTACTGACTCAACTCTTCTACTTCAAACACTCGGAAGTGAATGTGAGTAGGAACGGGTTCAAGGTGAGAGATTCCAAAGGGAGAGTAATCGAGTTCTTGATTGGTAATTTTTGAGACAAGAAAATGAATCCTACCCAGCCTTCTCAGCCTCAACTTACTCAAGAAGAGATGTCCGCCCTCACGAAGAAGGTTACGAAGAGGCTGGAGAAGAAAGGTCGCCTGAACTTCGATCTCAAGAGAGATGTTTGCGAAGAGGGTCGTGCTGATCTTCTCAAACTCGCTGTCGAACGAGGAGATACCGAGTGGAACATCGGCGAGCTCCTCTTCGTGGCTTGTGCTGAAGGGAAGCAGGAAGTGGTGGACTTGCTGATTCACCAGGGAAGTAATGATTGGAACTCAGGCTTGGAAAGAGAAAGGGTGCTACGTGGAGAAGAAAGAAATGAACCGTGTAGGAGAATGTTCCGAAATTTGCGAAGTCGAGTCGTTGAGCGAGAGAAAAGTCGTGACCAAGAGAGTCGAGGACCAAGAAGTGATCTACAGTCTTCGAGTCTACCTCTCTTTCGAACAGATCAAAGAGAAGTTGAGGAGAATCGAGCCTAGTTACAACGGTTTCACCATTCAAGGTAACTCGATCTCGTTCTGTCACTACAATGTTCACACTCAGTATCTTCATCCCGAGTGTGTGAGCAACCTGACTGAAGCAGGAGTTCTGATCAGGAAACAAGACGAAAAACTATCAGTGCTTTTCTGGCCCAAGGGAAGGTTGTAATAGCGTAAGGTACTCTCGAGTTCTCGAGAGTACCACATCGTTGAAAATGATCTCTCCCTTTTCTTACACGAGTACCAACACAATGGCTCGTACCGACGCCGCTCGGAGGAGACGCAACCGTTTGCGCAACCTTCGGCGTAAGCACTCATCACCGAAAGGACCGCAAGGACTTTTGACCGTGCCAAGCACAGCTGAGTGTCAAGAACGAATCGTGGACGTACTGGGACAGCTCCAGGCCGAGATCATTCGCACCGCTTTTGAGCTCTTGAACACACAGGAAACAGCGCGCTCGTTCTGGTGCCCAGATTGCAGGAGAATTCACACTGTCGAGTTCTCTTACACTCGCAACCGGCACGGAGGACTAGATCACCGGGAGGCGATCGTGGACGGGAGAGTGCTGTACAGTCACTTGGTGATTTGAGCGATTTGAGCGATTTGACGAGTAGATCGAGCGAAAAACGGAGGAAACCAGACTTAAGTGTCCCAGAAAAGTCCCTTCTGTTTGAGCTTCTTGACTGAAATAGAAGCGAAGCTGAGTACTGGCTCACCCCGGACTGAGTAGCGAGTTTGTAAGTGTTCAAGAGCACTTACATCTGAAGAAAGACATTGGAGAAGAGTGTGAAGATTAATCGTACGAGTACGACCCTTTTCTCAGGGGTTTCTCGACGTGTACTCTTCTTTGCCTCGTTATTTTTCGGTCTTTATATTATTTACTCACCCTTAGAGTTACTTCGTTCTTCTTTACCCTTTCAGAAGGATATCTTCCTATTTTTATCCTTCTTTCTCCCTTCCTTCACTCTTCCCTTTAGAAATTGGCAAGTTGGTCTTTAACCCCCACTCGCTTCCGGAAGCGAGCGTTCGAAGCGATAGGGTCTACTTGTTAATTATTGCGAGGAAGACTACTCCTGTTGCATTGACGATGAGTGGCGACGCAGTGATTGTAAAGGGAGAAAGGAGAACGCACTTAGAAAAGAAAACTATAAAATCACCTCTCCCTCTTTCTTATCCCTTTCATAAGGTGGAAAAAGAGATGGGCTCAGTTCTTCATCCTTAATTACTCTCGAGCAGACACGTCTCTATCTCAGTCTCGAAAAAGGGACTTCGAGTGAAAGACAAGAGTCAACGTCCTTCTTAGAGGGGTACTTTTCCCTTCCGGGTTAACTTTTACGGTCTTTATATTATCTACTCGCCCTTAAGAATGCTTCGTTGTACTTTACCCTTTCGAAAGGGTAAAGTAGAAAGTTTGCCCTTGCTTTCCGTTATTTTCACTCTTCCCTTCAGAAATTAACAAGTTGGTCTTTAAGCCCCATTCGCTTCGAAGTTAAGTCAAAAAGTCGTAGGGGTCTACTCAACAATTCTTGCGAGGAAGACTACTACCTTTCGCTTCGACAACGATAGTGGCGACGCAGCGATTGTAGGGGGGGGGGGGGGCAGACAAAAGAAAACTCTAAAATCACCTCTCCTCCTTTCTTATTCCTTCTATCTGGATAAGTAATTAACACTGACATTTCTTCATCCTTAAGTAGTCTTGAACAGACACGTCTCTATCGCACTCTCGAAGAAGGGACTTTGAGTGAACGACAAAAGTCTTCGTCCTTCTTACAGGGGTACTTTTCTCTTTCGGGTTAACTTTCTTGGTCTTTAAATAGTCTAGTGCCCCTGTGAAGTTACAGTTCATCTGTAAGGTACTCTGCAGAGTACCTTAAAAATTCTCTCAGCTTTGTTGAGTGTTTTTGTCTGCTTGGTACAAATAACAAAATGGTCTTTAACCCCGATCAGCTTCGAAGGAGAAACAACGAGTGTACGAAGCTCTTCTCAACTTTCTTGTTCGAGTGCTCTACCCTTCTTTGTTTGACGATGATAGCGAGTGTTGTTGATCAATCGATGATGATTGATGATGATCGATGATGTTGATGATCGATGATGTTGATGATCGATGATGTTGATGATCGATCAAAAATTGATTTGTCATTTCTTCATGGCCCCTCGATACATTCACGCCAAGAATGTCCCGTTTTACCGTCCACTCACGCTACTCACCAGAAGAGAAGTTCGTCATCGACGAGAAGAAGTGGAGCGATCACTTCAGTATCATTCGTCGCCTCATCGAAGCTTCTCCTCAAGAAGGTGACATCACTCTCCCGATTGAGAGGGCTCAAGTAGGCGAGATTCAGAACTTCATTCAGGCCTACTACGGTCCTCTCAGCGAGGAGACTCCGGAACGGGAGGTTGTGACTACCAACTTCATTCTTCAACTCCCCAGCATCGAGAATTTCCTCTCTCAGTGCTACCGTTTGGGCGGGTGGATGGACCCTTTCTACATCGACCTCTTCCACCTTCTCGACAACGAAGTCTTGCGTGTGAACCTGCACACTCTCCCTGAAGAAACCCAAGCTGACTTCTTCGAGTGTGTCGAGTTTCTCTCCAACCTCAAGGTTAGTCCAGGGGTTCTTCGAGTGCTAAACCCCGAGTACCAGCAGAAGTACCAGGAATTGGTGCGCATCAACCTCCAGATGGAAGAGGAGTGGGACCGGGAGGCGAGTAAGGAGTGATGCACTAAAGAGGAAAGGTAATACTCCTAGGAGTATCACACACCTCACTTTACACTCGCATCCCGTTCAACAACTGTTCGCTCAAGTCAGAGACAACGTGTCTGTAATAAGCAATCTCATCAGCAAATTCCTTGATATTAGTTTGATATCTTGCACACTCTTGAACGGTGGAAGGATCAGGACGTGCAATTATCTCTAGCATCTTGATTGACAAGACAGTTATTCCTACTGTTCTGAGTTGTATTCTTTGCTGCAGTTCCTTGATAGCAGTGATGACAGAGTGTCTAGTCAGAGAAAGGTGTCCTCCTTCTCCTGAAAAGCCTTTGGCCGTTAGCTTAGTGTCAAGGTCCGTCTTCTCCTCAGCTGAGAGTTCGACTACTTTCTCTTCATCCCTCATCACCAGACGACACTTGATCCCTCCACCATCAGTCACAGTGTACGGTACGTAAAGAGCCCCAATCACTCGGTACTGGTCGATCAACTGAGTAAGGTCCTTAATGAACTGGTCCACACGCGAGACGGCAGCCATCTCAGAGCTTATTGTTTGTATCTCTTGAACAACCAAAAGACTCATTTTCGTTCAAAATTGATTCACTTCTAAACAGTTGGAGTTGAATCATCACTCTCACAAGAATGTTTTCGCACTCTTCCTCTCTCGCTTCCTCTGCGATCTCCCCTCTCGGCTACACGGTTAGCCGCCGAGGGTAAAGCGGCCCTTCCTGCCTCAATCCTCGAGCTCCGACTCAAATGGTGGTACTTGCGCCGGAGTGAAGGCGTGGTCTGGTTGTACGGTGATACTTTCGTTCCTAGCGACAAGAAGCCTTACTTCCTCTTCTCTCAGTACCTGATCGAGAAAGTGGTCTTGATCAACTCGCAAGGGTTCAAGGTAGTAGCGAGAGGGAGAAAGGGGGTGAGAGAATTGAACTGTCGTTGGGATCAGCAGGATCGACACTTCCGTGCTACTGAAAAAGAGGTGCGAGCACTGATGCACTCGCCTGAAGACGAGAACGCTCTTCTCGAAGATGAACTTTCCCTCCCTACCGCTGAGAAGGAGAAGTTCGAGTACAAGACTTGAATGCCCCTTTTCCTGGGACTGTAATTAACATAAAGGCGTAAAGGTTTAACACTCCGCGGAGTGTTAAAAAAAAGAGGTCTTTTTACCCCTAAGAGTTTTTGTGCGCTCAAATGCAACAGTTCTGGAAAGAACCGAACGAGACGTTCCCCAAGAGTCTGTTCGTCTCGAGAGCCTGACGCTTCCACTCGAAGAGGCGCAGGACCACCTCTTCCTTGATTGTCGCTTCCGTTACGCCTCGTTCGTCTTCCACTTCTGCCAGGCAGATCATCCACCGGCAGATGGCCACGCGCCTGATCTGGACTGTGGGAGAGTCGCACAACCGCATCTCCCCCTTGGCAACGAGAATGTCAGGGTAGAAGATGAACTGGAACCGTGTCGTGACCTTCCCGCCCTTCTCGTCTTCAGGCTTGAGGTACTGTTCCTCTTGAGAAGGTTCATTCTCCCAACTTTCAAAAATCTCGTTGTACGTCCACACGCTCTTTCTCGGTTCGTCCTCCTTACGCGGTTCACCCGCTCTTTTCAGCTCTTCCTCCCATCTCAACTCGTTCTCCTTCCTCTCCTTCCCGATCAGGTCCAGAAACTGGACCGAACTCATCTCCTCGCCATCAATGATCACCTTCTGGATCACCAACCGGAAGGCAGCGTACTCACCTTCGCCATCGTGTCCCAGGTAAAAACCGGTTGCGTAACTCATGTGATTCTTTGTCTTTCCGTGTGTAGGGAGTGACAAGGGTGAAATCTTTACTCAATTTTTCTTTCTCTCTTCACACGAGTGGCGTGATTAATTAACTCGAACTACCCAGGGATCCTCCTCTTCACTCCCTACTCTCCAAGTAGCCTCCCCAAAACACCACTCTGAGATCTCTACCTCGAAGGGGTACTCAAGACTGCCGTGCAAACCCTCCACTCTCTTCCTCTCTTCCTCGCTCATTCTTGAGTGAAACCGAGCCACAGTAGTGTGGATGATGTCAGCCAGATACGGCTCTTGAAGAGGGAGATTCTCCTTTGCTAGAATGAAACGGAGAGCACGTCGAAGCTTGTTCACGTCTCGGTCTGGGTACCCCAGAGCCACGATCCCGTGTGGGAGAACGCACAATTGAGTGAACTTGATTCTCATTCCCAGAAGATGAGGGAGGAAAGTACTCAGAACAGTGTGGTACTTCTCTCGGTACTTCTCGAGTATGTCAGGGTCGTACCCGAAAGTGAGGATCTGCATCAGAGTCAAGTGCAACCGAGCTTCTCCTTTAAGAGAGTAAGTCAAGCATCCAGGAAGCGCGCTGAGGTAAGAGTGTAGTTGCTCCCACTTTCCAGTAGGTGAGAGGAGAGAGTAAATGGCGTAACACTTGTCAGGGTACTTAGTCAAGAGTTTGGGTTGATGAGAGTACCCTTTCTCTTCGCGCAAACGTTGGTTCCGTGCTAACATCTCTTGGTAGATCGTGTCAAGATTATTCTCGGTCATACCGAGAATACTCGAGGTTATATCCGAGATCGTTCTTTGAGACACATACCTTTAAGATTCACCCGAACCGCGGTGCGTTAGGTGCCACTCGTCTAGAGGTGAACGTCAAATCTTGGGGCTCGGTAAGGACAAAAGAACATAGACCTGAGTACGCTCTTTGTACCGGTGTATGAACAGCCACGTTGTAGTAACTGGACACGAGATCGACTTGGTAGCTACTAGCCCAAGATTCGGCTGTCTCAAGGAAAGCAGTCGTAACTACACCACGAAACTCGATCCCTGACCCTGTTGGTCCGAAACAGGTGATTACTTTCCCTACAGTAGTGCCAAAATTAACGGGACACATGACTTGAATAGTTGTAGCACCTGTAACAGTAAGTTGAGCCAAACCCGAGATGATCTGTCTCCGAGCACCAGTGAAGTAGGCAGCATTGCCGATAGATTTCTGGGCGGAAGGTGCGTGAGTGATTCTGGTTAAGTAAGTAAGACCGCCATCAATACTCCCTGTAGTCGTGACTCCTGTAATGGCAACACTCCCAGTCGAGTTGACGAAGTCTCCAACCCGTGGTAAGTTTCTCCCGAAGATAGTGACATCGAACGACCCTATCGTGCCGTAACTGACTAATCCTACCGAGGTAGTCCCCACTCCTGGGAACGCGGTTCTGTCCCGAGAGCTCTGATGTTCAGAGTAGTTCCCTGCTAACTTGAGAACGCGGCTCATCGCGAAAACGGCCGTGTGAACGCAGCTCGTTTACGTGAGAAAAGGAAAAGTAATACTCCTCGGAGTATTACGTCCTTCACACCCACCACACTTCATCGTCACACGACCTCACGCACACTCCCATGTGAAAGTTCTCCAACAAAACCAGGCACTCCTCTATCAATCGATCAAACTCGTCACGGGGCATTCTGGGATTCTTGAAAGGAATCACCGAGTGCCCTCTCCGAGAGGGAAGAAAAGAGCGATCAATTTCGCCCCTACTTTTACCTTTGTACCTACTGGTACTTACCTTTACTTCTTCTTTCCTTTTCCCTTCGCAGGGAGGCCCTTTCCTCGATGCAGCATAGCCTCATCCTTCTCCCAAGCTGTCACGTACTTGGCGTAGACCTTCTCCAACTCCTCCAGCTCCCGAAGCCACATTACTGCCGGCTCAGTCTCTCGAAGCTCAGCCAGCTCTTGTTGAGCCTTCTCAGCCACGTGACTGAGCTTCTCGATCATCTCCTCGGTGAAGCTGTCGATGGAGATCTTAAGGAGGTAGTCGTACTTCTCCTCGATCAGAGGGTACTCGCGTGCTTTCAACACCTCCACCACCTCAGCCCTTTTGCGGCGGTGAATCACGATTATTCCATCGATTACTTCCTCGACGAACCTCCTCTTGGCGTTGCTGGAGATGACCTTCTTCTCTAGGTCAGCGATGAGGTAGGCCTTCCGGGATTGATACATCTCCAATCTCACCTCCGCAAACTCGTAGATGATCTGGTCGATCGAGTCGTACTTTCGAATCTTCCCCTCTCGGTTGAAGGCCACCATGTTAGTAGTGAGAAGCTTAGTGGCCAGTTTCAGGTTCTTGACGGTACACCTGTGACTAGGAACCTCCTTGATGACGAAGTGGACTCGCGTCTTGGTGCTGTAGTCGAGGAAGCTGGCTATCTTCTCCTCTTCGCGCTGCTCGTTGAGGAAGATGCGAAAGTTGTTAGTGGCCCTGTGAATGGGGAGCTCGGTTACCTCCACCGTTCTCTCGTCTATTCTGTTGAGCACACCCACACTGATGAACTCTCCTTCATTCACCTTCTTGATGGTGCCCTGAAACCCTTGGTACCAGGGCTGAATGTCGGGGAGATCAGAGATGAAGACTCCTTCTCCCTTGGGTTTGTCACGACACTTGATCCACTCACGCAGACACTTGATGATGTCGAGGGGGTTGTAGGCCGGGACAGTAGAAGAGAACCCCGTCCCAATAGCGCCACGTACTCCGTTGACGAGTAGCATGGGGATGATAGGGACGAAGTGTTCTGGCTCGATGATCAGATCCTCGCCCTGCTTGTACTTGAGCAGATCACCATCTTCGGCACGGAAGATGTACGGTGTGATCTCTTGCAGACCGGTGAAAAGGTACCGAGACTGAGCCCCATCCTTACCCAGTTCCATTCTGGACCCGTACTGTCCCTCGGGGAGAAGAAGAGGGACGTTATTGGAGCCGACGAAGTTGAGTGCCATCCCCATAGTCCCCTCTATCAAGCTCGGTTCGCCGTGATGGTACTCGGTCGCATTAGTCACCATCCCTGTGATAGTGGAGATCTTCTTGGTCTTAGTGTGAGTAATCTTCTCGCGCAACATCACGTGAAGAACCTTGCGCTGAGCCTCTTTCAACCCGTCGATGACGTGAGGGAGACAACGGTCACAGTTAGCCACCGAGTGAATGATCAGCTGTGTCTCGATGAAGTCGGTGAAGGTAGTCTCGACGTACCTGGCCTTCTCATCCTCGATCAGCATGATGCTTCCTGGGTCGTACTGTAGAATCCACTCCTTCCTGGTGTCGGCGTACTTGTCGTCAAAGGCGTGGACCATCGAGATGTCCGTCTTCTCGTCCAGGACGAAGTTAACCAACTTCTCTCCGAAGGAGTCGATCACGTTGGCGTTAGTAGAGGTACCTAGCCCCTTGAAACTCTTCGGCTTCCCCTTGAAGAGGTGCGAAGAGTGGAGCTGGAACTCGCGAAAGGACTGGAGATTGTAGAAGCACTTCTCTTCTCCGCTTTTCAGCATCACTCTCACGAAGGGAGTACGCATAGCCGTGATGAAGGGAGTTTCTCGCTTGAGAAGACTGGGGAAGAGCTTGTGAAAGAAGTTGTGACACAGCCCCTCGATGTGAGTACCGTCCTCGTCTGCGTCGGTGATGAGCAGGATCCGTCCGTACCGAAGCTTGCGGTAGTTAGCCTCAACGGTGTAGTCGGTGTCCAGTTTCAGTCCCAGACTGCGAATCAGGTTCTGAATCAGGGCGCTCTCGGTGATTTTCTCAGGAGTGGCGGTGCGAACGTTGAGAATCTTGCCTCGCAGCGGGAAGATACCCAGGTAGTCTCTCCCAGTCTTGCCGTCAATCCCCTGGTTCAGTCCTGTCACGGCGTAGTTAGCCGCTGAGTCACCCTCGCACAGAATGAGAATACACTCGTGACCCTTAGCCGAACCGGCAAAGTTAGCGTCTTGCAGCTTCTTGACCGTTCGGTGAGCATTCTTTCCACCCTCCAGCTTCTTCTTTCCGGCCTGAAGCTGCTTGGTCTCGAGCAGCTCGCGCAACCTCTCCACCACTTCCCACTTCATGATCTCGGCCATGAAGTTGACCTTGACCTTGACATCAGGAGCGGGAGAAGTCAGCTTGACCTTTTCCTGGGAGGTGAAGGTAGGGTTATCGAGAGTGCAGACCAGGAAGATGGAGAGGTAGTTCTTTACGTCGGCCGCGGTAATCTTGGGGCCCTTTTTCTCCCCCTTCTTCTCCTTTTCGCCCTTCTCCTCATTCTTCTTGTTCAGTCTCGCTGCCAGAGCCGAGAAGATCAACTTGCTCCAAGCTGCCACGTGCACTCCTCCCTCCGGGTTGGGAATACCGTTAGTGAAGGCGATTGAGAGGGCGGGACGACCAGGCATGATGATCACCTCCGAGTTGGTAGTAGTAAGAGAGAGGTACTCGTCTCTCGCTCTCTCCTCGAGACGCGGGTAGTAGGAATGAGCGTAGTCGAGAAGTGTACGAACCGGGACTAGTTCTCCGTTAAAGTAGACCGGCACCTTGGTGATCATGGCCAAGTCGTAGAGGTACTTGCGCAAGAGTGCGATCACGTCCTCAGTCAACCCAGGCATATTGAAGCGAGTGTAGTCGGGCTTCCAAGTCACCTTGGTGTACCCCTCTCCTTTCCGAGGAGTAACAACAGAGGGGTCGATTACTGACATGTTCTCGCGCCAAGTCTGAGTGAAGTGAAGGTTACGAGTCGCATCTTGAGTCTCGACAGTGAACCGCTCGGCCATGGTGTTGGTAAGCTTGGCCCCGTACCCGTTTCGCCCTGAAGAGCGACGCTTCTCGGTATCGTCGTAGTTAGTCGAGGACATGTAGACTCCGAACACCACTGAGGGGTTGTACATCCCCTTCAGTTCCTCAATGTCGGAGAGGACCACCGGGATGGTGAGACCGTCGTTCCAGAAGGAAAGGGTCCCAGTCTTGATGTCTGCCTCAACCCGAATCTGAGAACACTTCTTCCCGAACTGAGAAGAGCGCCAGACGTTGTCGATGCAGTTACTCCCCACCTCGATCCAGCACCGTTCCAGAGCTGGGTTGTACTCGACTTGGCCCGTGACGATCTTCCCGTCGCGGACCACGTGCACCTTGTAGGTCCCAGAGATGAAGGAACCCAGGTAAGTGTCAGGACGGGCGAGGACATGTTCGCGCAGATCCTTCTTCACCTGAATCTTGGGGAAGTGTTTTTCGTGCTTCTCTTCTTTCGGGGCATCCTTCGGAACGACCTTCGGAACGACCTTCGCGGCCTTTTTCGAGTCCTCTTTCACCAACGGCATTCTCGGCCTGTTTCTTGCTCTTCTCCTTTTGTTCAATCTCGATCTCATTTTTGAGGTTCGGGAACATCTCAAAGAGTTTTTTCGGCTCACAGAATCGCTTCTCGTTCCTCATGACCATTTCGATCCTTTGGCGCTCCTTTCGGAGTCTCGAACGCTTTTTTCGCTCGAAGGTGGTGAGGTTGTAGATTCTACCCATAGGTTTGCGGTCTACTATCATGTACAAGTCAACCTCGGTCTTAGGTGGAACTCGTAACAGTCTACGCCACTCTTGAAACTCAGACAGTTGTACCTCTTCAAGCGCGTCTTCAGACTTGACGTAGAACCACATGATCTCTTTGCATCCTTGAACTAGTACTCCCGCGTACATCTCTTTTCTTCTCCCACTTCTTTTTAAGGTGGTACTAAACGTGTGAGGCGAGGTGTAAAGTCCTCGCTTTTGATGAATCGCGCCGCCATGCTCTCGCAGCTAGGGCTGGACATGAACAGCCTGACTGACCAACAGAAACACAACGCTCAGAAGATTGACCTTTCCAAGATTCGTCCCGAGAACGCGAAGGAAGTACTGGGAAAGATCGGGATCGATCCGGAAGTCTTTCTCAAGAGTATGAGCAAGATGATGGCTAAGCCTCGAGAGAAGAAGATTCCTCCTAACGAGAAGTGTCCTTGTGGCTCTGAAAAGAAGTACAAGAAGTGTTGCTTCTCCAAAGTAACCGGGAAGGAGACTCGAACTATCGAGGAAATCGCGCGAGAGACTCTTACTGCTCAAGAGTAAAGTTTGAAAGTGATACTCCAAAGAGTATCACCTAAGACTCACGTTTCCACTCCTCCCATTTCTCATCTAGAATATGTAACTCAACTCCGAACACAGTTTCAGGATCGATCCGGTGTTCTAAGTAGTAAAGGTAACGACTGACTTGGTTAGGTATCATGGTAGCGAGAAACTCGCACAGGTGCTTAACCAAAAAGCATGTATCACGCCTCTCGACCCCAGATAAGATACTGAGGAGAAACTGCGCGTTGAGGTGGGCGTGATAAGAAAACATGGCCGCATCGATCGCGTCCATTTGCCCTTAAGAATGAGCCAAAACTGATCTTCATTTTTCTTTCTCTTTCCAACAGTATCGAGAATGGTCGACCGAGTAACTCGGTTAGTGAATGAGAGGCTGAGAGACTTTCGAGAGTTGGTGGAGCGTAAGTTTTCTCGCGAACTTCGAACCGAACCGCTCACTCCTCAAGAGAAAGATCGGTTGCGTGGAGCTTTCTACGGGTGTCTGATCGGCGATGCTCTGGGACTTCCTCACGAGCGCGATCGTCACTCTAAGGTCCCTTTCACCGGGGTGATTCAACCTCATGTCCACTACAGTCGCTTTCACGGGAGTCGCATTCTTGCTCATGGACAGTTCAGCGACGACGGCGAGATGATGATTGCTCTACTCGGGGCTCTGGTGAAGGGAGAAGGTAAGTATAAACGCGAACACGCTCTTCAAGCTTACCTGGAATGGGCCAATTCCGGGATCCCCTTCATGGGGAAGAACACTCGTCAACTTTTTCACGGGGTTAAGACTGTGGCTGGGTACGAGAAGAGATACGAGAAGAACTTCCCCACACCTGAGTCTCGAGAGAAGGCTCAGTCCAACGGGGCTCTGATGCGGTGTTTTGGTTTGGGACTGATCTTGCTTCGAGCTCGCGAAAAGACAGACGTCGGGAAAGCGATTCATACTGATGTCTGTTTGACCAATCCCAGCGGTGTTGCTGTGTCTAGAGAAGTCTTGTACTTGTACGCGCTGATGTATTTGGTCCAAGGAAAAGAGATCGAGGCTGATCGAGTTTCTGCTTTCGCTGCTGACAAAGAGATAATGGTGACTGGTTCCGACAAGGGGTGGGTCATGTACGCTGAAGAATTAGCCAGAAGGTCTCTTCGCTTCGACTCTTTTCAAACTGGAGTAGAGTGGGTGATTCGACAAGGCGGAGACACTGACACCAACGGTGCTATTGCGGGAGTCTTGCTAGGAGCCAAGTTCGGGTACGAAGCCATGAAGCGAGAAGAGAAGACTCGAAAGAACCTCCACATCGTGGAAGAAGTGGACATGAGCACCAGTCAGATCCCTCGCCCACGAGAGTACTCAGCCCAACAAGGGAGAGAGTGGCTGGAGAAGTTGATGGAGATGTGAGAAATACTCTGAGGGGTAAAAATCCCCTCTTGTGAGTGATACCTTGAGAGGTATCACTTTCTAAGTATCTCCACGCCACCACCCTTTGCTTCAGCTTTCGCCTCCGTCTTCACATCTGCCTTAATCTCCTGAGGTGGGAATGCAGGAGGCGCTGAGGGTGCATCAGGGATATTGTCGAGATTAATGGTGGGGCCACGCATGTGAGCGTTCTTCTTAGGTTGAACTGGGCTTGCGACTGCTGCCGCGGTTGCTTGGGCTCCTTTCATCACGTCAGTTCCGATCGAGTTGAAAGCCATTCTCGAGAAGATAAAGAAGGCCGCGTTCATCACCATCATGGCCAACAGCCTCATCTCCACGGGCCACTCACTCTTGGGGAGATGGTTCTTCTCTCCTAGCTCGATCAGCAAAATCTCGTACGAACTCATCTCCATGACCTGTTGCTTAGTGAACCCCTTCATGTCGAACCCCATCATGTTCCCCAGAACCAGCTCAGTTCCCATGAACCCGTACATGAGCATCTGTTTGTACTTCCCTACTTTCCCGTTGAAGTTGAGGTTCTGGATGAAGTTGTCGTAGGTCTTGGAAACGTAGTCAAGATCGCTACTCATCGTGAAGGTAGGGATCTCTTCCCCCTTGTGGGCTTCACGAAGGAGTTTAAACTTGAAGATGTACTCTCGTAGCTTCTGTTCCTTGTCCTGGTCTTTCGGACCCACTCGATCCATGTTCTTGACACCGCGTTGCTCAAAGGCCCCTCCTTCCTCTATCTCTTGAAGAGTAGGAGGGAGTTTGCGAGTATCTCGGAGCAGACCTTCTTTCTGCTTCTCGTACTCAGCCCTACCGTTCTCGGGACGATGATGTCCGATACTGGCACTCTTGCGCAGAGCCTTAGCCAAAGGGTCATCTCCGAAAGTATCTGGCAAGACATCTGGAGGAGACTGGAACAGATCTTCCTCCTTAACTTCTTGCTTGTACGAAGGGTCATCACGTGACGGTTCCTTCCGAAAAGGTTCCTTCCGAAAAGGTTCCTTCCGAAAAGGTTCCTTTTGAGAAGAAGGGAGCTTTCGAGAAGAAGGGAGCTTTCGAGAAGAAGGGAGCTTTCGAGAAGAAGGTTCCTTTCGCTCACTTACCTTTTGCGACGAGTGAGTGTCGTGACGCGACTTCTGGTACTGTTCTTCGTTAGCATAAGAAGGGACAAACTCAGTGTTCCGAAGTTCAGGTTTGATTTTCTGTTTGTTTTCCAGGAGTTCTAGGTACAGTTGTGATTGTCTCCCAAAATTAGGGGGATTGATCACTCTTTTCCTTTCTAGCGGTACCAAGGTAACTTCCAGAGGGACACGCTGTCGAGGCATTCCTCGTAAAAACCCTGGAGGGGTGAAGTTCTTGTTTGTCGAAACACCCGCTTTAGATGGTCTACCTCATTAGGCCGTAATCTAAAAGGCCGTTAACACACAAAAATCTTCTCTCTCACGCAATCTTTGAGAGATGGAACGGGCGCAGATGATTCACATGGTTGCCGAGTCGGTAGTGGCTCTGGGGATAGTTACCTATTTCAACAAACAGACCAGCAAGCTCACTCAAGCAGTTGTGACAGCGAACGAGCGGACCTCTCGGCTTGAGAAGGAACTGAGTGAGCTCAAGAGTAACTACCAGGTGATGGAGGCCAGGTTTAACGAGCTGATTGAGGCGGTCGCTACGAGGGCCTCGATGAACGCGCCACGTATGCCTCCTCAACAGATGGGACAGATGGGACAGATGGGACATATTCCTCCTCAACAGATGGGACAGATGCAAATGCCTCCTCAACAGATGGGACAGATGCAAATGCCTCCTCAACAGATGGGACAGATGGGACAGGTGCAACGTACACAACAGGTACCTCCTCAACAGATGCAGCAGATGGGACAGATGGGACAGATGCAAATGCCTCCTCAACAGATGGGACAGATGGGACAGATGGGACAGATGCCTCCTCAACCGCAGGTACAACGTACACAGCAGATGCCTCCTCAACAGATGGGACAGATGCCTCCTCAACAGATGGGACAGTTTTTGACTCAACAACAAATCATGCAGAAACATTGGGAACAAGTTCAACGGCAGCAGATGCCTCAGCAACAGATGCAGCAGATGGGACAGATGCCTC
>CAZRRO010000005.1:218465-232016 GCA_964602595.1 uncultured Verrucomicrobiota bacterium | reverse complement strand
CTCAACAGATGGGACAGATGCCTCCTCAACAGATGGGACAGATGCCTCCTCAACAGATGGGACAGATGCCTCCTCAACAACAGATCCCCCAACAAACTCCTCACCCGGCTCCTCAACCCTCAGAAGAGAAAGACGAGGAGGCTTACAAACAGGAACTCGATATGGAGCTGTCTGCAGAGATTGGAGAGTTGAAGAACTTCGCCCTTGTCTCTGTCAGCGAGAACGTTTCACGTGTTGTTCGCAAAGGTGTCACTATCGAGGAGATTCCTGATGTGGAACAACCTACGAAGGGTGAAACGCCCTTTAAGGGCGAGACTAAGAGTGATACACCTCAAGAGGCACATCCCAAAACAAGTGAGTTTGTCTTGCTGAAGAAGAAGTAACCAGTGAAGAAAAGTAACCACTAAAGGGATTGAAAAATGATTTTGTCTTTCGTCAGGAAGACAAAATTCACCCCCCAATCATGACCTCTCTTGTGGTTAAAGTTGTTGAGACTAACCTGCGAAACTTCGCGACCCTGGTGAACCAGAAGTACCAAGTTCAGGTTCCTGATGATCTGTGGCGCAATATCCAGTCTAACACATGCCCCGTTCTGCTGAAGTCTGGAGCCCGTGTTGGCCAGCCCTGCGGTGGGAAAGTCGCAGCAGGAAAGACTACCTGCAGTCGTCATCCCGGGGAGAAGAAAGAATCCAAGACTCCCAAGACGCCTGGCTCCAACCCGCAGTGGAGAGTGAAGCAGAACACTCACGGCTTGTTCGTCAATACCATGGCTCCCTACTACGTGGTTGACCGTAACACCTCAGTCTTCTACGGGAAGTTGTCGGAGTTCGAGAGTGGCAAGGTCCTCCCTCTCTCTGATGTGGACAAGGAGCTGCTCCGGGCTAGGGGTCGCAAGTTCGCCGATGCTGAGAGCGCTGAGGATGCAGAAGAGGCGACTGAAGAAGTAGAACCGGAAGACACCGAGGAGGTCACTCTCTAAGACACCGCTTGAAACGGTAAAACATACCCGAGGTATCACTTACGAGTGAAAAATAAACCTCACTCTCTCGTATACCCTCGCGTTCTCGTATTTTCAACCGTTAGCGGTTGCGAAAAGAAGTGTAATCGTGTAAATTTTTGTGTACCGAATAAAATGGCGCTCAACTACCTCGACAACTTGGGTATCACCCGTTTGAAGGAGGTGGGGAAGATCCTTCAGATTCCGAGATACAGCACGTTCAAGTCCCCTGATGAACTGCGCGAGCACATCCGTTCGTTCTTGGATGAGAACTCTCGGGTGCGTCAGGAGCACTTGGAACGGATCGGGAGAACTCAGGGACAAGTCAGACGCTTGACTGCGCACATTCGCGAGCTGGTGGAGAAACGGTTCGGGAAGGGACCCGAGCTTCGTCGGGCGGTGGAGGAGATTAAGCATGTCCAAGCACAAGGGGCCTGTCTCCCAGATGAGACTGTGGCCCTGCTCCGTAGCGCTTCTGGACAGTCGGACCGCGACGTGAGAGAGATGATCTCCAGACTGATCGAGGAGAACAAGTCTCTGATTCGAACTCGGGATGAAGATGAGCGCAGAATGCTGGGTGTCAGAATGGAACTGTCTAACTACCAGCGAGATCTAGCCCAGAACACTGACCAGTACCGGCAACGAGTAGCTCAACTCAGCGAGGAGGTGCAGAAACACGTTCACGACAAGGCTGTGGCTGACCAGACTATCCTTTCTCTGCAATCTCGGCTAGACCAAGTGGCGGGACTGCCTTACGGCGAGATTGGACAGCTTCAAGCTGCCTTGGGGGGTCTGCAGGGAGAACTGAAGGCTGCTCGTACTGTTATTCGGAGCCTAAGAGCAGATCTTGACGCTAAGACTGTGCAGCTGGCCCGGAGCAGGAGCCCCAAAGTCGCCCAGGAGGCTAAGAGTATGCGGGCTGAGTTGGGAGAGCAGGAAGACGATTACCAGACCAAGCTTCAAGAGTACGCCACCTCCACCGAGGCACTGAGACAGAGAGTACAATCTCTTGAGGTGGCTGGAGAGATGTCCGGACAAGAACTAAACCAGCTTCGGGCTCAGGCCGAGGAGCACGCTCGGGTCATAGCTGAGTTGACGAAGGAGAGAAACGAACTTACCTGGAAGAAGGACGAGTTGAAGAAGGTCCGAGACGGGCTCGGAGCACAGGTGGCAGCGTTGACCGAGGAGAAGGAGAAACGTGTTTACCTGGACGGGGTAAGGGATCAAGAGTTCGACAGCGCTAACTACAACTACGCCGTTCAGTACAAACGGGCTGATGCAGCAGAGGAAAAACTGGCTGCGATGCAGGTCCGCTTGGCCGAGATTGAAGCGCACTCTGGGGGAGGAGATCGTGCCCTGATTGAAGAGCGTGACAGACTCCGGGAGGCGCTCTCGCAGTGCAACCAGATTCGGGAAGCCCAGCGTAAGGTGATGGAGGAACTTCGCCAGCAGGCTGACAGGGTCGGCCCCTTGGTCCAAGAAGTAGCTAGACTCAAGGCTCTTCTCGAGGAGAGGGAGAACGTAGCCCGAGTGGCTTTTCAGAACTTGAGCACCCAGCATTCTGTGGTTCTCGCGACGATCAAAGAGACAGCTGCGAAGCTAGAGGCTTCCAAGGCGGTTACCGACGCAGTACTGGAGGAGGCACGGAACAAGAGCAGGTTGTGTGGAGAGAAACTGGCTGCAACTCTTCAAGAGCTGGACCAGTGCCACACTAACGAGGGGAAGCTTCGGCTTGATCTTGAAGAGTCGAACCGGCTTCAGCAACAGTACAAGACAGAGGTGGATAGGCTGCAGAAGCTCTACCGGAAGATTCAGGGTGCCCCTGCAAAGGTGGCCGACAACTTCCGCAAGCAACTGGGTGTGGCCACTCAACAGTACCAGAAGTGTGTCGATGCAGGAAAACAGTTGAAGCAGTTGTACGATGATCTGGTCTCGAAGCATCGCCTCCTTCAGATCTCTCACGATGAGCGGGAGGTCACCACAGTAGAGTACCAGAGGCTGTACAACCAGTGTGGGTTGGACCTGGCTAAGCTCTCACGGGAAGCTCCCCTCCAACTTCAGAACTGTATTGAGCAGGGGCAAGCACTGAAGAAGCAGTTCCTCGCCCTGAAGAAAGAGTACGGGACTTGCCAGAAGAACATAAGCGGGAACGCCGATGTCATCAGACGGCAAGAGTACAGGATCAAGGAACTTGAGTTTCAGCTCCTGGAGATGATGAAGAAGATTCCGGGAGTGATCTGAGAGTCTTCAAGAAAGTGATATTCCTCGGAGTATCACTGTACCATTCTCAACAGAGTTTCGAAGAAAACGCAGTCCCGGAAAATCTCTCGCACCAGGTAAAGGAGATGGCTGCTCGTGAAGTGGTGATCTCACCTACCTCGTACTTCTACCCTCTTCACAACGATTACCCCTTCAACCAAGAGATCGATGGGAAGAAGTACCAGACGGTTACGCACTATGTCTACTCAGAGATGGTGCCAGACGAGACAGTAGCCAGTTTCGTCTCTTCACAGATTGATGCCGAGACGGCAAGAAAGAAGGCCAACGGGTACCTTTTCGGGAAGGTAGTTAAGGGAGGGGACCGTAAGGTTCCGGAAGGTATTGCCACTATCATGATGGCGGCTTTGCAAGAGGCGTACAAGGCCCTCTTCTCTATCCCTCAATTGAAGAGTAAACTGGCCGGGACTGGTCAAGAGATGCTCGTTTACGCTCCCGAGAAAGTTACCTTCCTCCCGGGAGACCCGACTTACCTAGGAGTGAACCGGGCCGATAACGGTCAGAACAAGCTGGGAGAACTCTTGATGATGATTCGGCGCAACGCTCAAGAGGATATCTACTTCCGCGAGCAACCTGTTCAGTCTCGGGATGCTAAGATGGAACTGTACCGGCTCAAACTCCGTCGTGATCTACTGGTGGAGCAACTCAACCTTGGTCACTTCCCCTCCGATTACTCTCTCACCAGTCTGTACTCGAATAAGTACAGAATTCCTCCCGATCAAGTGGAGCAGTTCATCGCTCAGAGCTTTTCTCCGGCTACCGCCGAGGCCTACTGGAAGCTACACCTTTCTAAGGCCATCCCAGAGATCAGTAAGGAGTTCACCTCTGGGTACCCAGACTGGATCGAGCAGGCTTACGACCTGTTCATGTACAAGTTCGCCTTGATGATCGAGTACCTCAAGTTCACTCAGGTGGACTACTCTTTGTTGTTGCTGAGCCTGGCCAAGAAGAAGATTCTCAACGATTACTCCGGCAGGAGGATTACCATCGTGGGGAACAAGGCCGTCACAGTCTCTCTGAGTGAGTACTTGGAGAGAAACCAAGTGTCCAAGGAGACTCTCAAGTACATTGGCGAGGAGGCCCTGACTGACTTCCGCAACAGTATCTACCTCAAGTACAAGACTGGGAAGTTGAGTAACATTCCTGAGTTCGAGCAGAACGTGTCTGCCACTCTTCTAGCCAAGCGGAGTGAGGTTAACTCTAACATCAAGTACCCTCGGGCTAAGCCGGCGGTCAAAATCGAGACAATGTTCACCGATCTCGATCCGTTGGAGCCTTCCTCTCCTAAACTCAGTTACGGTGGCAAGGTTCTGAAGGACTACTACGACGCAGCTGACCCGAAAGGGGCTTGTGGAGGTACCGAGGATCTCTGCCCGTTGGGACCGGGTGATGAGGACGACAACGAAGAGCGCGAGGAGAGAGACGACGGACCGGAAGAAGAACCTGACGAGGCCGATTACGATCACGAGGTGAGTGACGATGATGACGAGAAGGGGGACGAGGAGGATGGAGACCCGAATGAGGAAGCTCTCATGATCGATGACGGGGATATTCTCAGAGCTATCGAGGCCCACCGCGAGGAGGTACCAGTAGCAAGAGCAGCCATCCCTCTCAACGCTATTCGGTTCGCGACTGAGAAAGATTTCCCGTACGAGTGGCTCTCTCCTCACTACCGAGTCAGCGACACTAGGATCAACGGGAAAATCGTGCGCTTGAAGATTAACGGGATAGTTTACCCAACAGTGGCGCACTACGTGATTGCCCGTATCGCTACTCCCCGTCAGTTCCGCAACGTCTCTCCTCGGCAGTGGATTCAGGCCGATTACAACAAAACCGAACCGTACGTGGCTGTCCCTTTCAAGAGGTACATTTTGCCAGGAAAGAAGGAGGCGAAAATCAACCCGATTGATCCGGACATGACTGACCCAGAATGGCTTCAGTTTCGTTCAATCGCAGAACTAGTGGAGGAACTCCCCAAGAGAATCGAGAGTATCTACAACGTTCTCTTCCTCCGTTACAGTAAGAAAGCTTTGGATCAGAAGATCAAGCAGTACCCCTTCAGGCAGATTCTGGCTGCGACTGATTCGCGCCCCATCGTTTACTACGATGACGAGGTGAGAAAGACGGGAGTGGCCGGGAAGCAACTAGCCGAGATCTTCGTGCAGCTCCGGAACAGTATCGATGATATCATGATCGATCGGGTACGGGTGCCTGAACTTGATCGGACTAAGAACCTGAAACTGCACGACTTCGTGGTTGATCGAGTTTACGAACTAGTCAAGTCCATTTTGTTGTTCGGAAAGTACAAGTCGGTGGCACGTCCCGGGTACGTGGTGTCTCAAATCAATACTATCACCTTCCGGGACGGACAAGTAGTCCTGCAGAACTTCTACCAGTACTGCCGAGACATTGACTACAGTAAGTACTTCGGCGAGCCCCCTCAAGTCTTCAAGGGAATGGTGGGGGCAGCTCTTGAGAAGCACCTGCTCAAGTACTGGCCTGACCAGAACGTTCTCAACCTGGGCGATGCCAGTGTTAGAGACATGGTCCGCGCCGTAATGGAACGGAAAAGCGAGGACTCCTTCGCCAACCAGCTCTTCGTGGATATGGGAGAGATCATCTCTCTTCTGTGGATTCACTGTGTAACCGTAACCGAGTTCATCGAGAGTGAGCTCCAAATCGGGTACAGTCAAGACGAACTGCAGCAACGTATCAAAATGCTGCGAATGGGTGTCTTCGGACTCCCCTTCCCTGGTGCCACTGTAAGAGAGCAAAAAGAGAACGCGGCTATCGGAGCTGTGATGGGAGTACTGAGTTCTCTGCACCCTCAGTACCGGGACAAACAACTTCACCTCAGCGACGTCGAGTTCGTTCACGACTTCCTCTTCCATATCGACTTCCCTGATACTCCCCTAGTGAGTAGCGAGACTAACTATCCTCTTCTGAGCGATCGAGTCACCAGACTGTACAACTCCCAACCTCCCGTCGAGCTGCTCAAGAAACTAGCCTCGATCGTGGATACCGTGGTGACTTACTCGCAAAGCGACATGACTAACTACGCCAAGATGATGATTCGGGTCAAGTTCTTCGCGCAAAATTGAGTCTTAACTGAGATAAAACAGTACAAGTACAATGTCCAAGTACAAGTTCGTGGGAGAGAACCCCCTTCATCACCCGGAGCTGATTCGGGAGTTGAGAAGGGAAAGACTTCAAGCCCCTGATCTGGAGGAGGAATTGACTCGCTTGTGTCGAGCCATTCGAGAAGGAAAACGAGGAGAAAGCAACTTCTTCACCGGTCAAGCTATCCTCATTCAAGCTGAACTGATGCTAGAGAGTATCTCTTCGAATGACCATCGGAGTATGTTTGTGCTGGTCGAGAAGGGAGTGACAGTAATCCTGACTGATATTGATGTGCAGTAAAGAGTAACTATGTATGTTATACTCCAAGGAGTATAACCTATAACCGTACTTTATTAGTCCACATCTCCCCCTTCATCCCCACTCTCCTCCTCTTCTTCGCTCTCGTCTCCGTGATCCTTGAAATCATCCTCGTCCAGTTCTTCTATCTCCGCTTCCACTACTTTGGTGGTGCCGTAATCGAGATTCTCAGGTATCTCATGAGCAAGTCTGAGCTCAACACACTTCTCTACGTCATGCTGGTTAAGGTGCTTAACTTGATCATCTCTCCACTTTCCTACTACTTTCTTGGTGACAGGATCGAAGACAAGTTGGGTCTCTAGGTCCACGTAATAACCTTGATCGTTCTTCCGAATAGCTCGAGAGGCGTAAGATTGATTGAGAAGACTGAGAACCTTACTCAGGTCTTGACCTTTGTAGATACTCTTAGACTTCCCCTTAGTCCGGTTCTCTGGGAGTCCTGGGTTCTCGAGCCGGTGAACAAGATCAACTTTCTTCCCTGTTACTTTCATCCCTCTCAGCTTACAGGCCTTTTTAAGCTCCTCCACTTTCATCTTCCCCCACTCCGGTTTCTTCGGGCCCTCGACTTTCTCCTCGATCTTGGGCTTCGCGGGTTTTTTCTTCACGGTGAACTGAGCCGCAGCCTCCTCGAAGAGTTGCTTCACACTCTTACTGACAGGACGAGCTGGTTTCGACGGAGTCGCTCGGCAACAAGCCTTCTTCACATCTTCAAGATTGAGAGCGAATCTTTGAGCTACCAAGCCAAAGAACTGCTCAAAAACCTCTCTTGAACCGGGAACCACTCCTGATCCGTGAGTAACTCCCGGGTGGTGAGACATAGTTTCTTAAAGCTACTGGCAGCTTTAAGTACTCAATTTTCTCGTGCGTGTGTTCCGAAAGTTCTTTACGCGTCGACCAGACCGTAAGCCTCGCGAGACCGCCGCTCTCCTATCTGCAGAGCCATCAGCCTCTCGATCCGATCTGAACGATCGAAATCGGTCCCGCTCACCAGCGTGACGGGATTGTGGAAGTCGGGGTTGAGGTCACTGGTGTCGCGCCAGATCGAAGACGGAGGAGGGGCGATGTTGTCACCTGAACCGATGTTCAGGTAATCTGCCATCTGCAAGAACTTGTTCCGGAGCTGGTGAGTCACCTGACGAGCGTTAGGGAGTTCCTGATGTCTCATCGGAGACCCCATTGTCTGGGGCGGGAGCATGTCGTCGACACCAACGTACTGTCCCACCACCTGATCAACCTTACTTTGAGGTACCGAAACACCCTCAACCATCCCTCCGAAATCGGTTCCGCCTACCGGTACCGGAGGAAGAGCATCATCTCCAAACCGAAATCCAGCCTTCGGCTTCTCAGGAGTCTTCTTCTTGTACCGACGGTACAGGTAGAGGCCGATGACGGCGGCAAGAACCGCCAAGACGATCTTGGTGGAAGTCTCCATTTGAAGATGAAGAGAAAAAATTTCACAATCATCACAATCACGCTCGTGTCCGTGCCTCGTGTACTCTTTCTCGTGTGCACGAGCTCACTTAAAAGATACTAGTAATAGCACTCCCGATCTGTTCAATATCACCCAGTAAGCTGGACCCGAAGCTACTGAGAGAATTCTCCAGAGCATCAGCAATGGCGTGAAGCTGAGCGGATAACTCACTGATAGCTGCCGCTGCGACCAAACGCAACTTGTTTACTACCATCCGAGCAGCGTTCAGGAAGGGTCCTCCCAACTTGACTATGGCGCTGATAGCCTTAGTGATACACCCGACTGGGTCGTTAATCAGGGTAGCCAGATCAGCCGCGATACTCTCGAAGAAGGCCGCAGGGTGAAGCACAGCACTGATTACCGCCTCAAAAGCGTGAAAGACAGCTGGGACAATAGTGTTAGCGAAGATGTGAACCACACTGTTAGCGACGTTGGCGATGACGTGAGCTGCCCGAGCCCCGAACTGGATTACCGCCTTGCAAGCCCCTCGGATAATATCAGCCACGGGGCCTAACCCGATCACTGTCAGGGCCCCGAAGAAGAGGTCTCCAGCGATGTCAAAAGCCTGTACAGCCAACTCACCCGCGTGAAAGAGGGCTTGAACTGCTAGAATCCCAAACTTTCCCACCAGAGCCATCCCTTTCCCGATCAACCCTTTCGGCATGCCCGGGATCCAGCCCAGACACCCGTTGAGCATACCGTCAGCGAACTCTCGAGCCTGTTCTCCCAAGTAGAAAGGAGGGAAGAGGTTGGTGCTACAAGCATAGAAGTGTTCTACACTTTGGAAAGTGTCTCCCGAACAAACGTCTCGGAGATGGTTCATGTACCCCTTCAGTTCAGCATCTACAGTCTCAAGAGCGATCTGCCCTCCGGTAGTAAGCTCGGTCCCGATCCCGGCTGCACAGTTAGCCGAGAAGACACTGTCTGAACACTCTCGGACCATCGCCTCGGCATTACGCTTGAAAGTACGAGTAACTGTCTTCCCGAAGACTCCCTCCAGCACGTTCTGCCAGTCGCTCAAGTTACAGTCACCCAACCCGCCCGCATCTTGGTAATCGAGTCCCATCCGATCGCAGTACTCGGAGGTGAGCTTACATGTAGGAATATCATCAGGGTTAATCTGACAGTACCCAGTGGCGTCGCAGAGCAAAGCTCCAGGGTGCCACTTTCCTAGTCCCTTATCCTCGCACAAGTTCTGAATGAAGGCGGGAGGGAAGTGAGAGATGACACACTTCCCCTCTTGATTAGCGTCAAGCTGCCACTCGAGGTACGGTCTCTGGTTCAGGTCACAAGGCTTCCCGTTCGGGTCTACACCTCCCCCTCCTGTGACAGGAGTGCAAGAGACCCAGTGTGGGTTAGAGTCGTTCTTACAGGTCTGTTCGGTGTACAGACACTCTCCGTACCCGTTCGGGTTGGTAGGAGGTGAGTAGTCGTACCCTTCTTGAGTGCAGAACTGTTTGACTGCGTACCTCTGGGCTTGGACGTTGAGGGCCCCAGTCCAGTCTGTCAGAGCGTACGAGCTGCTGGGGATAGTCCCGGTGGGGGAGTACCTAGTCGAGATCCTCTTCCACCATTTCTGTAGGACTAGGTACAATACTACCGCGATAGCGATAGTCAAGAGGATCACACGCATGCCAAGAGAGTACTTTGAGTACGTGCAGAAATTACTCATGCGCTTCTTAGACGTGCTACTTAAACAAGCTTACTCGAAGAGAAAAAGAATGTTCAACACCCTCATCCTCTCAGGAGGAGGAAGTAAGTGTATCGCTCACTTGGGAGCCCTGATGCAGATGGAACAGTCCAAGAAGATAGAGAATCTACGCAACTACATTGGTACCTCGGCTGGGGCCTTCATCTGTTACCTTCTCACTCTAGGTTACACTCCCTTCGAGATCTTTCACCATCTCATCTCCAGTTCTTTCGTGGATGAGTTTCGAAACTTCAATCTTAGCGCTCTGGTCCACCAGCGCGGGTTCGTTTCCTGGGAAGATAAGGTAGCCTCTCACCTCGAGTTTCTGACCAGTAAGAAGCTAGACTTCTCTCCTACTTTCCTAGACATTCGGAAGAGGTTCAAGAAGGAACTGACAGTAGTGACTTACAACATGTCTACTAACACGGTTGAGTATCTCAACGCTGATACTACCCCTGATCTGCTGGTAGAAACAGGGTTGAGAATGAGTGCCAACGTCCCCTTCCTCTTCGATCGCTTCTTTCACAACGGTTTCGAGTACGTGGACGGAGGAGTAGTCGAGAACTTCTCCATCGGATACTACGATCGTCCGGAGAACACTCTCATCGGTCTCAACGTCAGTACTGTCGAACCCCCTGTGGTTAAGAAGGACTCTTTCTACGTTTACATTTTCCGTTTGGCTATGCTCCCTTACACCTACTACAATCACAAGCGCAAGTACCCTCCTACCGTGACAGTGATCGACATAGATACGGGGTTGAACCTGATTGATTTCCACCTCGACGTCCCTAAGCGTCTCAACACTTTCTCGGCAGGGTATCAAGCCGCGCGGGCTTTCTGGACGGTAAGAGAAGGGGGAAAGGAAGAGGTAAAAGAGAAAGTAGTGGTAAAGGATCCCGTGATCGAAGAGGCGCCAGCGCCTCAAGAAGGTATCGCCAAAGAAGAAGTACCGGTGAAAGAAGATACCGTCAAAGAGGAAGTTCCAGTGAAAGAAGTTAAGAATGACCCCTCCGTGTAATTCTCCTAGGAGAATTACTTTCTTACTCACACCATCCCCCACAGTTCCAACAACTCGAAAAGACAAGCCATCAGGAAGAAAGAAACCAGAGCAGTGGCCGGAGTCCCAACGAAAACCATGCCGATGTTAAACGGTGTTATAACATCCTTACACTTTCCATCGGGAACGAAACAGCACGTTCCTGCCTGGGATCGAAATATCGTCAAGGTTGAGTTAACAATCAACCTCCAGTCAGTCTCGACCCAACAAGAGAAGGTGTCTTCTTGCATATGCATGTGCAACTGAGTCAGAGAACTGTTTGTTACTGTGACACGAATCTGGTCTCGACATACTTGATGTTCGCATGCTTGAAGTTCTGTTGCCAAACGTAAGTTCCCTAGCACCAAGGCCAGAGTGAGGGCGACGATGGCGAGAGAAGTACCTGCGATAATGAAGATACGGTCACGTTTGTTGCACTTCTTTTGAGGGAGTGGTTGAAGGGGTGGTTGAAGGGGTGGTTGAGGGAGTGGTTGAACCTCAAGGACGACCTCCTCAATCTCTTCTCCGTTCTCGACTTCCTCATTCTCAATCTCTCCATTCTCAACTTCTCCGTTCTCGATCCCTTCTGCGTAAGCAAGAGTAACCATTTGAGTCTTGTTTTTACTCCTCTACCGAGAATCATTTTAGTTGTTATACTTGTTTCCAGTATCCATCGCTCGAAACTTCTCAACGATCTCTTCTGGGAAAAGAAGGTGCAACTCGGTTACTGTTTCTGAACTTTCCAAGTTGACAGTCCCAGACCACTCTCGAGCGATCAACCCCAGAGTGATCACGTCTCGATCTTGAATCAAACTCTCGAGACGAAGCTCTACCCAGCAGGGGAAGTCTTTCACTCTGGGGATCAACCCTCGAACGGCTTCACGAGTACACTGGAGAGAAAGATAGTCACCGAAACGGAACCCGTCTCGGTATCGGTCTAGTACTGCCGTGACGCAGTCACTGTTACTCACTGTCCAACTAACGAACTCATTAAGCATGATCGACCTTTTCAGTATTCGACGAACCCACTCCTCTCTTCGTGGCCTCGCGTTCCACCACTTCTCACTTGTGACGAGGTCCCAGATTGCAGGGACAAATTCACGACAACACATCAGTGTTTCTACAACTGTTACAAACCATGTGCTCGTGATCACTTCCCTGAACATTTCTACTCTTTCCACTCTCCCCGAGTCCAGTACCGCGTAACCATCAGTCACGTGTTGATACCCACAGTAGGAGTGGTAGTCGTGAAACAGTCTTTCTCCTCCGTACTGGACCACCGCCTCAGCAATGATTTTCTCTAAATTATCCCCGAACCCGGCTATCTCCATCGGTGTGGCAACGAAACAGGGGGCGTCCAGGTCGTCCCAAACAGTGATCTCTATGTTCACGTATCGGTCTTGAAGAATAGTCGGGAACTGGTGCCACAAGTGGAGAATATCTTCTTCCTTGATGGCAGTTTTGTTCTTTCGAGCCAGAAGATCAAGTCGAGTGTAGATCTGATTCAGAACAGGGCTCTGAGTGTAATCGAGTACCTCCTTGTCCTCTGGCATCACCACTAACCCGTTCTCGATGATCCTCTCGCATACCTTCTCGGCTCGGGCGTACAACTCACTCTTCTCTAGAGTTTCGAGACTCCTCTTCTCGATCTGCAGAGACTGCTCGATACTCTCAAAAATGCCTCCCAGAGAGGCTATCGAAGTAAACATTGTAACTTGACTCTCACCTCTCGAAACCTTGTTCATTTTTCTCTTCTCAAGTCTTAAAGGCAGCTCCTCAGTCTCAAATGGCACGGCGTCCACGCAACGCGATCGACTGGACTCGAGTCGAGCACATTCAGGCCACGGCTGAAGACGAGAAGCGAGTGGGGTTGAAACTCCGTCCCAGTACGGACCCTTTCCCTCGGGTCACTATCATCACTGAGGTGCGCAAGCCTGGTTTCTTCCCCATCAACATCTACTCTTGGAAGAACCTCTCTTACCCTCCCGAGCTGCTCAACTGGGTCATCAACGATCCTGACCACGTCTTCAAGGATGTCAAGATTGAAGAGGACAAGCGCATTCGCGTGGTTCACTTCAAGGGGACTTACAACTCGATGGTCAAGCAGATCATGGAGATGTCTTGGGTATCAACTGGAAGTACCATTGTAGATGCCGAGGTAGAGATCACTTCGAGTGACGAGGTAGCCCTTCGTGAACCAGTCCTTTCCACCGAGGAACGCCCTCGTGCCTTCATGCTCTCAGAGTGCGGAGACTTCTACTACCCTGACACTCTGGCCCTCAAGCATCGAGCTATCGGGAAGCGTGACTGCGTCCTTCCTAACAGTCTGGCCTTCTACCACCCTTCTACCGGGCAGAGTCTGGTCTCGAAGTTCTACGCTCAGGTTCCGCGCAACGGGACCTACTGGAGAAGAGGGTGGTGGAACGAGAAGAACTTTGACAAGTGTGTGGCAATCCCTTACCTGGGCAACTGTGTCACTATCGGGATCCCTACCCTTCCTAGTCACACTCAGCATTCCAGCGTCAAGTTCTTCTCAGCTTTCCCTCCTGAGATCAAGGAAGTGATTCAACAGTTTCAGCGGGCGGTTTCACAGTCGCGGGAGTACTCTGACGAGGACGATGAGGTTAGCGAGTGAAAGAGCA
>CAZRRO010000005.1:202332-218365 GCA_964602595.1 uncultured Verrucomicrobiota bacterium | reverse complement strand
TGCGAGTGAAAGAGCATGCGAGTGAAAGAGCATGCGAGTGAAAGAGCATGCGAGTGAAAGAGCATGCGAGTAGAAAAAGCGCGTGAAAACGAAAGTGAAATCTAAAGGAATCTTGCTGTATCAAAAACCATGCCTCTGACACAGACCCAACTTTTGGCCTTTCAGGCCATTCACACCTGTATGAAGGACCTGGCTGGTGCCTTCGGGAAGCACCAGAAGTCCTTGGCTCTCTACGCCAGACTGATCGAGCACATGCAGATCTCTAACGAGGTCTCGATCGTGCGAGTGGTAGGCAGTTTTGACGAGTATATTCGAGCTAATCAGGCCCAGATTGAGGCCCGGGACGAAGTGAAACTACAAGATCTCAACATCTCTTACAGTGACAAGATCTTCCTCAACCTCGCTGCCATCTTCAAGAAGGCAGACGCCGAGACGAAGGAGGTGATCTGGGCCCACCTTCTCACCATCTACGCTATTCTCTACCCTACTTCCAAGGCCAAGGAGATTCTCAAGACCTCTCTTGAGTCTCCCCCTGCCGAAGCAACTGGGGCTGAGGCCTCAGTGATTCAGGAGATGATCGGGAAGCTTTCTCCTCACTTGGCGGGTGGCGACAGCGACAACCCCATGGCTACTATCATGGGATTGGTGCAGAGTGGCGTCTTTGCTGAACTGATGGGGACCCTGGATAAGGGGGTCAACGAGAAGGGTCTCGACCCTAAGTCGTTGCTGAGCATCCTCCCTGCTATGATGAAGACGATGGGAGACCCTACTGACAAGCTGATCATCCCAGAGAAGAAGGGAGAGTAAGGGAGAGTGGTAACACTTCGCGAAGTGTTACTTTTGTACCTCGATTTTGTACCTCACTCACACTTGTCCCTCAGGTGATAGTAGTGCAGATTCTCGAAAGCAATAGGGTCCCGAGCCGAAACATCACCTATCTTGGTCCAGTCTCCGTCACGAGGAACACCGTTGAAGTCACAGTAAGCTCTTCCCGCCTCAGTAGGAGAAGCACACGACGGGAGAATCCCGCCCTTAGAACTAGGCCAAACCTCTTGTACGTTCAAGACCAGACCACCCAGAGTGCTAACATGTACCTCTCCGGAAGCCCGGTAGTACTGAGATGTCATCGTTCTTGAAGTCTGAGCACCCATCGTCGAAGATGGTCTTCGAAGATGATCTTTGTGTAAGGGGTATAACACTCGAGAACAGACTCAATTTTCGTGCGTTTTCGTGCGAAAATGAGTCACCTGTAACACTTTACGAAGTGTTACTCTCAACTCGTTTCACCTCACTCCCATCTTGATCAGACTCCGAATCATACTCGTCATCATTCGCACCAGCTCGGAGGTGGGGCACATCTTGATGGTTTCCGTTCCCAAGTTACTGATCCGGTCGCACAACCTCTCCAACTTCTCACGATCCGTGCTAGCCTCGACCACATCTTCTTCACAGACGTGCACGTCTCGAACCGTAATGTACTTTCGAGAAGGCTGAGACTGTCGTGGGGGATGATCGTTGATCGTAATCACGTACCGTCCCACAGTATCAGGGAGAGGTTCATCCGTAGTTCCTCTTCCACGTCCACGTCCGTGAGTACGATCCCGAAACTTGGCCGTAGTCTCGACCTTGGCGAAGAAATCACTCAAACTGGTAGCCTCGCGAAAGGACTTTTCTTGACGAGCACTTACGCGCAGAACCTCACGGGCAAACTCAGGCTTGCTGAAGATACGTTGCTGCAAACTTGGGTGTAGCTTCCGAGCTTGAGCGTGCACCTCTGCACGAGGGAGAGCAGCGAAAGCTTTCCGTACCAAGTCAGCGAGATCCCGAGGAGGGAAATCGGACATTTCATCACCAGAGAAGAGGCGTTGATCCATCGGGGGTAGAGGGGTTTTATTTGTAAAACATCGTCCTATTGTAACTCAATTTTCGTCGGACACGTCTCTATTTTGTCCCTTTCTAAGGGACTTGAAATGAACGACAAAAGTTGTTACCCTAGGAAAGGGTGATGAAAAAAACTGGCCTGTGTTTGTTTCTCTTTTCTTCTTTGCTGTCCTCCCTACTGTCCCTTACAATCACTGCGTCGCCGCTCGACTCGTTCAAGCGAAAAGGAGTAGTCTTCCCGTGTAACAATTAACAAGCAGACCCTACGACTTTTTGACTTAACTTCGAAGCGAATGGGGGTTAAAGACCAACTTGCTACATTCTAAGAGGGTGAGTGTAAAGAAGGGAGAAAGAAGGGTGAAATTAGAAAATTATCCTTCTGAAAGGGAGAAGATTAATGAAGTAACTCTAAGGGTGAGTAGATAATATAAAGACCACTAAAGATTAAGCAGGAAGACTTTCTCACCCACTAGAAAGGGAGAGAAACGAGGTTGTTCTCTTTTTGCCCACAAAACTGAGTCACTCTTTCAAGTGATACTTGTTAGTACTCTCTTCGCTCACACACATCTTCACCGATGAGCTCACACCTCTCTGAGAGTTACGCTGACCGTTACCAGAAGAGTCAAGTTCAACTTCGCGCCCTCCGCAAAGAGTTCTATGCTCGAGTTCGAGAAGAAAGGCGAGTGGTGGTGAAGTGTCGTCCCTTCGAGTTGCACGGGTACGTCCGAGACGGGGTTGAGTTTGAACCCGAACAGACCCTGATCTTGATCTACGACCCGAAGGTGAAAGGACAACTCTTCAATGAGGAGGACAAAGAGATCACAGTCTACTCCAGCTTCGAGGAGGGGTGTTTGGCAGATCACTTGCGTCAGCACAAGTACGTGGACTGTTCTTGCGGGAAGGAAGGTTGTAGGTGTCCAGAGAACGAGTACATCGGTCTGCAGATAGAAAGGATCGATGACGGAAAACACATCACTACCCGAGGAAAGGGTGAGGAAGAGATCTTCACTGATCTGGTCCTCTCTTGGAGTTGTGATATCTTCGAAGATTATTTGTATCAGTGCGAGGGTGTACTCGTGGTCGAGAGTGAAGTGAAGAGAGTATGCAGAGGAGAGTGATGACTGAAAACAAGTGATGACACCTTTCGAGGTGTGATCAAAATTGACTCGTGAAGCGGCTATCTCGAAGAAAGTAAAATGGAGGTGGTCAGACTTGTACGAAAGACTTTGGACAAGTTTCAAGCACAAGTCGTCTTGGAGCTGAAGTTAGACCCAGAAGTGGTGAAACGTGTGTTCAATTGGAAGAAAGGGTGCCAAGATTGCTCTGCAATGATTGCTCAGTTTGGATTTCCTGACTCTGATAGTGGAAGTTACTGCGCTCAGCATCAGAAAAAAGGGATGGTTAACTTGTTTCGAGCTCCATATCCTGAAAGAAGATTCAAGAAAAACATCGCACGGTTGGGAGGTATTGTGGTGGGAGAATACAAAGGAGCTCATGTCTTAGTTGATTGCATCTGCAGTCAAGGACACCCGTGCCGGACCCAGCCAGCCGATATTCAACAGGGGGATGGCATGTGTAGGATTTGCGCTGGGATGTGTCCCAAAGAGGCGGAAAAAAGGTTTAGAGATAAAGTACGTCAACAAGGCGGGACCGTAGAAGGAGAATACACAACAAACCGTGATCCAGTAACTTGTAGATGCAAACTGGGACACATATGCCATCCACGTCCGCATAGTCTTGATCAGGGACAAGGTATGTGTTTTGTTTGTGCTGGACAATGTCCTAAACAAAAAGAGGAAGAGTTTCGCGAAAAAGTCGCACAACAAGGAGGTACAGTACTAGGAAAGTATAACGGAAAAGATGGGCCAATTGCGTGCATTTGTCGCGAAGGACACCTTTGTCATCCACAACCGTGCAATTTGCGAAGGGGTGGTGGAATATGCATAATTTGCGCGGGATTATGCCCCAAAGAAGCAGAAAGAAAATTCCGAGAACGTGTCAAACAACACGAAGGTATTGTGGTTGGAGAGTATGTAAACTCTGCTACACCTGTGGAATGCAAATGCAAAATGGGACATTCCTGTCGTCCACGTCCGGGCAGTCTTCGTACACAAGGAATGTGCCCAATTTGCGCTAAGAACTCATCTACGCAGGCAAAAGCCGAGTTTTACGAAAGGATTAAATTGCAAGGAGGTATTGTCAAAGGAGAATACAAGAGCAGTCATATTCCAGTAGCATGCAGGTGTAAACTGGGACATCTTTGCCATCCTTGCCCAAGCAATATTCGGCAAGGAAGTAGTATGTGTCGGGTATGCATCAGACGGTGCCCCGAACAAGGCGAGAAAGAATTTCGTGAACGTGTCGCCCAACAAGGCGGAACCGTAGAAGGAGAGTATAAGGGTAACGGCGTGAGAGTTAAGTGTAAGTGCAAACTAGGGCATATGTGCAAACCAAGTCCTAACGGATTGCAACAAGGGTATGGTATGTGCAGAACCTGCTCCGAACGGTGCCCTCAACAAGCCGAGAAGGAATTTCGAGAAAGGGTCGCTCAGTACGGAGGCATAGTAGAGGGGGAGTACAGAGGAAATAAATCTCAGGTGTTGTGCAAGTGCAGCATGGGGCATTCCTGCAATCCACGTCCAAACGATCTTCAACAAAGAGGGAAAATGTGTTCTCTTTGCAACAAGTGCTCTATGTGCGAACAGTTCTCGGTACAAGGGGAAACTTGCCACTGGTGCAAGGGTGAAGTGATTCGGCAACTCAAAAGAAAAGAAATAGTTGTGCGCAAACATCTTGAACAGATCTTTCACGCAGAAGAGAGCGATATTTTTATCTACAACCAGAGACTCGGGCCCTATTTTCCTGATTTTCTCTTCTATCTAGGAGAGTACAGTTTGATAGTCGAAGTGGATGAGCACCAGCATAGAGGGTACGGAGAAAAGAGGGAACGTGAGCGCATGATCGGGATCCGTGAAGAATTGGGACAGCCGTGTATCTTTCTCCGATATAACCCTGACTCAAAACATGCCAGTCTCGACTATTTGGTCGAAAAGATCAAAATGTACATGATTACTCCTCCATCATGGGACGAGGACGAATTGCACGTAGATTACCTCTTTTACAAACTCAAGATTGTGTTTGAAGATTGTACAGCGTAAAAAGTAAAGATGACACCTTTTGAGGTGTGATCAATCGTCGAAAACTACTTGCGGGAGGTTCCCGCCTAAGTACTCAGTTCCACAAGAGAAGTAGATTCTCCCCTCTCGAAAGGAGAGAATAGTACTGATCTGTTTCTTATCGATAATCCAGACTTGGAAGTTTATGGTACATCTTTGGGAAGCGGCTCGGAATTTACACAGATTCTTTACGAGGTCTTTGTTGAAGGTGTAGAAAGACTTCACTTCAATCACTAAGTGCCCCAGCACGATGATGTCGGGGTGATAGTACCTCTGAGTACCCGAGGGATCGGTGTAGGGGATAGGGTCCACTGAGGTGAGGATGATAGACTCATCGAAAGGTGGGAGGGTGTGAAGAGGATCAGAGATCACTCCGAGAAGGATGTCAAGACAAGTGTCTTCGTAGCCCTGATAAGAGAGAAGGGTACCTTGAGGGCAGGTGTAGGATTTGAGACGATAAGAGGATGCTTGTTGACGTTGGAAAATTTCTTTGTTTTGCGAGGGATGATTCACACCATAACGTGATTGACAAGTTAACCTACCTTTGACTTTCACCTCTTCAGCTTGAAATGAGTAGTCTAGTCCAAAACGACGTTGACAAGTTAACCTGACCTTTTCTTTTACCTCAGTAGATTGTGATGAATGATTTACCCCAAAACGTAACTGACATGTTGTTTTGATCTTTTCTCGTACCTTTCCATCTTGGAGTGAACAATCAACTCCATAACGCGATTGACAAGTCAACCTGACCTTTTCTTTTATCTCTTGATTCTGCATGGGACAATCTGTCCCGAATTTTTCCTGACAAGTGAGTCTAATTCTTTCCCGACTACATTTCATGCAACGAATCCCCTTGCTAAAATTAGCTAATGATATTTGAGCTATGTTCCCACAGAAACATTGATACTCTAACAATTTACGATTATTGATGTACTCTTGTGCCAAAAGAACGCATCCTCCTTCTATAAAGACCTTTCGTGCTTCTTCAAGTTTGCCCTCTTTCTTTGACTGGGTTTGACAGCCTGCACAAATAGGTGCTTCAAACTTCTTGAACTTGTAAATCCTTCCAGCCATAGTATCTGTTCTAACTGTTTTTACATGACCCTTTTCACAGGTGTAAGTAACCAGTTGTTTCTCCTCGTCGAAAGTAAAGACGATCTCGGTCCCCGACAGTCGTTCATCAAAGTACTTCTTACTAACCCTCCAACGCATTGTTCCTTTCTACCAGCATCTCTTTCTATCGCGACTCACTTTTCCGTCCTCAACTTAAACCCTTCTCCCTCTCCCAAAGAACGTCGAGACCATGACCGAGTCTACGCCCACTGAGCGCGACGTTCCTCTCACCCTCCTGATAGAAGAGGAACTACTCAAGATTGTGAGTCTCCTCCACAAGGGATCAGACCGGTTGAGTGAAGTCTTGACCAAGGGCTATGATCTCGGGTACTCAAAATCACCGATGATGATAGTCTGTCAAGTACTGGATCCGACTTTGACTCATGTCACAGCTCGAACAGTGGTTGAGCTCTCTCGCAAGAGGAGACTGCGCCTTCCTCATGTTGATTTCATCAGCGAGGTTCGAGTTAACCTCTTCCCCAAAGAAAAGATTGAGAAGGTGACTCTCTTTCTGGAGACACCTATGCAACAAGAAGGAAAGTACCACCCTTTGATCTCTTTCGCTCCTGATTCGGAAACTTTCACTCTCCTTCCCGGGAAGAAATACTTGCCTAAGTCTCAGTGGTGGCGTTTTTCTATCGAGTTGGAGATTTCTGATTACCAAGAAGGATTCGAACGCATGGTTTGTCTTGAATGTGGACAAGCGGCTCTCCCGATTCACCAAGAGATCAAGCAGATTCTTCAGACCTGAGAACGTACTTGTGTACTTGTGTATCATACTCCTCAGAGTATCATACCTTCCTTCTTCTTCACTTCTCCTCCTCTTCGTTCACGTACTCTGGGTCCGAAACGTACTCATCTGGACCCTCGACGAACTCTTCTGGTTTCTCATCAGCATCCATCTCTTCCACTCTCACTCTCACCTTCCGCCCGTTCGGCAATACAATCCCCTCTCCCTTCAGGCACCGGGTCAAAAACCGAGAGAGCATTCTGTACTCAGACAGTGTCATCCCGTGTTGAGCCCAGCACTTCTCCTCCTTGAGCTTGAGTCTCTCTGATCTCTTTTCGCGAGCCTCTCTCATACTCGTTATCTTCTGGATTCTAACGGAGTGAGCCTTCTCTTTGGCTTCTCCAGAGACGTAGTGAGGAAGGTGGACGAAACAAACTGGAACGAAATCTCTCTTATTTTCAGCCATGATCTGACGAACTTGCTCTACCCATTCTGAGTCTAGGACTCTTCCACAAACGTAACCTGCGTGAAACTTGTACTGGCACTTCAAGGGAGAACGGACGAGAGGTTGAACCTCGGCGGGTGAATCTTCGATCGGTGCAACAAGAGCGTTCCCCATCTCACAGGTCCTCAAAAGAACCACAAGTGTTACTCTTAATTTACTCCTGAAAGTATCTCATTTTTCTCCTCCGCTCGTTCCTCGATCTTCCACTACTTTCACCGTCACTCGCAACCTTCTCCCGTCTTTCAGTACCAAGACATTCTCATCTTCAGGGTCTTGTTCGAACTGGTACAACCCCTGAACACACTCGAGGTACTCTCCCAGTACTCCTTTTTCAGGGAGGAGAGCCTGAGTGCAGAACTTCTCTAGTTCTCGGACCACGAACTGGGGGTCTTCTCTCATTCGAGCCTGCGTCTCAGCACACTTACGGGCTTCCCTCTCGTCCCAAGCTTGTTTCTCTTCTCTGATCCTCCGATCTTGTGCTTCGCGGTACTCTTGTCGAGACATGCCGTGGGTGACTCGACACTGCGCCTCTTCTTCCAGAGCTTGCTTTTCTTCTTCCTTCTTAAAGAGGTGAAAGAGGTGTTGCTTCCACGTGATCCCGTTCTCTCTCAGAAACCGACGTTGTCTTTCCTCCTCTTCCCGAACAAGCTGTTTCCGGTACGCTCGCTGGTGCTTGTCACATCTCTCCACGTTGTACCCCATCTCTTGATCCCATCCGGTCCGAGCCCCACACCTCTCTCCGATTCGAGGACCGGAGAGGAGGAGGTGAACGCACCTGTTTTCGGCAGCCATCTTGGCTATTCAAACTCAAGGAGAAAGATACTCAATTTTTCTTGACAGTACTCAAAGAATGGCTCGTTCGGTCAAGATCGATCGGTACCGAGGTGAGAAGAGTGTCAAGGACCTCAGTCTGGGATGGATCCCTGGGAACAAGTATGATTTTCTCACATTTCAGTCCAACCAGATCAAGGTTGTTCCTGAAGGCGCTCCTCTCCCTGCTAAGCTGCTCGAGGTCATCTCTACCTTTGTTCGGGAAGTGAAGAGCAAGTGGGAAGTGACCTGGAACCCTGACACGCCCGGAATCCAGTACACTAACCGAGGAGTGCAGATGGAAGAGAAACTCCCACTCGAAAGTATCTTTCACTGTCAGACTGCCAGCAGTTACTGTCTAGAACTGTGTGAAACCAAGACCAAAGAGAAAGCTCACGAGATGTTGCTAGGTGATCAACCTCTGGAATGGTGGAAGAAGTTCGGTGTTATTAGCATGTCTCGAGTCATGGTCCGCCCCAAGATTACTAAGGAAGTAGAGAAGAAGGTGATGGGGAAGACACGGAGCATCTTTACCCTCCAAGACAGCGAGGGGTACTCGACTATTACTTCTTTCCAAGCACCTCTCGCCGAGGCACGGAGAATGATGGATCTAGATCACCTTGCCGGGAGCAAAGACATCACACTCCGCGTTCTTCCTACTTTGAAGGTGTACCGCGACAGTGAACAGGTCAGTATCGGCCGAATGAAACAAGACGCTCTCGAGTATCTGTCTCGGTTCTACAAGATTCGTCTTCAAGTCAAGCCCTGCTGTCAGGTCTGGGTGACTCAGAAACTCCTTCACCTCTTCGAGACGGAGGAGGTCGGGTACTACGTCACTGACCTGAAAGTTTCTCTGGTTTACGCTTCTATTCTCGAGAGAGGACCAGAGGATCGCTTGGCCAGCATCGTAGTGTACTTGCAACCGGGTCAGGTCTGTTTCGAGAAAGTACTCACCCGGTTGCAAGATCTTTTCCGAGGTGTGGAGAAAGAAGTGGGTCTGAACCTCCCTTCTCGGTACAACTTGCAAGTGAACGAGATGCTCTACTACTCGCAAGGTGACGGCGACACCAAGACTTACTTCCGAAACAAGGGAGTCCTAGACAAGTTCTTCGACTTTAAGACTAACTACGCTACTTTTCTAGAGAACCCAAAGTGGTAATCTTGTACAAGTCACCTAAACATCTTTCCTCTTGAGGAAAGGTACTTTCGAGTATCACCGAGAATCTTCGACCATCTTCGAAGATCTTCGAAGATGAAACCTACTCTCGTCTTCTACATCGGGTACACCGATCTTCACGCCCCCATGTACGGGTCTGAGATTGCCTTGAGTAACCTCGCTCATGCTCTCTCCAAGTACTTTCAGGTTTTCATTCTCACTCCCTTCCACTCCCCCAACCACCTCCTCAATCTTGACTACATCTCGATGAAGGACTACCTGGCTAACGACTTCGATTACCTCGTTATCTCGCGGTACGTCAACGCTTTCCTTCACATCCCTGTTAAGGCCGCTAAGACCTTTTTGTGGATTCACGACGTGGTGCTCCAGCCTAGTTTCGCGGCTGGAACTCTCCCAGAAATGGGGAGGTGGTTGTTGAACAACGTGCACTACGACGGGATCGTGGTGCAAACCGAGTGGCACAAGCAAAACTTTGAGAGTGTTTACCCGGAAGCGCACTCTTTGACAGTACTAGGGAACGGGATCGACCTGACTCACTTCGCTACTCCTCGTCCCAAGGTCCCGTACCGGTTCATGTGGAGTTCTTCCCCGACGAGAGGATTGAGTACCATGCTTCGGATCTTTCGGCTGATTCTAGAGAAGTACCCTCAGGCTACTCTTCACGTCTGTCGAGGCCCAGAAGAGATGACACCAGAACAGTTCGAGCGTATGCGGGAGATGGCTCCAGCTGTGGTGTATCGAGGCAAGCTGAGTAACTACGAGGTAGCTCAAGAGTTCCTGGCCGCCGAGGTGTGGCTCTACCCCACCGATTTCGCCGAGACTTTCTGCATTAGTGCCCTGGAAGCCCAGGCAGCTGAGTGTGTAGCTATCTCGACGGAGATGGCGGCTTTGAAAGAGATGAATTATCTAGGTGGGTTGGTCCCGGCTGAGTGTACTGATCGCGACAACCAGTTCTTTAAGATGGTTGATACTCTCTTTCGAGAGGACCGGAAACTCCTCCTCGAGTACGTTGACCTGAAGCGAGGAGTAATTCAAGACTGGGTTCAAACACACTCTTGGGCGAGGAGAGCAGAAGAGTGGAAGAGTTTGTTGGAAACAGGGTCTCTTCCGGTTCTTTCAGGATGCCTCTCGTTCGAAGAGAGGAACAAGATTCGAGAGGAAGTGTTCGGGAGAGTCACACTCCCTCCCACAGAAACGGCTTCGCTTGACCCGAAACCTTTCGACCCCTCTACTCTCAAGATTCACGTTATCAACCTTGAGAAGAGGACTGACCGGATGAAGCACATGTCTAAGCTTCTCTCTGCTTTCCCTCATACTCGCTTCGAGGCTGTCAACGGGAGTAAGGTGATGATGCCTGAAAGACCCGAGGGGTCTGTACGACCCGAGTGGATCGATCGAATCCTAGGGAACCGAAACTTCCCTAAGAAGAATCCGTACCCGTTCCACAACTTCGAGAAGGGAGTAGTGGGGTGTGCACTCTCTCACTACCACCTCTGGGTATTGGCAGCGCAGCGTGAACACCTTACTGTTATCTTCGAAGACGACCTTCAGCTTTGCCCTCAGTTCCACTCCCAGTTTCCTGTTCTGATGGAACACCTCGAGAATACTCGAACAGAGTGGGAGGTCTGTTTCCTAGGGTACTTGGACGATGTTCCTGACTACCACGACGAGGTAGTGGCGGTCTTCTCTTCGGAGGAGACCAAAGACAAGTTTGGGTTGAGAAGGTTCAACCCCCAACCCGCTCGCTCTCATGGGGGCGGGACTCACGGTTACTGTGTCTCTCCTCGAGGAGCAAAGAAGCTACTGGAACTAGTGGAGAAGTACGGGATTGCCCAACCGGTGGACTGGTTCCTGATCGAGATGTTCCCTGAGATGGTGGCTCTGAAGTGTGATCCTCACTTCGTCGAACCGGACGCACGATGGGGGAGTGATATTCAACCAAAGTAACACTCCGTAGAGTGTTACCGATCGTGAGAAATCACTTCTTCCGACGCATGAACCCCCAGTAGTTGGTAATGTAGAATAACAGGAAGGCCACCAGCACCTTGATAAGGATCCGAACGTAGGGGTTATCGGTGTGGTAGATCTTCTCGACCAGAGCATCTGACTGAGGGAGCAGCATCAGCCCCACCAGAGCAGCTGAGATGAGAGGCTGCTTGAAGTGGTTGGCTACAGCAGTCTCGGAGGCCCCTTCACCGAAGAGATGAGCAGCGATGCGACTGTCCTCAGGAGTAACCGGCTGTGCGGCATTGACAGGGAGCTGTTGAACACTCGGAGCGGGAGCACTCATGCGTACTTGACGTGAGAACTCTTTGCGTAAAGAGGACTCTTTTATTATCGAGAGTGAATTAAACTGGTTCGCGAACTAAAAGAATCTCTTCTCTTACACAAAACACATGAGCTTCTCTCTCGAGCGTCTCAACGCCCTGATCGAGGAGAAGGGGTTTGTCCCTAACAACTACTTCACCCAGGACGGAGTCTACCGGCTAGTAGAACTGGTGGGGTTGCGTAGTGCTATCAGTCTGGTGGTTACTATCCCAGAAAAGTACCGAATCGACGCTACCAGCCAGAAGTACGAGTACGAGATTGTCCCTAAGGCTCCTTCAGCTGAAGCCCCTACAAGTTTGTACGATGACGCTTCGCTTCGGCGTACCTACAAGGAGATTGACCACGTGGCTCGAATGCTAGAGTCAGAAGACAAGCTTCACGAGATGTACGATCGGCCCATCTCCCTAGCTGGAGAGGAAGTGAAGTCGATAGAGAAGTTCGGCTCTACGGTCAGGCAGATGAAGAGATTTCGGTTGTGCGTCAAGAACATTCCTTTCAAACTCCTCATCGTCGACGACGACTGTCTGTGCCTGCTCAACGAGGAGAACGAGATTGAGACCTTCTTCGCGACTGACTACCGCAACCGACACCGGAAGATCTTCGTCACCACCTCCCTAGAAAACTTCTTTAAGACGGCTGACATCGAGAAGTCGATCGCCAGTATCAACGAGCAGTTCTCCCGCCTTCTCTCCGAGAATCACAACTCCGAGACTATCCGGATTCAGCAGATGATCGACGGGAAACGGAACATCGTCAAGCAGTCTCAGAAGATCCTGACCATCAAGAAGGCTTTGGAAGGGGAGATTGCAGGGTTGAGACGAAAGCACGGGAACATGGGAGAAATATACACTGCTCTGGATAAGAAGAAGCGAGGGTACGCCGCTCTTTCCCCCTCCACTGTGAACGCGCAAGCTCAGGTCCGAGCTCAAGTTCAGCGTCTGGATGAAGAGATGACCAAGAACGAGGTGGCTCAACAAGAGATCATCAAGAGCATTCTGGAGAAGACAAAGAAACTGGACGAGATTAACCTGGTGGTGGACAGTGTTCTCTTTGACAGTATGACCATGTTGACCAAGATTCAAGACAACTTCCGAGTGCTGGACTTGGTGGGAGTGTGAGTAATTTTCAACCCTTGAGAGGGTTGAAAATTACGTATATTCTACGAACATTTGCCTCAAGCTCCTCTCTCGCGAGTCTATCTCCGTCTCTCCAAAGATTCCTGACGGGTGATTGTGGACGTTCCCAGTTCGGAAGTCGTGAATCTCGATCACGTTTTGACCTCGACACTGAGAGGTACCCCACCAATCTCCTCCTTTCAACACCTTGGTACACTCTTCACAACAAACGTGTACGTCGGGTCCGCACCCTCCACAAGAGTCTCCGTACAAGACCAAGAACCCGGTCAAGTACTCACACTCACTCTTGCACTCGAAACACTCTTGGGGAACGGTCAGAAACTCGATCGTCTTCTTGCGACACTTCTCGCTGTACTTCAGGATCCAGCACAGTAGTCCGGGGAGACGATCAGACTCACCTCGACGAAGTTCCACGAGTACCTTCTCGATTTCGGACTTTCGAAGAGTCGACATGTAAGGGTGATTGTTGAGAAGAATCTTTTCTTAACTTCTACTCAATTTTCTCGCGAGGTTTAAACGTTCCGCGGTCAAAGGAAACTCATTCTCGAGTTCGCACTCTCGTTCTCACTTCGTTCGATGGAGTTCGTCAGCATTCGAGACTGGAACGAGAAGGTGGAGAAGGCCTTCGAAGAAGTGAAAGAACACCTTCCCGAGTATCAAAAAGAGGTGGAAATTCTCGAGCAAGTCCTCGGTACACATCTTAGCACTAAAGAGAAGTTGACCCTAGAGTCTCGGTACCAAGAACTGATGAACTTGATTACTGACTTGAGTCAAGATACTAGCCTTGGCTTCTACTCGCTGGAAGTACAACCCTTCCTGCAGAAGTTCTCACAACTAAGTACCGAGAAGAGTGTCTCCTTCGTCAAGAAGGATCGACGCGACAAGAACCTGGCTCAAGAACTGACTCGTTCTTATCTGGAACTGGTGAAGAAGTACAACACCATTCTCAAACTTGAACTCCCAGATCTAGGAGCTCTCCCTCAACCCCGAACATGCGTCTGCTCGTGCGGGAACAAGAAAGACTTCGAGATCGTGGACGAGAGAGTCTACTACTGTCTCAAGTGTGGAGTAGAGGTGAAAGAGAACGTGGGGAGCCAGTCCACCTTTAAGGACATTGATAGAGTCAACGCCAGCGGAAAGTACCGGTACACTCGTGAGATTAACATGCAGAAATGTATCAAGCAGTACCAAGGGAAGCAGAAGGTGACCATCCCTCCGCAGTGTTTGGCTGACGTGAGAGAAGAGCTCCGCATCAACAACATCGTCAAGCACATCACGCCGCAGCATGCTCGCAACGCTCTGCAACAGACCAAGTGGAGTTCTCAGTACGAGAATTATATTTTGATCTGGAGCCTACTCGACCTTAAGCACAAGTGCCCCGACATCTCTGAGCACGAGAGCGGAGTAATGAGCGACTTTGTCGAGTTTGAACGCGAGTACAACCTGCTGATGATGGAGTCGGACGAGGAACGGACCAGCTTCATTCACTACCCCTTCTGTCTGTACCAACTTCTGCGTAAGCGTTCAGTCCGGTGCGTGCTGGACTTCTTCAACATGTTGAAGAGTGACCGGATCGAGTGGCTAAACGAGAAGACTGAGAAGATTTTCATGCGCTTGAAATGGGAGGGGTTCGAACCCTTGGGACACTAGGATGATTCTCGGGAGAGAATCATCATTCACACTTCAGTGACTGAGTAATTAAGGTACTTCAGCAAGACACTGTCCAAACAGTCCTCGCTCAGACCCGAAAAGTCGAGAAGAGCTTTTCGGGTTACTGCTTGTCTCGTTTCCCGTGCTTGCACCAAGAGAGTAGCTCGACGTCCGAAGAGAACAGGATCAACTCCACGATTCAACAAAACAGGGATTAAGTAGACAGGAACTTTCTTCATGTCTGTAGCCCCATGAGAGATTAGTTCCATCAGAGTATCGACATCGAGAGTACCTTCACAAGCGTGGAAAAACGCTACTCCCCAAGCATCAGCCCCGAGCAGAGCTAACTTTTGAACAATCTTGAGCTTACCGCGAGAGGCCGCTTGAAACAAGCCTGCGTTCAAGAGGTTAACGGTCAGTAGTCTTGTTGGTAAGTGTGGTAGAATCTCCTCAACCACCTCAATGCTCCCTTCACAGGCCCAAAGGAACGTTCCTCCGTCGACTACGGCTTTGCGCTCAAGTAAGTGTTGCACTACTGAAACGCGTCCGTGTTCGCAAGCCGAGTTGAGACCTCCGCTCAGGTCATCCACATCTTCACTTAACCACTCAACCACAGCTAAACTACCGTAGGTACAAGCACACAAGAAAGCTTGGTAAAGGTCACCTCCGTGCTCACCCAGTAGTTTTGCTGCTGAGACGTGATTGTACTGTGCAGCGATGAGGATAGCTGTATTGATGTCGCTGGACCCTTCTTCAAGGAGAAACTCGATCATCTTAACTTGATCAAAGCGACAGGCCTCTTCTAAACCTCCGTCTAGGTCCGTAGCCCCGTGCAAGATTAGGACTTCAGCTACGTCGGTGTACCCACCGCGACAGGTCGCTAACAGTCCACTGTTGAGGAAGGAAGACACGTTCTTTTCTTCGTGGTGCCACACGTTCCTTTCTTCGTGGTGCCACGTGGCTAAACACTCGACAACTTTGCGCTTATCACCTTTTGTGCAGGCTTCAAGAAACACCATTTTGCCTCTTGACTATGTAAGTGCGTAACGACTCAGTTTTCCGCACGACGACGCGGAGAGAGAACGACAATCTCTTCTTCTGTCACTTCGACCGACGGTTCAGCTATTACTGCCTCGCTAGTGATGAGGACTAGTTGGGCGGTCAAACAGACACTTTCTTCCTTGGACGAAGAGAACTTGAGTGTGATCTTCCCCTCTCCCACTTCCCAGATAAACTCAGGCGAGAAGATTGGTTCGGCAGGGACGTGAAGGTCGATCTTAGACTCAGAATCAACCTTGACGGTAGCTGTACCTTGGTAGAAACGAGCTGTACTTACCACAACCTGAACCGAGAGCAAGTGGGCTGAAGAAGGAGGAACTTGAACAGTAAAGATTGTCCCTGTCCCGGTAATCTGTCTCTTAAAGTGTTGAGTCTGAGAGAGACGTCCAAGCAGGTTGACGTAGTCTTCGCTGATCTTGAAGTTCTCGTTATCTGTAAGACCACTCGAGTTACTCGGACCGGGAGGAC
>CAZRRO010000005.1:194000-202232 GCA_964602595.1 uncultured Verrucomicrobiota bacterium | reverse complement strand
CACTCGGACCGGGAGGACCACTCGGACCGGGAGGACCACTCGGACCGGGAGGACCACTCGGACCGGGAGGACCTTCATCTCCTTTTGGTCCGATCGGTCCTGAAGAACCTTCATCGCCCTTCAACCCAGGAGCCCCGTCTTCTCCTTTCAACCCAGGAGGGCCTTCATCGCCCTTCAACCCAGGAGCCCCGTCTTCTCCTTTCAACCCAGGAGGGCCTTCATCACCCTTTGGACCACTTGGACCAGGAGGGCCTGGAGGGCCTTCATCTCCCTTCAATCCTGGAACCCCGCGCAATCCTGGAGTTCCAGGAACTCCGTCTTCTCCTTTCGGACCGGGAGGACCTACTTTCCCGGCTGGTCCTTGCCGTCCAGGAGGACCACTCGGTCCGAGGAGTACTTTCCTAACACTTTTCCCTCTTGAGACTTCTTCAACTTCTTCGACCAGGAGTGTGTGGTACTTGTTCACTCCTCGTCTGTTCCGGTGAAAGACATAACAGCGTGCCATTTGTGACCAGCCAGATTTTCTTTGAGACTCATACTGAGTCTTAAGTACTTGTTCCCCTTTACGCGTCAGCAGTTGTAACGGTCGCCGTGGTTGCGTACGGATCTGTCTCAATCTGTGCCAGCTTGTACCACTCTTCTCCGTAAATCTTCCGCACAATCATCCTCTCGTCCTCAGTCAGTTCCTTAGGGTCAAGCCCGCTCGAGACAGTCAGAAGGATCCCCTTAGCATCCCTCTCCAGAGAAGCAGGAATCTGATCGATGATTCGACCGTAATAGTTCTCCCCGTACCAGGCCATGCTCTTCTTAGTATCTTCGGGAAGGCTGTCGTACTGTTGCTTCATGGCTTCCGTCACGAAAACAGACTGCTGGTACCGGTTAGTACTCCCAGTCTTGAGATCCTCTTCAGAGATGTCAGGGATGGTTCGCTGAATCGAACGGTACATCTCTTGAACGCTGACGCGCTCTTCCTTCGAAGTCATTCTCGAACGGTCGTTCTTCTTCGCGGGGTCACTTTCACCTGACTCACAAACTTTAGATCGCGATAATTTTCTTGACTCTTTTTCAAAGACGCCTGTGAAATGCGTGGGCAAGAAGAGAGAAAGACTCTCCTCCTCGCGATCAGTGTGCTGGTGTTGGTAGGAGTGATCTGGAAGCTTCGTCACCGAAAGCCAAAGGCACAAAAGGCGTAACGAGTCTCAAATACGCGTAAGACGTGCGAGACGTCTCAAAGAAAATCTTGTCACACTTAAATGAGCGGCATCAATGCTAAGCTTGAGAGGCTGATCAGCTTTGATCAGGCTGTCACTTACGCAGACTACTACCGTAACAGCACACGGCAAGTGGCTTTCTTGGCTCCTCCTCTCGTTACTGCTGGTCCGACTGGGGTGGTTCCTCGACGCGTACTTGGTCTCCCTCCTGCTCCGGTTCAACCCGAACTCTTCCCCTCTTACGCAGTTCAAAGCGCATCCGAGTACACTTTTGGGGAATTGTCGGGCAATTTCAAGTACGTTCAGTAGTACCTTAAGTGTGGGAGATCTCGGCGTGATTGCTCCTACACGGCGGCAACACACAACTTCAGTGGTTAAAAATTCACGAAAATCGTTTGCGTTCAAACTTAACCAAGAAGAGAAGCGAAAAAAACGTGAAAAAAACTTTTCCTCGTCTCACTAAAAGCGATCGTTACAGATCACTCGTCGTTAAGATGCCTGCCAAGGGAACCAAGCTCACCTCGTCTGCCAAGAAGGCCCGTGCCGCCAAGGCCGCGAGCACTCGTCGCAAGAACAAGATCTCGGATTGCAAGAAGAAGTGCGTCTCCAGTGGCGGCGCCGCTTGCTCTTCGGGACGCAAGAAGAAGCCCGCCAAGCGTGCTTCCGCCAAGAAGGGTGCCATCCCCGTTGCTCTCCAGCCCTGGACGAACTTCCTCGCTTCTTTCCGCGAGGGTCCCGACTCCAACGGTCTGAAGGGTCGCGAGATCATGTCGGTTGCCGCTGAGATGTGGCGCGGCATGTCTGCTGCTCAGAAGAAGAAGTTCGCGTAATCTCTCGCGAGAGGGAAACCCTTAAAAAGGGTAAAATAGTGATACACAACTGTGTATCATCGACAGTACGAAAGGAGCTCGAAATTGAGTCCCACCTTAAAGAACACTCTTCCTTCAAATGTACCAGACTTACGGCTTAGTCGCTTACTTTCGGTCTCCGAAGGGAGAATGTCCTCCCGAGAGTACTCTTAGTAGTGAGAGTACATCCGAGAGTGTCCCGCAGTTTCACCTCGTTCAGCGTCGAGACTCTCTAGCTTACATTCGTTTCATGCGCGGGTCTTACCCCGAGAGTGAACTCACTGAACTGTTCTCAGAGATGACTGCGGCGGAGAAACTTAGAATGACTCTCTACCCTTTTTGTGACTTGTGGGTAGACTTGTACTTTGACACTCACGCGGTAGAGTACCCTGACTACGAGTTTGCTTGCGCCCGGTTTCAGCAGTTTCAGTCTCGCCCTGAGCGTATGTCTCTTCTGGTACAATCTCCCTCGCTCGAACTAGAGTGGACTCTCCCCAAGGGACGAAAGAATCGGTACGAGACTCCTCTTGAGGGAGCAATCCGAGAGTATCGGGAAGAGACTAAGAGTAAGTCTGAACTTCGAGTCATTCCTTGCGAGCCCTTTCTGAACGAGGATTCTGAGTACTACTTGGCCAACTCGATCGAGAAGGCTAACACTAACTACTACACCCTGGCTGGAGAGAAAGTACAACGGAGGTGCGTCTCCAACGAGACTAATGACGTTCGCTGGTGCACTCTTGCCGAAGCTGAGGGGTTACTCTCGGAGAAGTACTTGAGCGTTCTCCGTCGTGTCAGTGCTTTTTTGGAAACGTTCGAGATTAAGTAACTCCTTAAGAGGAGTTACACGAATCGAGTAAGAGAGTCACTCACACGAGAGGGACCCTAACGGGTTACTCGTTCCACGACGCGATCGTCTGACTGAGAATCTTAGCGTGGGCTTCGGTTTGGCTCAACACCTGAGCTACCACCATCATCCCGGCAGCCCAGCTTCTCTCCGAACCCCATGTACCGAAGGTCGTGAGTGTGCGGCGTCTGCGGGCACCCTCCACCCATGTAGAACTCTTGATCTTCCTTCTTGATGCGGGCCTTGAGAGACATTGCGTTCTCGTACTTTCTCAAAGTGTTCTTGACTTTAGATCTAAAGTCGCCCAGGTTGAAGAAACACCCTCGGAGCCGTCTCCGCCGAAGTTGTTTCTCAGCAATGTCTTCCTGCGATGTCATCTCGATCCCTTCTCAAACCAAGAAAGAGATCTCGGTCCGAATCGTGGCCTTGATCATGGTTAAGAACGAGGCTGAGCACATTCTCACTACTCTCGACTCTCTCGTCGGGATCATCTCACACTTGATCGTGCTCGATACCGGGAGTACTGACCGCACTATCGAGGTGATGACCGAGTGGGCTCAGAAGAACCAAGTTCCTTTCTTCCCACGAATGAGTACCTTCATCGACTTCTCCAAGTCTCGTAACAAGCTCTTCGAATGGGCTGACTCTCTCGGTACCACCCCTGAAGGAGAGCACGATTTCGAGTTGATGCTCGACTGTGGTGACGAGTTGCGTGGAGGAAAAGATCTCAAGACAGTCTGCCAGTACCTTCTCACTCTCCCCGAGAAAGTCTTCATGCTCAGGCAGGAGTGGTTGCACGGCGACACTGTTACTAAGTACCTCAACTCGAGACTGGCCAAGAGTAATCACATGTGGAGGTACAAGAAGAGAGTGCACGAGTACCTCTCAGCTCCCGATGGAGAGAGTAACTCTCGCCTGACGATCGAGGACAAGATTAACCTGTACCAAAACAGGAATAACGGCGACACCAAGACGCAGAAGCGCTTCGCTCGTGACAAAGAGCTTCTCCTCGCTGACGTGGCCGAGTTTAATGATTCACGTGATCTCTTCTATCTGGGACAGACCCTGGCTTGTCTGAACGAGATCGACGAAGCTTACAAGGTGTACCAGCGCCGAGCTGACATTCTGGAAGGGTTCTGGGAGGAACGGTACCACTCCTACTTTCGCTCAGCCGAGATCTGTCTCACTCGCGGAGATGAGGACTTGGCTATAGCTAACTATCTCAAGGCCCTGATGATCGATTTCCGAGCTGAACCGCTGGTGGGGTTGGGACGTATCTACCGGAGGAAAGGTGATACGGCCACTGTCCAGAACGAGCAGGAGAAATTCCTGATAGCTTACCTCTTCTTCAGTCTAGCTTGCACTCTTGAGTACCCGACTCAGTCCATTCTCTTCATCTCCGACATTGATTACAGTTACGAGAGGTGGGCTCAACTCTCCATCATGGCCTACTACGTGGGGAAGTTTGAGGAAGGTCTTAAGGCCCTAGATATCGCCGAGAAGACAGGGAGAGACCCTGAGATGCACCAAAAGAACCGAGAAGCGTATCGCCTCAAGATGAATTCTGGCGCTAAGGAAGTGGTAAAGTTCGCAGTGGAAGAACTCCCACCTGAGATGGAAGAGATTTACGAGGACTTTTTGGGCCAGTTCTTCACCGCTCTGAAGGAGGAGAACGTCGATGCAGGCTTGGTGAGCTTGATGAACGCCTTCGAGTTTTGCCACTACTACCGCCCCTTGCTGGTGCTGAGTAGTTACGGTCGAGACATTAACGCCTTCCCGTTCTCGTACCACTTCCTCAAGTTGATTGACCGCTTCGAGACACCTGTTTACATGAAAACCAAGCAGCAACGGCTCGGGTACGAGTACCATCGTCATCACATCATGGGGATCGTGGCTTACTACGTGGAGAAGTTTGAAGAGGGGAAGAATGCCTGCATTCAAGCTGTCAAGAAAGGGGTCAACATCATGCAAGATCGCGAGAACCTCAAGATGTACTTGTCTCGGGAGAAAGATACCAAGATGGAGGATCTGAAACGAGAAGACGAGAAGAGGAGAGAAGAGGAACGGTTCAAGCACTCTCTGGGTGGGAGAGAACTTCCCAAGACATCGACTTTGGACACTAAGGAGAGAGTCATTGACACTGAAAAGGGGGTCGCCATCGAAAAGGGGGGTGAGAAGAAAGAGACGAGAGATGTCTTCATCTCTCGAACGGTAGCGGAACTAATGGCGGCTAACCCTAAAATAGGGCAATCGCAGGCGACTACTCGGGCTCGTCTGATGTGGAAAGTGCAACAAAAGTGATTCGGGTTAGAGTCTGAAAGCAAAGTACACAACGTGAGACCAACTAAGGGGTAAAAGTCGTTTTACATGGAGCTGTTTCAACCCGTTTTGCTGGTTGATACTATCGAGGTAGCCCCATCATCACTCAACTGTAAGTGGAAAGAAGCGTTTGAGAACACTCTCAAACGCAAGAAGAACCGCACCGTTGACGAGAACAGGGGAGTGATTCTCAACGTGATCGGGATGGTCGATAACGAACTCCCCATTCAGAAGAACCAGAGGACAGAAGTTACCTGCACCTACCAGGCCAACCTCTTTCGTCCTCTTATTAACCAGGTCTACGAGGGGTTTGTCTCCTTGATCGGTCCTTTCGGGATCCTGATAGAAGAGGCTGGACTCACTCGTATCATCATCAAGGCTACAGGCGGGAAGATCTGTGATTACGTTCTGGATCGGAGCAAGGGAGTCTTCACCAACCACATGTTTACTTACCGAGTCGGGAGTCGAATTCAGTTCCAAGTCCAGAACGTCCGGTACGACACTGAAGAAGTGCTCGTCACTGCTACCCTACACGAGAAGCCGCTTACTCTGGAGAAAAACGAGTACGTGGTTATGGAACCTGAAGACGTGTTTATTTCATCTGAGTGATGCCTCGCATTTGAATACTGCTTTGCACGTTTCTTTCTAATACTCAGATGAGTATTTGATTTGAGACCCCTTCCAAAGGGCGATGAGACCCCTTCCGAGGAGCGATGAGACCCCTTCCAAAGGGCGATGAGACCCCTTAAAGTACCTGTCGAAGTGTGAAGAGGGCCGCGATCTGAAAGTCGGGGTTCGGCTTTCCCAGACCAGCTCCGCCCTCATCGTCAGCATCAAAGTAGAGAGGAGATCCGTCTGGAAGGAAGATGGAGAAGTGAATAGGTAGAGACTGGTGGAACTTAGTCACAACCTTGTTCCGGGCCTTCAGAGTGTAGAATTTTCCCGTCGAGGTACTGTCATCCTCGATAGTGACGGCAAACTTTCCAGCCAGAACACTGGGATTGTTGCTGTGAATCACACCACGGCTTCCTTCTCCTTGGTTCTTCAGTTCTACTATCAGGTAGGGGAAGCGGTTGATGTTGAGAGCCAGACTGGAGCTACCCTCGTTCACGTAGATAGGTTGCCGAGGGAAACGGAGCCACTCCAGCGTAATCTCATGGTTAGCTTGCGTGGTCTGAGCTCCACTTCCAGCTGTGCTGAACCCTGGTTCGTTGTCCTTGACCTGGTAAATCTCCAGAACATCGTTGAGCAGCACTCCAGCCGAGAGAGGTGGCTGAATAGTGATACTGGTACCGGTTACTGCCGAGATGACTCGGTAGGATCCTACACTGGTGGTAATATTACGGAGGAACATGTCGACCATGGCTTGAGTAGCCCCGCTGTAAGTGATGGTAGCCACACCGGCCGCGAAAGCCGCCGAGAAGAACCGCCGGTAAGGAGTAGCTTGGTACTGACGAATGTAGACCAGATCGAGGTTAGCGGTTCCAAGAATAGCACTCTCCAGGTACACCACCACGTACGGAGTAGCGGAACCGAACCCGATCACCCGAGCTGAACCCTTGGTGGTCAGAGTAGCTGGGTCAACAATCTCAAGGTAGTGGTTGAGAAGCTTGTCTTCTCCGAAAATGGCAGGAACACCGGTAGTGAGAGTAACATACCCGGGAGATCCTGCTGTGTAGGTACCGTTCAGAGTGGTCGCGTAGAGAATGTACCCGAGTGCGACTGGATCACGAGGCTGGTCGGAAGAGCCCCGAGAAGTACTGACGAACTGAGTCGGTCGAGGGTTCTGGACTCGGTTGCGGTAAGTACTGTCGAGAAGGAGAGACTGTTCAGGTCTGCCGGAGAGAGCCATTACGACGAGAGGAGCTTTCGTCAAGAAGGGGCACTTTTATATCTGGGTTATTTTCGCGCACGATCTCGTTTTCGCTTGCGCTTTCGACCTTGGTTTACCCTCGGTCACGTTTTCTCAGTAAGTAGAAAACTACTCCCAGAAGGATGGCCAAGTAAAGGAACTCTTGGTGGAAAAAAACCAAAGTGTGAGCACGCATAGTAGTGGGGTGAAACCACACTCGTCTCCACTTATCTGAGTGCTGATTAATGTTGGAATCGAGATGATGTGCATGGTAAAAGAAGAGAGGATTGAAGATGTGAGTCTTGAACTGGTTGAGAAAGTGATCGTAGTGCTGTTGAATGGGGTGAAGAGAGTGAAGTAAGAGGATGTGATTGTAAGTTTTCTCACTCACGAAGTAAGAGACTGAACCGTGGTTAGTGTTGTGCGTCTCGTACAGTCCTGGGAACTTAGTCTCAATGCACAAGTCCCAAGCTCGATGAATGTACCCGCCAGTGAAAACAACCTCCCAATCTTCACGAGTGGTAAGATAATCGATCAGGCGTTGGTACTCAAAGGTGTTGAAGTCCAGAGAACTGTTCTTGATGTTATCTTCGCATATCCACAACAGCTTAGCCTTGATACTCTTACCGTACTGAAAGACTCGAAGATGACTGTCAATGCACCCTTTCCAACCGGGCGATTGCCTCTCGAATCTGTGAACGCGGTAAGGAAGTTTGTACTTGTCTAGTTCCCGAACAGCGTGCAACTCTCGTTCGGGAGTCTGACGAAGAGTGATCAGTTGGACTTCGATGCTCATGGTAATCTCTTTGAAACTCTGTTCGAGTTTTAAGATAAGCCATACTCTAAAGGGTATAAGTCTAAGGTATCTCTGCAAGAATCAGTTCTCGCAGTACCTCGATATCTCCCTTCTTGTACTTAGATACTTTCGGAATCTTGACACGAACAGCCATCTCTCGTAGATAAGAGATACGGTCTTCGTTCATGACCTCCTCAATGGTTGGGTAATCGTGTGACACATTTCCCGGAGCCTTCTTCGCCGCCTTTGTGATGAAAGCAGGAAGGATACGGGGTTTACGGGGTTTTTGAGGGGCGCTAAGGACTTGAGACAGAGCAACTTCAACCTCTTCATCGGACATCTCTTCGGTGCGTGAGGATTCT
>CAZRRO010000005.1:184225-193900 GCA_964602595.1 uncultured Verrucomicrobiota bacterium | reverse complement strand
TCTGGTGCCTCTTCTGGTGCCTCTTCTGGTGCCTCTTCTGGTGCCTCTTCTGGTGCCTCTTCTGGTGACCTAATTTTCTCCAAGATCAATCGTCTCAGTTCTTCGATGGTTCGAGAGGTGTACTTAGAAATTCCAGTCAAGCCCAACTCGGTTGCTATCTTCTTCAAGTAAGTGATACGGGTCTCCTGTTTGATTTCTTCGATAGAAGGAATCGAAGATGTGGCTTTCACGATGGGTTTCTTCGTAACCTTCACGGTGGGTTTCTTTGCAACAGGTTTCTTCTGAGGAAGGGAAGGAAGGACTATTTCTGGCAACTGAAACTCCTCTTTCACTTCAACATCCGGTTTCTTTACCTTTTTCCCCTTCGAACTTTTCTTTTTGGGCTCCTCCTTAGGTTCCTCCTTCACTTCTGGTTCCTCCTTCACTTCTGGTTCCTCCTTCACTTCTGGTTCCTCTTTCAGTTTGGGTTCCTCTCCGGGTTCCAACTCCTCTTCAGGATTCTTCTTCTCTTCCGGCTTTTTCTCCTTCTCTTCTTTTAGTTCCGGCTCTTTCGGCATCTCGATTGGTTGAGTTAGTTCGTCCTCGGGAGGAGTATCCGGAAAAGGGATGTCAACGAGAGGAGAGTTGCTGACCAAATCGTCGAGATCAACCAGAGGGAGGTTCTCCTCCTCTTCGGTAACTACTGAAAGAATCTTTTTTGACGAAGGGGCCTTCGACGAGGGTTCTTTTGACGAAGGTTTCTTCGTCTCCTCTTTAGGCAAAGCGTCAAACTCAGCTAGCAGTTTCCGATACTTACCGTCAGTCTTAGCCCTTCGAACGTGCTTGAGAAAACACCGTTGCGGAATCTGAACATTGAAGGTGATTCGAGGCGAGTGTTTCAGATCTACCATCAACTCGATCAAGTTACTAGTACACTCGTCTTGAATGTGAACGGGAGGGGTCAAGACGTAAGTACTGACCCACTCGGTTCCGACTGGTTCGGTAACCAGGAAGGTGAGAAACCATCCTGCCTCAAAGGCAACGTCGAGATGGTCGAACAAGTACTGCTGAACTTCTTTGTCTCTCATTTAGGTACCCAGTGAAATTATTTACAAAGTGACACTGCGTAAGACTTTGGTTACTCCAAGCTAACAGTCAGATGATCATGAGCATGAAAGGGGACGAAGTGAGGAGAGTACTGGAAGACCACGGGAGGTTGAGGGGCGGGAGACTCAACCTCCTTGGCCAGATCAGCTTGACGAAGAAGTTGCTGATACCGGACTTGTTCTTGCCGCTCTCTCTCTTTCAACAACTTCAGAGGAGCGACAGGCTCAGGTACCGGCTCAGAGAAGAAAGCGTAGTGCTCTCGAAGGTGCTCCATTTTAGTATCTAAAGAAAAAAATGAGATCTAAACCTGCCGATCTAATAAGAACAAGATCGCTCCACGTATACGGAGTCATTCGCGGACCTGTTCGAACATCGATACCGTTCTCACATGTCTTTCCACGATGCACTCGTTCTCAGCTTGAACACCTTCTTCGATCAAATTGAAGAAATGACAGGGATCTCTGCCCCACAACTGTTGGAGCTGTGGAAGAGTCCGCCAAAGGTTTCTTCAAAAAGTTCAAAGAAGGAGGTTTCTTCCGAGAAGAGTGAGAAGAAGGGGTGTGTTTACGTTTTCCAGAAGGGGAGCAGACCAGGCGAGCAGTGCGGTAAGACAGCTTACAGTGCAGAGGCTTCGTACTGCACAGGACACAAGAAGTACGAGGGAGAAGAGAGCAAGAAACCCTCCTCTATTCTCTCAGAGGCTAAGGCCATGGCTGCTTCTGCTATCAAGCCGGTGGGGAAACCGGTGTCAGCAGTAGTGCGCGTGACCAAGAACTCTTACGGTAATTACGAGCACAAGGCCACCGGGTTTGTCCTCAACCCGGACAAGAAGGTCTTTGGCAAGCAGGTAGGAGAGAAGATAATGTTGTTGACTCAGAACGACCTGTTGAGCTGCAAGCATTACGGTCTGGCCTACATTCCTGAAGCTGTAGCTCCGCTTGAGTCGACCGAGCCGACCGAGGAGGAGTCTGAAGTTCCGGATCAGGACGAGGACCTTGATGAGTAAAGAGCGGTTGAGTGAGCATATAAAGTTTTGCGGGGGAAGGTAAAAAGACTACGGTCTTTTCACAACACCTTCGAAGAATGGAACACTTTAGCCTGGAAGAGCTCAATCCTGAAGGTACCACGAGCATCGAGGCCCTCCTTGACGAATCTTCTCCCGATGCCCCCTTTCAAGGTACTCCGGCTCAAATACTCACTGTCGCTGAAAGCGTGCTTGTCACTCCCGAACAGATCGCTGAGGCTGTGAGTAAGTTGAGTGTTGTCAATGCCACTCCTCCCTCCACCGCCCCGGCACAACGCAGTGATCCAGGACAGTTTCGGGATGTTCACAGTTTCGACGGACATCTCGAGAGGATGGAGATCCCAGTTTACGACGAGGCGAGCAAAGAAGCCCTCTTTTCGCAACTGAAGAGTGTGATCCCCACTTGTGTCGGGATTCTGGACCAGTTCATCAAACGTGTGGACGTGGTTGACAATGCTAACTCCTACCAAGCTGATGATATGCTAATGTACCTTCTCCTTCATAACAAGGGAGAAGATTTGCTTCACAACCTTCGAGAGCAACTCGAAGATATTACCACACTCGGACCTTGCCCTCAAGGGAAGGTGACGCGGATTCTCTCTTTGATTCAGGCTTTCTGTTAATACTCAGACGAGTATTACGGAGATGATCACGGCTTCACCAAGTAAGCCGTGGGGGACTGCAGATCGATCTTGCGCAACTTGAGTTTCTTCTCGGTCACAAACCGGTCCACCGCGTTACTCTCAGTCCAGGAGTTGTACCCGTACTCGTCAAAGACTACCACACCTCCCTTCGCGATTTGGTCCCAGAAACAGACCAGCGCATCGTAAGTAGGTTTCTCCAAGTCCATATCCAGGTACAGCAAAGAGATACGTAGGCCAGGGTTCTCTCGAAGGAAGAGAGGAGCTGTCTCGGAGATGTCTCCCTTAACCAGACTGTACCGATGAGTAGGGATACCTGCACCTCGCATTCTGGCGTCCACATCGTCCCGTGAAACAGTAGGGTTGGGGCACCGAGAGAAAACTTGACGCATGGTCTCCTGTTCCTGGGGGTTCTTCAACTCTTCAACAAAAGAAGGGTCGAACATGTCGAACCCGATCACCTTCCGAATACTGTGAGGAGAGTACATGTCCAGAAGCTTGGCCCAGACAGCCATGCCGCTCCCCTTGAAGACTCCACACTCAACAATGTCGCCGATTACCTCCTTGGCCATCAAAAAGAGCTCTACTCGCTTCACCATCTTGAAGAAGATGTTCCGTTCCTTTGAGAAGACGAACTGGTTGTACGCTTCGTAATCATCCTGAGCAAAGGGGACTTGGATAAGACTTTTTTGAGCAGCCATATTGAGATCAGGCGAGAAGGCGATCACACTTTTATTGGTTCGAGATTGTTTAACTCTTTTGAGAACTCTTCGTGAAAGAGGGACGTTGAATCTCGCAAAACGGGAACATTCGGACTCTCGAGACTCTCTTGAGAAAGTTCTCTAGCAACCCGTGTGGGGGTTTCTGCCAGCACATCTCGTTCTCGGGGTGAAAGTACTGTGCCAGGACGTACTTGCACAGATCAAACATCAAGTCACGAGGAAGGACCAGGAACCAGTCACAGGGCTGGTGACCACTTTGATTGAGAATACCTTCGTCCCGCTTCATCTCAGAGAGAGAAGAGAGCCACTCTTGATCACTTGAGTAGGTAGCATCGCACCGGGTGCGAATGATCAGGTCGTACTTGAACCCGTTTCTCTCTTCGTGATCTCGAACCATTTCCAACCCTCTCTGTACACAGAGGTACTGGTAGTACCCGTGGTAGATCTCTCTCATTTGGGGGTGGAAAGAGGCTTCTTTCTCGCTTCTTTCCGTCGTGGCAATCTCGACACATTTCCAACTCACTCCTCTCTTCTCGACAGCTTTGATTACGTCGTTGTGAGAAAGGTACTCTTCTTCGTGAGGGCCAAGCTGTGACTGAATAAAGGGGTGGTAGTTGTACTTGCAGAAGTAAGTCGAGACGAAGACGTCGTACTCGGACATCCACTCTTGGTTTTGACACTCGGACCAGGTCCGCAGGTTTCCCGCTACCACCACAGCGATGCGCGGACGTGGGACGAGAGCCATTTCGATGTTTTCGCAATCCCTTTCTTTTCAGCAGACAAGTTAAAGCTAACTCACTTTTATCAACGACACCGTTTCGACTCCTCCCCATCTCTTCAAGTATGCCGGTCATCGTCTTTGGCGGGTGCGGATACCTGGGGAGTAGAATCGCTAAGTCTCTTCTCCCTCACAGCAAGGTGATTTGTATCGATAACTTGATCAACTCCTTTCCTAGTGTCTTCGAAGAGGCGTTCACAGAGAACTTGACTCTGTTCACGGACCCGGACACTTTCGAAGCGGTTGAGTTCGAACGAGTCAGTGCCATCATTGTCTGTGCTGGTCCCTTTGTAGAGGAGAAGTCTCCGGACGATTCGTACCAGTCGCACGCCGCTATTCTCTTCAAGGCGCTCGAGGTGATGAAGAACACTGGTTGTGAGAAGTTCGTTTACATCAGCACCTCTGAGGTGTACGGGAGTGACGGGTTCAAGACCGAACTCGACCCGGTCACTCCGCAACACCCTTGCGCACAGGCTCACGTACACAACGAGAAGATTCTCTTCGACATGGCTCGAGCTAACCCGAGCAAGCAGATCGTTGTGTTGCGGACGAGTCAGGTTTACGACAACCTAGTCCCTAAGCTCCTTTCCAAGGAGTTTTTCGGTCCAGCCGCTCGAGTTCTGCGCGCTATTAAGTGCAACCTCCCTTACGGTGTGAAAGGGAATCAGTACGAGACTCCTGACCGGAGTGAACCGATCGATTGGCTTCACATCAAGGACTTCCTCAGTCTGCTGGGAAAGTTGCTGATCTCAGAAGTACCTGGTTACCACCTCTACAACGTAGGGAGTGGTAAGCCCATCACTATTCTCCGCTTGCTGAACATGTTCAAAAACACTTACCCGAGTTTGAGTATCGAGGTCGAACCGAGCGCGGCCCAAGTGTGCACTCTCCTTAACATCGAGAAGGTGATGCGGGAGGTGAGATGGAGCCCTTCGGTCGTGCTTTAAATCTTCATTTCCTTCGGTAATACTCTCGAGAGTATTACAATCTCTTCGTCACGTGTACCCCCACCACTTCCAGGTACGAGATCCCTTTCACGCTGACACTGCAGCACACCCGCAGAGTCTCTCCCGCCACTTCCAGGTTCCACAAGGGGTTCTGGAACTGTTCGCAAGTCATCACTCCTGAGTGGTTAATTAGCCTTACCGTCTCGCTGAGAGTAGCTTCAGGGTTAGTGGTAGGAACCACCTTGAAAGTTAGCAACGAGACCCCGTCCACTTGGGTGTTGAGAGCGTAACTAATCAGGCCAAGTTCTCCCTGATAGATGAACTTGTAGGGGAAGGTCAAGACGGTAGTCCGTGTAGCGGTGGCGTACTCGAGGTGGTTACGGTGACTGTACAAGACACCTCCGATAGAGTCCTTCACTCCGGTAGGCCGGTCAGTACTGACGAACCCGATGGTTCCTTGTCCTTGCACCCACTCCGAATGAGAAAGATCCTTAGCCCCCACCAGCAAGTTCCCCTTTTCCAGATCGCCAAAGAGGAGAGGCTTATTGTCGTGCCCGATCGCCAACTTCCCCGACATTTTGGGGTCCAGGTTCCCAGTCTGATCTCCACACTTGGTCCCGATCAGGATGCAACGGTCACCCTTCAACCCTTTCCCAGAGTGAAACCCGAAGATGAGGTTCTGTTCCCCGTCCATCCCGGTACCAGCCCCGTGCCCGAGAATGAGACTCTCAGTCACGTTCTCAGCGTAAGAAGCAGCGTAGTTACCCAGAATGACACTGTACTGGAAGGACTGCTTCTCTGAGTTACCAGCGGAGTGACCGATCAGCAGGGTGTCTCGGCTGTTGACTTGTTCGGGATCGTTGAGGTTCCCGATCCCGGCGTTAGACCCGATGATGAGCAAGCCTCGGTTCTCGTGCACTTCTTGGTTGTACTTCTGACCCATCCCCGCGTTAGCCCCGATGATGATGTCGCGGTTGAGGTACCCGATTGAGCCTTTGCCAGCTTGCGAACCGATCACGATAGCTTCAGTACCCTTCGCTCTCGAGTTAGGTCCGATCACTACGCACCGTTCCAGGTAATCGTCCACTTCTCCTCCTTCGCCGATCCAGACGTTGTTGTCTCCTTGTGCTTTCGCCCCCGCTGAAGAACCCCAGTACAGGTTGTGACTACCCCGAGATAGGTACCCGGCTCGTGTTCCGATACAACTCGAGTAGTCTCCGAGCATTCTCTCTCCTGCTCCCTTCCCGAGGAAAAGATTATAGTTACCGTGACTCTCCAGCCCCGCCTCGTTACCGATAGCAACAGTCTCCACTCCACTCCCACCGTACCCGGCCCGCATCCCGAAGAGGAGAACTTTAGAATCTGCGTACTTGCGTTTGCTCCCCGCCTCGTACCCGAAGAGCAGATCGTTGTTAAGAGCTCCCTCGATCTGGTTCGCGGCTCCCGACCCGAAGATGAGACTCCTCACTCCGCTCACCTCGGTAGCAGAGTTAGAACCGAGACAGACCACGTCAGAGATGTTAGTGGCGTGGCTGAAGACCTTGGTCCCGATGCCTACATTGTTGATGGAGATGTTGGGAGACTTGAGGTGTTGAGCCACCTTCTCTCCCAGGTAGACACTGCTGAAGTTAGTCCCTGAGATCTCTTCACAGGAGTAGGTTCCTCCTGAGATGATGTTAGCGATGCTCCCGCTCCCGGAACGCATGCTCCCACGTCCGAAGAGGAAACAGTGGTTGACGAACTTCCCCGCCAAGTACTTACCCGCTTCGACCCCGATGCCCACGTTGTAGGCGTCATTGATGCGCATGAGGGCGTCCTTGCCGATCCCGATAGTCATCTCGGCATTCTCGCACTCGCCCAAGGCCCCTGAACCGATAGCGATCACTTCCCCCACCACACTGCTGTGCCGGAGAGTACCCGGACCGAGCGCGATTAAGTTGTTCCCTTCTTCTACGTTCTTCCCCGCACCTCTCCCTATGAAAAGGAGGTCACTCCCACTCTTGAAAGAAGGGCAGCAGTCCTTCCCGATCACTACACTCCCAGGAGAAGAGTTCTTCAGCTCAGTGTCGATACTGATGTGTTCTCCCACCTTCACTCTCTCGGGGAAAGAGACGATCCCTTTCTTAACCGACTTGATCTTGAGGACTCCGTCATCGAAGAAGAGGACGTTCCCGCCTGGCTTGCTCTGAGTGGAAGAGTTGCCTCTTTCCAGGCTCAGGGACCCTTTCTCATCACTCCCGGTGCTCTCAGATCGAGTGTGCGTTCCGCTGTATGTTCCACCGTGCGATCCGCTGTGCGATCCGCCGGTTCTCCTCCCGTTGGGGGTGGAGATATCAGTCAAGTAGAGACCCGTCTCCACCCCCAAGAAGTCGGGGACTTCGCCGTGGACGATAGCGAGTTGGTGTTGGACCCGACTCATTTGAGTACTCCGAGAAAAAGTATCGGTTTAGAGTAGAGAAAATTGATCGCATTTTCCTCTCTGCCTTTTACCTTCACCCAAGAACTCTCTTTAGAATGTCTTTCAACCTCTCTTCCTGCCTGACCGGTGACTGCGACCACTTCGACAAGACCTTCTCTCGCTCTCTTGTCTTCTACACTTACACTGATGAGAAGATGCGCGAGGAAATCTTCGCTCTCGCTCCTGAAGAGAGGGCCAAGTTCTTGAGCATGCTGGCAGAGAGCTGTGAGGTGGTGGCTCGGGGTGAGTACCCAGAGTGGAAGCGTGTGGTCCTCGTCCTGGTCCCACTCCTCCGCCCTCAAGATCGTGACCCGGTCCTGGAGCTCCTCTACAAGGTAGTAGAGTGGTCAGGGTGCGACAACGAGGCAGCGGAGTTCTTCTGCCAGATCACCTCGTACTTCCCTCTCTCCAAGCCGGAGAAGAGAGCTATGTACGAGAAGCTGACTTACGCCGAGGTCAACAAGGAGGGACCCAACGACCAGTTCCTGAAGCTGGTGGAAGAGTGGAACAAGTGGTGAGGAATGTCTTCTGGGTCAAGGTGAGGACCCTTTCGAAAATTGATCTCTCTTTCCCCCCTTTATTCTCATCTTCACCCAAAGAACCACTTCGCCATGGCAACAACTCAAAATGAGTACTTGGAGAATCTGCCATCACGCCTGCGTGCCAAAGCGTTCTTGCGACCAAATGGTGTGCAAGTGGCGCAAGTTCCACCACCAGCTCCCATCACAGCCGCTAGCTTCTTCGCAGGTCCTGTTGAACCGAGCCCGCAGTATCGTGTCGAAATGAAAGCTGAGCTGAGAACCATGTTTGAGAAGTAAAGGTGAGGACCCTTTTTGTAACACTCCGCGGAGTGTTACTTTACCTTTACTTTCTCACACACAGAAAGACGATAGTATCGTCCAGACAGGCCTGCCGGATCTGAATCTTCTCGTCTCGATTGTACCATCGGGAAAGATCGGCCCCGATGAGTTCGGCAGGAAGATTCTCGTCGATGTTAGCAATTTTCACCTCCACAAACCTGGAAGGGTTCTTCTCGAGAGCATTCCCGATCTTCTCCCTGATCTCTTCAGGTTCGATCGCCTTTACAACTTGGTACCCTTCTCCGGTCAGAGACTCGTTAGGGTAGAAGTAGACTGTCACGTCTTCTTCGTTCTTGGTGACAAACCCGGGCTGATTGGTTCGCTCAGAAACCTCGGCTACCACTCGCTTGACCTCTTCGAGAACATCTGAAGAGAAGAAGTCGTACTCGATATCTTCTCTATCGAGAGCTTCTTGAGCTAGCGCGACAACCCTTTCGGGAACGCTCTTTCGGTGAGCCATTTGTTCTCTCAAGATAGGTTTGAGGTTGAGACTCAATTTATGCAAGAGTGTGAAAAAGTGCCTGCAACTGAGTTCCTTCTTGAATCACTCCGGCTGAGACGTGAGTGTGTCCCCACCTATTAGGGAGATCAATAGCGAAGAAGACCAGGCAAGTAGTCAAGACTAGGGGAGAGAGCTTAATCTCCCCCTGAAGAAGGTAAACCAGGATCAGTGCCACAAAGATAGAGAGGACGGCTTGACGGTTCCATCTCACGTAACTCTCCTTGTACAACAACAGGTCGTGCAACCTCTTCACGATGCTCTCCCGAGTGGTGTAATCTTGCTTCAGCTTCTCCATCCCTGGAGAACCGTTGAGGAGAGTAAGAATGTCACCCTCTTTCGAGTAAGTGAAGAGAGTTCGAATCACCGCGATCAGGACCACGATGAAGATGATCTCGACTACGGGGAGAGACATAGTTTTCGAAGGTATGTCGAAGTAGACGGAATGAGATGATTGTAAAATTCAGTCGGAGTTTTAAGTCTCAATCGTGTAGTTCTCTTCAGTTAAGTCTTCCTAAGCTTTTTTTATATACTACTCAGTTTCGCTCTGATTTTAGACCAAGCACTCATCTGAGAGGGACTTGTAAGGATACATTTTGTTAGCAAAACTGAGTTTTCTGGAGTTGAAGTGGACTTTTCTTACTCACCGTTCGACGTTCT
>CAZRRO010000005.1:128479-184125 GCA_964602595.1 uncultured Verrucomicrobiota bacterium | reverse complement strand
CCGAGTATCTCCGAGTATCTCCGAGTATCTCCGAGTATCTCCGAGTATCTCCGAGTATCTCCGAGAATGTCACGTCGTAAACTCACTCCTGAAGAGATCGACCACCTCCTCTTCGACCTTCCTGTTCCCAAGGTTTTCCTCCCGGGGGTGCGAGAGCACGTCAAGAGTATGTTTCTCACCTCTTTTCGAAAGCAACTTTCCCGACTTCTGATCTTCCCCGAGCTACTCCCCCAGATTAAGGAACTTCTTCAGGCTTGTTTTCTGAAGAGTTTCGCTCCCACTGGTGACTCGATCGGGATTCTGGCTGCTCAGTCGATTGAGGGGTTCACTCAGAACACCATGAACATGTTTCACTTTGCCGGCTTGAGCGAGAAGAACATGACTCTGGGCTTGCCTAGGTACGAAGAGATTCTCAATGCTACGCACAACCCGAAAGTAATCTCTTTCACCTTTTGCCCTAAAAAGACGCACTCGACTACTGAACAACTCCGCAACAGTGTTAAGCTGACTGAGGTCCTGATCGAGAGTATTACCGCTCGCACAGTCATCTCCAAGGCCAGAGAGGTCGAGGAAAAGTGGTACGTTGTGTACCAGTCTCTCTTCTCGGCTGAGTTCCGAAAGTGTGACTGGAAGGTGAGGTTGTACCTCAACATCGGGAAGGTTTTCCGCACTTCTCTTTCCCTCTTTGACGTGGCTCGAGAGATCGAGAAGCAACTCGATACTCTTTTCGTGATCCCTTGCCCCATGTCTCGCGCCGAAGATGAGCTTTTCCTTGACATCTTCGTCGACACTGACAACATCGAGACGCGCGAGGAGGGAGGGACAGAGGAGAATTACATCAAGAAGATAGTTATCCCGGCCTTGTCCAGGCTAGTGGTCAGTGGAATTAAGGGGATCGAGGCAGTTTACGTCAAAGAAACTCCGGCTGGGTGGATCTACGAGGGGAACGGCGGGAAGTTAATCGATCTGCTGTGTCACTCACAGTCTGATGCTACTCGGACTTTTAACGACCAGATGTGGGACATTCTCGAGTGTTTGGGCGTGGAAGCGGCACGTGAGTTTCTCATCGAAGAGATCATCAAGATCATGTCTTTTGACGGGGCCTACGTCAACCCTAAGCACATCATGCTGACAGTGGACATGATGACCATCGACGGGACTATCTACGCAGTCAACCGCTACGATATGTTCAAGGCGGACCCGAAGCCTTTTAACAAGGCTGGGTTCGAAGAGACCGTGGAGAACCTGATTCGGAGTGGGATTCGAGGCGAAGTAGACGAGATGAACAGTGTCAATGCGGCAGTTTACTGTGGGAAAGTTCCTCCCATCGGTGGGTCCAAATGCGACATTCTCATCGACTTGTCTAAGTTGAGCACAGTGAAAGAGGAGAGTTCGGAGATGGTGAGTTTCTAAGAGTCCGGTGTAATATTACTCACTCTGGTGAGTAATAAACACACTTTTCACACTCCCCCAGACTGATAGTAGGCGATCAGAACTAGATCACAAGCGTAGTAGATACCGCAGAAGTAAGGATCGTCCGCTTGGTAAGGAGCATTAACCGCCCCGGGAGGAACAGGGCGATTCATGGCCAACAGCCCGTTCAGTTCGTAGGCGTTCTTGCACTCTTCCAGTGTAAAGGCTTGAGCTACACGTCGGTACGATTCCTTACGTTCTCCGTCCATCATAGTGAGAGTAGCTTCTGACACAGCGGTCAACATTTCAACAACTTGACCTCGTTTAGAATACAAGCCGTAAAAGTCCGAAGAAAGAAAAATGTGTCCCTAAAGAAAATGTCTAGGGTAGTCCTGATTGATTATGTCAAAACTTGCGGTGATCCTGTTCTGGGCAGAGGAGCAAGTAGCTTGAGCGGGACCGGACCTACTGGCCCAACTGGAGCAAATTATCTTGCTATTCTGACTGGAGCAACTGGTCCTACTGGTCCTACCGGAGCAAGAGGAGCAACCGGTCCTGTCAGAACTGGTTCCACCGGTCCTACCGGAACGACAGGAGTGACTGGGAGTACGGGTGTAACCGGACCAACAGGAACGGGTTGGCTTGGAATGTCTGGAGGAACTGGCACCACAGGGAGTACCGGTTTGACTGGGGTGAACGGACCTGTCGGTACAATCGGGAACACTGGACCGACAGGGATTACTGGAGTCACCGGAGCAACGGGAAGAGTGGGAGTGACTGGTGTAATCGGGAATACCGGGATTACAGGAGTAGCTAGTCCTCCGGGAGGTACCGGTCCGACCGGAGTAACCGGACAAACAGGTTCAGCAGGCAACCAAGGTCCGACGGGACCCAGTAATCTAGTGTCAGGAGCCGCTGGAGTTACAGGACAAACAGGATCGCCTGGATCTGCTGGAGTACAAGGTGCTACAGGGGCATCCAATCTTCTTGGTGGGTCAACTGGGAGTACCGGTCCGACTGGTTCTACCGGAGTACAAGGTGCTACGGGAGCTGCCGGAGTGCAAGGAGTTACTGGAGCTACTGGAGCTACGGGGGCAGTTGGGGTCACTGGTGTTACCGGGGCTACGGGAGCAGTTGGAAGAGCAGGAGCTACTGGTGCAACCGGAGCTACTGGTGCAACCGGACAATCTCCGACCGGAGCTACTGGTGCTACTGGTGCTACTGGAGCTGCTGGGATTACCGGAGCTACTGGAGCTATTGGGAGAACTGGTGCCACTGGTGCTTCTGGTCCGACTGGTGCCACTGGTGCTGTTGGCAGAACTGGTGCCACTGGAGCATTTGGAGCGACTGGAGCCACCGGTCCGACTGGTGCCACCGGTCCGACTGGTGCCACTGGTGCCACCGGGGCTTCTGCCGCTGGAGTTACCGGTCCGACTGGTGCTACCGGGAGAACTGGGGCTACCGGACCAGCAGGAACTGGCGGGCCTAGTAGTTACATCGTCTTCCAAGTTTGCAATACCGGAGCTACGGTACAGAACGTGGGCGGGGGCGGTAACATCAGTTGGGACTCCTTCTCCAGTAGCATCTACACCACCGGAAGTTCCTGGATTAGCGGCGATACTATCACTCTTCCAGTCTCGGGGTACTACCGGTTTGAGTTTGATTTTGCAATGGCTAACCTAGGTGGAAGTTACTTGATCATGCACCAGTACGTTGGTGGCAACGAGTATCTCACTTCTCAAGGTACCTGGGGCAGTACAGACCCCTACTTCCGTAGTCAGACCTGGTCAGTTGAAGCCTCTTTTAGCGCCTCGACTACTTGTTACATCTTCTGCGAGATTGCGTCTGGAGCAGTTAATTTGACGAACGGTCACTACACCATCACCTACTTGGGTTACTGAGAAATAAATAAAAGCTTGAGACTTAACAAAGTTTGACCGATGTCTCGTGTCGTTAATCTCTTCCTCACTCGTACTAGCGGTACAGCGTTAGTGGGAAATGTAGGCGCTGCTACAGGCCCCACTGGTGCTGCTATTGTTCCGAGTGAAGCTACCGGGATCACCGGTCCCACCGGGAGTACTGGTCTAACTGGTCCCACCGGAGTGACGGGAACGACACTGACTGGATCTACTGGGAGTACAGGAATGACAGGACCAACGGGAGTAATCGGGTTCACCGGGCTTACTGGTCCTACCGGTCCTACTGGTCCTACCGGTCCTACTGGAGTAATAGGGTTCACTGGACCAACTGGGCCTACTGGTCCGACCGGTCCTACTGGATTCACTGGGAATGCAGGCTCAATCGGCGTGACTGGTCCGACTGGTTCCACCGGGATAACTGGTCCGACTGGTCCCATCGGGTCTACTGGCCCCACTGGAACGATCGGGTCTACAGGTCCGACTGGCCCAACAGGAGCTGCAGGCGCTACCGGAAGTACAGGAGTAACTGGGGCCACTGGAACTATCGGATCTATTGGCCCGACTGGCCCTACCGGAGCTACAGGAGTTACCGGAAGTACAGGTGTAACTGGTGCCACTGGAGTGAACGGAGCTACCGGAGTAACTGGGGTCACTGGAGCTACAGGAGTTACTGGAAGTACAGGTGTAACTGGTGCTACAGGAGTTGTTGGAGTGAATGGCACGCCCGGAGCTACAGGACCTACTGGCCCGACTGGAGCTACCGGGGCTACTGGCCCGACTGGAGCTACCGGGGCTACTGGTACGTCCGGAGCTGCTGGAGCTGCTGGAGTTACTGGAAACGCAGGTACTACCGGAGCCACAGGTGCTACCGGTGCTTCTTCTACTGGCGCTACCGGGGCGACTGGGGCCACTGGTGCCAGTAGTAATATTACTGGGGCAACTGGGGCCACTGGACCTACTGGGGCAACCGGAACTGCGGGATCTGTTGGGTTGATCGGGGTAACTGGAGCGTCTCCTACTGGACCCACGGGAGCCACTGGCGCGACCGGAATTGCTCCTACTGGCGCAACTGGAAGAACAGGGGCAACTGGACCTGCTGGTACTAGTACTGCAGTCAGCAGCCCAGTTCGAGTCTTTACTGTCAACACGTACCTTAGTCTGAACATTAGTATACCAGCAGTAACCACAGCGGCTCTTGACTGGACTAACCTTGCAGAACGAATAACTACCAACAGTAACGGGTCTGGTATCACAGTCTGGACGGGTTCATCTCCAACTCAGATTGTTATACCCACCACGGGTCTGTACCGTGTCGATTTTTCCTTCTCTCTTGACAATCAGAACGGATCCTACACTACTTTTACCCTACAAAGAGGAGGTACCACTATCTTTATTGCTCAAGCCATACATGACGCCAGCGGAAACTACCGAAAATCGTCTTACTTCCTTTACCACGGTAGATTCACCAGCAGCGATATCCTCACGATTGTGAGCGAATTCAACGGTAGTGGTTCGCCTAACCTCAACTGTGGGCACCTCACTATCACACTACTCCCGTACTAGAGTGTTTTTCGTCCTTACCTAGAAAGGTAAGAACAATCGTGAGTGATAATAAAAGCCAGCTTCACAATAAACATGTCCAAGTTGACTCAGCTTAAGTATGACCGTACCGAGGGAATTCCACTCCTCAGTTCTAGTGCAGGTACTCTCGGTCCCACTGGTCCCACAGGAAGTATACTGCTTCCTGAGGTTACCGGAGCTACTGGACCTACTGGACCTACCGGAGCCACGGGAAGTACCGGCGTAACTGGTCCGACTGGACTTACTGGACCTACTGGTACAACTGGCCCAACTGGTGTTACTGGACCAACTGGAACGACTGGAGGAGTTGGAGTGACCGGTCCGACCGGAGCTACCGGTCTGACTGGTCAGATCGGGGCTACTGGAATTATCGGTCTAACTGGTGCTACAGGAACTACTGGTCCTACTGGTCCTACTGGAGCCACTGGAGTTACGGGAGCTACTGGGGTTACTGGTGTTACTGGAGTAACCGGATTAACTGGGACCAGTACTCCTGGAGTTACCGGTAATACCGGAACTACTGGGGTTACCGGGCCTACCGGGCCTACTGGTGCTACTGGTGCTACTGGTCCTACCGGCGCCACTGGTGTAACTGGAGCTACCGGAACTACTGGGGCTACCGGTCCAACTGGAGCTACAGGGGCTACTGGTCCAACTGGAGCTACAGGGGCTACCGGTCCAACTGGAGCGTCTGGAGCGATTGGAGTGACTGGAACTACTGGTATTACAGGGGCTACCGGAACTACTGGAGCTAATGGGGTTATTACTGGTTCAACTGGAGCTAACGGAGCTAATAACAATCTCACTGGGGCCACTGGTGCTACAGGAGCTACAGGAAATACCGGAGCAGCCGGAACTACTGGTGTCACAGGAGCTACCGGACCTAACGGAGCAATCGGGGCGGCGGGAGCTACTGGTGCTACTGGGGCTATTGGAGCCACTGGTGCTACAGGAGCCACCGGTGCTATTGGAGCCACTGGTGCTACAGGAGCCACCGGTGCTATTGGGAGTAGTCCAACTGGTGCTACTGGAGCTGCCATGACTGGAAGAACTGGTGCTACTGGTGCTACTGGTGCGCCTGGTGCTACTGGTGCTACTGGTGCTACTGGTGCTACTGGTGCGACTGGAGCCGCATCAACACCCCAACTAGTCACTATCTTCTTTGCCTCTAACACCGGTTCGGGGTTCGCTTGTACTGCGGCCAGTGGAGCGATTAACTGGACCAACTTCACCGGTTGTATCACTACTAACAGTAACGGAACAGCGGTAGTGGTCTGGACCGGGGACACAGGAGTAACTGGGACTCAAATTAGAATCCCTACTGCTGGAAGGTACAATATCGTTCTCGGATTCTCTCACACCTCAAATACCGCTACTTACGCTTTCATGGAACTGCGCGTCAACGGAACCTTGCTCCAACGCAGTTTGTCGTACTTGGCATCTTCAGGAACCAAGAGGACCAGTTCTTCTTGGGTAGCTATTCCGCGACTCGCCGCTTCTGATGTTCTCACCATCAACAACGTGACAGATGTAGGGGGCCAGATCAACCTGGGATCCCTGATGATAACTTTGCTTACCTATAGCTGATTACGGTATCTCCTTGGCCTATGGCTCCAAAAAGTTCAGAATTTAACCAGATGAGAAGAATAAAAAAATGATCTTAAGGTTTGTCCGATCTTCAAAGGTACAACTGATCTCGAACACGCTTCGATCTCGCAAACTCGCACTCTCAAGAATGTCTCAGACTTTCGAACAAGCTCTGACCGCCTCCATCCAGGAGATGATCAACCAACAAGTGACCAAGCAGGTCCAGCAGATGGCTGCGAACCTTGAGAAGAACACCGAGGGGAAGGTGACGGCGGCACAGGTCATCGAGCTGTGGAACCAGAACAACCCAGCTGTGACCATCACCTCGGCCAAGTCTGCCACCCCTGGCGGACGGGTTAAGAAGACGGACGATCGCAAGTGCACCTTCACGCTCCTGTCTGGCCCTCGCAAGGAGCAGGCTTGCGGCAAGCCTTGCCTGATTGGCGCCCCTGGCTGCTCCAACCACAAGAACAAGATGATCCCTGCCGAGGAGAAGGTCGTGGCCAAGCCCGCAGCCAAGGAGGCTAAGCCGGCTGCTGCCGCTAAGAAGGAGGAGAAGTCCTTCTGGGAGCTGTCGGCAACTGAGCTGTCCAAGCTGACGGTGAAGACGCTGAAGGAGTTCTGCACCGAGCACAAGATCACGGTGACCGGTCACGACAAGAAGGCGGACATCGTTGCCAAGATCGAGGAGGCTCAGAAGAAGAGACATGATAAGCCTGACGAGGCCGAGGCGGACGAGGGAGATGACGCAGAGGAGGCTGAGGAGGAGGCTGAGGATGCGGAGGACGACGAGTGAAGAGGAGACTCGTGGGTGGACGGTGAAAATCCTTCGGGATAAGTAACCTCCCTCGTTATGTAACACACTTCGGTGTGTTACACATAAGAATCACTTCATTCTCCGCATAGGGGCCAGCCTCATCTCGTAATCAGTCTCAGCCAAGCGTCCAGCGTAAGTAGCGTCAAGTGACTCTCTCATCATCAGTTCATCAGCTAGTTGCCGATTCCCTGTAGCCTCAACCAGATCTTCATCGGTAGGATCAGTCCTGAAGTAGCGAGGGTACAAGTTCCCCTCGTCATCGATCACGTCAGCGTGAGCTTGTTCGCTCGTGGTCGCAAAGAGACCCTCGAACGGCTTCTTAGGACCAGCGTAGTACATGTTGTACCCAGGAAGGTCGTGAAGTTGTTGGTACCCACCAGCTGTCCGACCAGTGTACCCTGTTACTCGAGAACGGTACGCGCCTGTCCTCTCGTCCGCGTCACTAGGATACAGTGAGCGCTCGAACAGGGTCCTAGCTTCTCCCACTCTAGAAGGGTCCCAACTGAGAGGGCGATCTACCTCACCTTGATAAGCAGGAGAGTACGCCAGTCCTCCTCCCTCGTTGATCCGAGCACCGATTCGGGGCTGTGTACCCACATCAGTGCGCGAAACGTGGTAAACGTGGGAGCTGTCACGAGGGTACCGATCATCCACCTGTTCACTAAAGGGGAGTCGAGCTGGGTTAGCTACGCCAGGAGTCAGGAAGGTTCGGAAGTGTGGTACTTCCTCGGAAGACTCTTCTTCTTGGAACCGAGGCTCCCGAGGACGAGTCTCTCGTGAACGGGTATCCCGAGGACGAGGGTCCCGAGGTCTTTCTTGCGAGTAAGAGATTTTCTGGGCATACTCGCCCCTTCCACTTGCCATCCGTTCAAACCGGCTAATATCACCCTCAACCCGCATGGGAGAGGCAATATTGAGACGACTCTCTTGGCCGCCCCAATCTGACGCGGCGGCAAAGCTGGGTGGAATGACAGGGTACTGACGGTACCTAGCATCTCCTCTCCCACTGTAAGGGTCAACGTAGAAGCTTTCCGCCTGGGTTTCTCCAGCTGTAGCAAAAACACCCTTTCTCTCCCCAGTTGTGTAGGGAGAGTACTCTCGCGTTTCCTGAGGTACGCTCATCTTCTGCGAGGGAAGTTGAAAGCGGCTTATCTTCTCTCTTTGAGAGTAGTACAGGATAATAATAGCGAACACACCAAAAATCAGTATGTTAGTCGATCCCTTGTACTTGAAGAGGTAAAAAACGATCGCAACTATGATGACTAGTCGAGTCAGAGTGTTCATCCTCTCCGCCAAAGGTTGATCCACCTTCGGGATTACACTCACGTCATCGATGAGTTTGATCGGGTTGGTGAGCCAGAAACTCATCCCTTTATTGTTCACTCAAGGATTTATTTCTTCACGTATCGTGCACTCAAGACTTAACGTCTCAAGTTGCTACCGTCTGACAATGAACTCGAACGGCCGATCACCTCGGTGGTTCAACTTGACAAGGTGCTGGGTCAGACTCATACCCTCTTCTTCAGGTCGAGTCTGAATCCAAGGATCGTAACTGGCCAGTCTCTCGTCCGAAACAATATCGTCCTTGATCTGTCCAGCCATCAAGTTGATAGTCTTCTGCGTCATCACTTCAGGGTGTTCAGGACGAGACTGGTAAATACTCTCCATCATGATCTTGATGTTACTCTTGGAAACAATCGTGGGTGGACGGTTAGGAAAACACTCTCTCAGAATCTCACCAATTCTTCGGGCCACGTAGTCGATGTTGGCTGGAGCTACCAGTTCGAAGTAGGACGGGGCCACTTCGGGGTTACCAGAGAGCTTGTAGAGATCAAAGTGAGCCATTTTCACGTAATACGCACCTTTACTCTTCTCTACAATTTTTAAGATTGCTTCAACGTCTCACAAGACTCAACGTCTCACAAGACTCAACGTCACGCAAGACTCAACGTCTCACAAGACTCAACGTCACGCAAGACTCAACGTCACGCAAGACTCAACGTCTCACAAGACTCAACGTCTCACAAGACTCAACGTCTCGAGAAAAGAACGAAGTACTTAAACAAAAGAGACACAAGAGCAAATGGCTGCGTTTATCTACCTTTGGAGTGGGTTCGTGCCTGAGAGCCAAGCTCTCTTGGCCCACTTTCAAAGAGTTCCAGAATGTCACTCTCTCTGTATTGACAATCCTGATATTCGGTCTCGAATGAGTAAGTCTAGTCGAGTCAAGGTGGAGAAAGTCCCTTGTCTGTTGATTCAAGCTGAAGGAAAGTTGCGTCAGTACGAAGGACCGCAAGTGGTCGAGATTCTACGTCAACTTCTTACTCCTCAACCACAGGGAAATGTTCCTCAACATGCACAACAACAAACCCAGTACGCCCCTCAGCAACCTCAGTACGTCCAGCAGCAACCTCAGTACACCCAGCAGCAACCTCAGTACGCACAGCAACAGCAGTACGCCCCTCAGCATGCGCAACAACAAGATGCTGAGACTATTATGGTTGACCCTTCAAGCGGGATTCAGTTCAAGATGACAGGCCGGTCTCAACCTGTTGACGATGAACCAGGTTCAGTGACTCAGGCCGCTCCTTCTCAACAGCCTCAGTACGTGCAACCTCAACAGCCTCAGTACGTGCAACCTCAACAGCCTCAGTACGTGCAACAGCACGCGCAGCAATCTCAGTACGCACCACAAGTCGGGCGTACCTCGGTAGCTGAGATTCCAGCTGAGTCAGGAGCGGTGTCACAACCGATCTACCAACCGCAACCTGACCAAGCCTCTCAACACTACCAAACCTTCGCTCGCCCTCCTCCACCGATCAGTTACCCTTCTCCTGGAGTTTCCGATAAGAGTCAAGCATACCAAACTATTCTGTCAGCAGCTCAGTACGAACAGCAGCAGAATCCTCAGCGTGACATTCCGATGTGAACGTCTCTTTGTAAAAAGGCGTTCTTTGGAAAAAAAGAACAAACTGAGCTTGGCGAGACTGAAGTAGTGAATTTTACACCCCCTGTTCGTCTCTGAAGAATCTTCGAACATCTCCGAGCATGCGCAAAGTTCTCCTTCTTCTCACTCTTCTGACTCTCCACGCGACTCTCGTTGCTAGTTTCCCTCCTGACCCTTCTGGGATTCTAGCCGAGATACAGACCACCTTTGACCAGCGATACCAGTCGATGTTGGTCGATTCTATCTACGCAGTCATCACCTCGGTTTACGCCGAGCACTCCATCCCTATCGTTCTGGAGATGGACGGGAACGACACTTTCTTGGTCAATCACACTATCCTTTTCCGAGTGGGACTTACTATCAGTACACGTTGAAAAGGGTCATTCTCTTCGGAGAACTCTTTTCCCCTTTTCTATGCGGAGTAAACTCTCTGAGAGAGTTCACATCGAGTTCGTATAAGTACAAACTGATTCGTCTTAGCTTCAGAATGTCTTTGAACAAATGGGGATCCCTGGCTTCTTTGCTTGGTTGCGCAAGAATGTCCCCTTCATCATCGCCAAGACGAGAGAGAAGAAGATCGACTTTCACGCCCCTGTCGATGTACTGTGTCTGGACATGAACGGGATTTTTCACGAGGCCTGTCAGAAAGTGTACAAGTACGGCAACTACGCTGAGATCAAGAGTAAGTTTCACCCTCAGCCTGCGCCCCTCCCTGAGAAGGTGATGCGTAAGCGTGTCTTTGCCGAGATTGGGCGGATGGTAGACGAGTTGATACACCGAGTTCGTCCTCGAAAGAGTCTTCTGATCATGATTGACGGCCCGGCGGGGATGGCTAAGCAGTCACAACAACGCCAACGTCGGTACCGGAACAAGCCTGGAGAGGAGTTCGATTCTAACTGCATCTCTCCGGGAACCGAGTGGATGGACCACCTCTCTAAGTACCTTGACTACCTGATCCGAGTGCGAGTGACTGAGTCGAGAGCTTGGCAGAAGCTCCAGATCATCTTCTCTTCCGAGAAAGTACCCGGAGAAGGAGAGCACAAGCTAATTCGGTACATTCGTCGACACCCTGACCCGAGTCTGGTCTACGTGATGTACGGGTTGGACGCAGACTTGATCATGCTCTGCTTGAGCGTGCAGAACCGAATGTCGCAAGGGTTGCAAGCGCCTCAGTTCTACATTCTTCGCGACGACAACTACGATCATAACCCTGAGACTAAGTTCCTGGTCAACATCAACTTGCTCCGCCGGTACTTGTACGAGAACTTGTGCTGGGGGTTGGAGTGTTCTCCCAAAAGACTCATCAACGACTTCGTCTTTCTTTGCTTCATGCTCGGGAACGACTTTCTCCCTCACTTTCCCAGTATCGACCTGATCGAGGGAGGAGTGGAACTGCTCTTCGCTGCCTACACTGAGGCCTGTTCTAAGACGGATGAGCACCTCCTCACTGAGAAGGGAGAGATCAACCTCGAGATTCTGAAGAGTGTGCTGCATCACATCAACCGAAACGAGCGGGCTCGACTCATTCTCTCGGTTCAGTCTGACAAGTTCGCTGACCCCCTCATTCAGAAGCACCTTCTTGTCAAGTCCGAACTGGCTCCCGTCAGTACCGATCTCCGCGAGATACGTCAGAAAGCCCAAAAAGCCCGAGAGCAACGAGAAGAAGCCGAAGAGCGAAAGGACGACGAGGAAGTGCTTTCTCGGCTCTTCAACTTCGAAGCTTACCGCAAGGAGTACTATACTACTAAGCTCCGAGCTCCCCCCTTGAAGGTGTGTCACGACTACCTGCGAGGGTTGGAGTGGGTCAACAAGTACTACACCGAGGGAATTCCTAGTTGGACTTGGAGTTACCCTCACTTCTACGCCCCCTTCACATCGGAGCTGATCGAGTCTCTCAGCACCTACAAGTCAGCCCCCTTTGAGTTGGGTCAGGCCATGTTCCCTCTACAGCAACTCCTCTCGATTCTGGCCCCTCACTCCAAGAACCTTCTCCCCGAGTTCCTTCACCCCATCATCGAGAAGTTCGGGACTGAGTTCACCCTTGATCTGGCCGGGAAGAAGCTGGAGTGGCAAGCTATCGTCATCGTCCCTAAGCTACCCGACTTTGAGATGGAGTACCGGAGATTGCTGGCCCAGACTGACTCTTCGGCGAAGAAGCGGAACATTCGAGGGAAAGAGTTCTGTTACACTCACACACCAGGAGTGAAGTACCCGTACAAGTGTTACCACGGTGAGTTTGAGTCTGAGTGTCAAGTGAGAGTGTTTGAGTGACTCTTCGAAAAAGGGTAATTTACTACTCCTAGGAGTAGTAAAAGTACCTTGTTACACGAGGACCGCAAGGGTCCAAAGTACCTTACACATCTTGGAACCGTACCAATGAACAGATCTTCTGCCTGACTAGATCCTCCGGAAACTCAGTGAACTCCATCAAGGCCCTGAAGAGAGTCTCTTCTCGTTCTTTCTTGGATGTGCACAAGAACTCTTCCCTCTCCGGTTCAACCCGATAACCAAGATCAAGAAGAAGAGGGAAAGTGAACGGGTTATCTCTACACTTTCGAACAGCCCATTCGAGCAACGTCAGCTCTCTTTTGGATACTTCTGGGCGTTTTGTAATTTCTTTCAAGAGTATCTCTAGAATCTCGAGACGGGTCTTGTCGTCGCAAATTTCTCCATCTTCCCAACTCTTGAATACCGCCTCGACTGCTTTGATCAGGCCTCGTATCGTGGGCTCAAACCACTCAAAGAATCGAACCACCTTTTCAGGTGGTACTAAATTTCGACAAGCTCGTTCCAACCCGAACGCGAGTGCGCACTCTGTTTTCTGTACTTCGAATGGGAGTAACCCGAAGAGAAACTTCATCACTTCCAAGTGGAACTCAGAACAGGCGTAGTACAACCCGTCAATGATCTTAGTCTTGTTTACCTTATTCTCTCTTACCAACTTCTCCACACCTGTCAAGTCCCCGTGAACAGCCAAGACCCCGAGCTTGAATGTGAGGTACCTACTTTGGTGCTTAAGTTGAACCTCTTTCAAGAGGTTGAGGATGAGATGACACTCTTCCCACATCCCACTCTTCCCTTTCTCGGGATAATCTAGGAGCGACTCGATCATCCTGTACTTGAACAAGACTAGTTCCAGTACTTTCAGTTGAGAATGCTCCAGACTCTCGTTGAAAGCTGCCTGCACCAGTTCTTGGTAAGAGTGAGAACAAATGGTGTCGAAGATAGCTTGAAGACTTACCACTTTTCCCACTCGAGCACACTCAGCTACGATTCGGTTCAATCGGAGGTCCCCCTCCGTGGTAGGGATGTGAGCAAGCACGCGAGCAATGACTGCTGAACACTCATTCTCTGCAGCCACACCCAGAGCCTGGTACCAGTCCACCTTAAGCTTTTCTTCCACGTGGAGAACCCCCTCCAGGTCCCCAGTTCGGCAAGCCTTGAGTAACTCTTGTTGCATCCTAGAATGTAAAGTGTGTTACTGACTCACCTGAGTGAGTAACACGATCATATTTCTCGGTCTTTGACCCGTTGGGTTTTACCACTCCACCAACGTGAGAATCTCCTGCTCGATCAGGTCGGCAGGGAGTTCTGGAATCAAGTCAAGCAGGGCCTTCTCTGTGACTTCCTGGCGAGTTCGCCGCGCAGTCTCGATCGTCTTGATAAGATTTGGGTGGAGCCTCTCGACCGGGTACCCGTAGTTGAGCATCATCGCGTAAACGCTGTCGTGGGCGATGAGGATGCACTGACGGTACAAGTGCTCCATCAGCATGTTCTTCTTCAGGTGTTCCTGAAAGAGGAAGTCGAGTTTCTCCAAATCCTCGCTCATGTCAGCATCGTTGTTTCTCGCCAAGTAGTGCAGGTTACCAGCGACAATCTCGACGCACTTGTCCAAGAAGGAAGGGCACCCGTTTCGAGTGCACCACTCATGTAGGCACTGACTCGTCGCGAGAGAAGCCTCTCCGAAAGAGAGACAAGTAGCCTTGATCACTTCCTCTTTCACGGCCTCACTTTTGCCGTCAACCGTCGAAAGAATGACTTCAAGCACCTCGATCCGGTTATCTTGGACAGCAGCTGTCAAGGCGACGTCCAAGAGACCGAACCCGTGCGGCATCTCCAGGATCTGCCGAACTGTTTCTACATCCCCGCTGTTGCAAGCAGACCGCAGGACATTCTCGGCCTCGAGACAGTACTCTCTCGGTCGAAGTCTGGGTTTGAGAAGCTCTAGCAGCCTTCTCTTGATTCGGGGGTAAAGACGTGCCATCGGGTAAACCTCCTCAAAGAGAGAAGGGTAGAACTTCTCGTGTTCGAAGAGGAGGTCAGTGCCGTGTTCTCTTAAGATTTCTTCGAGAAGGAGATCGTGACCGTGAGTGCACACCTCCATCACAACTACTTGATAAACGTCTTGGAAACATCTCGGGAAGTGCGCTTTCAATCTCATCAACTGATCGAGCGTGCTCGCCACTCCTCTCCTCGCACAGTCGATCGCAAGGGACTCCAATAATTCGTCCATTTCAGGTTACCTTTGTAGAGGAAAGAGAAAAAGAGATCAATTTCTTCCTACCGATCTAGTACTCCATCAGCACAAGAATCTTCTGCCTAATCAGGTCAGCAGGGAGATCAAGCACTAACTCACTCAAGGCTTTCTCGAGGACCTCTTGACGAGTTCTTCGGCGAGCAGTAAGACTCTCTTGAAACTCGAACGGGATTTTCTCGATAGTGTACCCGTGGTTGAGGAGTGAGTAGAAGGGTGCCTACAGGCTTCATAAATCTCCTTTGTAGTTCCACACTGTCGAGACTCTTTCATGGGTAAGAACTTATCAAGGTCACTCTCCTCAAAATCTTCGCACGACTCGAAGAGAAGGATATTCTCTTGCACGTCAAAAGCGCAACAGACGGTTAAGTGTTCCGGTGCGAGAACGAGTTTGCACTTCTGGTACACCCAGACAAACTGGTCGTAACTGAAAGAGAGAATCGCGTCTGACACTATTTCGAGAAGGATCTCGTCGTAGGTGTCCTTGTCGAGGTCGTCTTCCGCTAAGTACTCCTTGATGTACTCAAGTAACAGTTGCGTTTGGAACAGGCCCTTGATGGTCTCAAGATCGTTTCTTCGGCATGCCTGTATCAGAATAGGGTACAGTTTGACCCGAGCTGCTGCTGGAGAGAACACACTGCATTGTCGTCGAGTTGTTATCCGTACGAGATCGTTGTACGGAAAGTCTATCTCCTCGAGTTCACTCACTGAATCTTCACTTGCTTCTCCTTGTTACGGTTACTTCTTCAGAGAAGTAACTCAAGTCACTTTTCTCACGGAGAACGTGTGTTGTTTAGTGCCCCGTAGGGCTTTTCTCACCTTTTCATCTCTCCCTTCAAGTCTTCCTTCATTCTTCAGTAGAAGTTGGAGACCAGCATCACCCGACACCCCTTTGTGTCAAGTTCCCGAACCTCCTTCTGGTACTTGACCGTGACCTTGGTCTCAGTTCCTTGGTGCACCATCTCCACCACCTCGTTGATCTTGTCGGCCATTTTCTCAGGGTTGATGGCCACTTCAGTGAAGTACAGCTCCCACTCGATGGCAGGGACCGTGACGATGAGGTCATCGTCACCTCTCTCGGCCCGGACCAGAAGGAGAACGTCGTCTACTTCCTCCTTGAGTTCCTCGTGATCGACTTCCTCCTTCTTTCCGCCGTCCATCTTCTCCAGGATCTTCTCGCGCAGCTCCTCGATGGTCTCCTTCTTGAAGGCGGAGAAACCAGCCACACCCAGGCTCTTGGCCATCTTCTTGAGGTTGGTGATAGAGGCCTCGCTCGTGACCTGGTGGCGAGTGGGTCCAGAGAGGGGAGTAGCCTCGTTTCCTCCCGACTTCTTCTCAACCGGTGCCTTCCCCTCCAAGAGGGCATCGACGACCTGATCAGCCAGAGTCTCCATGTCCTCCTTCTTGATGGCGCCGAGGTTCTTGAGGCCCAGGCTCTTGGCCAGCTCCTTCAGCTTGGAGAGGGTCGTGATACCCCGAACCATCTCCTCGGTCCACTTAGTCTCGTGACGAGGATCGTTGGAGATCGGGGCCTTAGGTCCCTTCTCGCAGGCCTCGATGGCCTTCTCGCGCAGCTCTTCCATCTCGTCCTTCTTGAACTTGGAGTAGCCAGCCACTCCCAGAGACTTGGCAGCCTCCTTGAGCTCCTTGAGCGTGGAGATCTTCTTGATAGCGGCAACGGTTGACATATTCGGAGATGTTTTCTCGCGTACTTTCGTGTGTGAGTTTTTGGATGTCACCTCAACTCTCCTCAAAATCTCAGATCAATTTTTTCTCCTCTCTTTCCTACGAAAACCCTCACTTCAGAAAGAATCGCACCTTCACCCTTGCACTCTCACCCTAGAGAAAAAGAGGGTTACACCCTCACCTCCTCCACTCTCTTCCCTCGAACATCGTAAATGAGGTAGTCTCGATCAGGAACCACGGTAAGACTAGCCTTGTACAAGCCCTTCAGGGCGTCGGGTTTCTCTCCTTCAAAGTCCGAGAACATTCTCAGGTGGAACTTCTCACTGATGGGCTTGTTGAGGACGAGGTAGTCGTACTGAGTTAGAGATTCGCGATAACTCTTCTCCCAGTCTCGGAAACAAGGAGTCAGAAAATCGACATCGAGGAAGGTGAGATCGCCGTGTAGATCCGGCAGGTAGATGGTGTGTGGGTCATCTCTCAGGTCGTCAAAGAGAGTGGTGTAGTCGCTGTGTACAGCTACACACTTCCCGAACAAGTACGGAGGGAGGCGAAACTCCGGAAGGTAGTCCGAGCAGACTCCTCGACACTCAGGATGTTGAAAGCGTTCCCACTTCTTCTCCCATTCTGGCATCACCACGATACTCTCGGGGGTGATCTCTTTCCCAGGGTAAGTCCACAACTCACCTTGAGTGGTGAAAACGAACTCGTCTTTGTCATGTCCGAAACAGTGAGCTTGTGGGTAGTACTTGCGCAAGTGTGCCCCCGCCTTGATGTTCTTGCAATGAACGTAAACTCGAGGGTGAGTCAGGAGGTCGAGAGGGAGAGGGTAAGTGGGACGATCGTGCCCCAGCATCAAACACTTGCTTTCTTCCACCCACCACACGTCCATCTCGACGTGGTACCCCTTCGTCAGGGCAGCGCGAAGGTGATCAGGAGAGTTCTCCTTTTCAGGGTTAGGGCCGAAGCGGTTCCCCCGGTGAGCGATCCACTTGAGGTAGCGAGACATACTCGGAAAGAGTTAGAGAGTCGGAAGGTTCTTACTTAAATAAAAAGGCTCTTTAAAAAGATCTTTAATCTCCGAAGATCTCTGGCTCTTTTTGACTATCTTCGAAGATGCCCATCAAGCTAGTCTGCTTTGACCTGGACGGCTGTCTAGTTGACAGTCGTGAGACCCACTACCACGCGCTCAACATGGCTCTGAGAGTGATAGGCCCCGAGTTCGAGATTACTCGGGAAGAGCACCTCTCTACTTACGACGGCCTTTCTACCACACAGAAACTCAACCGCTTGAGTGAGAGTAAGGGACTGAAGAAGACTGATCACACTCAAGTCTGGAACTTGAAGCAGGAGTACACTGCGGAACTGGTCCTGCAGTACAAGCCTGATACAGAGAAGATCGAGATGATCGCACAGTTGCACAAGGCTGGATACTCGATTTACATTGCCTCTAACTGTACCTGGAAAAACCTGATGCTGATTGCCCACCAGAAAGGGTTCCTTCCTTACATAGATTGGTTCATTTCCAACGAAGAGGTTAAGCACCCCAAGCCTAGTCCTGAGATCTACCTCCAGTGCATGATTCGGGCCCACGTTTCCCCTTCTGAGGTGCTGATCATCGAAGACTCGCCCATCGGCCGTAAGGCTGCTTACGCTTCCGGAGCGCACGTCCTTCCTGTTCTCAACCCTCAAGACTTGACCCTACCTAAAGTGCTTAGTTATCTAAACAAGATCACTGCTGTTCCTCAACCGATCATGGCTTACGAGGGAGAGATCAACGTGGTCATTCCTATGGCGGGAAAGGGGAGCAGATTCGCGAACGCAGGATACAGTTTTCCGAAGCCATTGATCAAAATTCGTGGCGAAATGACCATGATTGAGCTGGTGGTTCGCAATCTTCGTCTCAAGAAGGCACGGTTTATCTTCATTGTTCGGACAGAGCATCTCGAAACTTATGACCTGCGAGGTACTCTGGAAAGAATCGCTCCTGGCTGTGTCATCATTCCGGTCTCAGAAACAACACATGGATCTGCCTGTTCTGTTTTGTTGGCCAAAGAGTACATTAACAACGACACCCCTTTGCTGACGGCCAACAGTGATCAGTATTTGGAATGGGATAACCTGGCATTTTTCCACCAGATGGAAGGGGTGGATGGAGGGATCACAACTTTCAGGTCTAATCACCCTTGCTGGAGCTACGCCAAGCTAGGTCCCGACGGATTCGTTAGCGAAGTGAAGGAAAAGCAAGTGATCTCGGAAAATGCGACCACCGGAGTATACTACTTCACAAAGGGGCAAGATTTCGTTCGTGGGGCTGAGGAGATGATCCGGAAGGAAATCAAATGTGGAAATGAGTACTATCTTTGCCCTGTCTTCAATGAATTGGCAAAAGAGGGGAAAAAGATCCGTATCTTTGACGTGGAGAAGATGTGGGGGATCGGGGTGCCGGAGGATTTGCAGCACTTTTTGAGGGAGTATAAGGGGCCGATCTGAACCTCTGAATCAAGTGATACTTTCTAAGTATCACTCACCTTTCACGGGAACACCACCCTCATCCACTTCCAAAACCGTTCCACCAGGCCCTGATCCTTACAAGCAGAGATAATCCGAGTCATGTGAACTTCCCGTCCACGACGACGTTGTTCTTCAGTGAGCTTACTCCACTCTTCTCGGAGAAAGTCTTCTGAAACTCTTCTTCTCTCTCCTACTCCGATCCCCCAGCCGTCCAGAACGTGGAACAAGCGGGCCCCAGCGTTGACCAGTCCTCTTTCTGGTTTGAGATTAGGACCTTTCATCTCCAGAAGAGCTTTCTGGTATGTAGAGACGAACCGGGCATCTTCGAACTCAACGGCGATGGCCTCGTTTCTCTGCAAGGAAGTGAGGGGGTCCATTCTCGTCTTCTTTCAGTCTTTCAGTGTTTAGGTAAAATTGACTCGTTCGTCATCTCGCAATGAGTTTCAAACCTACAATGGCTCTCAAATCCGTGATTCTCGAACCCCTTATCCAGGGCCTGGTAGCAGCCGGGTACCTCTTCGCTACTCTTCACCCCACGGAGAGGAGCGAGAGGATCCGAGCCGAGCTGCGAGAATGCCCTCAGTACTCCAAAGAGATGATAGAGAGTGTGGCACGAGAGCGTGTGGTGTGGATGGAGAAGAACATCATTAACTGGGGACCTACTTACGCCTTGCAGCTAGAGTACCTCATCCAAGTAGCGGAGACACAGGACTTGTTCTGGTTTGAGAAAGTGTAAAGAAGTTAAGACTTTGTGAAGTCTTAAATTGATCTTTCTTTCTCCTTTTCTTTCCCCTCTCAAGAAAATGCCGAAGTGGAAGTGCCCAGCCTGCTTGGTTAAGAACCACACTAACGTGGATGTCTGTCGAGTCTGTAACTACACGCGAGTGTGGATCTGCTCCTGTGGAATCAAGCGTCCAGTTCACATACACACTTGTGCCTGGTGTCGTGAAGGGGGAGACGTGGCGATACAAGCTAGCGAGAGAGCAGCTCGAGAGAACGAGCTCACTCTCGAGAGTGCCCTGACCGAGAACTACCACTTGAAAAGAGATGTAGGGGTACTGACTGCCGACCTCAAAAGAGTGAGGAAGTTGTTAGGGGTTGATCCGGTGGAACTGAAACGTGAAGTTGCACCGGAAGCGCCAAAGGACTCTTCTTCTCTCGTCAAAACATGCCAGCTGCTCTGGGAGTCAGAGAAGACCATCGTAGCACTGCGGCGCAAGATTCGAGATCTGACCGAGTGTCCCGTCTGTCTGGAGCACCCTAAAGACACTGCAGCTAAGTGCGGACACAGGGCTTGTCACCGGTGTTTTGAAAAAATGCCCCAGTGTCCAGTGTGTCGAGAACCAGTCAAGGAGGTTTTTCGGGTCTACTTGTGAAATAAAATTGATCCTCTCCCTTGAGAGGGGGTAGAATTAACACCAAGAGAAGATGCCCCACGTGAGTAACCAAGTGAGAAACGAGGAACTGATGAGAGAGTTCAAGGCCAACGTCCGTAGAATGGACTACCTCTGCCTCGTCAGTTGTGATGCGGTTCTCTGTGAAGAGGAAGAAGAGAACGAGGAGAACATCGAGGAGCTTCGAGAGCACCGTGAACAACAACGAGAGTACCAAGAACTGACGGCTAGACAGGCGGTGATCCGGTTCCTTCTCCCCGAGGAAACTCGAGCACTGGTCCAGAAGTTGGTCCCACTGGAACAGCGCATCCAGGCACTGGAACAGGCAGTTGAGAATCTGAAGCACGAGAGGGACAGCATGCTCGGCGAGGACTGAGGAGAGTGAAGAGTGAGAGAAAAACCCTGAGGGGTGGGTAGTACCCCGTTGTAAAGGAGGAAGATAAAACTCTTCGGAGTCTTATATTTCAGCACGCTTTCAGCTGCCCCTTGTACGGTGCTGGGACGATGTAACAACTCCCGGTGATACCGGGAGGAGGAGACCAGTAAGACTGGTTAGAGAGTTGAATGATGTAAGGGTGCTCCTGATCAATGTACTGTAGTCTCAACTTAGTGTTGAACGAGAAAGTATCACCAGAATCGATCGCCAGGGTAACAGTACTGCCACTAACGGAGATACACTCCACCATTGTCCCGACCGGGATCGAGAAAGTGTTGTTGAAGAAGAAGTGAACGGTAGTAGCGGAAAGATCCGGAACCGTCCGGATCAAGACTACCCCTACTCTCCACCCGCTCCCGTTCTGAACGCAAGAGTCGACAGCGTACTTTCCTGGTATGACATCACCCGAGGTGGTATCGAACATGATCGAGTACAGCTGCACATTTTCTGCCACCACTCTAAGACTACTCGGTGATACCTTGACACGGAAGCGGCGTCCTCGGTAGATCCAGACCAGCAGTATCACTCCGATCACCACTAGTGCAAGAGTGGAAGAGCGCATCTTGCTTTACTTACCGAAAGAAAATTTAGAAATCAGGGTAAGAGTAAGGGTTATTAGGTTGCGGTATGAACTTGTCAAGGGAATACTTGAGAGAAATATCGGAGGGGTAAGTTACTGTCACAGTGTCACACTTGAGTAGATCAGCCACCTTTGCTGTTGTGTCTGTACTAGCAACCAGGACCGTTCCGTTCTTAGTCCCGACAATAACTACGTTCTGCAACCACTGGAAAGCTCTATCACGATTAGTGGGAGGGAAGGTAACCACGTTTCTTCTGGTGTACTGGTAGTCGTAGATTTCAGTAGTGAAAAAATAACTGCGATTGGGCGTGACGACCAGATCACGCCTAGGCATGGAATTGTACTCTCCTCGACGTGTCATGAAGGCACTCATGTCAAAAACGAGCTGGAGAAACTTGGAGTTGGGGTGAATGACCATTGTCAAAGTAGTGGTACAAGAGGCCCGAAGACTCCTGTTCAGTACTTGGTAACAGTCCGCAACCGGAACGAGGTTAGAGGGCCAAACAGACCCGTCCGAGAGAGTGAGTAGCGAAGCTGTTCGCGACTTGACACTCAAGTTGACTCCTTCAGGAACCACCTCGAAAGTGGTGGTGTTGGCTGTGTTACTGACTACCTTCAACAGAGAATCGGGAGGTGGGCCGTTCGTGAAAGTGTAAGATACTTGCTTTCCGGTCGCCAAGCTCGAGAGCTGAGTTCCGTAGGCGGCAGTCCAACTCGTCACCTTAAAAACAGTACCAACAGGAGGTACTACCTGGGTCGCAGAAAGTGTCCCCACAAAGACCTTTGCATCTGAGACCGAAAGCTTGAGTTTCTTGCCGTGAAAGTACAACCACACCAGCACCAACGCTCCTATCACCGAGAGAATTAAAGTTGAGCGCATTTTGCTTTACTTACCGAAAGAAAATGAGTACGAATCTCAATTTCCAAAGTACTGGCAATGGAGGAAGTAGCTCGTAAGGTCGAATTTTACACTCGTATCAACTACCTGGACTATGATGCTTTCGTCTGGCTCTTCATCGCACAGCACGGGAAAGACGGAAAAGACGGAAAGGAGGGAGAGGAGGGGAAAGAGGAGAAAATCGACTGGAGTATCGGAGAGTCCTTACAAGGGGAGGTTTTTGCTCTTCGGAATAAGCGATCATGGGATCGCCGTTTACTCCGGGTCTCGTGGTACTTCTCGGTTACCCTAGAAGGGAGATGTCGAGACGTCAACGAGATCAAGGCACACGCTGAAGAGTACCGAAACTTTACTATCTACAAACTCGAGCAGAGACTCGGTGTGAGTCAAGCTAAGCGAATTCTACTCTCCCAAGTGGCTACGGCCGAGAACGAGTACCGAGAGAAGATAGCTATTCTCTCTATCTTCCTCCCGGTTGAGAACCTCCCTGAGAAGATTCTGGCTATGGAGAAAGAGACCCGACTCCCGAGAAAACAGGTCTGCAAGTGGGCAGGGAAGAATAAGTGTAGGAATATCTGCACTCGGCCAAGAGAGTACTGCGATGTTCACGAGCCGTGAACCATCCCTCACTGGGAAGAAAAATGATTCTCTTCTCAAAACTCTTCTCAGCAATCACCCAAAAGATGACCACCATCGAAAGTACCGAAAAGAAAGTCTACCGCGAGACCGCCACCTACGCCATCAGTGCACAGGTTCATGCCGAAATCAAGGAAGCTCGGCTTCACCCCGAGAGGATGAACCTTTCTCGGCAGCGAGAGATTGCCGACGATGTCTTTGAGGAAGTTTACCTTCACAGTCCGGTGGTTTCAGCGGACTCAAGATTGAAGCTCGCCTACGAAGAAAGGCCCTGTTCGCGTTTCTTCCTCTTCCTAGGGTGGTACCCAGCCCGAGTCTTCTCGGCTTTGCTCACTTCGAGAGGACCGTACTACCGAATTCTCTGCGTGGATCCTGTGACCAAGGACCCACCCTTCCTGCTCTCGGTGCCCCAGTCTGACCTGAAAGAGATCGACGAGTGGAACAACAGCGAGAAGGAACTCTTCGCCGGGCTCGAGGATCCGCACCTCTTCTTGCTCCCACTCGGGTTCACGGAGATCGGGAAGTTGTACAAGCACCAACTCGAGCACATTCCAGTGTACGAAGATAAGATAGGGGGAGAGAAGGAAGGAGGAAAGGAAGGAGAGAAGAAAGAGTAAGGGAAAGAAAGGAGGGTAGTGAATACACTTAGGTGTATTTACGTACCCCTTTGTAAGGGAGAAAACGAAGAAGGAGAAAAGTGATTGGGTTTCCGCGTTAGACGCGCGCCAAAAGAGGTCGAATGAGCGCACTTAACACTCCCACAGGAGTGGTGAAGACTCTTGTTCAAGAGTGGTTCAGTATTCTGGAGAGTGAAACCGGAGTTTCGTTCGAGGTGATTCAGAAGTGTTGGGAACAGGTGCACCAAGAGAGGGGGATTAAGAAAGGAGGAAAGAGGGATCACGACCAGAGTATCAATGAGATCTTCGAGAGTGACTGGCATCAGTTCATCGATCCTCGGTTCTGGGAGATTATGAAGGACTTCGAACAACGTGAAGATCGGAACCAGCAAATCATCAGGTGGTGGAAGAATGAAGAGAGGTGTAGGAATGGAGGACATTACCAGAAGATGTGTACAAACATGGGCTGCGACTGTTGTTTTTACAAAAGTCTTGCTTTCTATTTGAAAGTTAATTACATTCAAGCAGATACGCGAAAGGTATCAAGAAACTCTCATGCTGAGGTTAGTGTCAAGTGCGATAAATGCCCTCATACCTTCAATCTTGAAGGTAAGGCGCTAACAAGTGGATGGTGGTGTTACCATTGTTCAGGAAGGAAACTTTGCGGTGACAAAGATTGTTATTCGTGTGCATCTCACACATGGTACGGAATTAGTACAAAGATATCTCAACGAGTTTTATCTCAGTGGAGAGATGAAAGAATGCCGTGGGAGGTGACTACCGGTAAAGCAGTTACACTTCAATGTGACAAGTGTCCCCATCAGTTCACCTCATTAAGTCGTTCACTTTTAAAAGGATGCTGGTGTCCATTCTGTTCAGTACCAACCAAGAAAGTATGCGGAGAAAAGACATGTGATCATTGTGTCAAGAAAACTTGGTACAATTCTACCGATGAAGTAGGAAGAAGAGTTCTGGAAGGGTGGCATGAATCAAATCCTCCCCCGTGGACAGTGGTACGAAATACTGTCAAACAAAAGTTCAAGATCAAGTGCGATAGATGCCCGCATTTTTTTGACATGACTGGGAATGATTTGGCTTCCAAGTATTGGTGTCCCCATTGTTCGGTACCGATTAAGAAAGTATGTGAAGATAAGACGTGCGATTACTGCGCTGCAAAAACTTGGTACAATCCTGTAGACGAATTAGGAAAGAGAGTTCTTAGAGGGTGGCATGAGTCAAATCCTTCTCCGTGGACGATAATACGAGGAAGTATTACAACGCTGAAGATTAACTGTGATCAATGCCCTCATACCTTCTCGATTCAAAGTAACGTTTTGACTAGGAAAAACTGGTGTCATTTCTGTTCGGTTCCTCCACGAAAGGTATGTGGAAAGTCAAATTGCAATCATTGTGTTGCCAAAACTTGGTACAATTCTACCGATGAAGTAGGAAGAAGAGTTCTGGAAGGGTGGCATGAATCAAATCCGCCAGTATGGAAAGTACTCAAAGGAAGTGGTCAAAAGTATAAAATTAAGTGTGATGTTTGTTTTGAGAATTTCTCAATGATGGGCGGAAACTTAATGAAAGGTCAGTGGTGCACTTGTGTACTGAAGAAGACTGAAGCGAAAGTCTGGTCTTTTCTTACCCTTCTTCATCCATCCTTTCGGAAACAAGTTTCGTTTGATTGGTGCCGAAATGAACTGCACGCGAAACGGACCAAACTACCTTTTGATTTTACCTCTGAATCTCTCCGTATTATTGTCGAGCTCGATGGCAGACAGCACTTTGTTCAAGTCAGTATCTGGACCTCTCCTGAAGTGACAAACCAACGAGATCGTTACAAGGTCCAGCAAGCCCTCACCCACGGTTACTCAGTCATCCGCATCCTCCAAGAAGACGTTTGGTACGACCGAATCGACTGGAAGAGTCTCCTGTCCCGAGAGATTGAGAGGTGTTCTCAGCTCTCTGTTCCGGAGCTAGTCTTCATCAACTACCCGGAAGAGTATCGGAGAATGTTCGAAGAACCGGAGGTAGAGATTATCTTCGAGGATGAACCTGAAGAAGAGTATGCTGAGATTATCTTTGAATAGTTATTCTCCCAGAAGAATAACTTTACACCGCTGCCTGAGCAATGAAGCCAGGACGAAGCACTAATTGTCCCGCCTCCCTTATCTCCAACCCCGGTCTCTCCCTTCTAATTCTCTCCACTTCCTCCTCGTCAAGGGTCTCAACCAACAACCCTTTCAGACTTACAGGGAGGTCAGAGAGGTCAACTTCAAGACTGGAAAGAGCCAAGTACTCTAAGCCCGTGAACCTATTAAGGTACTCCATTCCCACACAGTCGTTTGCGTAAAGCTCCCGTACGTGTCCTTCTTTCCCGTTGAAGTTAACTCGTTCCAAGTCAACACTCATCAAGATGAGACGAGTGAAGTCTTCTTCCTTCAACTCCACCAAAGGGATTTCTCGTTCTTCACTTACTGATCTCAAGATAAACTGCTCTTTTGGATCTCCGTCGTAAACAATCAGACACCCTTGCCGAGTGAACTCGGACCAGACCTCACTAGTGTGAGACCACATGCGCTCTTGGGTTCGTGTACTAGTATCTTCAACCTTTAATTACACTACCGCATCATTTCCGAACCCCATTGTCCCCTCCTTGCAAACCTCGCAGAAGCTCATGCACATAATCCACCCCAACCCGAAGAGTGAAATCACTATCGTGATCAGAGAAGGGACGTACAATTCGTGAAAGTACCCTCCCGAGTTGAAGAGTCGAACTGGGGCGCAAACAATGCAGAGGTGATTCTCGTCACAAACACTGTTAGAGGTATTGGTTGCGGGTTCACACTTGACCTCACTCCCGAAGTACAAACTGTCGTGACGGAGCAGTTGATCTGCTTTTGATCGGTAAAGGGCCACGTTACTAACCACGAAGATGATACTCAAAAGAACCCCGAAAATGAACAGCCGAGTGACCAAGACTCCCCGAAAGCGGATCGACTGTGCCTCAAGGAGGTCTTGCTGTACGTTGTAAGAGGGAGGGTGCATTTGAGTCTCTCGAGAATGTTTATATTCACGAAAGAGTGAGTGTAAGTGTGAGTATCGAGAACACTCCTAGAAGTGTTATCGTACTCTAAAAGTGCGGTTCATACCTCTACTCCTTCAAGCGGGAGTGTTGCGGGGGTATTCTTCTGAAAGTAGTGGACCAGACCTACTCCCAGAGTCACGACGAGAAGGAGGATGACACTCTCTCGTTCGTTCTTAAGGTTCTCGAGGTCCTTGACTTGAGTGCAGACAAAGCACTCTTTTCCCTCACACTCGGTTCGAAGGCACTGCATGGAACCGTCGTCCCGAGGAGTAGCCAGGATGAGCAAGCAGACCAGTACCGTGGCGAGGAGGCCACCGTAGACGATGACTTGGTGGAAGTACGAAGAAGAGGGGGTTTTCTCGGTTTCGCGGATTTGCGTCATCGGGAGAGGAGAGTGCATTTTGATGAGAGGAGAGAAAAAGAGGTCATTTTTGGGATCGCTCGACAATCTTCTCCTGGTACCTTTCTAAGAGTTTGCAAAGAGTCGGTAGTGCGTCCGAGTACACCCTTACCTTTTCTTTCTCGGTCAGAACATGTACTCTCGTGTACCCCAGTTCCTCCAGTTCTTCTCTCGGTCCCGCAATGAGAGGGTACCCGTACTCGTCGTCGGTATACTCTCGAAGGGAGAGGAACTGGTGAGCAGTAAAGTCAACCAGAATTTCACCTTGGAGACGAATCAAGGTATGACCGCGTTGTTCGACAACACAGGAAACGAGCTCAGAACGAACCCCTTTCTTAGCGAGGAAGTCGTACAGAAAGAAACTGGCCACGTCGCAGTAAGCTTCCGGGAACTGAGGTTCGACCAAGGCTAACTTCCTGACTTGGTCAGATAACTGTTGAAGCGTTTCTCTGATAGGAAGGTGGGACATGTTACTTTGCTTACTAGCTGCGAAAAATGACTCATTTTCGAGAACTTTAGCTAAAGACAACAGAATGGCTCAATCGCGTGAAGAAATCCTCGAGTTCGTCCGTCAAGTTAACTGCATCCTGGAGAAGTTTGACTGCACTCCCCAGTACCACCCTCTCACTCTTCGCGAGGGTCAGAAGTGGATTGTTCTCTTCTCCGAACATCAGAAGGTACCTTACTTAAGACTGGACAAAGACCTCAACATTTACTCTCCTAGTGGGAAGAAAGTAATCGCTAACATTCGCGACTCTGCTGAGTGGGTCAAACACATCGGCCCAAACGGGTTGAGAGCTCCTCGAAAGAAAAATTGAGTTGAAATCTCTTTCGCTTTCACCCTTCACGCTACATTCATTTCTCCTCCGTTCTCCCCGTTGCATGTCTTACCTCATCTCCGGCCAAGCTGGACTGCACCAAGAGTACTTGAGAGAATACCTGGAAAAACTCGGTCTAGTCGAGGTCCCTGGTGTCACTACCGTGACTTACCTTCACGCCGAGTTGACGGAAGGAGTTTTCGATCACTCTACTTACAAGGTCATGTCTCGAGTCAAGAACCTGCTCCGGAACGAGAAGAGAGCTGTCACTCTCAAGGACAAGCTCGCCGAACAGAAGAGTCTGCAAGAGTGGCTCCCTTCCACACGACCTCTTCGTCAAGTTGAGAAGGTGGAAGAGGGAGAGGTGCTAATCCTCAAACCGGTGGGGACTGGAGCTTACGCTGGGAAGGACATCTTCATCGTCACTACCACAACGGAACTGCTCCGAGTGAAGAAGTTTCTGCACAAGTTCTACAAGGGAGCGGTGGCCTGTGAGTACGTCCGCAACCCCCTGCTCTTTCGTGGGAGAAAGTTCCACCTCCGTACCTACATCCTAGTCAACTCAAAGGGAGAACACTATGTCGCCCCTTTCGGGAAGATCCTAACTGCTTCGCAGTTCTACCAGGACGGAGATTACTCCAACAAGGCTGTTCACGACACTCACCTTGACAGTACCGAGACTAACTGGTTCTACCCTGAAGATTTTTACCTCGGGGTGCCGCTCGGAACATCAGAAGCGAAAGAGAAGTTACTATGCGAGGTAGAACGTGTCCTTCATGCTATCGGTAAGTGCATCCCAGCTGTGGCTTACCAAGAGTCCAAGTACGGGTACGAGGTCTTCGGGGTGGACTTGCTTGTCACTACTGAGCACCGCGTGGTGTTGCTGGAGGTGAACGAGAAGGTGGGGTACGATTTTGTCGACGAGAGAGGGGCAAGAGAGTTCAGTCAGAAGTACTACTCCTGGGTGGTGGAGAAAGGAGTGAAACCGTTGCTGGAGTGAAAAGAAAGGAGACTTGATACCTCTCGAGGTATGAAGATACTCCATCAATCTTAACAAGGCTTCAACAACCCATCAAAAGGAGCTTGAACAGTAGCACACTGTGTAGGTGCAGAGGTGTAGTATAAGAACTTTGGGAAAGGGAAATCTTTTCCGATACGAACACCGAAGGGGAAAGTCGAATTATCGACGAAGAGAGTCATCTTAGGACCTTGCACTTGAGTACACTCCAAGACAGTTCCTACTTTGAGAGGAGTGTCAGTGACGAAAGTTACCTTGGTGAAAGGAACGCTTGATGCGGGAGTAATCGTAAACATTGAGACATGATAGGGTGTGCTGTACGGCTGGCCATTAGGATCATTCGACCTGATGCAAGAATCAACAGCGTACTTACCTACCTCAGGCGTGTTATTCTTCCACGTATCTGCCCAAAACACCGGTAGAACTGAAACGGAAGTGAGGAAGTTTTGGATCTGTACTCTTGGAGCGTCGACCTTGAGATTTCTCTTCCTTCGAGCAAAGATCACCACTAGGATGACTGTCGTCAAGATCACGACGACCAGTGAGGTACGCATGGTGATCTTTACTTGGGCGTGAAAATTTATAATCGCACTATTCTCTTGCGTCTCTTCTAGAAGGTTGTGGAGGACACAACCTCACTTCTACACCTTGTACGAGGGAGAAAGAGAGTGTACTCAAGTTTGCCTCGTTATTCTTGGCCTTTAGATTATCAGGACAGTCCCTGTGATTATGTTGATTCTCTCTTCGCCTTTTGAGAAGGATAACTTTCTAATTTGTCCCTTCTTACTCCCTTGTTTCACTCTTCCCCTCAGTTGTAGCAAAGCCCGCTCGACTTTGCTGGAGAAGCAACAAGCGTACGGAACACTTCTCAACTTTCTTGTTCAAGTGCTCTACCCTTCGTTACATTGATGACGATGATGTTGATGGTTGATGATCGATGTTGACGACGAACGAGAAAAAGTACAACATACTTCTCCCTTCTAGAAGGTTGTTGAGGACACAACTTCATCTCCACCCCTCTTCAGAAGGTGAAACTAGCGTGTACTCAAGTTTGCCTCGTTATTTTCTTCTTTAGATTATCAGGCACTTCCCTAAGAACACGTACATTTTCTCTACACCTTTGATGAGGATAACTTTCTAGTTTCACCCTTTGTTTGACCTTCTCTTCACTCTTCCCTTCAAAAATTAACAAGTTGGTCTTTAAGCCCCATTCGCTTCGAAGTTAAGTCGAAAAGTCGTAGGGGTCTGCTTGTTAATTGATAGACGGGAAGACTACCTCCTTTTGCTTCGATGACGATAGTGGCGACGACTCGTTTTGTGGAGGAGAAGGGAGGGTACTTTAGAAATGAACAATCACTAATTTATCTTACCCTTTGCTTACTCCTTAGCCAAGGTTGTTAACTCGTGTCTTAACAATGTTCACCTTTCATACTGATTAAACAGACACATGTCTGTTTGAACCTTCTCAAAGGGACATTGAGTGAAAGACAAGAGTCTTCACCCTTCTTACAGGAGTACTTTTATCTTTCGAGTTAACTTTCTTGGTCTTTATATTATCTACTCTCCCTTGAAGTTACTCCGATCTTCTTCTCCCTTTCAAAAAGATAACATTCTAACTTCATCCTTGTTTCTCCCTTCCTCTTGTTCTTCCTGTTAAAAATTAACAAGTTGGTCTTTAAGCCCCATTCGCTTCGAAGTTAAGTCGAAAAGTCGTAGGGGTCTGCTTGTTAATTGTTAGACGAGAAGACTACTCCTTCTCGATTGAACGAGTTGAGCGGCGACGCGGCATTTGCAAGGGACAGTAGGGTGAATACTCCAAAAATGTTTTCGTGTACAACTGTTCATGTCCCTGAAGAAAGGGTGATGACTTTTGTCTTTCATTCTAAGTCCCTTTCTCCGGGATTAGTTCGACTTGTGTTTACTCGTGGGGCGCCTAATTATATAAAGACCAAAAAGTTACCCTGAAAAGTGTGTTTTTCTCGACGAGAACTCAGTTCTACACGTGTATCTCCCCCTGTAATTGCCCTTAGAAATTACTCCAAGGAGTAATTTTAGAGCTATCCTGAGCTACTACACAGGAACGTCCTCACGTCCTCGCACACTCATTCATGTCTACTCTCGAAACAGAGCATGACTGGGTCGTCCAAATTTTGGATCGTTATCTTTCGCAAATCTCCCTTCTCTCGAAGAGGGAAAACTGTCGTGCGCTCTTCATCGTGCCCTTCCTCTTCTCCCTCGTGCTCTTGTCCGTACTGAACAACCGAGACAGTAGCCTTGTACTTGGCGAAGATCTCCGGTCGAGTTCTAAACAAGCACGTCACTACAGTGATGAGCACGTAAGTGTTGAGGTTGTAGACTCGTAGCAAGATACTCTCGGGAACCAACCGGAAAAACTGCTCTGCACTCTTCGTGTTCGCTCGACCGATTCGGATGTAATCCTCGTTGATCTGTCTGGTCCACCATTCAAATTCTCTGTCTAGTACACCGGGGTTCTTCTCGAGGTACTCTACGCTTACACCTCTAACCAGATCTTCGAAGGGAAAAACTCCGAACCGCGTCTCGGGACGAGTGATCAGCTTTTCGCGCAGTCCCTCTACTACTCTGAGAAACTCTCGCGGGTACAACATGGGGAGGTATTCTAGGTGACACTGGTGAAACAAGAACTCGAAAGGGGCCGGTACTTGCTCGAGCAAGTACAAAAAGACCTCAGGATGAGAGAAGTAGTATGACGTTCTCAACCAGGTTGTTATCTCTGATATACCGTACCGAATCTTAGGGACGAGGAACTGGAGAGCAGAGAGGCACCCGTGTTGGCACCAGGTTCCGATCACAGTTCGGGGGTGCTTATTGAGACTGTACAGCTGGATCACGCTCGAGGTCTCTTCTGCTAACTTGAGCAGCGGGACGCAACTGCTGAAGCTGATCAGCTCCGCGTGATGACGAAGGTACTCGATCGCCTTCTTCTCGGTATTTTCTTGATCGCGAAAGAGTTCCATCCACGGTTTTTCTTCTGAATCTCTCAAGAGCATCCCCAGGAAGGTGTCGATTACTCTGACGCACTCCCGAACCTTCTCAAAGAGAGGGAGAAGAGCAGGAGAACAATTGTACCGGTACCTCAAGATTAGGGAGAATTCTTCAGGAGTGTACTGTTGAAAGATTCCTCCGAATATCCTCTCGTACCCCTCGAGAGAGAAATGAGGTCGGTCGAGGAGGCACCAGTCCACCTCCTCGACTGTAAGAGAGAACTCAATGGCTACTTGCTTCGAGAACTCGAGGAGGTGGGTACGAACCAGGTGAGTGATCTGGTCCATACTTGGATTACTGAGAATATTTACACTCCAAAAGAGTTCATTTTACACCTCTGAAGGTGTAAAACTCACTCGTCTTGATCTCTTACTTCACTCGTGAACCTCGATCTCTTGTATCTCGAACAGGTACCCTTCAGCGCAGCACCACCTTTCCAGACGAGCTTGACGTACATCTCGACAAAGGAGGAAAACTTGTTCTTCCTTTGCCCAGGGACCCTCGTTGATCTGATCGTAAGCATCACCGTCTAGTCCCTCGCAAACGGTATCAGCGAAATCTCTCAGCGTTTCTCTGTCCACCAACCGAGCACTCTTGAACCTCTCTTTCAAGACCTCGTCCAGGTATTTCTCGGCTCCGTGTTCAGTCTGAAAGAACTTCAGGTAATTCACGTGAGGGTGAGACTGAATCGTCTCGACGTTGGTGAAGGTCTCGACGAGAGCAAAGATGCGCATAGTCGAAGATAGTCGAAGATAGTCGAAGATAGTCGAAGATAGTCGAAGATAGTCGAAGATGGTTGATGATAGTCAGAGGTACTCGAAAGGAAGAGAAGTGATTGAAGAGGGAGAACGGAAAGACAACTCACTTTTTGAAGAGGTGAGGGTGTGTACCTCGAAGCATCGCGAAGATTCCTTCCATTTCCACCAAGTCTTCTGGTTCGTTCTCGTCAAACTTTTCCAGGTACTCGCTCACGTACTTGTCGGGGATCAAGCGTGCAAACTGCGTCGATTCGCTACTGGGAAGAAGCTCAGAATCCTCTAACATCCCGAGGTTGTCGATGAACTCGTAAAATATTACTGCTAAGGTCTCTTCGTACTCCAGGACTAACTCAGGAGTGAGACCTCGAACTAGGTTGTTGATAGAGATAGGGGTGTCTATCTCATTATCGTACTCCCTCATCATTCTGAGGAGAGTAGGCATGAGTTGGCGCGGAAGCATCATCTCCACGTCCTCGAGACTCTCCTCTTGAATGAGATTGTTGAGTCTTGACCCAGCCGCTTGGTATAGGTACTCGATAATCTCTGGCTGACAGTACTGCAGAGCCACTCGTACACAGGGAACACATACCTCCCAGTCTACCCACTCGTCGATCTCTTCTTCCTCTCCCTTCAACGAGAAGGTGTACCCCTCGCGCTCAGAAATGTACTTGAAGAGAGGGAGGAACCCGTACTGAGCACAAGTCACCAGAGGAAGGTAATCTAGGTTCGGGGTTAACTTGAGGTTTTCTAGCATCTTGATGAGAGGGTCAGAGCTGCTGAAATCGACTAGCTCTTCATCAGCGAAAAGTACTTGAGGCTCAAGATTCTCGAGAAAGCGGTTGATCAGGTCCAAGACTCTCCGGTACGGTTCCATACCCGCTTCTTCAACACGAGCAAAACTTTCCTCGTCTAACCCTTTGAGAATACTACCGAAGAGGCGTTGATACTCTCCCAGGGAGAGAGGTGTGAACGTTTTGACGTTCCTTACTGGTGGGTCAACGACGAAAGTAGTCGTGAGAGTTCCGTACTGAAACTTCTTCGTGACCACGAACCCGTTGGTAGTAGGGGTGAGGACCCGATCTTGAGTGTAGACCGACATCAACGAGATCACCTCGTCCGGGTACATCCCTCTCGAAAAAACGAACTTAGCACTGTTGTACACAACCTTGACCCCGGCTGTCTCCTTTCTAGTAAGAGGATCTTTCTCGAACCGGAACCACAGGTCAGTAGACTCGCGAGTAACGTGAGAGTTGACCACTCTGATACTGAACTGGAACATTCCGAACCCTTCCGATACCCTTACTCCAGTGGTCACGTACCCTTGTGCGGGGTTCCCTTTGGTGGTGAGCATCTCGACGTAACGGAGAGGATGTTTTTGCAGAAAGGGGAGGAACCCTTCAAAGCTGATCCCTTGAGCAGTGAGCAATATCAGCACCTCTCCCAGTGTTTGAGCAGTCTTATCAAGTTGACACCCATAGCACCTCTCGTGGTTCTCGTTCTTCAGGTACTCTCTCAAGTGGTACTTACTGTTTTTGTCGAAGAAAGGGTACCACCGATCCGAAAAGTTGTTGAGAAACTGGTACCTCTCAAAGACGGGGTTACGAGCAATCTCGGGAAGATGAACTTGAACACGGTAGTCCTTGACGGAGAACTTCTTCGTCTCTACCCCTTCCGCGAAAACAGTACTGAGATCACCAGGAATCTTTACCTCAACAGGAAGGAACTCTTGCACACACCGGAACTTGGCTTGCTCTTCTGGGCGTTTGGGGAGCTGGTACCTGCGAATGAGCTTTTCAGCCACGAAAGCGAGTTGATACGGGACTCCCAAAAGCCACCCTCCTGAGGCCTGATCATCGAGACGTTGCAAGAGTTCTTTCTCCATTTCTGTACGGCGAGAGAAAAAGTGTGAGGTTATTTACCTCGTGAGGTAATAATCATTTTCACTTCACTCTCCCTCTCATGTACTTCCCGATGAAGAGGTTCCGTTCCTCCTGAGTAGTCCGAACTTGACCGCAGACCACCTTGAGGAACTTCTCGCGCTGTTGAAGAACGTGACGTTCCTGACTCTCGAGCAGAACTCCGAGCAGCTCATCTTCGCCTTCTTGCAGAGGGAACCCGACTCGAATGCGACGGAACAGTTCCTCTGCTCCTTCAGTCCCGACCTCAGTAAACCCTCGAGAGAACTCACTCAGTCTCTTGAAGAGGTTCTCGAACTGGGCTAGTTCCGCCTCAGTGTAAGGCGGGCGTTCTCGAGCTTGCAACACCTCCTCGAGTGTGAGGTACCGAGTTGGGGGTGAGACGTAAACTTCTTCGCTTGGTTTCTCTACAGGTTCTTCTTCGCCCTCCTCGCTCTTTTCGGCTTCATCCTCTTCACCCTCATCACGACGCTTTGCTTTCTTCACGTACGGAGCTTTCCGGTACTTGTGCTTCTTAGAGCGATGAGTAATCACCCCGATCTGGTTCTTGAACCGAAGAGGACACTCTGGACACTTGACACCTTTGACTTGACCACTAGAGTCGCGAGGAGCGCTAAGAGAAACAGTGAGAGGGTCCCCGTTCCAGTAAGTTCCCTCTCGGCTTAATCGTTCCTGTTTTTGAGCCTTACTCTCGTGTTGGAGTCCGTAGTGGATCCGGATACTCATCTCTTTCCCAGTTCTCTCACAAGCTGGGCACTTGATCTCCATTCTTGAACGTCGAAGTATTCTAACTTCATCTCACTAATCTCAAGATCATTTTCTCACTCAAGTAATACTCCTTAAAGTATTACTTTTCAACCCACCAATCGCCGCAGCTCCTCCTGAGTCCGTCCACTCACCTCCCGCCACTGGCCGTTTGGAGAGACCAGCACGTAAGTGGGGACGCCCCGGAACTGGATTCCCTTCTTGTTGAGCACCTCGGGAAGGTACTTCATCAGACGCTGCGTGCCGGGATCCTTGTCATCTGTCTGAATAGCGCACATGAACACCTTCCGTTGTCTGTACTCGTTGAAGATCTTGACGAAGTCAGGAGCGTGGTTGATGCAGTGACCACAGTAGCTCCCGTAAATCATGATCAGGACCGGCTTTCCACCCGCCCCGAAAGCCTCACTCTTGAGTCTCCCGCTCGCACGGTCCACGTCCACATCCTGCAAGTGCCCCACCTTAGGAAGGAGGGCTGACATTCTTGGAGATACTTGGAGACGTGAGGACACAAGGACCTTTACCGATAGCAACAGTTTTTAAGACGTTCTGCATTTTCACGACAAAACTGAACTTGAGAACGAGAGAAAGAGTTGAGAACACAAAGTCGCAAAGAGAACCCGAGAATGGAACGGCTAGCTGAAGAATTCGACCAGAAGTTGAACCCTCCTTTCGAGGTACCACCTCAATCCACCAACCTCGACGTGTGGAAGTACCTCGATCTCTATTTTCGAGACCGAGGGCTAGTCTTTCACAAGTTGGAACCGTACAATCTCCTGCTCGAAGACATCAAGCACCTGATTCGGACCACCCAACCGATCATGGCCGAGGACAAGAAGAGTCAAGGAGTGTACCAGTACAAGTTCGGGAACGTTTCCGTTTTCCCTCCCACCGTTACCCCTCAGCAAGCTCGGCTGCGAGACATGAACTACAACCTCACTGTTCACGTCGATATTGTTCAGAACTTTGTCAACGCCCTCGGAGTGACTGAGTCTAAGTGCTTTCCTAACCAGAAGGTGATGGAACTACCCTGTTTGCTCAAGAGCGAGATGTGCCTTCTTTACGGGAAGACTCACGACGAGATGATCGAGATGGGAGAGTGCCCTTACGATCTAGGAGGGTACTACATTGTCAACGGGAAGGAAAGAGTGATCGTGACTCAGGAACGGATCGAGTACAACCGTGTCTTCGTCTGGCCTCCTCACAAAGAGGCAGAGAGAAAGAAGTACCGAATGACAGCGGAGGTGAGGAGTGTAGTAACGCGAGGGAGCAAGCCCGGAGTGATCAAGCTCTTCATCGAGAAGAACTTCAACTTGGTTGCTCTCCTCTCCGGGATCAAGGAACCGGTCTTGGTAGGGACTATTCTCCACATTTACGGCGCCTTGTGCGATCCTGTCAACTTGTGGACGATGGACCAGGATTCTACTGAGAAGATGCGAGCAATCTTCGGGTTTGATCCTGACGACGCCGAGGCAGAAGAGATTGTCAAGGTGATTCTGGAGAACTCAGCCCACTCTCGTAACATCAACGCCGCTGACCAGATTTTCCGCTTGAGTACAGTTACGATCGCCAAGGACAACCAAGCTCAGTTCATCAATCAACTCTTTCGCGACGAACTCTTCTCCAACCTACCTCAACAGACCAAGCCTTACTTTCTCGGGTACATGGTGAAGCGAATGGTGGAAGTCTTCCTGAAGAGGAGGAGCGAGGATGACCGTGATCACTTCGCCAACAAGAGGTGCGATACTGACGGAAAGTTACTGGAGGACTTAGTCAGAGGCTTCTACCAGAAGTACCTCGAGAATGTCAAGGAGAAGCTCGACTCCCACCCCAACAACGTGACCATCTTCGAACGAGAGAATTGTATCACCAAAGAGATACACCAGTGCATGGGGAGCGGAAACTGGGCCGTGCAGAAGATCGGGTTCACCAAGGTAGGAGTCTGCCAGTTGATGACGCGCTTGAACTGGTTCAGCGCCCTCTCACACATGAAGCGTGACACCAGTAACCGGAACATCGAGAGCAGGTCGTTTCGGTTGCGTTCTCTCCACTCCAGTCAGTGGGGAGTTTTCGACCCTTCCGAAACTCCAGAGGGGAAGAACACCGGTTTGGTCAAGAACATGTCGATGGCTGGTCACATCACTAGCGGGTCAGACCACCGGGTGGTGATGCACTACCTGCAGAGTCTGGGGGAATTGTTCCACTCCGGAGTGGACTTGGTTCGCTGTACTCACGTCAAAGTCTTTCTCAATGGAGTCTGGGTCGGGACCACAGAACGTCCTGGTATCTTGCTGGGAAAGTTGCGTCAAGCTCGGAAGGTGTCAAGGCTGCACCACGACACTAGTATCGCGTACAAGAGTGGAGAGCGAGAGGTTTGGGTCATGTGCGACAGTGGGAGATGTTCTCGACCCCTACTGGTGGTAGAGCAAGGGAAGATTCTCCTCAACGATAAGGTCACCCCTGAGTCGTGGCACACTCTCATCGATCAAGGGATAATTCAGTACGTCGACACTCTGGAAGAGCAGACCAGCTTGGTCAGTACCTTTCTTGACCGTCTCAACCCTCGCAGTCAGTACTGTGAGATTCACCCCGCCATGATCCTGGGCATCTGTTCTAGCATCATCCCCTGGCCCAGTTCCAATCAGAGTCCACGTAACACTTACAGTGGGGCTATGACTAAGCAAGCCATCTCCATCTTCGCGCTCAACTTCCTACAACGCTTCGACACCTCGGCTTACGTGCTACACTACGCTCAGAGGGCTTTGGTAGCCCCACGGATGAGTGAGTACTTGGCTTACCAGTTCCTCGCCTCTGGAACCAACTGTGTAGTAGCGATCATGTGCTACTCTGGGTACAACCAGGAGGACTCTATCATCATGAACCGAGCCTCAGTGGAACGAGGGTTGTTCGTGATCACTGTTTACAAGACCTACTCAGCTAGTGAGAGGAACGTCGACAACCAGACCATCGAGACCATCGAGGCGCCTTTCAGTCCTGAGATTCTGGACAAGACCAAGAACTACAACTATCTCGACGCGGAAGGGATCATCAAGGAGGGGAGCCCAGTTAAGGACGGCGTGGTGGTGATTCACAAGACCACTCGACGAGAAGGGAAGGGGAGCACTCGAGAGGACAGCAGTGTGATTCACAAACTGGAAGAGGTGGGATTCGTGGACAAGGTTCACATCACCAAGACGGCAGACGGGAACAAGCTGGTCAAGGTGAGAGTGGGGTTCACTCGCGCCCCTATCGTCGGAGATAAGTTCGCCAGCACTGAGGGACAGAAGGGGACAGTGGGACTGCTGATGAACCCGGAAGACATGCCCTTCACCGCGGACGGGATCACTCCAGACATCATCATCAATCCTCACGCTTTCCCTTCGCGTATGACCATCGGGCAACTGGTCGAGTGCGTCACCGGGAAGGCTGCTGCCTTGACTGGGACTTTTCAAGACGCTACCCCCTTTAGTGACTCAGACTGCTTCATCGTTAAGCACCTGGAGCAAGTTGGGAACGCCCTCAACCGGCACGGGTTTCAGGGACGTGGAGAAGAGGTAATGTACTCGGGCATGTCAGGAGAAATGTTGGGACGAGGAGCGAACGGAGAGGTTAAGGCGAGCGTCTTCATCGGACCGACCTACTACCGAAGACTCAAGCACATGGTTCTGGACAAACTCAGCGCTCGCTCTGAGGGCCCCAACCAGTCGTACACGCGACAGCCGGCCAATCACGGACGCAAGCACGGGACCAAGTTCACCTCGATCAAGTTCGGGGGGATGGAACGTGACGCGATGGAGTCTCAAGGAGCAGCAGCCTCGGTGTGGGAGAGAATGTTCTTCGCCAGTGACAAGTACCAAACCGATGTCTGCAACAAGTGTGGGTGTATCGGGGGGTGCAAGTGCAAGGCTTCCGTGACCCGGACCAACATGCCGTACGTTTTCAAGTTGCTGTACCACAGTGTAGCGGCCCTGCAACTGGAGATGACCATCCGAACAGAGCACAGTATTGAGGAACGGAGAGAAGCGGAGTAAGGAGTGAAGGGAGGTATAAATACTCGAGAGTAAAGGTAAGAAGGTACTCTAGTCGAAGATCGTCAACGATATTCGGCAATGAGTGAAGAAGAGGAGAAACACCTCATCGAGGTGTGCCAAAGAGGTGATTACGAGAGTGGAGTAAAGATCATCAAAGGAGCGAAGAAGCTGTTCGGAGGTGGGAGGGAGTTCTACCTCTTACTAGCTCAGAGTATCGATAGGTTAGGAAGAGAGAAGACTTCGCTCCTCCTTCAGTTCTGCAATCTGTTAGTAGCTCAGTCGTGCTTCAACTGGGACGAACTCTTTCACGTGGCTTGTGACAATGGGTACTTAGAAGCGGTGAAAATATTAGTTCGGGGCAGAGATGACGTGGACCCAGGAGTGGGATGGCATAGAGCTCGAGAGGCAGGAAACACTGAGGTGGTCAAGTTCCTGGAGGAGTGGATGGAGGAGTAATACTCTCGAGAGTATTACTAGAAGGAGGTTTAGCTAAACTTAATTTAGAATAGACCCAACCGGGCTCGTTTCTTGAGACTCTCTTCGTATAGGAAGTGAGCAATGATGACTTTATTGGTGAGGCACTTCTTCATGTCCTCAAGCCGAGGATGGAAAGACTTGACGGTTTGATTTGCCAGAACATCGTTAATCTCGCCAATCCGCACAAGAATGCACAGAATATCAAGCATCTCGCGGGCAAGCATCTCGCAGACACGTCTGTCCTCTTACTCCCTCGGGCGGAAAAAAACGAACACTCAAAATTTTAGTCGTTACTATCCCTCAAGAATAACGTAGTTGTTATTAACCTAGCAACTACGTTATCAAGGTTTAAACAATTCTACTCCATAATAAACCCAAGATGAAGTTCCTCATTCTCGGACCTCTTCAATCTGGGAAGACCTCTTATCTCCACCGTCTCATCGAGGAAGAAGTCTTGAGCGAACACAAGGGTTTTGAGAAGCCAGAAAGTGTCTCAGTTCACCTTTTTCACCCTAACGGCCCATGTGATACTGTTGAAACTCGAGACACTCCCGAAAGTCCTCTCTCCGAGTACGATGGAGTCTTGGTCCTCTTCGCTGCTTACGAAAAAGGGTATCAACAAGCGGTGGACTGGGTCATAGTTTTGCAACGAATGAAGATACCAGTAGTCCTAGCAGAGAATAAGCTAGATCAGCGTCTGCGTCGGGTTCGTGCTTCTATCGGTCTAGGATTGCACCGAGCCCTATTGGTCCCCTTCTTTGAGATTTCAGTCAAAGAGAACACAGTGGCGAGGTTGACGGAACCGTTCGAGAAGCTCAAGGAACTTTGTGAAAGAACTTTGTGAAAGAACTTTGTGATTAACACTCCAAGAAGTGTTACTCTTCAACACTCCTCGAAGTGTTACTTTTACTCTTCACCTCTCCGAACCAAGTACCCCAACTTTTCTTTTCTCAGCTCGTTCACCTCCCCGATGAGCTGGTAGTCTCGAACTCGAGACCACCGGTATTTCTCACACTCGAAATCGTGCACCACCAACTCACTAACAGTCAAGATAATACTCTCTGTTTCATCGAAAAAGAGTTGAAACTGTTCCATCTCTCTGGGACGAAGAGCGAAGATGACAGGGAGAATCTCCCAGGCGAAATTAATCCTGGGTAAGTCTTCGATCAGTTGCAGGAGGTGAGAAGGGTTCATCAACTTGATCATCTTAGTTATCTCTGCTTGGTTAGCCCTTCGCGGGCAAGAGTCGTGTATCAAGTCGCAAGTACTCCGGAAGAATCTCCCGCACATTACTGGGGTCAGCTCAACTATCTCGGGAGTGAGCCCAGCCATGAAACTGTTCAGACTCATCAATCCAGGCAGATGCTCGAACTGGTGTTCCAGGCACACTCTCACGAACCTCCCTAACTCTCGAGGATAGAGCATCTCGAGATCGTAAAAGAGCAGGCCCTGCTCGTGCATCTTCAGCTCCAGAATCTCTTCATCAACCCCCTTCAACTCGAAGTACAAGTACTCGAACATCTCCGGGTATGAGAAGTGAAGGGAGAGAGTAACCAACGTGTGCATGTCCCTCGCGTATCCTCGCGAGAAGTAGTACTTAAGAGCGGGAAGACAGTTAGACTGAACCCAACTGTTGGCTACTGTTCTTGGGTACTCTCGCTTCCCCACTCGAATTACTGCAGTCTCGAGCAGGCAGAGCAGAGGCGCGCAGCAACTCCACTCAATCAAGTCTCGTTCTGCGAGTAAGATTGCCGTGTCGAAGTTCTCCAGGAACTGGTCTACTACTTCCACGATTCTCTGGACTTGTTCCATCTTGAGTTCACTCCTCAGTCTCGCTTTCAACTCGGGGAACCACTTGAAGACACCTCCGAAGAGAAGCTCGTACAGGGTTTCTGGGTGTTTCATTTGTCTTACTCTCTCGAGTAAGATTGAAGTTCAGTTTTAATCAAAAGTGGGGTCTCGTCAACCCCTTGGGGTTTTTACTCTCTTCTCACTTCGTTCTCTACTCCAGCCCCAGGAACAGCTCCGCCATCAGTAGTCGAAAGGCATCGTAGTTCTCCCAGCCACAGTCGTACCCTCTCCCTGCAGGGACCTCAGACCCCGAGACACGCCGGAACCCTCCGATCATGTCGTCCTCGCGAGCATTGCGCAGGTTCAAAGACGCAACTCCGACCATCTCGGGTTCCACTTGGAAGTAGCGCTTCACGACCTCGAAGGGGTCCTTCATCACGACCTCGAAGGGGTCCTTCATCACGACCTCGAAGATGACCAGGTCTGCCTTCTCAGTCTCTCGAGCGAGGACCTCGCGCAGTTGCTCCTCACTCCGAATCGCCACTTCAGCAGGGACCTCAGCCCGGGGGATCATGGTGAAGTCATGAACACGGTTAGATTTAAGGGCGTCGACCAATCCACCCGCGACGTACCAGTGCTCAGGAAGGGAGTTGTAGTAGAAGACGCCCTCGGCCTGTGTCACTTTCATGACATCTTCTCTCTGGGCTTGACGCAGAGAGTCAAGGTCAGTGACGATCTCGTGACCGCGGCTAGCGACCTTTCCGATCTTCTGAAGCACCTGTTTCTTCTCCTCAGTGAGAACGGTTGGGTTCTTGGCAGCCATCAGAGGCAGCGTGTGTTTGGATGAAAGGCTGAACAGAGAAGAAAAAGAAAGTCATTTTTCGATCGTACAATGGGGTCTCGCCAACCCCTTAGGGTTTACTCTCTTCATCATTCCGTTCTCTTACCGTCCCAGCCCCAAGAACACTTCCGCCATCAGCATCCTGAAGGCATCATACTCCTCGCATTCAGGGACTTCCGAGACCGAGACGCGTTGGAACTCATCGATCATGTCACCCTCGCGAGCATCGCGCAGAACACTCCCCGAGAGTCCGACCCGGTGAGGAGGGATCTGAAAGTAGCGCCGAGTCTGGTTCTTCAGTGTCACCTCGAAGAGAACGTGGTCATCTTGTACCTGACTTTGAGAGAGAACCTCACGGAGCTGAGCCTCACTCCGAAGTTCAGTTCCCAGAGGAATCTTATCCCGAGAAACAGTTACGAAGTCGTGGATGCGGTTGCCGATGAGGGCTTCGTCCAATCGAAGTTTGTTAGCTTCGGACCGATTCAGCATGGCGGTCAATGTTTCAACGGTAATAGACTCCTTAAGTTCGGGGTGATAAATCTCGTAGTAAAAGACGCCCTCAGGTTGAGTGACCTTCAGAATTGTTGCGTTCTCGGCAGCCATGTTCGGAGACGGTCGGAGTGATGTGGGATGAAACTGGGAAAGTAACCGAGAAAAAAGATCATTTTTTCGGTCGTGGATGTCCCATCTCCTCAAGAAGCTTTTCTTCCTCCCTCCTTTCTCGTTCGCACGCCGCTACTTCCCGGTGCGCCCACTGGAACACCTCTCGGTAGACCAGTACTCTCGTGTGCATACATTTTCCACCTTCTGAGGGAAAAGTGTACTGAAGTCTTGCTTTGACATGACGTTGCCACAGTCGACAACGATCTCGAGTCACTCCTGGAGGAGCTTTGAGGAGAAGACGCTCAAAGAGGTTTAGATTCTCCATCACTTTTTGCGATGAGGTGTCTGGGCCAGGACCTCGTCGGAAATTCCCTCGATGAACTGGGTTGACATGTACGATGTCTTTGTTGAAAAGAGTGTAACTCACTTTTACCTGAAAGGGCACGGAAGGGACCCGAAAGGGACCCGGAAGGTATTTCTCCGAAGAGAATTACTTTCACAGATGAAAACTGGTGGGGATATGGTAGAGGCGTGTTTACTCCTCATCCGACTCAAAGTCCGAGTCGTACGACTTCCGTCTCTGCACCACCTTGGGGAGGTGGGAGAGCCACTGCTCTCGCCACTTCAAGATGTCCTTCTTGAGGGGCGTGTCCGAGTAGCGGCCCAGCTCGATGTAGAAGGCCGTCCCGAAGAGTTGGCAGAAGATGGTCCGCAGGGAGGAGAAGAAGTTGAGGGGTGTGGAGTAGTACTCCTCTGTGGGCGAGGTGCAGTACCCCTGGATGAGGGCGGGCACGTACTTCTGGTAGAAGAACTCAGTCTCGCTCTTCCTCTGCTCCTCGCTCTTCCAGTTCCGAGCCTTACAGAAGGCTTCGAGAGAAGCGCGGTGCATGTCAACCAACCACTCGCCCAGGAAGTGCTCGGCACGACGGTCAGGGCAGAAGAGGGCATCTTCGAAGGCACTGTCCATAGCATCGCCGTACATCTGGATCAGTCGCTTCCCGTCTTCCAGACCCCGAGCGGTGGCCAACTCTTCCACGAGCTGATGAGCCCGGAGAGTGGCCTTCTTGGTCCGAAGAGCCGCCTTCTTGACCTGCCGTTGGGTCTTGCTCTGAAGGGTGAACCCTTCCGCGGGCTCTTCGAAGGCGGGAATCTTCTTCGCTTCGACCTTCTTCTCCACGACGGTCTCGATCTCCTTCTCTTCGGTCTCAAGGTCACTCGCGTCACTCGCGTCGAGATCGGCAATCACGTTGAAGATATTCTCAGATGTCATTGTGTTGGTGTGATGGGTTTTTGGGTGTTCTCCCTCTCCTTCGAAAAGAAACTCGATCAATTTTTTTCGGCTCAAAAGAAAGGAGTCCCGGTGAAAAGATGCCATCATGGCAGTTCTGAACGACCGGAAACGGAACCTCTTGGCGGGGTTCATTCTGACCTCGGTGGTTTCAGCCTGGTTGTACTTTCGGTACCAGAACCTACTCCTCTCTTTCTTGGTTAGCACTATCATGCAGTACTTCATGGTTAAAGAGTATCTGAAGGGGGCTAACTACCTCTTGATTATTGATGTGGTAGTCATCTCGATTACAGATGCTCTGGTCGCTTCGGTGTTGTACGGGATGATCGGGTACGTGCAAACAAAGAGAGTCTCTACTCTCCTTTACAAAGCGGTGACTGGTGCCAGTATCTCTTTGCTGAGTCAACTAGTTTCCTTGTACCAGAACGCTAATCAGGGCACTTAAGCAAAGAAAGAGAAACTTTTTCTTGCTCATTTAAAAGGAACTCCTCTGTTGTTCTCCCTTCGACAATGTCTGCTCCGGCTTCCCACTCATCTCCCTCTCTCGCAGCTCCGGCTAACCGGAACTTGCTCGTCGGGTTGATCGTGACCGTGGTCATCTCGGCTTGGCTTTACGCTCGCTACCACAACCTGGCCCTGACTATGCTCTACTCGCTGGTCTCTCAGCACCTGCTGGTGCGCTACTATGCTCTGGGTAGCAAGACCGGGATTGCTCCTTGGCTTTCTCGCAAGCAGATGTACACTGTTCTTGGGATCAATGCCCTAGCAGCTGGTGGTTCTTTTGCCCTCCTTCACGCTAGCCACCAGGATCGCTCTTCAGCAGCGGCGATGGGCGTGGTGATCAACTCGGTGAGCCTGTACTACAACCTGGGCCTGGTGACCAAGAACATGTAAGTACACTCGCGCATGTTCGTAAAGTTATACCCTCAAGGGTATCACTCTCTCTTAAGTTCTCTCAACCGTTTCGCTATTTCTTCCCCGGTCTTGAAAGTAGTTCTGCGCTGGACCGTTTTGTTCTGCCTCGACATGGTCTTCAGCATGCTATTCACTCTTGACTCGTCTTCGACCACAGGATCGAACCGGTACTCGATTGGGACATCGACCACAGCCTTACTCTTGAGTTTGTACTTTCGACTCAGGAAAGCGGCAACCACTCTGGGATCGTCAGAGCAGTCTAGCACGTGGTACAGGATCAAGTCTCTCAGCAGAGGCTCAGGCAGCTTTTGATCGACGAAGAAGAGGTAAGGGAAGCTCTGAAAGAAAGCGAAGTCGAGTGTTCCAGCTACCTTCTGAATGTACTTCTCTAGTTGTTCCTGGACGAAACTGCCATCAGCGTAGTAAGTTAGTTCGGAAGAGGGGATGAACTTCCCGGACATGAGTCCACTCAAGAACATACAAGCAGCAACACACATTTGTAGTTCCTTAGTCTCTACCTTGACAACGGCTCGGTACTGATTACACAAAGCCATAACCAGGAAAGAGGCGATCAAAGAGCACTCCAACTTTATCGAGACATTCACGGCCCACTCATACAAGAGTAACTCGATCCGTGTTTCCCCTTTCGGTTTGGTTTGGAAGGGAGTAAGGCGGTTGAGAATCTCGTTCTCGCTCATCTCCGGGAACTTCTCTTCCCCTCTGACTTGATCAAAGAAAGGGTCGTTGAGAATCTGCGCGTAAGTAGGGCGAAGAAAAGGATCAGAGCACATCATTGAGGAGAGAAGGAAGCGGAGCGGTTCGTTGGTAACTTCGCGCAGGGGAGGGCAAAAAGCTGCTCCCGCACAAAACTGGTCGATCACAGGCTTAGTCTTAACATCGTAGATGAGAAGAATGTCATGAAAAACGTCAGCCCACTGTCCCAAGAGATACTTCTCCTCAAGGTACCTCGCGATCTCGAGATTGTAGGTTTCACTTTCCTCCTGGAGAAGATGAGGGACTTTCTTCCACATCTCGTACCCCATCAAGCCCAGAGAGTAGATGTCCGCTCTCCAGTTCCACTCTTCTTGCAAGTACACTTCGGGGGCGCGGTGAGAAGGAGTTTGTTGCATTTCTCCTCTTCGCATAGTCGCGTAAGGGAAGAACTTGGAGTTCCCCCAATCTCCGATTACTGCCCCACCCTGAACTGTCTCGAAGATGTTCTCGAACTTGAGGTCGAGGTGCATCAGTCCTCGAGTGTGAGCGTAGTACATCCCCTTCACCATCTCGAAAAGAGTCTTGGGGATATTAGCCCGAGAGAAGGTTGGAAGTTTCTTCTCCAGAGAACCAGCGTACTTGGGCATGATCATCAGAGAAGGAGTACCGATCTTGAACCGGTACACTTCCGATGTACAGCAAGGGGTCCCGCGCAAGTACCGATTGATAGCTACTTCAATGTAGGAGAGAGATTCCGCCTCTTTCTCCACTAGGTCGATATCACCGTACTGCCAGGCGGTTCCGTTACTCCCTTCTCCGAGTTTCTTCTTCTTGAAATCCTTGGCTAGTTTCTCTTCATTCAAAAGACCCTTCAGGTAGTCTTCCAGACTAATCTTGATCGGTCGAAGGTAGACTCTTGTCTTGAGAATAAACTGTTGGTAGACACTGTAAGAAGGGTTCGAGATCACTTCGAGGTTGAGAGGAGAGTTGCTGTACTGTGCGAGTACCTCCTTGCGCTCGTAACACACCGTCGTTCTCGTTGCGTCATCGATCACCAAGATCAGATCACTCCATGCTTGGCTAGCACACCGAGGCACCTCGCCAACGAGACGCTGAGCCATTTGAGGTATCAAAGAAAATGATTCTCAGTCACGTTTTGTGCACCACATTACACATCACCATGAGCTTCCTCGTTCGGTGCGAACAAACACTAGAGGTGCTCAACGTGTTGAAGGAGGAACTATCTCTTCAGAACTATCCACAATACCAGCAAGTCTGGGACAAGGTTTCTCGCCCTGAAGGATGGGACGAGAAGTGGTACTCGATGCACTACTCCCTTCTCAGTTTGATGCTTAATTCTTCTCCCCGACGCGAGGAGAAAAACGAAACGGTTCGGTTCTTCTTGCGTCAAGGTTTCCCGATCGAGTCGGTCGGTGTGAGCGGGTACAACCTTCTTTGGGACTACATCTGGAGAGGTGGAATAGATGTCAACTGGATTCGAGTCTTGCTGACACACGGGGCTAACCCTCACTTCAAACCGCTAGATCAAGACTACTGTCTGGTTTCCTGGTTTGACAGCCTTTCTGATCGTGATGAGAATGAACTTCCCGAGGAAGCTGCCATTGCCAACATCCTGAGCAAGTACATGCGCAAGACTCTCCCCGTAGAGATCGAGATGAAAGCTCGACTCGAGCAAATCACTGAGTACCGGGAAAGTGTTTTCCAGGCTAAACGGCAACTCCGTCGTGTCTTTGAGAAGTGGATCACGGTTTTGCCCCTCGAGAAGAGTGAGTACACGGAGTGAGTACACCCCAAGGGGTTTACACTACCTTCTTTCACTTGTTTTGCCTATTCCACCTTGACACAAGTCAACCCCGAAACACTCCGGGCCTGATTAGCCAGCTGATCCGCTACCTCGTTGTAGTGAATCCCAGAATGAGCCAGTACCTTGACGTACTCTACTTTCCTTCCGCGAGAGAGTTCTCGCACCTTAGCAATCAGGTCCAAGTTCTTGGTAGGGCGGTACACCCCGGTCAGAACCCGAATGCACCATTCTGAGTCGCTGTGAACTCGTACAGAGCCCTGAGTCACTTGCAAGGCCACAAGTATCCCGGTTAGTTCACCTCGATTGTTAGTTTGAGCCCCCTCTACTGGAGAGAGATAAGCGTGTTTCTTTGCGACAATCACTGCAGCCCCTCCGGCCCTTCCTTCTGCAAAGCTCCCGTCAGTGAAACATTCTTGGAACACCTCTGCACTTTCCGTACTTTCCGTACTTTCCGTACTCTCTTCTTTCTTCACCTCACGAGGAAGGAAGGGAGTTTCGAGCGCCTTCATCTCCGCAGCGAGCTCTCGCTTTGAGAGGTAGGCGAAGGGGTGATCTCTCGGCACAGACGAAAGTGCACCTGAGGTCGAAGAAAAAGGAACCACAGAAACGGAAGGAGTTCCCCGCACAAACTCTTCTGCCGCCTCTCGGGTGGAAAACTTAGCATGAGCGCATCCACTGAACTTTTCCACCTGGGCCTGGCACTCAGGCCAAGTCATGTAGATTCCAGGCACTCGCCCTGCTCGGACAGCGTAGTAAGGCATAATCGGAGATACTCGGAGATACTCGAGCGAATCTTTCTGAGGAGGTAAACTCATTTTTTCGAGGTGTACTGAAATGGCCTCTTCGGCTGTGATCGCGGCGGTAGTGATTGTGGTGATCGTAGCGGCATGGGTCCTCTTGCGAAGGAAGAAGGTCCCTCCGGTTCAACCTCCTCCGGTTGAACCCCCGATTTTCCCTGTTAAGCCTCCTCCACCTCCAATCCAACCTGTTACACCTCCCCCGAAAGACCCTTCTTTGTTCACTCCCATCCCGAACAAGTTTAAGTCTTTCACTACTCTGTTTGCAGGGACTATCCCAATGGTCATGCCTCCACGCTCAGGCGCGTACGTCGTTTCAAGTTTCAGTCCGGCTGAGGCTGGTTCAGGGTACAAGTACACAGTGACCGCTTCAACTGCAGCTCACGACCAACTCTACTTCTACACTGATGTGTACCTAGACACTAATGTAGTGCTGGAGTGCGTGGCTTCAGGAATGAGTGTGATTTTGACAGTGATGTAAATTTATTCTAGGTGAAGTAAACGTGTTCCGAAAGTGAAAATGAACTCTCTCGCTCTCATCGTCATCGGGCTGGCTCTGCTGGTGCTGGTGTACGCCAGAACTCAGAAGAAGCTCTCTGCGAGTGGACCTCAATGGATCCGAAACCGGTACTTGGGGAACTTTGACGGGACTTGGATCAATCCCAGTCCTCCTCTCGGAAGGTACGCGATCGACTCTGTCACTATCGTCATGGACGGATTCAAGTACACTGCTGTTCAACTCGCTGATCTTCCCAACCCTTCTCTTCATCCCTACAAGATCACGTTTGCGGCTGAACAGTCCTTCGTGGTAGGTACAGTCATCAATTGCACGCAAGTCGACAATGTAGGAATGACTATCAATCTCGTCACGGATCGTGATCCTACTCTCTTCCCTTTCAACCAAGTCCTTCACGATACTGGTACCAACAAGGGAATCCCGATGCTGGCTGGGTTCTTCTGGCAACTCCCCGGGAAGTTTAGTCCTCTTGACCAGTACATCATCCCGGCCCCTTTCACGCAGATTCAACCCGTTTTTTCTTGAGAAAAATGAGGTTAAGGTGGTGGATTAAGTTGTAAGTATCTAGAATGTCTTACCCCCTCTACGATCTCTTCAAGCAGAAGAGTGATGCCTTGGCCTGTAAGGGTGTAGTAGGTCTCTCTCAAGAAGAGATGAAATTGTGCTGCGAACAGATCAAGAAGTTGGACCAGGACGGGAAGGAAAAGTTGTACACGTTGATTCGCTACGCGGCTAAGGTAAGCAACGATCTCACTGTCTTCAACGCTTCATACAAGAAGACCAAAGTCATCTTCGGGATGACTGACCTTTCTCCGGTAGTACAAAGAATCTGTTTTCTGTTCGTGGAACAGCATCTCGAGACGATGCACTCTTCGGAAGAGGCTGAGATTGTCTTTGAGTGAGTGCGAGGTGCGATTCTCTTCGGAGAATCACATCGATCTCGACGAAAAAATGATGAAACCGAGAATTTTACCCCACTCCCCTCAAAAGATGGCGGGCACCATCGGCGGCACGCAAGTCGAGATCGGGAAAGGAGTATGTGATCGTCTCGGCAAGGTTGTGTCCAAACCGTTCCACCCCAACCAGGAGGTTGAGGTCCGGTTCAGCTACCGCGAAAGCCAAGATAAGGAGAAGAAAGAGAGAGTTTCGGGATTGGGGAAGTCAAAGGGGCGTGAGTTGTGGTACACTCTGATGAAACAGCTGGACGACTCGGACGAGTACGAGGGGAGTACTAAGGAGAAGACTCTGGTGGAGTTTTACAACCGCATTCGTGTCATCACTGATCTGGGAGTTCCTTCACAACCAGTCATTCAGGAGAAGAAAACCACTGACGAGATTGAGATCATCAACTTCCTGGTCGACCGGACTCAGCACGAGGTGCGGCTAGTCCAGTCAACCGAGGCACCTCGCCCTGATTTCAAGCCGGTCGGGAAGAGCGACAAGAGTCGTGTCAGGACGAGAATCTCGTACCTGGCCAAGGATAAGTCTCACCGTTTTGACCTCTCCTTCGTCCCCCCGAGCAGTTACGAGGTAGAGATCGAGTACTTGAAGACGATCGAGTTGCGTCCCTTCATGGGCCCGGTCAAGCTAGTCATCAACCTGATCAAGGGAGAACGGAAAATCATCTCCTCCCGAGACGAGAAGATGGTGAAAGAGAGATTCAATCAGTTCTTCGGGCGAGAGGTGAAGGAGGACCAGTTGTACAGCAAGGGGATCCCTCAACCGGTCAACTTGAAACGGTCTCAGGCTGGGAAGTTGAACGCTTACGCCGTAACCAACAAGCTGAACGGGACCCGATACATGGCTCTGATCATCAACCAAGCTCTTTATCTTCTCAACATGGCTGGGAACGTGATCAAGGTAGCCGAAGGGATCTCACCGGACTTGAACGGAACACTGATGGATACTGAGTACTTCAAGGGGAAGGTGTACGCTTTCGACTTGCTCTTCGTCTCAGACAAGGATGTACGGAACAAGAACCTGGATCAAAGACTGGAGCAACTCCGCAAGGTGGTCGAGACTGTTCGCTCTCCCCAGCTCACCGTCAAGGTCTTCTACATGTCGGACGACCTAGCTGGAGATGCCCGTCTTGTGCTGAAAGATTCGGTACCGGCCGACAATGACGGACTCATCTTCACCCCGATCACAGATCCGTACTTCAACAACAACATCTACAAGTGGAAGCCTCCTCACGAGTTGACCATCGATTTTCTGCCGGCAAGCGTTGGCGGGAACAAGTACACTCTTCAAGTGGCGGCCCCGAACGATAAGCTGGTCACTTTCGCCCCGAACGGGTTCAACGGCTTCATCACCTCGGAGAAGGAGCTGAAGGGGGTAGGAGAGTACAAGTGGGAAGGGAAGACTTTCGTCCTGGTCCGTCCCCGTCCAGACAAGAAGACTCCTAACTTTACCACTGTGGCTACTAACGTGTGGGAGGACATTCTCGAACCTTTGCTGGAGACTGACTTGCTGGAACTCCTCTCTAGTGCTCACGAGGATCGCGACGCGGTGCGCAAGTACCACAACAGTGTCAAGCGTGAACTGATCAGCCAGAACCTGCAGAAGTCTAGGCTGGTTCTGGACCTAGGAGCCGGAAAGGGAGGCGACCTGGCTAAGTACCAAGCGGCAGAGATTCGGAGCCTGTACGCAGTGGAACCGAACGGGACCAACCTGAAGGAGTTGCGCGCTCGTGCTCAGGAGATGCAGTCGCGGAAGAAGATGACTTTCACTCTCGAGGTTCTGGAAGCCCGGGCCCAAGAGACCGAGAAGATTACTGCTTTCTTGGAAGGGCGAAAGGCTTCCGCGGCCAGTCTCTTCTTCTGCCTCAACTTCTTCTTCGAAAACGAGTGGAATCTTCAGAGTCTGATCGACACTCTGGTTCAGAACGTCGAGAAAGAGGGTGTCGTGATCGGGACCACTATCGACGGTGCTAGCGTGGCTAAGCTGTTGCACGGACAATCAGTCGTGGAGGTAGGTCCAGCTCGAATTCGCAAAGTTTACTCCGATTTCAACGGCGCAATCGGGTTCGGGAAGAGCATTTACTATCAGTACAAGGGGAGCAACACCGTCGACAAAGAACAACTTGAGTACCTAGTCGACTGGGACTTGTTTGTCAAGATGATGGAGAAGGCCGGGTTTGCCCTGGTACACTCGGACTCGCTGGACAAGAACGAGTGGATGTCGATCGACGATACCGTTTACAACAGTCTCTACCGCACCTTCGTCTTCCAACGTACGGAACGTCGGTTTGGTGCACAGATGGACGAGGCGCTGGCAGAAGTTGACGCACTTGACATCGAGGCAGCTATCGATGCTCTTCCTGACGAACCTCGCCCGAAGTCGGTGAAGAAGATCAGGAAGATCCCCACCGCTAGAGTGTTCGGGCAACGTCAGAGAGAACCGAGAGAACTGAAAGAAGAGAACCCAGGCGAGGTGAGTGCTTTCGTGGCTGAGATCAAACCTCAGTCTTACCCGGCTAATTGGGAGAGAGAATGGATGTCAGCCGAGACAGAGCGGCAAAAGAAGAAGTAGACGAGACTGTGTAACTGATACCTCTCGTGGTATTAGTAAGGTAAAAAGGTTCTTTGCACGAATTCTCACGAAAAAGGGAGGAAAAAATTGAATCGATTTTTTGGGCACTTCCACTTCAACAACCAAAAACTCCACTCACGCCCTCACGCGCAAGTACGAGAGAATCTTCGACCATGCCCTCTATCGCTGCTATTCAGAAGATGACTACGCTCAAGGAGCTCAAGGACGCTGCCAAGGAACTGGGAGTGGCGGGCTACTCCAAGGTGAAGAAGGACGAGATGGAAGATCTGCGTGTCAAGGTGATCGAGGCCTGTGAAAAGGGACCCAAGGCGCCGATCTCCAACGATCCCCGTCATGAAGTGAAGTGGACTGAGGAAATGGTCCGAGGCATCGAGACTCTCTCCAAGCTCAAAGAGCTGGCCAAGAGCCTGGGCCTGAAGAACCTCAGCGCCATCAAGAAGGAGGACATGGAGACTCTGGCTGACCAGGTCATCGACGCGCTCGAGGCGGGAAAGGAGCCCAAGTCGCCTAAGTCACCCAAGGAGAAGAAGGAGGTGATGCCGACTCGCCACCAGGTCGAGAGCGAGGCCTCCATCACTGGTTTGAAGAAGATGGCCAAGGCATTGGGAGTGACCGGCTTCTCCGCCTACAAGAAGGAGACTATCGAGGAGCTGCGCGAGAAGATCCTGGAGAAGATGGAGGCTGGCGGCGAGAAGGAAGTCGAGAAGGAAGTCGAGAAGGAGGATGTCAAGACGGTTGACCGCGGTGTTCTTCTCCTGGTCCGGGCCGAGGATCCTGATGGCGACATGGTCATCCTGGTCCCTCCGGCTCAGTGGGAGAAGTACTTCGCTGAAGTGGTCGGCGATCACGAGAAGATGGCCGACAAGATCAACGAGGTGGTGGAGATGGTGGCGGAAAAGACTGAGGGTGCCATCACCTTCACCTTCCAGAAGGAAGTAGTTCTGGAGATCAAGCCCGAGGAACTGGCTGGGCGCCGGGTGGTGTTGGCCTCCAACTACTACTGAAGAGTGAGGGATGAAGAGTGAAGAAAAGGCGAGCAGAAAAAGGAATAAACAACGAAAAAGCCCTTCGGGGCACTAAACAACACACGGAAAGCACGGAAAGCACGGAAAGCACGGAAAATGAGTTACCCTCCCAAAGGAGAGTGTACTTCACACAAAACTCTCAGAATGGAGGACCACGAGAAAGCTACGCAGGTGTACCAGACCCTTTTGTACAGGTGGGCTCTGCGTTACACCTCTCTTCGCCCTGTTACCATGACGATTAAGGATAGGGAAGAGATTAACCTGCGCGCACAGATTAAGCCCGAGATCGAGGACTTTGATCCTTCTTCCGAGTTTAGAACGGAGTGCGCTTGGGTGGGGCTCGAGTACAAGGAGGCTCGAGAGTGGCTTTTCATTCTGTTCTCTCGCAACAAGGAGATTCAGACCTACCGCGAGTTTCTGCAAGTAATCAAGACCTCGAGTTGGGTTCAGATAGTGTACCTGAAGAAGGGAGGAAACTGGGTAAGGCTGCTCATCGCTCCAGAATACCAAGACTACCTCGACGTGATCGAGTACATCCTCGTCTTTGCTCCTGATCCGAGCAAGGTGAGATTGTGGGTGAAGGGGAAAGAGTTGTACGTGGACGATTCTTAGACGATTATTGATGTCTGGTATCGTGTAAAGTAACAAGTTACTCTCTTGAGTAACTTTTTCCGTTCTACTTCAAATGGCTGGCATCTTCCCCAACTACGGGCATCAGTTCTTCGAGCCCAAACCCGAACCGAGTCTCCCTGTCTTCGTGGTTGAACCGGGAACTTTGTACGCGGCTCTGGATGAGAACTTCTCTATCTTCAAGTACCTGGTGGACCGCTCTGTTGTGTACCGAGAGATTCTCAACCGTTTGGACTCTCGGGTCACTCTGCTAGCTTTCCCGAACAGTGCAGTCCCTGTTGAGATTCGAGGAGCTTTGGGGAGATTTTCTCGAGCTGAAGCGACAGAACTGATCGGGACGCACCTTCTTCGCGGGGTCAAGACTGCCGAAGAAATGAACGGGTACCTTCTCCCGGTCTACAACCCAACCCAACGTGTCTACATCAAGGACGGGTACGTTTCCGTCCCACAAACACGTCCTCAATCTTTCAGGTTGCTGAACCAAGGAGACTTGTTCAAGAACGGGATCGTCCTTGTCTTTGACGGTGTACTGACCCCGTAACGAGGGATCACGATGTGTAACATATCACGAGTAGGAGAGTGACGGCGCGTGACGAGTACGACGTAAAACGCGTAATTTTCTTTTTTTCTGGTTGGACTAAAAGCTACGAAGATGGAGGCCACTGCTCTGATCATCGCGATTGTCATTCTGGTCTACTCGGCCCTCCAGACGGACCTGGCCCGCAAGTGTGCGGCTAAGGGCGCTGTGAGCAAGTCTGAGAGCAACCTGCTCCAGTACGTTAACGTGACCATGGTGGCTGTCTCGGCTGCGGCGGTCCTCTACCTGGGCTACCACATGTTCGCGCCCCACTCGCTCAAGGCGGCTATCGGCCAGCACTTCTGAGCTCCTTCTCTCTCATACTCGGATTACCTCGGTACTTCTTTCGTCAGAAAATGATTATTCTCTTCAGAGAATCATCACAACTCACCTTCTTAAGACATGAGCACCTCCACGGTTCGCCCTCTTAATTACAGCCCGATTGATCGGGTCTTGGATCAGCTCTTCTTCCTGCTCAGCGATTCAGGGAGGTGCATCAGGCTGTACACTTTCTTTCGCAAACACCTCAACACTATCGAGGTTGACGTTCCAGTAGAGGAGATTGAGAAGTTGATCAAGGTTCTAAAGGTCAGAACCCCTTCGTTGGAGGAGGAAGAAACAGTGTGTCAGTACTTGACACAGAAGTACATTGCCATTTAATCTCGTACTTACGCAAAGAGTACCTTAATACCTCGAGAGGTGTTAAGAAACTCGGTCCTCAGA
>CAZRRO010000005.1:62559-128379 GCA_964602595.1 uncultured Verrucomicrobiota bacterium | reverse complement strand
CTCTTCGGTCCTCAGACTCTTCGGTCCTCAGACTCTTCGGTCCTCAGACTCTTCGGTCCTCAGACTCTTCGTTACCCTCTGAACACCACCCCTTCAGGAGGGCGATGATGCGCCGCAAAGAGACGACTGAAGAGGAGGTCGATCTCTTCCTCTTGTGTATACCACATCTTGTACATCACGAAGTCGTGCTCAACCTCAGGGTACGAGAAAAGGACACAAACTTGCAACTCTCGACTGACTGTTTTGAAGACTCCAGACCAGGTGGCCCCGGAAATAGCCAGTATCTCTAGTCTAGGGAGTTCCGTGAGTTGCGGGTCCACGTAGAGGATCCCTTTCCGAATCTTGACGATCAACTTGCGTAGCTTCGTGCACGCCGTCAAGCCTTGGAGAGAAAGGTCTTGCTGACTAGTGAGAATGTACAGTTCTTCCAAACTCGGGAAGAGGGCCCAGTTGATACTCACTCGTGCTTCCTCGATAAACATTACCTTGACGTTGCAGTGCCACACTTCCGGGATCGGTACCTTAGTAGGAATATCAGTCTGGTGATAAGTACTTTGAGAGTGAAAAGAAGAGTAGTGCCCCAGAAACACGTAAGCAGGGAGCGAGCTGAAAAAGAGCTGGATATCTCGAGTCCCCTTGATAGCGAGTGCCTCAAGACGACGCTGCTTTTGAGCGTGGTGAGCCATACTCGAGTTGTAGACAACGTAAGAAGTGAAGTGGTCATTAGTTTGATAAGCCTCTCTTAGCCTCTTACACACTCTCCCCGTGAAAGCTCCTGACTGTTGGTCGAGAAAAGAACATACCAACTCGAGAAGCTCGAGAGGAAGTCTGTGAACAATCGAGGATTTGTTCACAGACTCACTCGAAGATTCATTCGAGGGTACACTCGCACTTGAGAGTAGTGAAGAAGAGTGTGAAGGGGAGGAAGGACCTCGAAACAATCGTTTCGAAAACAGAGGTTTCCTCTCTTTCAGGACAACACTCATTTGTTCACCTTTCTTCCTGCCCCTAACAACATCACTTTTATCCTAGAAAGTTCAGAACATCAAAAAGTGCTCAAGATTACGCCAGTTTCTACTCTAATTCGTCCCTTAATTTACCCTAGAATTCTAACGGTTGTCCATTTTCGTGACCCTTCCTGACCAGTAGCTCAGGATGCTTCATTTGCGTTCTCAATCGGGAAAGAACAAGGTCAAGTAAGAGATAATTTTTTGAGTTCGGTTGAAAAGGAAGAGATGCCACCCAAGAAGAAGCCCACTTTCACAGCGGGGAACGTACTCAATCAGGTTCAGCAGACCAAGAGAGTTTCGAGATTAGATGAGCTGAAGAGTCTCTCAGTCGAGCAACTGACTGAGACGCTGATTCGTGCCACTCCTCAGATTACCGTCCTGAAGAAGTGGGGGGCGAAATTGAGCATCCCTGGTCTCCTCGAGTTCAAGGCTGCGGATGCCTCTCGTCTGCAAGAACTCTTGGTCTTCTACTTGAGAAAGTTTCGAAGTCGAGATGTGGAGAGACCAGAGAACTTGATGGGTGAGGTAGCACCGATCCAGGAGGATGAAGTCAAAGGTGAACCTTCTCAAGTGGACCAACTCTCCATCATTGTTAAGTTCATTCAGACTTACTCTCGTAACCCCAAGAAAGTGGCAGCCCTTTACGGTGAGGCGGGAAAGGAATTCGAGAGAATGTGGAACACTCTTACCCGACAACAAAAGGTTCTCTTCGTGAGTGATTACCTGGCTGAACTGGAGAATAGAACCGCGAAGGAGGACAAGTTCGTGGGAAAACCGACCAAGGACGGTACGGAGAAACCGACTGAGATTCTTCTCAACCCTATCGTCTCCTTGAAGAGTTTCCTCGAGAATACTGTCAAGGAGCAGAAAGAGACTGTAGACGGCCCAGCTACTAGGTACCTACGAGCTTTCATAGAGAATTATGCCGAATTGCCCTCGAAGTGGGAGACTCAAGTAGCGACTGAGGCTCCAAAGTTTCTTGAAAAGTTTGTCCTTCTCAGTGATGAGCAGAAGGCTCAGTTCGCCGGTGAGTACATTCAGCACGGACAAAACCGAGACGTACTAGGGGAACTGGAGAAGTTCCTAGTGAAGAAACCTTCCGAAGAACACCTGAAACTAGCCATTGAGAAAACTCTGAAAGACCAGAAGGAGTTTGGCGCTCCTGTTGTCAAGTATCTGCAAGCTTTCGTGCATGTAGATTCACCCTCAAAGTGGAAGCAACAGATGACAGCAGAAGCTCCTAGACTGGAAGAGTTCCTGGCTCGCTTCGGCAATCTCGACCTCAAGCATCAAGTTTGGTTCGCTGGTGAGTATGTTCGCTACGGGGCTAACCGGGAGGTAGTGGGGGAACTGGAGAAGTTTCTAATCAAGAACCCTGTGGCGGTACCACAACGTCACCCTATCGGACGTCTTCAAGCTCCAGGGTACAACCTCACCACAGGAGTGAACGCGACCGAACAGACCAAGAACCGGTACAAGAAGTGTAGCGATTACCTGAACCAGAAGAAGTGGGTTCTCTTCAACGACGGAATCATTCCTAGTGAGTGGCTGGGTGACTTGGTAGTGGAGCGGAGAGGGTGGGCTTACCCTACTCCTCAATTCTACCAAGCACTCTGCTTTCATCAGTCTCGGTTTCGGCTCGAGGACGGGAGACTGCTCATCTACCTTCCTAATCGAGTAGAAATCGTGCAAGTCGGGAGAGAATCTTCTGGGAAGATTGTCGATGACGTGATTGTGTTGCTTCGAGACCTAGAAATGGCTCAACGTGACAACCTCTTCTCCAAGCTCTCTCCGGAGTGGGTTCTCAACGTTCCTTTGTACCAAGTGGAGAGTATCTACATCGATCAGATCAAGGTCTTCTTCCAGGGAGAGTACGAGGACATCTTTTCTAACCAGTTCAGTGACCTGGTCAAGAAGTGTCGCGAGAAGACTCTGCTTAATTTCTACCACACTTTCCTGGCTACCTTCTACCCTTGTTTCGCCGAGAACAACTTCCCGATCGCCAGTCAAGTTAAGAAGGGGTACATCACGGCTGAGTACTACTACCAGCTCAGTGACACTCAGAAAGTTAACAGTATCAAAGTTCCTGAACTTCGAGACTACTTGCGCAAGTGGCTTTCCGGGAGCGTGCAGCAAGTGGCGGGGAGAACAGTCGAGGAACCAGGGGTAGCGAGGTGGTTGATCTCAACGGCTGGGAAAAACTTTCGGCAAGTCAAGATCCCGAAACTAAAGCTCGCACCTAGTCTCTTCTTCTACCCAGAGACTGAACTGTGTGCGACAGTACGAGCTGAGTGGAACACCGAAGACATCGTCATCTACCAGGGAGACTGTTTCGTGGCAGCCGAACTACTGGAACGGTTCCTCGATAATGATCTGACTAACCCTCTTCACCCTGAGACCCAGTTTGACGACCAATTTTACGAGGTAGTTACCAAGACCTTCTTCCCTAGGTTCCGAGGGGCTCGAGTCGAGTCGAAACGCTTCCCGGTCCAGTACCGGTTCGTGAACAAGCCCGAGTATGAGATGAAGAACCAACCTGGAGAGAAAAAACGTGAGCGTCCCAAGGACGTGAGCGGAGAGTTCGACACTTACTTCGGGGTCAAGCGCATTATCCTGGAACCGGTGGCTCTGATCGAGAATCTGCTTCACTTTGACATCCCGCCGATGTGTGCCGAGTGCAAGGACCCGGTTGAGGCTAAGACTATCACTAGTCTGGTTAACCGTTCTGACGGTTCCGTGATCAAGGTGGACTTCTGTACCTACAAGTGCATGCTCAAGCACGAGTTTACTCCGGTGCACACTGTTGAGGAGGAGGCTGATGCTGAGACGGACTTCTTCGAGGCGGTGTGAGTGGGTCTGATCTGGTAAAAAGTGAACCTCGAGAAAAATCCCTTCCCACTCAAAGGGCCACGATGAGTCTAGCTCGTCTGCAGCTCTACGTGGTCACTCACCACCTTGACGTCGACCCTTCACGCAACCTTCTCGAGGTGATCGGGAAACAGATTGCCAGTGGAGCTATCGATGCAACCCCAGAACTGGTCGAGATTCTGGTCCAGATTGAGAAGGAGATGATGAAAGAGAAGATTGAGAAGAAGTGAAAGGGAGTAAAGGAGAAGTAATACCTCACGAGGTATCACTAAAAAGGGAGTCTTCCTCCCCGAGGGGTTTTACACCTTCACCCCATCACGTACCGAGAGGACCGAGATGTCCTCGACCTCGAGGTCCTCTTCCTCGACAAGGAAGTCGTCCATGACCTCGTCAAGGAGGTCGCGCAGTTCTTTCTCGGTGATGAACTGATCGCGTCTCAACCACACCTTCACGGTCTCAGTGAGCAGGTTTCGGTACAGTTCCACGGTGAGACGATGCTCAGTGGCTCGGGCTCGCGCTCTCAGGTCAGTGAGGTAGACGAGGTGATCACGTGCCTCGGTAGTTTCTTCTCCGGTAAACTTGAGAATGACCTTGAGAGTGAGCCAAGCCATTTTTCTCAGGTATGCGTCTTTTCTCGTTTTCCTTGTGCTTCTTACTCCGAGTAAAGAAAAAGGAGTCAATTTTATTCTCTCAAAGTAGTAAGCTTTCTCATGCTTAAAGTATAAGACCGTACTTAAAGTGTGAAAGTAACCAGAAAGTAGTACAATGAAGCGAGCTGCTGTCTGCTTTAGCGGGCACCTGCGCCAGTTCGAGAGGTGTAAGGAGAACATTCTCGAAAATCTCCTCCTTCCTCTTTCCAAGAACTACATCGTAGATGTGTACTGCTCGGTTTGGGATCTTTCCGGCGAGAGGCCAGATTGGGGGACTAAGACAGACCCTCGAGTTCTGGAGGTACTCAAGCCCGTGATGATCGCAGTTCACGCGGGTGCTCGTGAGGAGTTCCTGTCCAAGTTCCAGTCTCCTGAGTGGAACCCTCGCTACTCTACTTTCGAGACCAGCGGTGATGCTGCCTCGATGTGGTACATGATTAGAGCGGCACACTTCTTTGCTGAGAAGAAGTCGAAAGACGAGAAGTTCACTTACGACCTCTTCGTTCGAGCCCGTTTCGACATTGTTTACGATCACCCTGTTCTCATCCCGGAAGAACTCTTCCCCGGAGCAGTCTACCTTCCTAAGTTTCACGGGCGCTACCCAGAAGTCACCATGGGGATAATGGACCACTTTGCGTACGGGGACGAGACTGCCATGCGCTTGTACTCTTCCACTCTCGACTCGATTCTTCCTCTCATTTCTCAACGGAAAGGCCCCTTCACCGGAGAAGGGTTCCTGTACAACCACTTGTCCGGGAACACAGTCATTCGGGTAGAGATGAAGTACCAAGTTGCACGGCGAGAAGGGTTGGAACGGGTGGTTTAAACGCTCCTATGACTCTTTTCAAGGAACTTGAGGAAGTCTCTCTAAGATGAGTGTTGATTTCACCGTCATCAACCGCTTGGCGGTGGCGATCGAGTCTCACCGTAACCGTTTGCTCTCTTGCGAGGACCCTGATGAACTGGAAGAGATCTACCGCCAGATTGCTACCATGGAGATTGACATGATGAAGGAGAGACGGAAGGAGCTGACCGGGCTGCAACAAGAGAAGGAGGCGATCCTGACTCAGATGTCGGTACTGGAGACTCGCTTGGACGGAATCAACGCCCGAATCAACCAGCGAGTCAACAAGTACAAGGAGATGGTCACTAACAAGATGAGCACTTTTGAGGGGATCGTGAGCCGGAAACGGAGCGAGTTGGAAGTGGAAGGGCCAGTGATGGAGTGAGTAACGAAGTAACGAAGTAACGAAGTAATGTGAGTAAATAACACTCCGAAGAGTGTTATCATACTCGAGTTCTTTACCGGTGTGGATCCGGTATTCTCACCGTTCGAAGGGTGAGTCTGTCGTGCGCAACTTTCGCAACCGCTCCTCCAGTACAGGGTACTTCTGCATCTCTTCAGCTACCTCTTCTGCGGTAGCACTTCGCACACACTTGGTCACTGAACAAACAAACCGAGTGTTCCGAGTGTTGACGATCTCATTCTTGACGCCAGTGACGAAGACCAGTTTCCCTTCATCATACTGATTTTGGTACCACCACCCGGTTTGGTTCCCGGTTACCAAGCGGTTAATGTCGATGTGACCGTACTTCAGTTCTCCTCGTCGGCGCTCGATTTCCTCTTGTTCAGCCAAGCTCTCAGCTAGCTTCGTTCTCAGTTCCACGCGCACCTCTTCAGGGATAAGGATGGGGTCAATCTGGTTGTTGACTCCTCCTTTAGCAGAAGGGTCGAACTCTCCCACCGAGAACGGAACCACCAGAGAGTCGGTAAGAGTGAACTTGAAGTCCTCGCTCTCTTCAGTGTCCCTTTCTTGGTCGAGAAGTTCCTCCAGCAGTTCTTCTGACCAGGCTCTGAAGAAAAGTTCTTGGTTCACCCAGATTGGAATTTCGGGGAAGTACTGGTCAAGGACTTGTTTGAGGAAGGCTTGAAGAGCCATTTTGTCAGTGCCTCTGGAAGTAAGAAGGAAAGTTCGAATCAATTTCTTTTCTCAAAAGAGGGATCTTCAACACTTCGAAGAGTGTTGAGTCCCAGTAAGATTACTCGATATCTTCCACAACCTCTTCCTTCAAGTCTTCATCGGCGAACTTGCGTCCTTCTTTCTGAAGCATTTCCTTGTCCATCTCGGAGAGAGGGAGAACTTCGGCGCTCTCAAACTCAGCCAACTTCCCGCAGAAGACCAAGGTTTTGCGGTCGACCACGTAATGAGGGACCATGGTAGTGACCCACAAACCGTGAGAGTTAACCCTCGCGTTCCATGATTTTCGTTCACTCCCAGTGAACTTTATCTTGGCGGCCCGAAGAAATTCCTTGTCCATCTCGGAGAGAGGGAGAACTTCGTCGCTCTCGAACTCCTCCAATTTTCCGTAAAAGACCGAGGTGTCGCGGTCTTCTAGATAGTGGGGAGCCGTGATAGTAGCGGACAAACCGTGAGAGTTGACCTCCATAGTCCACCGTCTTGTTTCTCTCTCGGCCAGCAATTTCTTCAGTTCGACTCGTACCTCCCGTGGGATCGGGATGGAGTCAATATTACTGCTGACGCCATCCCCGGCCGCGCATTCGAACCCGCCAGAACACAAAGGAACTACTTGAGGGTCACTGAGAGAATATTCCAACTCCTCCTCTGCTCCGTCAAACTTCTCCAACTCGAGAAGATCGTCGAGAACCTCCTTGGTCCACTCTTCACAGAAGAGTTCCCGTACCACCCATCGCGGGGTCTCAGGAAAGTGTTGCTCGAAGATTTGGTTGAGGAAGGCTTGAAGAGCCATTTTGTGAGTGACCCTTGAGACAAGGAGGAAATTCCGAATCAATTTGAAAGAAGGATTCTCTACACTCCGAAGAGTGTTGAGTCCCTTGTTTCTTGTACCTTTTATCTCTTCTTACACAGGATCACTCCAATCAACCTCGTCTCACCGTACAGACTCAAGTCTCCGATCAGGAACATCTTCGACTGTTCGGGGAAATCGTTCTCCAGTCCTTCCACTTCTCGGAAGTCCCTCAACGCTACCACACAAGGGAGGTAGACTAGGTGGTACTTTTCGTTGAGTTGTTGGTAAAGATTGTAGTCACGTCTCTCCATGTCAACTGGGTTGGGAGAACTGCGAGGTTGAACCAAGACGCAGAACTCTTCCTCGGTTTTCTCAGCCTTCTCAAGGTTGAATTTGCGTTCGGTCTTGAGGAACTGAGTGTACCGCCCGATCAACTCAAAACGAAGAAGCCTGATCTTCTCCCGTCTCCGAGCCAACAGTTCCTGTCGAGAAGGAAGAGGGGTGATGATAAGATCCTGAGCCTCGGGAATTGAGAGTTGTGCAGAAGAGAGGACTCCAGACCACCTCTTTCCTTGTGTGCGATAAGAGACCGACCACTCCTTCTCGCGTCCTGAAGTAGACTTACTCATCAGGAGTTGGTACAGTTCTGGGTCTTCGTACTCTTCTCCAGAGTCAAACCTACCAAAGTGATCCTGAACTACCTCTTCCATCTCGATCAGACTTGACCAAACCAAGTCGTACAAGTTCCGGGACTGAAAGTAAGCGGGGCGGAACATCCCTTTCCAGCCTCGGAACCCGCTCAGAGGGATCGGGATCTCGTGGATAATCGTGGTGACCTCACTCTTGGTCTCTCCCAACGAGTAAACTGTCTGGGGTGGGAGAAGAGCCACGTACTCACCTCCTGTTCGGAATTGAGAGTGGTACTTCACTTCTTTCCCTTCTACCCACAAAGGACAGTAAGAGTAGACCGCGGTGAGATTCTCCACGCGTCTCGTCTCGGTACTCTTGATTTGGAGAGAAACCCCGTGAATGGGAGCATGGTCGTCGTTCTCGAACAGTTCCCTCACTCGATCAGAGAGGAAGGGTCCTTCCCGAGAGTTGTGAATGTGGTCGCGAAAAGCGAAGATCCGAGCCATCTTTGTTTCTTTGTGTGAATCGCGAGGAAACTTTCTGATCAATTTTTAAGTATGATACTCTAGTATAATACTTTAAGACTCTTGTCACTCCTTAAAGATCTCGCGAAGATCTTCGAAGATGATAGATGAGGTTGATCTGGAAGAGTACTACCAGTTCACCGGCAAAGCTCTTGCTCCAGAATCTCTTCCTCGGAAAGAGAACTTTATCGCTAATTACGAGGTGATCCGGTACCTCACTGAGAAAGACGTTGTGGTACGTAAGAGAGTCTCGGGGGATCTGTACATGGTTACCGTTGAACGAGTCGGGAACAACACTTTCAAGTTGTTCTCAGCCCTGATCGGGATTGTGTCGGCCAAACGTCTTTCTGAACCGAACCCTTTCGGGAGATACATTAAGTATCTTGACTCTTTTCGAGATGAGACCAACATCTACATCTTCTTCGAGTACCATGAGAGTCTGCACGGGGCGCACCGATCAGGAAGTACTTAGAAGAGGTTTACAAGGGGACTCTTCGCAATGAAACTACGATAAAAATGAGTGGCTACTAAGAATACCTACACGGAACAAAGCGCTCACGTCCCTCTTTGCTACGGATTGCCTCTCCCTCTTCGAATATGCCCAGCATTCTCTCCAAGAGTGAGAACCCTTACGACTTCTTCTCCGTCCGTTTCCCCTCCATTGAGCGGTACGGCGAGGCGCAAAGGAGAAGTGTGTGGCTGGAGACGGACATCGATTACAAGGATGATCGAAAGGACTTTCGTGAGCTGGACCCCAAGGTTCAGCACATGATCAAGCAGACAGTAGCCTTCTTCTTCTCCAGTGACGGGATTGTCTTCGCCAACATCGGCTCCAACTTCGAAGAGGAGATTCAGACGGCTGAAGCTCAAGCTGCTTACACAGCCATCAAGTTCATCGAGGTGATTCACTCTAAGTCGTACGGGTTGCAGCTCGACGCTATCGTTGAGAGCCCAGAAGAGAAGCGTGAGGTGATGATGTCAATCTACACTAACCCTGCCATCAAGGCTTTGGCCGATTGGGCTCTGGAGTACACCAACCGAGCTAAGTACTCTCTTCTTGAGAGATTGACCGCCTTCTTGTGCGTGGAAGGGATCTTCTTCTCGGCTCCTTTCGCCTTTATCTTCTGGCTGCGAAGATACCGTCCTGGTAAGCTGAAGGGGGTGGTGAACGGGAACAACATCATTTCTCGGGATGAGAACCTGCACAGCGAGTTCGCTGTTCTCCTCATCCTCCTTCTTTTTAAGGAAGGGTTTACGTCCGATCGTCTCGAAGAGATCTTCCGGAGTGCGGTTGAGGTTGTTCTGGCTTTCGTTCGGGCTACTCTCCCTCTCGATTTCACTGACATGAACGCCGAGCTGATGTGCACTCATGTCAAGTTCGTGGCTAATCGCTGGGCCAAGATGATCGGGTTGGGTCTTCTTTTCCCCGATGCTGTCAAGACCCCTTTCGATTTCATGGAGAGTCTCTCCCTCGACGTCAAGGTTAACTTCTTCGAAGACAAGGCCAACGAGTATCAGAAAGCTCCGCCTATGGACGCGATTGTGTTCAAGCCTGATGTAGTGAACCTGAAGTTTTGAAAGATGTATAACACTCGAGAGAGTGTGATACTTTAAGGTGGGACTCTTAACACCGAAGTGTTTTACTCTTTTACTCGTACAGGACGAACCCTTTCAGTTCTCCTTTTATCTCAGGAAGGCGTCCGGTCTCGTGCATCTTCTTGATCCACTCTTGAAGGTGAAGAAGAGTCGCAACCGGGAACTCCTTCTCGTCAGTGTCGTCTCGAACGGAGATTTCTCCTGCTGAGATGTAAGTGAAGTCTTCTCCTTCCCGAAACTGCACCTGAGGACACTCTCGAGAGACGAAACGGTCGTCGAGATACTCCACGTCGGGGTACAACTTGACTTGAACACCCATCGCTTGAGCAGCCTTGACGCACATCAGATCTTCCGGGTCAATCGAGAGTTCGGAAGATTCAGAAGGATTTTTGCTCTCGAGTGAAGCAACGAGAGTGATGTACTCTTCGGGCGTCATCACTCTTCCTCTGCATCGTACTTCCTGGACCACCGCGCGGAAGAGAAGCTCGAAGTCGTTGGAAGGGAATCGGTACCCCATCAGGAAGAGGAAGCACCCCATCTTGGAAAGTGCAGGTGGTTGTTAAAGGAGAAATGAAATCATTTTTTAGTCAGGTAATAAATGAGGGACTCTTCTTCAACGATCGGGTGGTTGCGGTCTTTCCGCTTGGGAGGGATCGCCCTTTTCGACCTGGTGTTGACCTGGGTGATTACCGCTTGGCTCTTGAAGAAGTATGTCGGCTTTTTCATGGCCCTCCCGGTGGGTGTCGCGATCGGGATTGTAGCTCACTGGCTTTTCGGGGTCAAGACGGCTCTGAACCAGAAGATCGAGAAGATGTTCGAGTAACTTTCCGTATTCCGTACTTTCCGTATTTTCCGTACTACTCCTTGGAGTAGGACGTTTTCGACTTGTTGAGAGTCTTAAGGCTCGATGAGAGTCTCTTAAAGAGCAGTAGCCACCCGCGGACCGTGATAGACACGGCGAGCCTGGAACTCTGGATCCTGAGAGATGGCTCCCGAAGAGCAGAAGTAAGAGCCACCACCGATAGCCGAGGCTCGCTTAACGCCGTCAGCCACAGTCACAATCCAGCTCATCCTAGGATGAATGCCAACCGAACCGGTAGCGCCGCTGGAAACGATTGTCACGATGCGAGTGACACCTCCACACCCAGTCGCAGAAGAAGCGTAGTCGAGAACATCACCAACCACAGGGGGGCGATCGGTAGTGGTCTGAAGGAGCAGAGTAGTAGCACCGGTAGCGGTGAACGTGACCAGACCCGAGCTGCGCTGCTTGCCGGCGGGACCAGTGCAGAAGAACTCGTCTCCGGTCATCAGGTTGACCAGAGTACCGGTCGAGAGACCGATAGTGCACAGGTAGTTACGAGAGCCGGCCGTGCCGGTAGCTACCACACTGGTGACCCGAGCAGTGCCGGTGTAGCTACCAGACATCTGGCGGTAGAAGAGGGTATCTCCCGAGACTGGGAAGTTGCGGTGAGCATTGACCAAGACAGAAGTTGCACCCGTAGCAACGATTCCGTAAATGTTCCCCTGTGAAGTGAGACCAGCTCCCGGGAAGGAAGATTGGTCACTAACCAGACTGACTGTCTGGCTAGAGGCGAGGCCGTCCACGACGTTGATGACACGACTCATTTTAGTCCGAACAGAAAAAAACTTTTCGTTACTTTCTCATCGTAATCTCCTCTTCGTTCCGTGATCTCCTCTTCGTTCCGTGATCTCCTCTTCGTTCCGTAATCTCCTCTTCGTTCCGTGATCTCCTCTTCGTTCCGTGATCTCCTCTTCTTGTGAGACTAAAATGATACGGTCACTCTCTCTTCCTTCTTCTCGACACAGATCGCCAAGGATGTCGAAAAAGGAAGAAGTTCTCGACGTGAACGAGTTCGTGGGATGTCTCGACGACTTGATCACTACTTCGAAAGGGTACCGACAGAAGGCGTTCACACAAGCCAAACAGTCTCTTCTCTCCTTGAAGAAGCCTACCATCACTCTTCGTGAGGCCAAACTCCTTCCAGGGGTTGGAGAAGGAGTACTGCGACGCATGCACGAGTTCGTGACTACCCAAGGTTTAGAAGAGTTGAAAGGAGAAGAAGAACGAGCTCGCGCGACTCGTCTCTTTGAGGGTATTTACGGGGTGGGACCGGTTCTTTCGCAGAAATGGTTCGAACAAGGGTATCGAGAATTAAAAGATCTTCCCGATCATGTTCTGACAAGAGCACAAAAACTAGGCGTAAGATACTACTCTCAGATCAACTCACGCATCCCTCGAGCTGAGATTGCCGAGATTGAGCGCGAACTACTCCGTGAACTCACTCCTCACTACCATCTTCAAGTGTGCGGGAGTTACCTCCGAGGGAAAGTCGAGAGTGGAGATGTTGACGTTGTTCTGAGCCCTGTTACTTTTCACGCATCTCTCGAGACCGAAGTGATGGTGCGAGTGCTTCTAGCTACTTCTGTGGTTAAGTATGTTCTAGCCAAAGGGAAAAAGAAGATACTCTGTCTTGGATCTATCAGAGGTGTAATGAGAAGGGTAGACTTCGAGTTGGTCCCTCCCGAAGAACTCCCTTTCGCGATCTTGTACTTTACTGGCTCGAAACAGTTCAACCAGTACATGCGCGGGATAGCCAAGGATCAAGGGTACCTTCTCAACGAGAAAGGGTTGTTCCGAGAAGGAGTAGGAGTGAAAGTGAGAAACGAACGGGAGATCTTCTCGAGACTGGGACTCGAGTACGTGACCCCGAGTGAGAGGGAAAAAGGGTACTGAATGTAATTGTAACACCTCGGTGTTACAAAAAGGGTAGTTTTCTACCCGGAGGTACTTTCTCTTACGCCTCCTCATCGCTCTCACCGTCGTCACCGTCGTCACCGTAATTGCGCGTGAAGTAGTAAGGGTGAGGGTACTCTACCATTTCCTCGTTGTCAAGAGGATGCACACTGGGATGAATGTGATGAACGTAGACACGATTGAGAGTGTAGTCGTACACGCAGATTCCGTAGTGGTCGTTGTACTCCTCACTGTAGATGAGGATGTTCTGGTAGTACCATTTCTTGGCCCAGTAGCCATGACCGTAGTCCCGCTCGTCGTATGTCAGGTCAGAGAGAACCCCACCGTCCATGACGAATTCCAGAGCGTCGAGCCACTCTGGGCTGGAACAAATGTCACGTGGGGGTACACGAGGGAGGAGGACTTCTTGACGGGTGATCTCGAGTATTTGGGCAGGCATTGTGGGTAGGTGCTGGTGTGAGTGGCTGCTTAGAAAAAAGAGAATCATTTTTTTGGACTTAAACTGGGCAGCGAGACTGTAACTCTCTCTCTTTTCAGTAGCCTTTCAACGAGAAGGGACGGAAGTTCCTCGGTATCGTCTTCTGGTTTGCATAAATTAAGAGTCTAGCCACACTCCGTACGGACCTTTCCGCAAGTGCTCGGCAATCTAGTGGTAGCGGTGAATCAAAAAACTCATGTAGCTCCCTACCCAAAACTCTTTGACGTTGAAAGCGTTCCACCCACCCCACTCTTGCTCGGTAATCTCGATTTGTTCCAGTAAGTTGACTGATATGTACGGACAAGACCAATCTTTCTTCCCTGTACACACCAGGTACTTAATGGTGGGAGTGTAACTCCCCCTGTCTCGAGTATCGTTCTCGAGTGAACCAACTTCGTCCTCCACGAAGAAGAACTCTCTCCCGTTCTTGATCACGTAGTCATGTGTGAGGAAGTACCGATGTTCCGCGTCAGGAACACTCTTCTTGGCGTTGAAGAGTGTAGCTACGAAGAGTGCCTTCTCTCGGTGATCAGTCTTGAGAGTTTCTTGTAGATAGAATGTCAGACTTGAGGATCAGCCCCGTTCAAGTTCGAAGTGCACCACTTCTTGATAACTGTCAAGTCCCCGGTCAAAGTCTTGGGTGTAGTAGGGTCGTAAGGGAAGATTTTAACCTCAGTAAATCGATCCCGAAGACGGTACTCAGCGATCAGATCGAGAAGCAAGCAGTTATCCAGTTCCTGAGCGTGAGTGTTGTACAACACTCACAAGACCTCGAACATCGGGCCGCCTTCTTGTTCTCCCAAACTCCGAAGACACTCGCGAGCATGATCGATACCTAAGTACTGGTGCGTCACGAAGAACGCAACCTGTTTCATTCTAGGTGACTTTAAGAGATGAAGAGATTTTAAAGTCAAGATGAGTTCACCGACACCAAAGGAGAAGGAACCGTCGAAGGAGAAGGAACCGTCGAAGGAGAAGAAGTTTACTCTGGTCACAGCTCTTCTCGACATCGGCCGAGCTGAGTGGAGTGTCGAGTGGCTAAGAAGGAGCACCGAGAAGTACCTGGAGTATCTCGAGAAGATGTGTCTGAGAATGAAGGCTCCGTTGTACATCTTTGCCGAGAAGAAGTTCATCCCCTTCATCCTGGAGAAGAGAGGTAAGCGCCCCCTTCACGTCGAAGAAGTGCTGAGAAGAGATCTGCGACTCTTCCCCAAACTGAAGCATATCAAGGCTATTCAAGACTCGGAAGAGTATCAAGCTCACGGTGTGACAGGGTGCCCGGAGGTAGACAAACCTGAGTACAATCTGGTTGTCAATAACAAGGTTGAGTTTGTCTACCGCGCTTCTCTTGACAACCCCTTCGCTACTGACCGTTTCGTCTGGATCGATGCTGGGTACGGTCACGGCAAGATCGAGATCCCAGAAGATTTTGACTTTCAGCCCCGTTTCGAAGAGAAGAAGGTCTGTATCAATACTCTCTTGGCAGAGATGGAAGACACAAACCCCTTAACCTTCTTCAAGGCTCACGTAGACTTTATTGACGGAGGATTGTGGACGATTGGCAAGGAGAGTATTCTTGAGCTCCGCGAGAAGTACTACCAGACGATCGAGGAGGTGATGAAGCAGAACCTCATCGATGATGATCAGTACTTCATGGCTCTAATAAGTTCTCGGTACCCAGCTCTCTTTTCTCTTCACAACAATCAAACGTGGGAGAATCGTCGTCTTACTCTTGGTGTTTAGTTCGTACTTTTGGTTATACTCCGAAGAGTATAACTTACCGTACTCTGATCTGGTACCCCAACTTGTGTAGCTGAGCCATAGTTTTCATCAGCAACCTTCCTTGACTTTCTTGCGACTTGAAGAACCCGACCTGTTGAACTGGGGCAGTCTTGTCCGTGTTAAAACTACCTAGGCAAACCGCACTAATCTTCCCTTCTTCCAGAAAGATAGCCGTCCACCGGTTCTCTCGAAACGGGATCTCGCAACACTTCTCTACTAAACTCCGAACTCGATCGGACAGATCTTCCCGAGGGAGAAGATCAACGGGGAAATCTCCCGCTGCTTTACGGTGATCGAAGAATCGGAACGACATAGGTTACCGTTCTCCTGATGCTTGAGCATCGACTCAGTTTTTGTGCGAGAATTGAATTGTTTCTAAAATTGAGTACTTCACCTCTTTTTAAACCCCAATTCAAATGGGAATTCGAGGCGCTGGTATTTGCTTGTTCAACCACAGGAGTGTTCTCCTGGTCCACCAGAGAGCCTCCCAACTTTGGGGATTCCCTAAAGGCTCAATACATGAATTCGAGACAGTGGACGAGTGTTGGCGTCGGGAGTTGTTCGAAGAAACGGGATTGGCAAAAGTACCCCGCTTCAACTTCTCTTACACGACACAGAGTCACGAGTACACAGTTATAGTAGCACAGTTTCTCTCTCCGATTCTACCAGGAGTACGGGCTAACGATGATGAGATTCTAGAATCAAAGTGGGTCCCCATCAGAGAAGTGTTCGACTTGAGCCTCAATGCTCTCACACGAAGAGTGATGTTCTCTTACCCTCTTTACCACCGGTACATTCGCCCTAAACTGTCTGAGGAAACTATTAGAGAGCTAGAGGGTGGTGACACACCGGAAGTACCTCAACATCAACCAGAAGTGACTATCTCTTCGTTCTTTCTCCCAGCAGGCGATCCTAAGGCATTTTCTCTCTTCGCTATCCCCTGTGAGAGATTCCCTCTGGGTATTTCTTGCGAGGAACGTGATGTCTGTGAAAAGCGAGATACTCGAATAATCTCACCAGCTCGTTGCCAACCTTCTCCTAGCACAGAAATTCACCTTCGACGTCTGGCTACATCGTAACGGTTCACGGACAAAAATGACTCTCTGTGCCTTCTTCTTACCGTCAGAAAGATGGAGGAGATCGATCAGCCGATCAAACCGATCAATCCAGACGATTTTTACCGGTATGATCGGTACACTACCACCTACATTGCAGCTGTCAATTGGCGCATCGATCATGTGGCCTTGTTTCAGCATGCCCCTATCGTTCAGCTCGATTCAGACCCGCTCGCGGGAAAGAAAAGAGCTGCTGTCAGACTCCCCAACATTCCAAGAGGGAGTATCTTGCAGGTGAAGTACCGAGACGTTTACAAGACTGTTCATGTTCGCGGGTACGGGAAAGAAGAGGATTCCGCTTCGGGTTGCTTCAACAACTCGACCACTGTAGTGATGTACGTAGACAAGATTGTTGTTCTTAAGGTCCCTCCTCAAGGGAAGATTCAGATTACTGGTTGCAAAACAGAAGAACAGGTTTACCATGCTGTTCATGGCGTCTGGAGAGCTATCAAACAGATCTGCAAAGAACACCCTGAAGTCAGTCAAATTCCCCCTGGGGAAGCTCCTCGAGTGGTGTATCACGGAGTCATGAACAACATCAATCTTAACCTGGGGTTCAGGTTGAGTAACAGAAAAGTGCACGATTTCCTTTACAGTCGAACTGAGTTCAACATCATTCCCAACGATCTCAACTATGCTGGGGTAACAGCTAAACTAGAAGTAGAAGGGCTGAGGGAACTCCCCTTAGTTAAGCATCGATTTCTTAACGGAAAGTGGTACCAGTCTAACGCAGATTGGACTGAGTACTTAGAAATGCTTCCAGCTAAAGATCGAGTCAAGGAAACAGGGAAGAAGAGGTACCAATCCTTCCTCATCTTTCACTCGGGCAAAGTCATACAGAGTGGTCCGCGTTACGCCTTGATGGAGAGCGTGTTCCGGTACTTTATCGAGTTGATGAACACTTACCGATCCGAGATGGAGGATACTACTCCTATTTTTGTCCCGAAGAAGAGCGCCAAAAACGCGAAAGGGAAGAAGCTCGAGATCAAGAAGAGTGAAACCAAAGAGTAATTTAACACCCCTAGGGGTGTTAATCACTCACTGAAGGTCTACCGCAAAGCCTTGTTCCACTGTACCAGCCAGGACGCGGTTTGGTCGTTCACCTCACGTCCGACTCGAGATTGACGACGCAACTCAGCACTGTGAATCCTCATCACCATCTCGAAGATCTGGCGCAGCTCTACGACAGCATCCTCGGTAGTCGCGTACCTGTTCTCTTGAGTCGCGTAGGCCAAGAAAGCGCTCGTTAGCGCCGAGGTGTAGTTGAGGTAGAACAACTCGGTGTCAGTTCTCTTTGTGGTTCTCTCGGCGCCCTCCCAGGCTACTGCTCGAGACTCCTTCAGATTTTGGTAGGAGGCTCTTACCAACTTGTACAAGCTCTTGGCCATGCAGTGGTACCTCTTCAGATCGTAGGTGCGATCGGGGTGGTTGACACACTCAACCACAACCTCGTCCTCAGCCTGGTGAAAGGAGGTGATCAGAGTACACCCGTCCTGGAACCCTCTCTGATGGGCTAGGTTGTGAACGAAGCGAGTATCACGCTTGTCCACGCGTTGAAGCTTCTTCTCCTTCTTCTTGGAAGGTCCCACAGTGGTGAACTTCTCCTCGATGTCAGTCATCATTGTTGTGTTTGAGTGTTGTTGTGTTTGAGTACCTCTTTGAGATATTCGGATCAATTTTAACTTTACTGGTGAGTAATTTTACACCGAAGTGTAAAATCCTTCTTTTCAGCACTGATACTCGCCGTCTGATTCCTCCTCTGACTCACTCTCTTCCGATTCCTCTTCTCCCGATGACTCACTCTCCTCTTCTCCCGATGACTCACTCTCCTCTTCGGATGACTCACTCTCCTCCGATTCCTCCTCTTCCTCCGACTCACCCCCTTGTAGGCTCCTCTCGAACTTGTCTCGAGATTTCTCCTCCTTCACCTCGGCGCTGTTCAAGACGAACTTCTCAGCGTACTTCCCGTTGAGTAGCTTGGTGTACAGACTCTTCACCTTCTCGGCGCTCCATTTCACTCCTCGACAGTCCGAACCGTACAGTTCCAACAGCTCAGCGATCTCTTGGTAAGTGAACCGGTACTTCAGGCTCTCGACTGCTTTCTCCTCGTACATCACTACCAGAGGATCTTCTGCTGCGATCGGGGCAAAGGAACAGAGCGCCTGGTTGATCTCGAGTACACTCGACCCTTTCCGAGCGCACAGCCCGATGAAGTCGAGGACTCCGTTCTCGGAGTCGTTCTCGACCAGTCGCTGTCTCTTCTCGTCGGGAATCTCTTCAGCCAGAAACCCGTAAGGGACAGCTCCCGAGACGTACCCGTTCTCCTTTAGGTACCGAATCGACCCCTTCACTCGTTCGGAGATAGCTCGAGACTCAGCTTCTCCCTGACGCAAGTGTTCAAGGAACGTGTTCCACTCCTTACGGGGTACTCTCCCCCTCTTCCCGTAAGTGAGTACCAGCTTCTCTCGGGTAAAGACCAGCTCGCACCCGTTCTCGAGCATTTTGGTAGCCAGCTCCGTCCCCAGTTTCTCGTCGCGAAGGAAGCGGTCCACCGCGTAGAAGATCACCCGGACATTCTTCTCTTCGGTGATCGGCTTGAGCTTGGGAGGCACTTGCCGGAAGGCGCTGTGCACCTCTGTCACGATCCTTCGGGTTGAGCCGGCCCTCTCGCAGGCTTGGGCCCGCTTACACTCTTGGACTTGGAAGGAGAGACTGAAGCCCCCTTTCTGTTGCTTAGAGGAAACTCGTGCGTAGATGATACTCATGGTTTGGGTTACCAAGTAGAGACTTCGAAAAGTCTCAACTCATTTTTCAGTCCATCTCCTCAACGGTCCACTCTTGAGGGTTTTCGGGTTGGATTACCACCCTTGTGTCTTCTTTCTCTACTTCTTTCTCTGTGATCACCCGTACCTTCATCCTAATCTTCTCTTCCAGCTCCGCTTCACTGTCCCTCAGTTCTAGATCAAAACTCCGAGCTTCTTCGTCACAGTAGACTTTCTCCGGCATGAAGTTGATGATGAAGAGTCCCTCTGGGTTCTTGACACGGCTAAGAGAAACGTAAGCCAGTCCTGGACAGAAGATACTAGTCCCAATGTCCACGATGGCGTAGTCGAGAGTGGTAGACTGTGACATGTGAGTGGTGTAGGCCGATCCCAAAACCAGAGGAATCTGAGCCCGTGTCATGATGTTATCTTCGTCCTCGAGAGTCCAAACCTGAGGGTGGACTACTACTTCCTGACCGTTGGTGAACTTAACCAGCACACAGTCGTTCATGCACTCCATCACCACCCCTCGAGTCCCGTTGCACAGTTCATGGTCGGTATCGAGGTTGTACTTGAGAATCACCTGCGCATCCTTCTTCAGCATGATCTCGACAGGGACGGAGTTATTCATCAAGTTTTGGTACGTTTCTAGAGTCCCGTACGGAACCTTGGTCTTGCGTTGCAGGTTATCGGTACACTGGTACACGTAAGTATCGTGGTCCAGTTTGTCGAGTTCAGCTAAGTTCATCTCTCTCACGTCCACCTTGCGCGGGTAGATGACGGTAGGCTTGATCTCACCGTTAACGAAGCGGCGGTTCTTGATCTCTCGGTAGTATGCGTCTTGTCGCGTCTTGAGAAACGCTACATCTTCCTCGTTGAGTTGCCCGTACCGAGCTCTTTCCAACAATTGATGCCACTTCAGGTCGCCGTTGAAACGCCAAGGGTACTCCAGCCGTACACTCTGGAAAGAGAAGTTAGAGAAGGACTCGGCCCGGAAAATGTACTCGTCTTTGACCGGAGGAAGTTGGAGGAAGTCGGCACAGATCAAGAGGCTGATCCCACCCAGAGGGGCATTGTTCCGACGGATCAGTCGTCCTAGTTTCTCAATCTTAGTAAAGAGTGTCGCTCCTACCATCGACCCCTCTTCGATGAAGAGAGCACTGGTAGCTATCCACCTCTTTCGAGTCTTGGGACGAGTGAGAATCTCTTGGTAGTGAGTCTCCACACTCTTGTCGCCTAGTCCGATCCCGGCCCAAGAGTGCAGTGTCCGTCCACTCACGTTTACCGCGGCAATCCCGGTACTCCCGGTTACTCCCACTACCAACCCCAACTCACTCAAACGTGTAAACAACTTCCTGAGCATGTGGGACTTTCCGCACCCTCCCAACCCCGTCAGGATGACAGGTTCACCCCGATGAATCATCTTGACAATCTCATCCTCCTTGAACTTGTACTCTAGTTCGGCCTGAGCCCGAAGAGAGGTAGTCATAGACACCTCCTTTCGCTCCATTTGTAACTCTAAGAACATAGAGTAAGTAACTCAGTTTTGCCGTGTTTGGTTAAGCTTAAAGCCCGAGGGAAGATTTCAAGACGAGTGATTCGAGACGATGCCCAGACTGAGAATGAAGAAGGCGAAGGGGGTGAACATCGAGCAATTTCAGGACATTGACGAGTTAGCGCGACGAGCCGAGGAAGCGGCATACGAAGCTCCTGAAGCTCCCGAACCCGCAGATGTTCATCAAGACTTCGACGAGATCCCTCCGGCTGAGATCGAGTTTGATAATGAACCTCCACCCCCGGCTCGAACTCGCAAGGCTACTATTCGTAGTCACGGGAAGAGACACGTCGATATCAAGGAACTTGACGTCAACATCATCCCTCCTACTCTGGAAAGTTACCAAGATCCTGCTCATACCGGGAGCAAGATCGCAGTAGTGGGAAAGCCAGGGACAGGGAAGAGTCAGATCATCAAGAGTATCCTCTTCGAGAAGTCAGAGATCTTCCCAGTCGGGCAGATCTTCTCCGGGACTGAGGACAGTAACCACACTTACGAGAGTTACAACCCGAGGTGTGTCATCTTCAATACCTTCTCATTCGAGATCTACAAGAACTTCATCAAGAGGCAAAAAATAGCGGCCAATTACCTGGAGAATCCCTGGGCCTACGAGATCTGGGAGGATATCACTGACAAGCCAGCTATCTTTCGTGACCCCATCACTCTCTCCACCTACAAGAACGGGAGACACTGGAAGATGCTCCACTTCCTCTCTCTTCAGTATCCTCTCTCTATTCTGCCTGAGATCAGGACTAACTTGGACGGGTCCTTCCTACTTCGCGAGACCAACCCTAAGTGCCGCAGGACTCTCTTCGACAACTACGCTTCCGCTATTCCTGACTTTGGAGACTTCTGTGACATTCTCGACCAGGTCACTAACGACTACACTGCTCTGTACATTCACAACCGTACGCAGAGTAACAAGTTCGAGGACTGTGTCTTCTGGTACCGGCGCCGCGACGACATCCCCGAAGACTTCAAGATGGGGTGCCCGGAGTTCTGGATGTTCGACGAGGAGCGGTACGACCCCAGTTACATCGCACCGGTGGTGGTGTGAGTCTCGTAAGGGTAAATTTCTCGTGAATAAGTCTTTGTGTAATACTCTTGAGAGTATTACGAGATTACGAGATTACGAGATTACGAGGTCAAAGACACGTTATCAGTCAGAAAGTCGTGCACGAGTTGGTAGTACTCTTCCGGGATAGCTATTTTGGAGGTAGTGAGGATATCACGGAGAAGGTTAGCTCGTTCAAGAGTGAGCGGAACTTTAACGAACTCTCTCAGTTCTTCTAAGTTCATCTTCGGGGCCGGGCGATCGCCGAGATTATTCCTAAAGTGCTTCTCCCATGCACTCAAAAAGATTCCAGTGAAAGAGGTCTGACTTCTCATCTCTACCATCGGGTAAGCTTGCTGGTGAGTAAAGACGCTTAGACCCCGATGCTTGATCACCAACTCAACCGGGACACTCATCAGCACAGCCCGAATAGCCTCACTCTTGGGCGGTGCCCTGAAGGTAACCTCGTGATTCAAGATCGGGATCTTCTGAGTGAAGGAGATGTACTCTGCCACCTCTCGGGGTGTGAAGGGTTGTTCGGCTGCTAGGCAGTAAGCGAAGAGGGCTCGACCCAACTCGGTAGTTCTTTGCTTGCGGGGAAAGTAGAGCAAGGGGACAACAGGGTGAACTCGGAAGTTAGTTGAGGTAATCAGTTCTTGGACTACCTCGAAGATCTGCGTCGAAGGGTAACCGAAGTCTCTCGCCGCCGTTTCCAGTTGGTAATTGTCAGGGAAAGCACTCAGGATCAGGTACAAACTAGCCGCAGTCAGAAGTTTAGCAGGATGCTGTGTAGTGGCCATCCCGTAGTGGAGTAGCGACCCAACCAGGTAGAAAGTGATCAAACAGGGCAGACGCTCGGTCAGAATCTCCATTACCCAACTCAAGACTGCTGCCTTCTCTTGCACCGCGACCGGAGTGAGCTTCTTCTTTACCACCAGTGTAGGCATCTGATCGAGGACCTGCACATAATAAATCTCGGGGAAGGGTCTCTCTCGTAGATGCGAAAAGAGAGAGTGATTAAGTATCTCAGCGTAAGTAGGCCTAAGTCCCGGGGGGCTACAGCACATTTGCGCTAGCAACTTGGCTAGATGATAAGGAAGTTCGAAAAAAGAGGGAGGAATGCAAGGTTCCCACCAGTAAAACTCTCGAAACTTAGCCTCGTTATCAGAGACTCCGTAGAGGTAAGCTAGCTCCCGAATACCTTTAGGGTAAATTTTCCAGTCGATCTTCCCCTGCACGGGCTGTTGAGGGACTTCGCTAAAGGCTCTCTTCCCGGTGTAGAACTCGTAGATAGACAGACCCAGAGCAAAAACATCAACACTGCTGGTGTACGGTGCATCTTTGAGCACTTCCAGAGGAGTGTAACTGGGAGTTCCTCCTCTTCGAGGTTCGTTTTGGTAGTAGGGAAAGTAGTTAGCTAGCCCCCAGTCACTGATGACTGCACCCTCAGGGCCGAGAAGAAAGTTAGCGGGTTTGACATCAGTGTGTATCACCCCACAAGAGTAACCATAGTACAACCCCTTAGCAAGCTGGTAAAAGATCTCGAGCTCTTTCCCCTCACACTCACACTTGGAGAGTGATCTCAAGTACCTGGGCATAGTGATCTGCGTAGTTTTCTTGACTTGATCGAAACGGACTCCGTAAGTCTTCACCACACAGCACTCGGATTGTTGCAGAACTTGAAGAATGCAAGTTTCGAGGAGAGTATTACTCGAGACTTTCTTAATCTTCTTAGTAGCGACCGGACTGTCACCCATCGAATAAACCTCTCCAAACGCTCCTGCACCCAAGGGAACTTTCTGAACTGGTACTATCATCTTCTTGGATACCATTCCACGTAGGTACTCGTCCAAACTAACTTGAAGAGGACGCAACCCGTACACCTTCCCGTCCTCGTGAACACGGTACTCTTGGAAAACAGAGTACTGAGGGTAGTACTTAACTAGATCAAGAGAAGCTTGATCGTACCGGGTTGTTTCTTTTTGAAGAAAAATCTCTCTAGTGTAACATTCTGAGGTGTAGTCTTTTCGTACTACTATCAGCACCTGTGGGAGGAGTGCACATTCACTCTTCGGTACGAGTTGAGAGGAGAAGAGAGAGCGGAAGCGGTCCATCGTTTACTAAGAGAGGGATTAATACTCTTCAGAGTATTAATCAGTTGTAAGTTAGCAAGGTGACAGCAAGAGAACCAAGAGTGATTTGACCACCCACATCGGTGACATTGTTGATCGTTACAACATCAGCAGCTGTTAGTCGTGGTTCTCCGGTCCATGAAGTACTGATGTACTTAGTTCCAGAGCCCGATAGATACGACAGAATTCGATGAATCAAGGTCCCGTTGACTCGTAGTTCCATGAAAGCGTAAGTAGCTGTACTTTGAGTGTGCATGAACCCGATTGAGATGTTATATCTCCCCGTAGTAGGAATTCGAATCTGAGTTCCAGTTACTCCTGTGTCCCCGGTCCAGACCACAACCGCTGTTCCGTTACTGTTGGTAGTGATACAACCGGTGAAGTTGGTCCAGTTAATTGCTCCACTGGCTGCGGTACAAGCGAAAGATGCACCTGTGTTGGAAGCCAAGAAGATGGTGATCGGCTGTCCAGTAGTACCACCGCGAGATCCGGTAGGACCCGTAGCTCCAGTAGCACCCGTTGCCCCGGTAGCACCTGTTGCACCTGTTGCCCCGGTAGCACCTGTTGCGCCTGTTGCCCCGGTAGCACCTGTTGCGCCTGTAACACCCGTTGCCCCGGTAGCACCTGTAGCTCCAGTGGCCCCTGTTGCTCCTGTAGCTCCAGTAGCCCCTGTTGCTCCTGTAGCTCCAGTGACACCAGTGGCACCAGTAGGACCAGTTACACCGGTAGCTCCGATCCTACCAGTGGCCCCTGTAGCTCCGGTGAGGCCAGTTACTTGAGGAAACAGCTCGCTCCCTGTCGCTCCAGTGGGACCAGTGGTACCTGCACTGGGACTGAAGGCGGGATTTCCCGTGTTTAGGTCGTACCCAATATGAATCAATCTTGACATTCTTGACGACGAGCCGGTTTATTGATCTCCCTATTTTATTATCTTATCATACTCTTCGGAGTATGACTTTAGTACGGAACTAGTGTGATAGTGAAATGTCCAGCATTGAGGGTAGGGACAGGAGTAGGCGATCCGTTGTAATCCGACAAGACTGTGATAATATCACCACTTGTGCATCTACTGTGATACAGGAAGTAAATCGACTTTCGAATTACAGTACTAGCATCCTGGGCCGCTTGTGCAACGAAGACAGTGGTACCATTTTTCTGAAGCGTAAAGATACTGTAGCTTCCATCTTGATTTGCCATTCCGAACGAGAAATCAAACCGGTACAATCCCGTAGTGGGTAGTACAATCTGTGTAGGTGTACCTGAACTCCAGACTGTAGTACTAGTTCCGTTACTGTTAGTGACAATGCTACCACTGAAACTAGTCCAGTCCAGAGAGGTGTTAGACTGCGGTGTTGACACGGTCAATCCTGAACTAAGCCAATTTCTGGTATGAAAAACACGAACTGGGTTGGAATACCCCGTAGCCCCTGTTGCACCCGTAGCTCCAGTAGCTCCGGTACGCCCAGTAGCTCCAGTAGCTCCAGTAGCCCCTGTTGCACCCGTAGCCCCTGTTGCACCCGTAGCCCCTGTTGCTCCCGTAGCTCCAGTAGCTCCGGTACGCCCAGTAGCTCCAGTAGCTCCGGTACGCCCAGTAACTCCAGTAATTCCGACCGAACCGGTAGCTCCAGTCCAGCCGGTACTTCCAGTCCCTCCAGTTAGGGTTGTGCCTGTAGCTCCTGTTAGACCAGTAAATCCAGTAGCTCCGGTTGGACCAGTGATTCCAGGAGTTCCTGATGAGACAGCATTTGCTCCAGTTGGACCTGTAGTAGCACTACGATTCCCTATCAAGGGAGATCCACTGCTACGTGCAAGAAGAAGGCCAATCACACGAGACATGATCTTTAGTTATACTGGAGCTTTAATTTTGTTTTTCAGTAACCTAAGTACGTAACTGTGTAGTGCCCCCTTTCCAGATAAACAGTAACTATCGACTGAGTGTCAAATTCAGACTCCATGTAAGCTTGACTACCTGAGTTGAAAAATCCTTCCACGGACCAACTAATGCTGCGGAAGTACGGATCTGTACCACCCCAAGTACTCTGAGCAGTCATGTACTCTATGTTATTGACGTAGTGGTGCAAGATTACATAATTTCCACCTACGGTGCTAAGGTTGAAGTCGAACTCGAACCTGTAGTAACCTGTAGCAGGAAGAGTAATCCCAGACGCAAGTGCTCCTCCCCAGACACTCCCGGTGCTGTAGACACTGCCAGTAACAGAGGCCCAGAGGACGTTGGAAAACTGTCCGATTTCCTGAGTACCAGCTCCAGTAACACAAACTTGAAAAACACGGTAACTGCTTGGTGCACTTCCTGTAGTTCCAGTGATACCGGTTGGACCTGTTATCGATGCTCCCGTTGCTCCCGTTGCTCCGAGTGAACCAGTAGCTCCGATACTCCCGGCTAATCCAGTTGCTCCAATTGCTCCAGTGGCACCGGTAGCGCCGGTAGCGCCGGTGATACCAGTAGGACTACTACCAGCATTTCCGCCCGAACCGATAGCTCCGATAGCACCAGTTGCTCCAGTGGGTCCGGTCGCGCCGGTCCTGGCAGGTCCAGTTGCCCCGGTAACACCAGTTGCTCCAGTTGCTCCAGTTGCTCCAGTAACAACAACTAAGAAATTAGCTCCAGTCGGTCCAGTAGGGCCAGTTCCGTTCAAGCTACTCACTCCTCCTCCGAGAAGAGGGTTGCCAGATGTTTTGAGGTAGTCCACATTGACTACTTTGGACATTTCTTTTAACTACAACAGTTTTTCTTTCGACATTCCTATTTTACTCCTAACATTTCGTCCGTACAGGATTGAGTAACACTCTTCTGAGTGTTAATCGTCCAGAATACCCGCCGCCTTCACCTTCAGAGTAGAGGTCGACTTGGAAGAGCCCTTCTTGGCCAAGTCAAGCTGCTTCATCAGTTCCTCCAGGTTCTCGGTCACGCCAAACTCAGTCAAGACTTGCTTGGTATCCCGAGTGACTTCATCCTTCTTCTTCCGAGAAGTTGTCTTCTTCTCGGCCTCCATGAAAACCAAGTTTCCCAGCTTCAGACCAGGAGCCTCATTCTCCTGAATGTACTCGAGCACCTTGGTGTCCAGCTCCTTCTTCCGGGCCCTCAGTTCCTTCAGCCTCTTGCTGTGGGTGTCAATCTCCTTGTACAGGTTCTTGATCTCGAGGAGAGCCGCCTTGATCTCCTCAGCCATCTTCGAAGATCTTCGAAGATGATTGAGAGACGGAGAGATACTCAAAAAGAGTACCGAAGAACTTTACACACCCTCTCATTCTTTAACTCACACCGGTTACCTTCATCACCGAGAGCTGTTTCTTGTACTTGTACCCGGCTGCTTGTAGATTCTTGATAGCATCCTCGAAAGCGTTCACCTCGGCATCACTCTTCTTGGAACCTGTTCCCGATCCCCATACTCCTCGTGTCTCCCCGATACTCATCTCTAGTTTGGTCTTGAAGATGATTCTCCCGTCCTCTCTGGTCCGCTGAGAAGCAGTGAGCTGGAAACTCGGGAGTTGGTTCGCGTCAATCAGTTCCTTCAACCTGGTCTTGGCATCGTACAGATCTTCGTAGTCGAGACTGATCTGTTTGCTCTCGAGAAAACTGGATATGATCCTGAAAGCTGGTCCCAGAGTAGGAACATACCCAGTTTTCTCGCTGGTAGGGTCAAGAAAAGCTGTGATACGGAGAAGAGCTCCACTGAAGGCTTCCAGAGTATCTTCGAGAAGATCTTCCATCTTCTCCCTTCGCACTAGCATGCTACTAGCAATGTACTTCTCGAACCCCAACTCAGCTGCGTAACTGGCAAAGACTTTCTTGCTAACCAGGTTAATCTTCAGTCTGGAGATGTGCCTGACGTTACTCCCGTCATCGGCCATCAATCCTGGAAGACGACGAGTCAGGTAGTAAACCACTGAGAAGTTCAGAACCTGGTCGCCTAGGAACTCCAGAGCCTCGTAATTCTTCTCAGGATTGAAGGAGGAGTGAGTGAAAGCTTGATCGAAGATGTCGATGTGACTGAGGTACTGCTCCACCTTTTCGGGAGGGAGACGAGCCCGGTTCAAGAGGATTTGACGAAGAAAAGAGACAAAGTTGTCTCCCCGAACGGGAGAAAACATCTCGGCACTGAGGCGCTCTTTCTCGAGCACTCGGCGCTGGTGGTTGGCATCGAAGTACTTCTTTTCAGACATACTCGAAGAGAGTCGAGAGGATGAGAGGATGAGAGAGATGAGAGAGATGTTTGAGATTACCCAAACACTTCCATTCTGTGATCAATTTTTTGCCGAGTATCACAAGTCTCATGCTGTGCACTTTCCAGAGTAGAGTTCCTGAAGATTGCACTTGTCGGACTGAGCACTGTCGTTGGGTTGAGCCAGAGCAGGTCCACCGTGAGTTCTTCCGTGAGCCGTACCGTAGGGACCAGTACGTTCGTTGTACTTGCCCCTAGGATTGAGTTCGATCTGAAGGCGAGTCTGACTCACCTCTCGAAGAGTGGCAGAACCTCCTGCCGAAGGGCCATGAACCTCCTTAGCAACAAATCCTGACATCTTCGATGTCGTCTTGTAAACAGATCAGATTTTTACTTTTCGCACAAATGTTCTCTCACGATCTCACGAATTCACAACTTCCCCCCGAACACGTCTCCCACCGTAGAACATCTCCCCTTAGAAGGGTCGCACTTTTCCCCTCCAAAGACCTCACCCATGGTGTAGCACTTCTCGTCGTCCTCAACGTATCCTTGTGCGCAGTAAGCATCGCCACCCTGTGCATTCTTGCACATACTCCCCTGTGAGAATTGCCGGGGATTCTTGGTAGCTACCTCGTACATGGTCTGAGAGATAGACTGGATGGTGTGCGGGCCTTGGTAGTCCAGGAACGGTTCTCCATCCTTGTAGATGACCAGGTAGGGAACGTACTTAATCGGCTTGTCGGAAGAAAGAGACATCCGAGTCAGTCTCTTCTCGTTGAGGGCCACGTTAGCCATCGCAAAAGTCACTCCTTGCACTTTGCCCGGGAGCTGCTTGTAAATGGTTTGCAACTTCTGACAGAAGCCACACGAGTTGGCGTAGAACAAGACCAGTGAGAGACCCTGAATGCGGTGATGCATCCGGTACTGACTCGGAGCCTGAGCGGTACCAGGTATCAGACCACTTTGTTGCTTGATCTCGCGCAGCTCGAAGTCCCGATCGGTCAAGATAGCAAGTCCGGCCATATTTGAAGATGCTCAGAGATTCTCAAAGAGGACCGAAAGGACCCGTTGTGTTAAGGTGATGTTTTGTTTAGAATGAACTATTTTACGAGCACCAAACGTGAGAGCGTATATTGGACCGTAGTCCAAGATACACATGAGAGAGTGCATGAGAGCGTGGCTTAATCCGACGACTCGATTCCGTACCCGAAGGAAGGGCCGGTGAGTCCCAGCTGAGAGGTCGCCGGGGGCGCCGAGTACATTCCAATCCGAACAGCCTGAGAAGGAACCCGGTACTCGAACGGTCCAGGACGAGACTGAGCAGCCGAAGGAGGAGGGTTGTAGAACATCGGGCCCTCAATGCTCTGCATCATCGCCGCGGTAGTGTAGTCCTCAAACTCCTCCGCGTTCTGAGGGGGAGGCATGACCACAGGATCGACCACACCGTACCCAACGCCGAACTTAGAGTAAGGGTGAGGGTTGCTGAAACCGTCATCGGTCTGAGGAGCACGCAGGCCCGTCTGGTAGTACTGAGAAGAACGGCTAAAAGTCTCCGCGTCGTAAGCACGCATGGCACTGGGCTCGCTCGGACAGACAGACTCGGCAAAGATCAGACCCGACCGACCGTACGGGTCAGTAGCAGCCTCAGCTCCACCAGCAGTGCAAGCCTCAGCATACTGGGGGTAAAGGGGCTTGAAGCTCGCTGCCTGCGGCGAGTACCCGTTGCGGACTCGAGAGCCCCAGATCGCGCTGCCAACAGAAGGCGGAGAGGACGTCATTTGAGTGGGTACAGAAAAAATTTGTTCTAAAAACACTCTTCACGAGTAAACGATCTCTATCTTTGAAGACCTCTTTCGACTATCTTCAAAGATGTACGAACTCTTCTTGGTCAACCACACTCAGAAGCAGTACGTGAAGCTGTGCAACAGTGATTTCTCACAAGAGAGGGTCAGGTTCATCTTCCCGATGATGTGGGAAACTTCCGATCAGTCGGAGATCATGACCGAGTTTGTTTTCAGAGAGGCTCTCAAGCACCACCGCAAGTACGAGTTGGTCTCAGCCTTCCCTGATCCTCCTTCCTCGGAGGAGGAACCAGAGAGTGACGAAGAGAACGTGGCTCGGGAAAAGGCTAAGTCTGTCACGCGTTCGAGAGCGGAAATAATAGCTCGAATCAAGGCTAAGTACAAGCCCCCGACAAAGAAGGTTGTCAAGGAGGAAGATGCCGAGGATGAGGAGGACGAGGAAGATGAGGAGGAAGAGGCAGAGGAGGACGATGAGGATGACGAGGAGGAGGCAGACGAACTCGAGATCGAGATCCCGGTGAAACCCACCGTGGAGATACTGAAGAAGGATTTGAAGAAGACAGAGAAGGAACCGAAGAAGACAGAGAAGGAACCGAAGAAGACAGAGAAGGAACCAAAAAAACTGGTAATGCCGTAAAATCCTTACTTGTATAAAGATCGCGAAGATCGCGAAGATGACTCCCCGTACTGGTGCACTCGTAGCGGTGATGATACTTTTCCTTCTCTACCTGATACGAAAGAAGAAGCACGTGATCAAGTCCTCTCTCCCCTCTTCTTTCGCATGTCCTCTTCCTCCTAACGTAACTGCGACCCCGTTTCAGTACACTCAGAGCGGACAGACTATAAACGTGACTCGACTTACCACCTCAACAACCGTGAAGAAGTTGCGAAAAACCGGGTTTGTGTTCCCAGCTTACTTGTGTAACGGAGTGTACGGCCCTCTCTACCTGATGTCGAAAGGTACAGTGAGTTTTGTCGGAGCAAATCAAACCGAAAGTCTCAACATCTCGGAAGTCATCCATATTTCTTCTAAACCATCTACATCTGTCTTCTCCCCTCACAACCCAGACTGGTTCTTCAACTTGGTACTCGTGGGAGGTTTGAAGATGTGGGAAACCAAGTTAGGTCGGGATACTTTTTCTTTCGATGAAGCATTCGGTGATGCTTTCAAGTACCGTCTCGAGATTGTCTCAGTCAACGGAACTCTCCCGCCAGATTCTTCACAAGTAACCATCACAGCAGTATCCGTCGGGAACACGTGCCAACCAGACGGGAGTGCAGTCATGCTTCCTGACTCGGAAAACAACGGAGAGATTGGAAGTCACAAGATCGGAATGGACATGTTCGTTAAGAACGGACTCAACCCTCTCAGCCCCACCCTCTTGAAGCAGATGAAACAGTACGGGAACACTGTCTCTCTGGTAAGACATCTTGATGCTAACAACAACATACTGAGTGACTCAAGAGACACTCGTCCCACCTCCCATTTCTCTCCCCACAACCCGGAGTGGTACTTCAAGTCAATCCCGGGAGCCGCACGCGGCACTTATCATTACGTGTTCGTGAGTGTGAACGGTTCAGTCCCCGACGAGAATGAGTCTCTGACAGTGGTCTACCCTCACGGGATGTGGCAAGATCTGTGAGATTGTGTGAGAGTTTAAAAACGTTCTTACTTTCTAAAGTAAGATCATGGCCCTGCTTCAACGTCTACGGGAGATTGTCGGGAGACTAGCCCAGATCAAGGCTAATCACTTCAGTATTGACGATGCTGTGAACCGGAGGTTGATCATCTTCACCCGTCTGAGTGAGATTCAGAAGAACTTGGTCTACTTGTGCGGGTTTGTCGAGAGCATCAAGATGGAAGCCAAGATTAGGAAGGAGAAAGGAATCTTCAACGACGAAGAGAAGATCTTCATTCAGAATCTCGACCTGGCTACTGCTGCCCTGAAGTGTCGTCCTTTCGACAAGTCTATTCCAGGAGATTCTCCCCTTGCAGCAGATCTGTTCTGCTTGCACTTGTTGGTCTCAAGACCGACCAAGAACAAGGTAGTAAGCCGGTACTTGAGTGCACTCGGAGTGTACCTGCTTACTTTGATCACGTATTACGGGGAGAAGTGCTAAAGTGAAACGGTTCAAGACACTCTTTAGAGTGTCTTGTTGTAGGGGGATCACTCTCCGCTCTTGAGGTAGTTACTCCACAACTCGTACAAGTAGACTTCTCGAACTGAAGTCTTCTTGAAGACTGGCTTCTTAAACTGACGGGTAATGACGAAATCTCCGCCCTCTTCGCTCCCCTCGTCTTTTCCGTGAAACTCAACCCCGTGAATCGTCTCGATGTACCCTTCTGCCAGAACCACATCAACCCCGGTAAAAATCTTGAAAACGATTCCTGTGGTGATGAAGAAGTACAGTTCCTTAGTCTTCTCGTCTGAAAGGTGATACTCCTTCTTGCACGACAAGACGTACTCCTGAATCAAGTCATCCCTCACGTTCTTCTTCTTAATCTTAGCCCACAGATTCTCACTCTTTCGAGTCGAGTTAGTTTGCTGGTACTGATCGAAAGCCTGCTTCTTTCGACTCAGCTCTCCCTTGGTTTTCACGCCATAACCAGTTAGAAGGGCAAAAACTTCAGTGTAGATCTTATCGGCTAACTGATTCTCAAAGTTGTAAGTGAACTCTTTCTTCTTCGTGACTGAGTACAAACAGTTTCCTTTCAAGTACACCCCTCGAGGTGCTTTCCCGTAAGCCAAGTTCTCGAAAATTCCCTTCCAGAACAAGTCTTCGGTCTTTTCTCGGCAAGCTAAGAAGATGGGGTGTGTGATCAACCGCATCGCTCCTTTACCACTCTCAGGAGTTTGTAGAGAGACTCACTTTTTCCGTCTCACTTTCTCTTTCGCATCACCATCACCACCACGATCAAGAGAATGATCCAGACTCCGACCGACATAACTTGTCGCCCAGACGCATGCATGGGAGCCGTCTCGACAGCGGCAGCAACCTGAGGCGGAGCAGTCGGAGTAAGTTGCACAATCATCTGCGCTTGCAAGTTAGCAGGAGCACCGGCTGATTTGAGGGCGATGTAGTGGTTGACGAACTTAGGAGAAGTCGACTGGTAAGAGAAGGCAGCCCTCCCGGATTGCGACTTCTGAAACTTGACGACATCATTGTCCACCTCGGTTTGAGTAGCGACAGCAAAGAGGAAATCTCCGTCCTGCGACTGAAGCTGGATGTTAGCACCAAAACTGGCAAGGTCTCGATTGAGATCGTGCAGAGAAGTAGTAGGAGTGATCTGGACAACACTCATCGTTCACCGTCTGATGACTCTGAGAGGTGCTTCTTTTCTTGACGAAAAGGTTTCTTTTAGAAGCTTGCATTTTGGCTTCACTTTCTCTTTTGGGTGTAGAGAAGAATCCCGGCTACCAGGATCAAGATCAAGACGGGCACGTACACGTTCCTCTGAATCGGCGAACGTGTGTACCCGATCACGAAGTTAGGCGTTAGGGGAGTAATCATCTTCGGGTTTTGAACCGAGAAAGAAGTAGTGTAAGCTACCTCTTCGATCCCACAAGCGTTAATTCCTTGCCGAATCATGAAGAAACCAGGACCAATACTGGGAGAAGAAGGCCAATCTTCTCCCCAACTGTTCCGACATACCCAGTACGGTACTTGTGAAGAGGTTTCACCCCATCCTACTATCTCGATCGCGTGCCCTCCTTCACTCTTGTATGTTGAGGGAGGAGTGTAAACGCTCTTCCCGTTGTAGTAGAGAAAATCGGGAGGAACTCTTAAGAGAGCACCTACGATCGGGCCCTCGTGGTAAATGTGAGCTTTCATGTTCTCGATAAGTTTCTCTCCTTTCCCGTGCAAGACCGAGGGTTGGTGATCAGTGACGTGGTAAACTTGGGCCAGGTCAACCTGAGCACATTTCGGGAGTTTTCCTGACCCAGTCTGACTGTAAGGGAAAAGAGCTTCAGGGAAGAGCGGAGGGAGGTGACGAAGAGCGTACCCTACATCGTTACCTTGACAGGGAGAGCCGAACCCAGGAGTACACTCGATCAGGTTCTGAACACTGAGCGGGACGTCGAGGTGAGAAGAGAGTTTGACTCGATCTGCAATCATCCCAGTAATAGCAAAAGCCCAGCAGTCCCCACAAGATCCTTGATTGCGAGTAGCAGTCAGCTGCGAGGGAGTGTAAGAGAAAGAGGCGGGGGCATCCTTCGAGTCGCGTAGCCTAGAGGGTAGTCCTGCTACGGTAGCAGTACTCCGGAGAGGAGGTTGAGTTTTAGACATACTCATAGAATATGCCCTTTTTGTACACCAACAGAGAAAAACCTTGAGTTTAAAAACGAGACTCTCGAGCAAAGATGGCTTGTCCTCAATCTAGTTGCTCTTTGGATGCCAGTGCCGTTGGCGGTGGGGGTCTTCGTCCCGATTTCACTTTCGGGGCCAGTCCGGTGAAGATGGAATTGTACCAACAGCTCAGCGAGTACTACAGTAATCCGTTCATGACTAAGGTCGACTTCTCTCATCCTCACTACAGTATGTACGTGGTAAGAATCAACACTATGCTGGGAGAGAACCGGTACTTGATCGCGATTTGTCCACTGGATCGTAACCCCGTCGGAACACAGACGCGCCTCGCTTTCTTGCGTTGGGTCTCCTTCCAGGCTCGTGCCTCCAAGACAGTCTACCGGTGTGGAAGTCACTCCTACCATCCTGCCCCTAACCCCGTGAGTAACTCTTCTCTGGTACAGATCAGCAGTACGGCGGAGAAGTCGGTTTACCACTCAGCCCACTACCCTCTGGTTGTAGAGCTGTTGGGAGACAAGAACTTTCACACTACTGGGACGATGGGAGAGTGTCTAGAGAGTTTCTCGACAGTGCTAACCCAAAATTGAGATTGAGAAGAGGGAAGAGGAATCACTTAGAATGTCGGACGCTCCTTCCACAGAGTACCCGAGGTATAGGTACATTGTCGCTGACCCGTTCTACGATGAATCCTATCACGGTAACTGATACCAGTGTCCAAAGGGAGAAGTTTTCGTTTCTATGGTTGCGGATGAACTCCTTGAGAGTCCTGAAGCTGTTTTCGTGGGAAGAGTTGGAAAACGGTTGAAAGTAGCTACACACCAAGAGATGAGGGCGGAATTGGGGCGTTACCCGAGGATTTTGAGTAAGGTCGATTCTTGTTCGAGGCCCAAATTCCGGTAAAGAGGTAAGTAACAGTCCTCGGACTGTTACTCAAAAGGGGTTTCTTCCTACCCCAAAGAGTCTTACTTACGCTGTTGTCTCGCTGAAGTTGGTGTCACTCCCCATCACTTCTTGGATCAGGTGGAGGAAGGGCTTCTCGAAGTTGTAGTTGGACTTGGCCGAGAGGTCGTAGTACTGGCACCCCAGCTCACGGTGCAGGACGATCTCAACCGGCTTAACCTTGCGCTCGGGAATGTCGACCTTGTTTCCGCACAGGACCAGGGGAACCGTGGCAGGGAGCTGAGCCTTGACGGTCCGGGCCCAGTCGTACGCGTTCTTGTAGCTGAGCCGCGACTGGTTGTCGAACATCAGCAGCACCCCCTGTGTCTCAGGGTCGTACTTCGTCGGAGAGAACTTCTCCTGTCCCGAGTGCTCGGCGAGGAGGAGAGTGACCGTGCCCTTGTTGGTCTGGAAGGTGAGCCGAGAATGCTCCACACCCAGCGTCGCGATGTAGTTCTTGGTGAACTCGCCGGTGCGAAGACGCGTGAGGAAAGTAGTCTTTCCCACGCCAGCATCACCAATGACGAGAATCTTGATCTGAGTCATTCTTCGAAGATGTTAGAGTGTTTGGATACTTCTGGTTTCCCGATCGAAAAAAAAGAATCATTTTTCTGCCTCCAAAACTGAGTTATTCGCGGACTTGTTTATCAGAAACAAGATGGAGGAGCACTCAGTCGAAGTCGAGGCCAAAAACAAGTTCGAGGCTGGAGACAAGTTCGATGCTGAAAGCGAGAATGAAGAGAATGAGGTGGAGATACTCTTCGAGAGTGAGAAAGAATCAAGTACCACTTACCCTCTTCGCTCTCGGCCTCAGTACCTCGAGAAAGGGAGAGAGAAAGTACGAGCTTTGCTCATCAATAAGTACAGTCAGAAGAACGGTCCCATCGTCGAGAAGCACGTTCACAACGCTACTTTGAGAACGTGCAAAAGAAGGGAGATTACGGCCCGATCTACTAACCCTGAACTCAAGCTCATCTACGCCGAGATCGCTTACGAGGTACTAGGTTCCCCTTTCAATGCCAAAGAAGCCGTCGCAGTGCTGAAAGCAGACTTGTTCGGGTGGAACGCGGTCAAGTTCCACCCTTACGTCGATGCTCGAGTTATCGAAGAGATGGATCACACCAAGGGGATGCAAGAAGGAATCTCAGAGTGTCCAGGTTGTCACCTCTTCAAGACTACTACTTGGCAACGTCAGATCAGGAGTGCGGACGAAGGGTTCACCAACTTCGTCATCTGCCGGAACAAGGAGTGTGGACGAGTTAGTCGTATCAACAACTGAGTCTGAAAAGAGGAAGGACGGAAGAGGTATAAAAGGTAACTTACTCAGGTAAGATGGAAGTTGAGAGAGTGCCTGAGGGGAAGGAGGTTGTACCCGTAGAAGGGAATGAGAGAGTTCCTGTAGCGGTACCCAAAGAGGTGCCGCCCGAAGAGAAAAGAGGTGAACTGCGCCAATGGAAGATCAAGGGATCTCTGGAGGAAGTTTTCTCGCGTCTTCCTCTCCCCAGTGCTTGGAAGATGGATGTTTTGAAGAAGTACTCTTGTGCTCTGAAGGACTTGGAGAACCGTCCTGAACACCTTGCTATCTTGGAGAAGCTGTTCACCAGCGGGTTCGCTGTAGCTTCCTGTCCGGAAGGAGCAGAACATCACCTGGTGGTGGACTACCAGTGTGAAACCAGTCTCTCTAGCCTACTGAGAAGCAAACAGTTCCGTTTCTCTCTTACTTACCTGATGAGTGCTGAGACTCACGAGAAGTTCGAGTCGATCGGGAACGACGCAGTACGGTTGATCGACTCCTTCGTCATTGGGAGAGTGGAGAAGGACCGAGAACAGTGCTCGGTTTGCCGGAAGGGGTTCCACCTTCACCAAGATGTGAGGTACTTGCAGCCTTGTGGGCACAAGTACCATACTCAGTGCATTCTGGAGTACCAGAAGAACAGGAAGGGGAGATGCGAAACTTGTTCTGGATGAGAAGGGAGAATCTTGAGTCTTCGTGAAGAATTGAGTCTCACCTTACCTACTACTCAGGATGAGTCAAAAATCAGTCCAAGACTGATTTTGAAAGGGAAGTATGAGGGGGAGATTGATGTGTAAAATCGAACAAACTGCTTTGTTTTTGTCGTTAAAGAACGCGATCACGCTCAAAAATGAGTCTGCTCCTGAGGTGAAAAGTAAGAGTATCACACTCTCACGCCATCTCACGATGACGACCCTTGTCACGAGTGCTCAGAAGAAGCTCGCGAGAATGTTGGAGCTACAAGACCGAATCAACACTCAGATCAACCCGGAGTGGCGAAGCAAGAAGAGAGTGTGGAAGACCGCGATCTGGACGGAGATGGCTGAGCTGATGGGTCACCTGGGCTGGGAGTGGTGGAAGAAGACTACTCCTGACCTTGAGCAAGCTCGGCTGGAGCTGGTGGATGTTTGGCACTTTGTGCTCAGTTACTACCTGGAGAAAGAGAATCAAGAATGGTTCCTGCACTCAGTTCCAAGGTACTTTGCGTCAGACTACAGCAAGGATGACCGATCGGTAGCGGAACTGACCCAAGAATTCGTGGGAGAACTCCTCCCTCTTGGCTCGCACTTTCCTCTCAATCGCTTGGTCATGATCATGTCCAAGCTCGGTCTTACTCTTGATGAGTTGTACCGACAGTACCTGGGTAAGTTCGAGCTGAACGGGTTCCGGCAGAAGCACGGGTACAAGGAGGGTACTTACCGAAAGAAGTGGTTCGACGGCCGAGAGGACAACCACTTGAGTGAGATTCTTCAAGAGTTGAAGGAGAACGAGGTTATCGACGAAGATCTTCCCGAGTTCATCTACCTACGGTTGGCAGAGAGGTACGATCGCGTCCGTTCGGTTCCTCAAGATCGCCCGAACGATTTGGTGATGGAGATCACTGACAACGACGGGACCGCGTTTTACTCGATGGCGACTAAGGTAGCTACTATCGAGGCCATGTACGAGGCTCTGCTCACTCAGCGTGTGCACGATTTCGTCTTCCGCTTCCGAGAGAACGTCCCCGAGGCTGTTCTGCGTCCTAGCCTGACAGAAGTGTTCACTCGCGAGCCAAGAATCACTCAAGGAAATGTCTGTCTGGAAGTGATCCTGAACACCTCGTGTGTTCGCTACTTCCAGATTCCTGGGGGAGAGATTGGGAAGGTCTCAGTCGCTTTGCACGAGATTCGGGAAGTACCCCATACTCACTCGGACAAGAAGGTGATCGCGTTCCGAAGAGTGAGAACCACCCCGTTCCGAGAGGTGGGAGAGAGTTACGAGGCTTTCAAGGTGATGTTGGAGAAGATGTTGGCGAGTCGGAGAAAATAAGTGGAGAAAATAAGTGGAGAAAATAAGTGGAGAAAATAAGTGGAGAAAATAAGTGGAGAAAGTAAACACCTTTCGAGGTGTTTCTCAAAACTGAGTCCTTCTCTTGTTAAACCAAGAAAATAAATGGCGTCCCTCCCGACCCCAGCTGACATGAGGAGAGCACACGAGCAACGTGAACAGACTAGATTGGCTGAGCGTGAAGAACTGCGCCGAAAGATGCGAGTGTCAGCCCAAGACCCGTTGCGTGTGACTGACGAGGATGTTTTCAAGGCTCTGTACGAGGCTTTCCGGCAATCTTTGGCCAAGGGAGAAAATTCACGTGATGTTACTGTCCATGACGATGAGGTGTGGGAGTTGGTAGAGAAGTTCGCTTTTGAAAGACTCGGGCAGAAACCTTCGTACCACTTCCACTTGAGATCACTAGAACCGTTTGTTGAACAACTTCGGATCCCTCAGTGGAGAGTTTACTACGACGAAGAACTTGACCTGACAGTTTTCATCCCAAACGAGTGTTGTGCGGTACAGTAAGAGTGGAAGGTAAATACTCTTAGGAGTATGTACACCACCGTTTTCAGAGAAAAATGAGTCTATCTTTGAGGTACACAGTAAGAGTATCACACTCTCGCAATGGCGACCGTCGTGGAATCTAGTGCATCGATCGAGATCAAGGCGAACACCCAGGAAGAATGGCGCGTTGCCAGCATGCTGTCCATGCAGAAACAGCTTGATATTCTGAACGGTGTAGATACTATCACCGATTCGAACGGGTCCATCCGGAAGGCTTCGCGAGAGGCCGAGATCTCTGACGAAGTTTCAGAGCTGCGTCGCAATCTCAAGTGGAATTGGTGGGCTGGAACCGAGGATAGTGCCAAGATTGATCAACTTAAGATCAAGATCAAGTTCAGTCTGATGAACTTGTGGCACTTGTCGCTCAGTCAAGCGTACGAGTCCGAAGTTGACATGAAAGACTTGATCTCGAAGTTGTTCACGGAGATCAAGGTTGGATGGAAGGATAACCTGGAGACTTCTCTTGACCCCTTCACACTGTACACACTGGTGAAAATCACAATTCATCTCGGTTTCACTCTTCCCGAACTCTACCGTTGGTTCACCGGTACCTATGCCCTGTACAATTACCGGGCCAAGCAACCTGATACCTACAAGACTAAGTGGGCAGACGGTCGTGAAGATATCGAGCACCTGGCCGAGGTGATGAAGGAAGTGTCGGGAGTATCAGATGAAGGGGACTTGGCTATCGTCATCTACGAGAAGCTGAACGAGCGGTACAACCCAAAGTAAGGAGTCGAGAAAATGGTAAGGTAAATACTCTCAGGAGTATTTCACAACACCGCAAAATGAGTCTCTTCTCGAAGTAAACGGAAAAGTATTACTCGCAATGGCGGCCGTTGCAGAACTCTCCCTTGTACCTAAATTCTCGGTCGACGCGAGTTGTTGTCTCAGCATGTTGGCCATGCAATTACAGTTCGATAATCGTGTCTCAGACACTTTCGTTGTTTCTGACGGATCTTTCAAGAAAGTGTCTCAAAAGGTCAAAATCTCAGACGAAGTTTCCGAACTTCGTCGCTACCTCAAGTGGAACTGGTGGGCTGGAACGGAGGAGAGTATCAAGCTTGTTCATCTCAAGATCAAGATCAGTCTAGCGAACCTGTGGCATCTCGGCTTTTCCTGTACTCTTAGACAGGGAAACCCAAATGACCTTTCGGAAGAGAGTCCAGAGAAAAGGGTCATCAAGATACCGAAGATGTTCGAAGAAGATGTAGACTTGAGAGGAGTGGACAGTTTGCTATTGTACTTACAGGAGGATTATCTTGACCCTTTCCCCTGGCACACACTAGTGAAGATAACCGTCCATCTGGGCTTTACTTTTCCAGATCTGTACCGTTGGTACACGGGCACTTACGTTCTGTACAATTACCGCGCTAATCGGGGCGATACTTACCAGACTAAACAGTTTGACGGACGTGAAGATATCGAGTATCTGGCTGAGGTGATGAAGAAAGTGACAGGCGAGGAAGAGGATTTGGCCCTCGCTATCTGGAAGAAGCTGCGAGAGACGTGATTAAAAGTAAATACTCGTAGGAGTGTTTACAATGCACCTCTCAGTAAGAGAGGACTTCAGGGGTCTGCATCACTGCTGAGACTTCACGGGCCAACTTGACGATAGTAGCTGAGCTCAACTCCACCGCCTTGCAGAACTCGGCAATAGTGGTGTTCTTGTTCATAGCTAGGATGAAGTAGTAGATCACCGCGGCAGCCACACTCTTGGCTCGAGCACGGTTGATCAAGTTGGACTTCCCTTCTATTCCTCGGTACAACTCGATCACTTCGGTTAGAAAATCATCTCCGTCCTCCCACTTGCCGAGAATGTCGCGAATGCTCTCCTCTGGACTGGTGTAGGTTTTCCGGACTCGATCCGTGTCGAACTTCTTGATGCGCATCTCCACCATCTTCACTCCTGTGTTGATGTTAGCAACCGGGTACCGGTTCAGCACCTCTTGCTGAGTGATGGGAATCTTGAGAATCTTGTAAGCCTCCATCACGCAAGCTGCGATGATAGAGCGACGACGGTCGATTCGGAAGATAGCCCCCTCGGTCACGTTCTCGAAGATGTCACTAGTCTTGCTGATAATCGGGTCCGGGAAGATTCCTTCCAGATCGACCTTGATCCCTTTGGACTTGGGACGAGGTGCCCAGTACCGTTCTCCGTCTCCTCCCGTGTCAACCAGGAGAGTCTTGAGCTCCAGGCCACAATCGAGGCACTCTACTTTCCCCATCTCAACGTTACGGTTAAGATGGGGACATTCTTCACTTGAGGCACTCGAAGGAGTGGGAGGAGACGGAGGAGCTGGGGGAGAGAGGAAGTTCTTGCACTCTTCGAACACATCAAACTCGTCCATCTTCGAAGATTGAAGAATGCAGAGAGTGATCGAAGGAGAGGTAACACCTCTCTAAGATCAGTCCGTGCTTACTCGATAAGAATCTTACACGCACTCATTTTTTCACGTTCGTCCGTACTCGTCCGTACTCGTGCGTACTCATTCACGTTCGTCCGTACTCGTTCGTTCACTTATTAAAGACATCATCGAAGAGTAAATGAGTTCCACCAGCGGAGAGGTTCGCCTCTTGATCCTGTTCAAGAAATCCCTACTCGAGTTCATTGATCTACTGATCGAGTGGCTCCCTCACGATCAAGATGTCTTGATGATGCGTATCATGGTAGCAGATCAGCTCCTGATCGAGGACGTAATGGATCGTCTGATCACTCACGTCTACCCTTACCGTGAGCAGATCATTCAAGAGGTCGATAAGTTCTTCCTAGACAACCCTCAAATCTTCAGTGATGTCAAGGACCAGACTCGAGTTGCTACTCTGAAAAGTCTCTGGGTTAACCCCACCTTTACTCCTGACGATCGGAAGAAGACTTGGGAGTGGATGAAGCTTTTCGTCGGGTTCGTGGACAAGTACCTCAAGTTTCACCCCGAGAAGGTGCCGAAGTAATACTCAAGCGAGTATTACTTGTTCTTTGTCGCCTTCTTTTGCTCCTTCATCGCGTCCTTCGTCGCCTTCTTCGCTTCAGCTCGACGTTGTTGCCGCGACTTCTTCACTACTGTAGGAGTATCCTCGTCCAGAAAGGGTCCAGCCGTGCTCATCCCAGTAGCTTCTGCCTCCACCTTAGTCACCTGCCCGGAGAAGTGGCGAAGGAAATCAGTCAGCCTCAGTCCCTCGTACATCTGATCGTTGAGGGGATCAGTGGAAGGATCAACGCGGGCCATTCTCGAAGATGATCAAAGATGGGAAGTTTACTACAAAAGGGCATGTTTAACTAAAATTGAGTCTTAACTAGTACTGTTGTCCGAACTAAAACATGGCACATCAGTGCTGGAAGTGTGAAACTGTCTTGAGACCCACTCGTCAAGAGTACGTGGTAGAGTGCCCAGAATGCGAAGATGACAACAAGTACTACACTTGTGCTGCTTGTCCAGAAGGGTTGGATTGGGAAGATAACGACAAGGGAGGAATGTGTGACGAGTGTGGGTATCATTTGTGCGGAGGGTGCTTTTTCAGGGATAAGGGGAGAGGGTTTCGAGAGGTAGAGTCAAGTTTCTTGTGCGAGAAGTGCGCCACTGACGAGGATGGAAGAATAGAGAAAAACGCTCGTGAGGCTGAAGAGGATGACGCCCAAGATTAACACCCTCGAGGGTGTTAATTACTTACCTGTTACGGAGGGAAAATTGAGTCTCTTCGTAACTTGCTCGAGAGATGAAATGAGTGTACGGGTGGATCTTTCTGAACTCTCTCTCGAGGAGAAGAAACAGTACTCTGATGATCTCACCGTGGTTTCCAAGCCTGATTTCATGGGGTACGGGAAAGCGGTCGAGCTTTACCCCTTCCTCGTAGAAGGAGAAGACTTGTACGTTCCCTTCTACTACGGGAACCAGAAGCTGAAGAAGTACCCCAACGATACCACTAAGTTCCCAAAGACTGAACTGAAGTGGAACGGGAACCTGAGAGAGTACCAGCAAAAAGTAGTTGACGAGGCAGTGATGAGGTTGAACAAGGTGCGGTGCGTCTTTCTGGCTATGGCTACAGGGAAGGGGAAGACTCACACCAGTATCTACATCTCTAGTCTCCTCAGAGTAAAAGCTTGTATCTTGGCCCATCGTCTCAACATTCAAGATCAGTGGGTTAAGAGTATCGAAAATCTCCTTCCTGGCGCGATAATTCAACGTCTGGGGGCCCGTGACCCCATCAACCCGAAAGCTCACTTCTACATTATCAACCCTATCACGGTGCTGAAACGCTCCAGAGAAGACTTTGCCGATGTGGGGTTCCTGATCGCGGACGAAGCTCACGTTCTCTGCAGCGAGAAGATGTCACAGTCCCTCCTCTACTTTCGGCCTAAGTGGTGCATCGGGTTGAGTGCTACTCCTGACAAGGAAGACGGGTTGGACAAGATTCTGCATCATCACTTCGGGGCTTACCAGATCGTGATCCCACTGCGAGTGGAGCACGACTACTTTCGGTTTGACACACAGTTAGTGGTCCCAGTAAAGAAGAATCAGCGCGGAGACACGGACTGGCACAGCGTGCTGGAGTACCAAGCCGTTACCCAAGAACGAAACCAGTGGATTACTCAGGTGTGCGAGTTCTTTGCCGATCGGAACATTCTGGTCTTGTGTAAGCGTACAGAACAAGTCAACCTTTTGTACACTCTTCTCAAAGAACGAGGTGAGAGTGTCGACTGGTACTGCGGGAATAGGCGCGTTTTTAACGAAGAGGCTCGAGTCCTGGTAGCTACGACTAACAAGGCCGGAGTGGGGTTCGATCACCCCAAAGTAGACATGTTGGTGATCGCCTCTGACGTTGAGGCCCTCTTCATTCAGTACTTCGGGAGGTGCGTGAGAAGAGAAGATGTTCGTCCGATCGTGGTGGACCTAGTGGACAAGCTGAAGAGTCTGGAAAACCATTTTCGCACCCGAAAGCAGTACTCAATCGAGATCGGGGGGAAGATTCGAGATTTCCGAGTTAGCTACCCACAGTTCTTTGTCCCACGAAAGGAAGGCGAGGTTGAGATTGTGTTTGAGTAAGAGGTATTAATAAGACTTCGAGAAGTCTTATTTTCACCCTTTCTTGCACCCGCACGGACACTCGAAGGAACCTGAAGAAGGAGAAGGCCGAAGAAACATCTTGTGCCTGAGCAACGCTAAGTGAGTCATTGAGCAAGCTCTTACTGGCATGTCGATATTGGCTGGGACCTTTTCCCTTCGAATGTACTTCACAACCGTGTCAACCAAGACCACGATCTCGTCAATGCTGAGACGGTGCTGAATGATCTTCTTGCCGGTGAACCCGTCTGTACCTACTTCCAGATCAATCTGAACGCGCCTCATCATCGAGAGGAGGTTGATCTCTCCTTTCAACCGTAATTCAGTCTTGAGGCGTTCTACTACAAACGTGGCTATCTGAACACTCTTGTCGGGTGAAAGGTTCTTTTGAGAGGCCATCGAGAGATTACTTTCTCGAGTTAAGAGAAAGAAGATACTCACTTTTTCTTGTTAATTAGAAAGCGCCCGGAATGTCGACGAACGCGCTCGTCATTAGTGGCGTCATCGCCATTGTCATCTCGAGATACCTGATCAAGAACCAGAGAGTCCTTAACAAGTCACCTGAGACTTGCCCCAGTGCTGATACGGTGAAGAAGACTTGTACGGTCTGGAGTGAAGGTACATGCCAGAAGGGCCACCTTGAACACGTGACGGGTGGAGGTAACCCGGTCTGTACTCGCAACGGTCACAATCTTGAGGACATTCTCGGGGTAGGCGGAACTCTTGCGCTGTTGGTGGCGGCGTTGATGCTGTTCAAGCAAAAATTTGGGCACAGAGCTTAGAGGACTCTTAAGTGTTTTGTGTTAACTCCCCAAAGGGAGTAAACTTCTTTTACCTCTCATACTTTACGCCTTAGGAGCAGGGGCCTTCGCCGCCACCTTGTTGACAACTACCTTCGTCTTCTTAACTGGTGCAGGGACTGATACAGGGGCCGAAGCTGGAGTAGTCTGAATGTCACCAGCTCCGTCAGCCTCCCCATCACCTCCCTCCTCATTCTCTTCCTTCTTGGGCTCAATCTGCTTAGGTGAAGCACTCTCCTTCTTCTGAGCCCCGATGGTGAGAGCAAGGAGAGGGTTGTTCTCGGAAGTGTACACCTGAGCCGTCTTGGAGATGCGTCCCTTGCGAGGAAGGAAAGAGTCCTTCGGGTTGTAGTCGGCCTCCCACACCTTCACCTGGAGACTGATCCCGAGAGCTCCAACCCAGATGCTGTCCAGCTTGATGGTGGCACGGCACCTTCCGTTCTTGTCCATCAGGCTGAGCGGGTCAAGCTTGATCGGGTTCCCCTCCTCGTTGACCGCGTCGAGCTGGTAGAACTGGGTGACGATCCGGTAGTTCTTCTTCTTGGAAACGATAATCTTGGGGTACCAGCTAGGAGCATCATCCAGGTTGATTTTCCCCGTAGCCTCCTTAGGACGGTAGAAGAGACCCATCTTCTTGAGATCACGCACCTCCAGATCAGGCTGACGGAAAGTATCACGCTTCTCCACGATCTTCTCCTTGATGGCAGGGAGCAACTTCTTCTCCAGGAAGTCAGTGATCGCCTTCTGCGTGGGAGTGGCTCCCTCCTGATTCCACATGTAAAGCGGAAGAGAGTACCCGTTCATCTCTCCTGTACTCTGATCATGAGACTCCTTCACACCTCCCGAGCCCAGTTCCTCACTGCGAATGAGGAAGTCCTGGATCTTCCCGTCCGGACGCTTGTCGAAGACCTTCATGCGGAACCCAGTCATCTTCTGCTCAGCCTGAGAAGGAATCTTCTCTTCCGCCGCGTCAGAGACGACTAGGCGGTTGAGATCGTACTCAACGAACTGTCCCTCCTCGTTGACGTACTCGTAAACTTCGTCCAAAGAATCGGTGTTCATCAAAGTGGCCATGTTTTGAGTTTGAGTAAGTGCAAGCGAGTCAAGCGTAAGCAAGCGAGTCAAGCGTAAGCAAGCGAGTCAAGTGAAAGCAAGCGAGTCAAGCGCTTTCTCTGTGAAGAGATGTCTTAAAATCGGTACACCAGTACAAGCACCCACTCATTTTTGTCTATAATTTAGTGAAGTACACGTTCAGTGGGAGTTTTCCGATCTTGTTCGGATTTCCCTTTAGATTAAAGGCCTTTAAGCAAACGTTTGCACACCCCCACCCATCCTCCTAACTTTTGATGCCTACTAAATGATCTAAAGACAGGCAATCTTGCAAAAGCAAAGACAGAATGTCTACCTCCGTTGCTACCACCGCTGTTGTGTCCGAGTCCAAGACCGAGGCCGCCGTTGCCAAGGTTAAGAAGCCGCGTCGCGTTGTCGATGCTGCGAGCGTGCGCAAGTCCTTCGAGGACCTGAAGGCGCTGCTGGTTAGCGAGATTGACTCTCATCGCAAGGCTGCCGAGGCGGCTGAGATCGCTCGCAAGAAGGAGGGGAAGGGCGGCAAGGCTGGCAACACCGGCGTGAAGCTCCTCCGTACCCTTGGCGCTCGTGTCAAGGCCATTCACAAGGACGTGGAGAGACTGATGCTGGCCTCCACCAAGAAGCCTCGTCGTCCTACTCGCAACGATGGCGGTTTCTGCAAGGCTCACCCCATCACCAAGGAGATGGCGGCCTTCGCTGGCTGGGATGCCTCAATCGAGAAGTCGCGTGTCGACATCACCAAGCAGATTTGCTCTTACGTCAAGGAGCAGAAGCTGCAGAACCCTGCTAACCTCAAGGAGATTATCCCCGATGAGAAGCTTAAGGGTCTCCTCAAGTACGATCCCTCGGTGGCAGGGAACGATCCCCTCACCTTCTTTTACCTGCAGAAGCTGATCGGTCAGCTCCAGGTCAAGCCTCCCACGGCTGCTAAGAGCGCTGCGTCTGCGAGTGTCTCGGTGGCCCCGAGCAAGTGAACTTCTCTTCTCAAGAGAAAATGACTTCAGTAACGTTCTGTTCAGAACTTTACATAGACGAATTTGAGGAGTGAAAGGAGTACACACGAAGTAAGGAATCATGTACGCTTTGCACGGCGTCGATGAGATTTCCGAGCCTTTCCCCATCACCAAGGAGATGGCAGATTTTGCTGGATGGGACGATTCGGCTCGGAAATCTCGTCTTGAAATCACTAAGGCAATCTGTACCTACATCAAGGAAACCAAGCTCCAGAACCCCGACAATCCCAGAGAGATCCTTCCCGACGAGAAACTGGCCTCTCTACTCAAGTACAATACTGCTTCAGTCGATCGTAGACCACTCACCTTCTACCACTTGCAAGACTTGATCGGACAACTTCAAGTCAAGTGAAAACTGAGTTTGTCTCTCAAGAAGATAGAAAGTATCATCAGTCGAAGATGGCTTCCGAGAAGGCTTCCGAGAAGGCTTCCGAGAAGGTGTACACTCTCCAAGACTACCTCGATGAAGTCACCTTCAGCAACTACCGTGAGTTCGAGCACACTTTCAAGCCGGGAGGTGTGCTCTACCGTGACCGATTGCGCTCTCTCCTTGTCGCTTTGCTTCATCGTCGACCGGTTCCTGAGAGAACAGTGCGGATGGAGGTAATCGGTTACTTCACCACCTTTCTCGACATTAACTCAGTTAGTGATCCAGAGGGAGTTCCGTCCCGGCACCTTCTTCGGTACTTTCTCACAGCCCCGATTGAGTGGTTGGAGTCAGCTTTTCGGTACCATCTCGATCCCAATGCCACAGGGATCGGGGGAACGATCTTGTACCAGTACATCTGCTCGGACAGTGAGTGTATTCTCGAGAAGTGGAAGCGAGTCGAGATGTGCTCGAGATTCTGGTTCAAGCCTGTCCCTATGTCTGGGGAAACCTACATCAAAGTAGCTCAGTTCTTCGAGGACCTCAGCAAAGAGAAAACCTTTCAGGATCCAGAGAAGAGGAAGGTATTGGACAAGTGCGGTCACAAGCTGTTGGGTCTCCCGGAGAGTACTTCGATGTGCATTCCCCCAGAAGGCGAGGTGAAGATCACGCACGCAGACAGAACAAAGATCTCACCCGGAGAAGGGAATGTGGTGATTGGCGCGTCGAAGAACCTTGAGTGGAGAGACCTGGTCCGGTTCTGCTCGGTCAAGGACAACTGGGAGTTTTTCCTCTACAGCGAGGATCCTGACGAGTACGGTCGCGCTCTCCATAACTTTGAGATGGGATTGTACACGGAGCGAGAGGTGTACCAGCAGGCTGTCGGTATCCTGGAGATGAGTTGGAGTGGGAAAAATCCTGCAGAGTATCGTCGACCTCGAATCCCTTTCGGCGGGGAGACAATCTCAGTAAAGTCTTTCCTGATCAGGGCTAAGGAGTCGTGGGAGAGAGAGGAGAGAAGGAAGTGAAAGGTAAAGTAAGTTCTCAAGAGGACTTACCATCAAGGTATTTTCACGAAAAATGATCCCGTACTTTTCTACATTTCTTCTCGAACACACGAGAATGACTCGCTACCTTCTGGGCGATTATCGCCGAGAAGTGACTCTGAGGAACTACCATACCTTCGAGCACACTTTCGTTTTCTCTGGGATCGTTGACGGTCAAGCTCTGGCTGACCTCCTCTCGGTGATCGTTAACCTCGAGATTCCTGAACCCTCAGACCGTCAAGAGATCTTTACCTACTTTAGTAGTCGGGCCTCGAGTGCCCACTTGTTCCCGATCTTTCTCAATGCTCCTCTTCCCTGGCTAATCACAGCTCTGCAACTCGGGCTGGACTCGAACGTGACTCAATTCGAAGTCCCGGTACTGTACTTGTACCTTCAAGATACTCTCGACAACACAAAGAAGTGGGAACGTGTACGAGCATGCTTGCAAGCTGGGTTCCAAGTGGTCAGGATGAAAGATGATGTCTACGAGGGGATGATGAGAGCAACTTACGAGAGTGACGATACCCAAGAAGAGTTGAGAGACTTCATCAACTTAGCTCGCCAGGGGTTGACAGTGAAGATGTCGAGAAAAGTAGAGACGCACGCCTCTCTCCCCTGGAGAGACTTGGTCCGGTTCTGCTCCGAGCAGACTAACTGGCGTCATCTCTTCCCTGATATTGTCAAAGGGTATCGTCACTACGAGAAAGAAGTTTACGATCTGGAACTGGGGCTGTACACGGAACGCGAGACCTATCATCGTGCGGTCAAGTTGCTGGAGGCGGTTTGGAGTGGGCAACCGGCGAAAGAGTATAACTCAGCACGTATCCCTTGGCAAGGGGAGAAAATCTCAGTGAAGAAGTTTCTACTCGGGGCTAAGCAGTCGTGGGAAGAGGAGAAGAAGTAAGAAGGTAAAAGTAAGTCCTCTTGAGGACTTACTTAAAAAGTGACTTGTGAGAAGAAAAAGATGGCTTCGGTTGTTTCGACACCTGTGCACTGGAAGGATCTGGTCAGAGGGTGTCGCGCTATTCGGCACGCTGGTTCTGAAAAGAGTTGGAACTCTTTCGGGTTTGGGATATCTGCATCGGAAAAAGACGAGGAAAAGTGGCGCTCTCTGATAAGCAGATGGGAGAAGAGTTTTGAAGGAGCGACTCGAGATGATGACACTGACGAAGAGGTCTTCATGAACGTTGGCAGTGTACTGAATCAGTTGCGTCGAGAAAGAGGGTACAGCTGTTCAGTCTTGATCAAGGACTGTTTCCCCTCCTCAATCAACGACCAGTTTGACAATCTCAAGTGGAGTAACGGTGAGATGACACTGGGGGAATTCTTGAAACAATCCCGAGAGTCCTGGGAGAACAGGAACCTAGAGTACACCAAACAGATGATCGAGATCATGGCACGTCTTTGCCAGGGAATAGAGAAGGTGATCGAGATTGCTGCTCGGAAGTAACAAACACACTCTCACTCTTCTCGAAGAGTCAGCGTTTTTTCTTCTCCCTCTCAAATGAAGCCCGGCTTGGTAGTAGGAATCTTGGTCGGGGTAGTGATCATCTACCTCCTTCTGAAAAAGAGAAAGGTTCCAGTTACTCCACCCCCTCCCCCTCCGCCCCAGCAGTGCAACGCTGAGGGACAAGCATGCGGTGCGTGTTGTCTCGACACTCTCCAGTGTATCGAGGGGAAGTGTCTGGCTGCCAACCTTCACTCTCCTCTCCCGGCCTTCTTCCTCACTGCTGGCGGTGAGAACTTCGGGATCCCGTCTGGAGATACTATCATCGGAGTAATCTCGGAACCAGCCAACTGGGTTGCTGGTCAGACACCGGCTCAGTTCTGGTACTGGGACGGGATCTCAGAACTAGCAGTACGTGCCCCTCTCCTCAACAGTGAGGGAGCAGTCGTCTCGATGCAGAACAACTACATCACAGCCCCGACCGTAACTGGGTTCCTTCGGACTACCACCACCCCTCCTACTCAGAACGGAGTCATTCTCACTACGGAAGGAAGTATCTACAAGAGTGATTACTCTATGTACGTCAGCTCAGATAGTACCGGAAAGTTGGTCTGGACTAACTCATTGGGAGTAGCCCCGAAGTTTGTTTTGGTGGCCCCGAGTCAGTGTTCTACTACTACCTGTACTTCTTCGGCTGGGTGTTGCCCTCCTTATCAAGGGTGCACTGCTGGGAAGTGTAACCCCTGCTTCGGGGATCCGGAGAAGGCCTGTCCTGACCCGAGCACAGAAGCAGTCTGCGATCTGAACAGTAGTGTGTACAAGTGCGTCTCGAAGTGTGCCACTCTTCCCAATCCGTCGTGTACGGAAGCCCAAGAAGCCCAGTGCCTCCCTTCCGGGGACAGTTACGCCTGGAAGTGTGAGTGGAAGTGTCCCAGTACTCAGGTTCCTGCTTGTGGGAGCACTAACACTCCGGTATGTGCCGAGACTAAGGGTGAGTGGGAGTGGTCTTGTCCGCTTTCTCCTTGTGATCTTCCTACTCCTGTCTTCAACCCTGCTACCACCTCACTCCCTGGGTACACTTGGGTCCCGGACGCGCACGGAGGTAAGTATCAGAACCTCTCAATACCGGGTTCTCCCTGGAAGATTCCCTACTGGGACTGTCACACTCAGACTTGGACCTTCGTGGCAGGGTGCGATCTCGGTTACAAACAAGACTGTTCTGGTACTCCTAACTCTAAGGCCGTCTGTGACACTGACACTGGTTCCAACTGGATCTGCGCTAACGATCAAGAGTTCCCGAACTTGTGTGGTCTCTCTGGGACTAAACCTGATTGTCCTGATCTGCAGTGTCTGGACATCTCTACTTGTTCGACTACTCGTTCCGTCCCTTCTCCGAGTGACTGGAGGTGGGTTTGCCCTTCCAGTGGAGATACCTCTAGGTGTGAGATTATCAAAATTTATGATTGGGCTTACCCTCCTCTCAGTGTTCCTGGAGCCAGTGACGGTGTGGTGACTACTACTGGGGGCGTTCCGGTTTACCCCACGGTTCTGAACGAGAAGTGTCGTGGTAACGCTACCGAGATGAACCACCCTGACGCTCGACACTTGATCGGGAATCCTCCAGTTCTGTTGATGGGTAACGGACAACCGGGCGACGAGTACTTTCTCTGTGACCCGACCAATCCTCTGACTACTTGCACTCGAGGGGCGGAGACGGACCGCTACGTCATCACTAAGCACACGGTAGGCGAGAACGGGATCGGGACTGTTCCTTGTGCTACCCTGAACCCGTGCCAGTACGGCGAGTACGTCAACATGGACGGGACCCCTTACACCACCCCCATCGAGATTCTCTCACCTGGCTTGGTCACTCCTCCCAGTCAATCGGAACTCCTCCACCACGGTAAGTGTCACTGTGATTCTAAGCATGCCGGAGACCAGTGTCAGTTCGATGCGGGTTTGTGCGGGAATTTCGGGGAGGTGAAGAGCTGCAACACTGTAGGTGGAAAGTGTAACACTACGCAAGGGTACTGGTGCGACTGTCAAGCTGGCCATTTCGGCGATAGGTGCCAGTTCACTCCTACCGACTGTTCCGGGAACGGTAACCCTCTCGACGACTCCTCCTCTCTTCAGTGCCAGTGCGACACAGGGTACGCTGGAGATCTGTGCCAGTACTCTCGACAGTCTTGTACCGGAAGAGGTGTTCCTGTTCCAGGTAGCTCTCTGAAGTGTCAGTGTGATTTCAACGCCACTGGGACCTACTGTGATCAGTGTCAAGTCAGCGGAGGGTTCAAGACGGTAACTGATCAAGAAATTGTCAGTCTGCAAGCTTACGGGTTCACCGGTGGTTCTGCCTCCGGCATGTACTTCTCGTCTGTTTCTCTGGAACACTCTCCTCAAGTCAGTTACTCTCTGGACAGCTGGTCGCAATCAATCGCTCTCTCGAACCTCTCTAATGCAGACAACTTCACTGTTCACCTCACGTCCCTCAACGGGTCTCAGTTCGACCTGGCCTTAGCTGGAGCTGCTAAGGCAGTCAACATTCAGGGGCTCGGAATAGACACATGTGGTTTCTTGATGCAGAACGGTAACTATCTCCGAGTTAGTCCCTACACTCCTTCTACTAACTTGAGTAAGGGTGGGTTCGTGGTCTTGCAGACTGTCCCTGTCTCTACACTCTTGACACAAGGGTTTGCCGGTTGTCTCTTCTTGACGGCCCCAGATCGTTCTACTGCTTTGAGTGGAGGAATGGCTTCTTACATTCGGAAAACTAAGTACCCAGGTTACTCTTTGGGAGTAGTAGATGACATCACTCTGACTCTGACAGACTCTCCCAACGGAGGTCCGTGGAGTTTCCTCGGTGGGACTAATCCTGACGGAACACTGCAAGCTGGACCGATCATGGACGAGCTAAGTCGTCCTCTCATCGTCACCGGAAAGCAACCAGTGGCTCAGGGAGTAACTCTCTCACGTGGAAGCAGTAGTGACACTCCTCTCAACTTCTTGTGGGACCAGAAAGGAGGTCCGATTATCTCAGCCGATGTCCCTAGTCTCGGAGTAGCTTTCAAGGGCGCTACTGTTCTCACTGATTTGGGGAGCGCTGAATCTCTTTTTGCGGTAGTGGCACCTCCGCCCCCGCCTAGTACTTAGGTTAAACCGAATCTCGGTAATACTCTCAGAGTATTACTTCGAAACTCACTCTCGGTAATACTCTCAAGAGTATCACTTCGAAACTCACTCTTGTAAGTCTTTAGAAGAAAGGTGACTCGCTCAAGGCCTGGGGAAGTGCAACGGTACGAGGTTTCTCCGCTAGACTGGTTCTCACTGCCCCTAGCTGTTCACTCTCGGGAATCAACTCGAACCCGTTCGAGAGAGTAGTGTAGATGTGAGAGGGTTTGAAGGGGAGACCCTTAGCGTAAGTCTCGTAGTAGTTGTACTGCTGAGTAACCAGGGGAGAGACTACTTGAGTTGAGAGTCTTCCTGGTCCCGCTACTTTTTCTTGGTGAGTAACCACGTGGTAAGCAGACTCGATCTGGTTCAGAGCTGTCTTGACATCGGGACGATCTTTCAGCTGCGGCGCGACCTCGAAGATCACCTCACTGGGAGCATTGATGTTCGGTTGAACCACCGTCACGATGTAATTCTGCAGTTTCAGGGTCTGGCCTTCAGTGACGGTACTCAAGTCAAGTTCGGGAGCAGCTTGCATGCTCGTCTCTGTTCTGGAGTGAAGGTCCCGCTCTAGTCTCGGGACTGGGATCTCGATGGGTTGTTCCAGCTGGGCCTGCATGATGACTCGGTTCGGATCACGGAAAGTAATGGGAATCTTGTTCTCTCCGATCTTGAGGTAGGTACTGAAGACAGGAGTGAGGTACTGAGAGAAGTTTCGAGCACGAACCACCTTGGTTTGGACGTTAGGGAGCATCTCGGCAAAATTCATCTCTGACATGGGAGAGATAGTGGTGAAGATCTTGTAGACTACTGCTCGAGAGACGGCAGGGAGAGGTTGAATCTCCGCGTCGTAAGTAGCTACCGGTTGCACCACTGTGCGAAAGGCGGACCGTTGTACTTTCATCTCGTTCCCTTGCAGCCAAGGGTAAGGACGGCCGTAAAACTCAGAGCGATCATCCCGGGCATCATAGGGAGAGTAGTCAGGACGCAACTTAGTCAAGTCGTAAAACTCTTGGGGCAGTCTCTCATCATCGGTCTGGTACAAACCGTCACCTCCCGGAAGAACACTGTAAGGGTCTTGACGATAAGAACCCAGAGCTTCTCCAACCCGACGAGGTCTCATGGTTCCAGCACTCGAGAACCCGACTGATGCTGCCGGATTAGTCCCCCAACCAACGTGAGCAATCATGTCAGCATGATTCTCAGGCATACTCCCCCACTCTCTCATCACATCTCCTGTGTCGACTTTGATACTAGGCGGGGCCATCACGGACTGAGGCGGGGCCTTGAGAATGCGTGGGTAGCGCACATCGAGAATGCCCTCGTTGTGCCGTCCGAGAGCGGTCCTCATCCTTTCGACAAGACCAAGATTTTTACTTTTAAGCTTCTCTTTTGACTCTTTTCCTTCGTGTTCTCTTCTCGGTACACTCGTTTCTCATTGAGATCACTCCTCAAGCTTCTCTCCAGACCACTTCGAGATCTTCCCCCAGCTAAGGTACCTCAAAAATGAGTCGTACGGGATTTTTGTAGCGACAGTAAAATGGACCGCGACCTTGTCGATTTCATCCGAGAGCATCGTAGCACTGACAAAGAATGTCACTTCACTCATGTTAGTTGTGTGCGGCCTAAGGGCCGATACTGTTTTGGTCGGGATGAAATGGAAGGTTTCTGGAACCTTTATTGCCAGAAGCTCTCTGAGTTCCCCGGAATGGTGAGTGGGATGGCTGAGATCCCTCAAGAGTACAGTATGCTGGTAGTCGATGCAGACATCAAGAAGAAGATTAGTGAGCTGCTCCTCGTTCACCCCGAGATGCGTTCTGAGAACAAAGAGACTGGCGAAGTTGAGTACAGTCCGGTCAGGTTGTACAGCGACGAGCACACTCGCCAAGTCATTCAGGCCTACCAGAGCGTGATCAAGACGGTGACCAAGGACTGGAAGCCTGTCCACTCGGTCTGTATTCTCCTCGAGAAGGACCCTTACATCTCAGACGAGTACGTCAAGTCAGGGTTTCACCTGGCCTTCATCAACTACTTCTGCGGCAAGGCTCTGCAGGACACTTACTTGATTCCTCGAGTGGTGGACAAAGTTGAGCAAGGTGAGTTCTTCAAGGACCTGGGGTACTCTAGCAGTGCAGCAGTCCTCGACATCTCCAAGAAGTACATGAAGGCCAAACCTTGGCTGTTGTACGGGAGCTGCAAGTCTGAGTCCTCGGGTACTTACTCGGTCACTAAGGCTTTTCGAGACGGAGGAGTGGAGATGAGTTTGGACGAGGCTTTTGCAGGGTACAAGATCTACACCATGAACGAGCAACCTATCGAGATGGAGGAGGTGGAGTACTATTACCCCCGCGTCTTCTCTATCAACCCCTGCCATCGCAAGACAGTCGAGATCATCCCCGCCTTCGAGGATGGGGCCAACATTCAGTTCTCTGAAGAGAAGGAGAATCGAGATTCGGATAAGTACGATGAGACTCTGGAGCAGCAACTAGAGACAGCCACGCGGCTAGTAGAGATGCTGGACATCTCTCGTGCAGAGAAGCGTGACGACTGGATCGAGATCGGGTGGATTCTGCACAGCATTTCTAAGGGGACAGAGGAGGGGTTGCAGATCTGGATTACCTTCTCGCAACAGGTCGGAGAGAAGTTCTCACAAGAAGTCTGCTTCCGAGAGTGGGCCAACATGTACCCGGGCACTTACACCCTCGGGAGTCTGAAGCACTACGCTAAGATCGACTCGCCCGAACAGTACGAAGAGTACTGGAAAGAGAGGTTGGAGAAGACTATTCGGAAGAGTATCAGCGGCTCGCACAACGATTTGGCCAAGACTCTGTACGAGTCGTACGGGACAGAGTTCGTCTGCGCTTGCCTAAAACCAGAAATGTGGTTCCAGTACAAGAACCATCACTGGGAGCGGATCGAGGAGGCGGTGGATCTGCGCAAGAAGATTAGTGATGACCTGGTCCACCGTTTCAACCACATCATCAAGGCCGAGTTCGACGCTCTGGCTGGAGCCGACGACGAGGACGGGGACCAGAAGGAGAGCCAGAAGTCGATCAGTAATATTTTCAAGTTGATCAAGAACCTGAAGAACTCTTCTTTCAAGAACTCGATCATGCGCGAGTGTCGGGAAGTCTTCTACGATGGGCAGTTTCTCAAGAAGCTGGGAAAGAACAAGTACCTGATCGCGCTCCAGAACGGAGTCTACGACTTGAAGAACTACATCTTCCGCCCTGGAAAGCCCGAAGACTACATCACTTTGCAAATGCCGGTGTGTTACCGCGAGTTTCACGAACACGACGAGTGGATGATCGAGACTCTCCTCTTCTTCGAGAAGGTCTTCCCGGATCGGAGCATCTGTGAGTACCAACTCGATCGCCTGGCAGAACTCTTCGTAGGTGGGAACAAGCGCAAGCACATCTACTTCTGGACAGGAAGAGGTAACAACGCTAAGTCAGTGATGAAGAGCCTGGTGCAGAGAATGTTCGGAGACTACTTCATCGATTTCCCCAACAGTATCATCACCGGACCCAAGCCCAAGAGTGGACAGGCTTGCCCGGAACTAGCTCGAGCGGACAACGGTGTTCGTGTGGCTATCACACAAGAGCCCAACAAAGGAGATCGTGTCAACACTGGAGCCTCAAAGGAGTACAGTGGTAACGACAGTTTCTACACTCGTACCCTCTTCGAGAAGGGCGGGGAGATCACGCCCATGTTCAAGCTCATCATGATCGCTAACGACCTTCCTGAGGTGACCACTAACGATCCCGCTTTCTGGAACCGTTGCCGTGTCATCCCCTTCGAGAGTACTTTCGTCGACAACCCACCCGTGGACGAGGAGGAGCAGTTCCGGACCAAGACCTTCAAGAAGGACGAGAACTTCGATGAGAAGATTGACAAGATGCTGGAACCTCTCCTCTTCATTCTCCTCTCTCGGCTCCCTAAGATTACTCGAACCATCTACGAACCTGCTAAGGTGAAGGACGCTACTGAGCGGTACCGGAGATCTCAGGACATGCACTTCCAGTTCATCAACGAGCGCATCATTCAGGAGGAGAAGAAGTCGGTCACTACTATCGATTACTACGTGGCCTTTCGGGCCTGGCATCGTTCTTCGTTCCCGGGTGGGATTACTCCGACCAAGAACGACTGTATTGAGTACCTCTCCGACATCTGGGGAGTGCCAGTGAACAATCGCTGGACCGGGTACCGTCTTCGCACCGAGAAGGATGACATTGCCGACGGGACAGCGGAAGAGTGCGAGTCAGAAGCCTCTCCTGCGCCAAGAAGAAAGGGAGGGAACCCGTTGGCCAAGTAAAGAGTATCACCTTAAGAGGTTATACTGAAATATAGTTAAGATGGGACAGTGCTGATCGACCAGACACGTCTCCGTTCATCCTCGAAGAAGGGACATTGAGTGAAAGACAAGAGTCAACATCCTTTGAATGGGGTACTTTTTCTCTTTCGGGTTAACTTTTGTGGTCTTTATATTATCTACTCTCCCTTAGAGTCACTTCGTTCTTCTTTACCCTTTCAGAAGAGTAAAGTTAGAAAGTTACCCTTCTTTCTGCCTTCTCTTCACTCTTCCCTGTAGAAATTAGCAAGTTGGTCTTTAAGCCCCATTCGCTTCGAAGTCAAGTCAAAAAGTCGTAGGGGTCTACTTGTTAATTGTTAGACGGGAAGACTACTCCCTTTTGATTCGACGAGTCGAGCGGCGACGCAGCGATTGTAAGGGGGGGAAGGGAGATCAGACACAAGAAAGAAAACTCGAAAACCACTCCACCTCTTTCACGTCCCCAATACAAAGCTGAGAAAGAGATGAGTACAGTTCTTTACCCTTAAACACTCTTGAGTGAACACATCTCTATCTTATCCTCGAGAAAGGGACGTTGAGTGAAAGACAAAAGTCTACGCCCTTCTTACTGGGTACTTTTTGTCTAACTGGTTAACTTTTTGCGGTCTTTAAATTATCTACTCTCCCTCCGAGTTTACTCTTTACTCCTCTCCCTCTTGTCAGGGTAACTTTCTAACTTCACCCTCCTTGTGCCCTTCTCTTTACTCTCCTCTTCAAAAATTAGCAAGTTGGTCTTTAAGCCCCATTCGCTTCGAAGGTGAGTCAAAAAGTCGTAGGGGTCTACTCATCAATTCTTACAAAGAAGACCTACCCTTTTTCGATTGAACGAGCCGAGTGGCGACGTAGCGATTGTAAGGGGGAGAAGGAAGGATGAGAGAAAAAGAGAAACTGAACAAACCAAGACTACTCTCTTTCTTATCCTGTGTAAAGGGCGATGACTTTTGTCTTTCGCTTCAGATCCCTTTTTTAGGGACCAGTCGGATCTGTGTTTACTCGTGACTGAGTAGATAATATAAAGACCAAGAAAAGTTAACTCGAAAGTCTCTTTCGCACCAGCAAAAAGGAAGAAAACTCTTCTCTTTTACTTCTAGTCCCTTCATAAGGGAGAGAAAATTGAGTTAAGAGTTTCAATTCGTGTTGTACACAACACCATGATCTACGCTGCACTCCGAGTGGTGGGACACGACAACCTCTTTTGGTTCCAAGTCGAGGACGAAGAGTCTCTGGAAGAGATCTCAGTGGATCTCTTTGATGAGTGGCTGCAGTACCTTCCCGAAGAGATTGATGATCCTGAGTCACAACTAGAACTTGAACGGTTTGAGACGGTACGTCCGGTTGGGGTGACAATCCTGAACGAAGTGCGAGTGTAAAGTACTCACGGGGAAGTAACGTCTTTCGAGACTTTACATCGCCCCTCTTTTTCACAACAAAAATGATCTCGAGTTAAAGAAAAGGGACACTTTTACAACCTCTCAACAGTCACCTGAGAAATCTCTCACGCATTCTAGAATGTCTGCAATGAGTCTGGCTGAACGCGCACGTCTCGCCGCTAAGACGGCCCCTCCCAAGAAGAACCTGATCGATGAGTTCAAGGTTCGGTACACTAAGATTCACGAGCAGCTGGCTGCTCTGGTGCTGGAAGGCTGGGTCGGGAAGGTGGAGAACGCCTCTGAGCGTGGGCACATCACTACTGACCTCTTCAGCTTTCAGGTCAGCAACCGCTTTCACGAGGGGAAGGTCATTGACGCCAAGGACGAGAAGCAGGGTGACGCTCTCCTCTACCTGGCCATGGGGAAGAAGGACGAGGCTCTTTACTGGCAGAAGGCCGGTGTCAAGCCTTTCATCCAGATTGTCAAGGAGGAGGTGAGCAAACCCGAGTACGACTGCTACTTGACCTGGAAGTACGTGGGCGGGAACAAGGGGTACGTGATCGCGGCCTGCTGGGACGCAGAGAGAAGTTTGGCCGAGTTCGAGTGGAGCGAGGAGAAAGCGCAAGTAGTTCGTCGCAAGGGGCCTCCTCGTCGTTACGAGGCTCGGACTACTACCTTCCAGGTGCGCACCATCGAGAAGCGAGCGCCCCGGGACTTAAAGCCGGTGGGCCCGATCAAGACCTCGGGTTTCGCTACCTCTTCGTCGGAGGAAGATGAGTAACGAGATAAGTGAGTTTCTTCTTACCCCGTGGGGTAATAAGACAACTCTTTTGTATATTTGTGTTCTTTTCACTTCTTGAAGAAGCGTAACGGCCCTCTCAAGTCAGAGAGGACCGCTCTCATCTCTTCGGGTGTGCTACTGTCACTCTCCCAGTCCCACCCGTAGTCAGGTTCGCGCCCTGAGATGGCCAGATCTCTCTGGAAAAGACTGGGGCGGTGCTCAAGCAGCAGGGTAATCTCCATCCACTCGGTCGTAGCCTCAAGGAGTGCCTCCAGGAGAACCTCCTCGGGGAAGTACTCGAGCAGCTTGATCTTGTCGTTGAAACTGCACCCGCCCGTGGGTTGTCTCTCCTTGAGAGATTCGAAGTAGATTCCCACCCATCCCTCAAAAAATCCACGCAGCATTTCTCTGTCCTCGTGTGCCTCTTCCGGAGTGAGACTGAGAAGGTTGTCAAGACTGATCAGCTCGTGAGCGTCGGGGTGAGGGTACCGGCGAAGCAGCCCCAGGAAGAACTTGAATTCGCTGTCTGGAACCGAAAAGGTGCCGAGATGGTACTTGCACATTGTCGCCACCATTCTCCCACGAGTGATGCGAAAGAGGTACTCGGTAACGGGACGATTCCCGAAGTAGAGAGCCACACGAACGGCATCCTCGAGAAGGAACTCCTTCTGTCTGAAGATGTCTGGGGTGGCTCCTACCACGTACTCGGCTTCTCTCGAGACTCCTTCACGTTGAAAGTCGCGCTCGAACAGGTACTGGAACTCTTCGAGAGTCCCGACCTGAGCGCAAGCAAGCAAAGCACTGTTCGCCCTTGTCTCTCTTGAGGCCTCGATGAGAGGGGTCTGCTGAGCCAACTCGGAGTACTTCTCGAGGACCTTTCGCTCTTCATCGGTGGTCTTGATCTCGTGTGTATCAGTTGACATGTTTGATTGTGACTTTGAGGAGGAAGAAAAAGAGGCGATCAATTTTTCAAGGTGAGTTTATTCAGTACCTCGAAAGGTACTAAACTCGCTCGTATATTCAGTGATCACTTTTTGAAGAAGCGTAACGGTCCTCTCAAGTCAGAGAGAATTCTCTCCATATCCTCAGGAGTACTCGACTCGCTCTTCCACGACCATCCGTAGTCAGGTTCTGCCCCCGAGACGACCAAGTCTCTCCTGAAGAGACTGGAACGACGTTCCAGTAGCCACTCAACCTCCGTCCACTCGGTCTCAGCCTCAAGAAGTCCCTCTAGGAGAACCTCCTCGGGAAAATACTCGAGGAGCTTGTTCTTGTCTTCGGTGCCACAGTAGTGGACCTTGTCGATGCTCTCAAAGTAGTTTCCTAACAGGTCCACGAAGACTCCGCGCAACACCTCTCCGTACTCTCGCGCCTCTTCCAGGGTAAGGCCGAGAATGTTGTCGGGGCCGAGCAGCTCGTGAGAGTCGGAGTGAGGGTACTGGCGAAGCAGCTTCAGGAAGAACTTGGTCTCGGTAGGTGGAACCGCAAAGCCACCGAAACGGTACTTGCACATTCGTGCCACGATCTTTCCTCGTGTCAGCTCGAAGAGGTACTTGGTAATGGGTCGGTTCCCGAAGAAGAGAGCGACCCGGACCGCGTTCTCAAACTCGAAATCCTCTGCAGACAGTGGTTCTGTGTTCCCTCTCAGGACGAACTCCTCGTTAACACGGGGGAACTCTCTCTTGAACAAGTACTGGAACTCAGCGAGAGTCCCAGACTGTGCACAAGCAAGCAGAGCACTGTTCGCCCTTGTCTCGTCTGAAGCTTCGATGAGAGGGTTCTGCTGAGCGATTGTAGAGTACTTCTCGAAGATCTTCTCTTCCTCTGCGGTCTCGGCGACCTTCGTTTCTTCGAGGCGCGTATCGGTGGACATTCTTGAATGTGAAGTTTGGAGTAGGGAGAAAAGAGAGATCAATTTCACAACTTTGTTTTAGTACCTCAAAAGGTAATAAACAAAGAATCACTTTCTTAACGCATCTCCTCTCTCACCTCTTCCAGAATCTGACCCAGCATGTTTCTACCTGGTTTTCCTCGAACCACTTTGGCTCCCCAGAAGCTGTCATAAGGGGAGTTCTCAACAATGCTCTTCTTACCTGTACTGAGCAGGAGAGCTCTCAAAGGAACCTGAGAGAACTTGACTCGAACGATCTTCTTCATCAACACAACCTTGTACACTTCCCACTTTGGGTTGATCCGGACTTTTCTGCTCTTCCCGGCCCGAAAAGCCAAAAGAGCTGTGGGTAGGAGCCGAATCGACTCAGCAAACTCGAGCTCAGTTACCCCGGCACCAGGGTAAACGAACTTGTGTGCCTGAAAGATGTGTTCGGTGGAAGGGTAGATCTTACCCTCGAACTCAACCGTGACCGGGTAGAAATTAGAGAACTCGAAGTACTTCCCCTTCTTGAAGAATCGCACTTCATCTCTAACCTCAAGAGCCTTCTCGATCTGTTCTTGAGTCAAACCGAAACGAGTGATCAGTTCAGTCTCGAACCTCTTCAATGTGTCTCGAACCACACTGATGACCGGGAGGACTGAAGTCGCCATCTTGTCTCACTGTTGCAAAGTAGAGGAAGAAAATCATTTTCTTCGCCCGTCTTCACATGTACTCTTCACTTCACAACTTCTCTCTTGAGTCACTCCCTCGAATCACTGTCCGAATGTTCCCTAGCGGGAGAGTCCCTTGCTTCAATACCCGGATCTGCGACTCCAGATCCTTGATCTTGCGGTCGTACTCTCGACACTTGGTAGAGTGAGCACTGGTGAGTTCTTGAATTTTGCGCTTGCTCTCCTCTAGTGACTCTTCCAGAATCCTCAAGTGCCGAATCTTCCCTTCCAGTAGTTGCCGACTACTCTCTTCCTCTTGAAGCAATCTTGAGTACTTCCCTTCCAGACTGAGGTACCGTTCTTCCTTGCCAGTAGTGTCTTCGATTCTCATCCCTCTTAGACTGGACTCTTTCAGGAACTGATTCTCCTCCGCTAACTGGGTCATTCGAGTGCGCACACGGACAAAGTCCTCTGCGGTCTGGACTTGACTGAGTTGGTACTCCCGGTACTCACGTTTCACGGTCTCGATCTGCTCTTTCCAGTAGTGCTCGGTAGCGGTCTGCATTCGAGTCAAGTCTTCGTTTCGGGACACCATCTCAGCATGTTGAATCTTGATGATCTCGATTTCCGCCACTCGAGCTGCAGCACTAGCGCGCTCGTGTTCTAGATTGTCCCGGAGTTTCTCTACCTCGTCTCGAAGAGTCTCACTGCTAAGCTTGGTTTGAGAAAGAGTCACTTCCAGTTGACTCACCACCTCAAGGGGCTCTTCTTTTTCAGCAGTAGGTGTTTTCCGTTGCAGTTCCTCGATCAGGCGTTGTTGTACTTCCATTTTCCTTTGGGCCTCTGCCAGGAGCTGCTTGTACTCTTCGATGTTGCTCTCGAGGTTGATGCGGGGCTTGTTCTTGATCTGTTGGGTTTGCGACCCGAAGCGAAGGGTGCTAATAGTCTCTTCCAGATTGTAGGCAGCTGGAGAGCAAGTCACCACCAAGTGCGTTTTGCTGTTCCCACCCAGAGAGTCGGTTAGCAAGCGGGTCAACTTGGAGTCACGGTAAGGGACGTGAGCAGCCTTGGTTTGCAAAGCCCGAATCACCAGTCCCAGTGTCAGCAGAGATTTGTTGGTGCTCTGAGCTTGCTTCAGGATCAGTCCCTCGGCCTTAGTCTTCTCCACCTTCTCACTCCCGGCCAAGTCGACGAAGATGACTCGAGAGGTGGTCTTGGCTGCAGTCTTGAGATTAGTCTGGTGTAGGTTGATGATGAGGAGACTGTGACTCCGTGAGGAGTGAGCGTTCATAGCAGTAGCGGCGACAGTGCGGTTGAGTTCTCCCTTTCGAATGAGTTGGATAGTCTCATTGTAACTTCCTACGTAGACCTCAGTCAAGTCTTCTACCCACAACCCCTTGTGCCGAGACTCCCGCACTTCTAGGTTATCACGAGAAGGGCGAAGCAGATCACGAATCTTCTCTAGATAAATCTCTAGATAAGAAACTTGCAAAGAGAACTCCACTCCTTTCTTCGGCTTGATAGTCTCGAAGATGTCTTGAATCATTCTCGGGACTACTCCCATGTCCTTGGGGTTCTTCCACAAGACTACGTCGTCCCGAGCTAGCAACTCACCGTTGTCGACCACGTGTGAGTAACCGGTCATGGTAGTGGTCTTCCCACTCCCTGACTGCCCGTAAACGAAGACAGTAGCATTGTACCCCTTGAAGATCTCACTCACTAGGGGGCGAGCTACCACCTCGTAAACTTCCTCTTGAGTAGCTTCCTCATTGAAGACGTGGTCGAACTCGAACTGCTGTTTTGCCTCCCGGGTCGCTTCGCGGTAAGTGGGTTCACTCTCAACTTGCACTACTCGAGACTTGTGAACCGTGACTACTCTTCGTTCATCTTTCGATAACTCAGTAGGGTTGAAGGGACGAAAGCGACAGAACACTCTCACGTTCTTCTCCTCCATCTCAGGCTCTTTTCGGGAGTGAGGAGAAAATAGCACAGCTCAAATTCTTTTCTTGTGTAGCTTAAACAAGAGAATGAGTCGCGTTCTCAAACTCAGCGGTGGCTACTCGGTTACTCCCAGCCTCCTCCGAGATCAAGCTGCTTTTCCGGGGAGAGGAGTAAGTTCGATGGGGGTGGTTCAAACGGGAGGTAATTTCACAGGCGGTTTCGACGTGAGAATTTTTGGTCCCAATTTTCCAAAAAAAGGCGATACAATCGATATTGGAGAAGTGGAGAGTGTAACTGTTACCAGCGTAACCACCACCGGGAGTGACGATGGAGGACTCACTTACCAGACTAGAATTTTGTATACTCCTCAAGCTAATTCCACAACAGAAATATTTTTCTGCACCGGTGCAGCTACTCAAGTACGGAGCGGAGTAGTCAAGGTTGACACTACCGGGAGTAGCACTCTCCAGATTTTTGGTCCTCAAACCAATTTTGACATGACCGGGAAGATTCTGACTTATTTCGGACCTACTGGTTCGGGACTGGCTCGGAAAGTAGTCACCATCACTGGACCCCTTACTGGCACCACTGACACTCCTGGTTGGACTACTCCTTACAACTCTCAGAGTTCTAGAGGAAGATCTTACTTAGTCCCGATCTCTTCTCCGGTCCAAAACACTTACTCGGGAGTGTGCGGGTTCATCGTCACCGACCAACCTACTAGCTCGATCACGGAAAGAGTGGCTGGGAACGGACCACGGTTCGGGTAAAATGAGTTGCACGCGAAACGTCTTGTCTTTCTTCAAGATGGCTCTAGTCAAGAAGCCCGGGATTGTGGAAGTAGTGGTTTACCACGGGTACGGCTTTTCCTTCTCGGAACAAGCTAAGCAACTGTTTCGAGAACAGACAGGGAGAGAACTACAAGAACGCAACTACCCTGACCGAGCTAACCCGATCTTGGTCCAGATTGTTCGTGATCTGGGAAAAGCTGCTACTCGGGACGGGAGTAACCTTTCTATTTTCTGGGGAGTAGAAGATCGCTGGATGATCGTTCATGGCGCAGAGGACATAGAAACGGTGGAGCTGAACTGGGAGACGTTTTGTGATACCCCTTTCCTAACCCCAGAAGAGAAGATCAAGTTGATTCGGAAGGTGTACGTGAAGCGCAACTACCCGATAATGAATCTGGGGTTGGACGGGCAGATCTACTTGCATGCGAAGAATGAGAGTGAGAGTGAAGAAGAGAGCGGATCGGAGGAAAGTGAGGAAACAAGCGAAACGGGAGAAGCAAGCAAAGAGTGATGCGCGCAAAAGTGATGAACTTCGGTTCATCACTACCATCTCCTCCCTAGTGTACTGGGGCCTTTTGAGCTTTAGAGCAAGAATTTGAGCTATCCTGAGTAGTAGCTCAGGATGAGACACTTTGATCAAAAACACGGACAAAAACAGATGATTAGCAAAAATGCGAAGGTACTAAATCGACACGATGAAGACCGTTCTGGTTGCTTCTGTAACGGTTGCGTTTGCACTCCTTCTCGTCCTCTTCTTGAGGAAGAGGAGGAGTCTCGGAGTGGTGAATACCCCTATCGAGTACTTTTACCCTTCGACTATTCAACAAAATAAGGCCGGGGTTTCGATCAAGAACTCTAACTACATGCAGGTAACCTTTGAAAATGCGGATGGGTACCAGTCTAATTCCGTGACTTTGACTTGGGGAAGAAACAGCAGTGGTGTTGTCAGTACTACTCTTAGTTCAAGAGGCCCGCATTGGTTCAATCGCGCACAATCTATTACCACCATGGCGTCCGTGAACACGCCCTACAGTGGAGGTTGCATGATCTTGTTCAATATGGTTACTGTTATTGGGACTAAGAACGGACAGGTTTACTATGATGGCAACCCGAACACTCCTCTCGCTCTCTTACTAGACTGCGACACAGTCTCGTTCACCCCGAACCGAACTTTTGAACCAGGACATCTGTCTATGTCTTCGTTTTGGATTTCTCTCAAGTTCTCA
>CAZRRO010000005.1:0-62459 GCA_964602595.1 uncultured Verrucomicrobiota bacterium | reverse complement strand
CCTTGAGTAATCTCACCTTGAGTAATCTCACCTTGAGTAATCTCACCTTGAGTAATCTCACCTTGAGTAACACCTCGCGGGGTGTTACTCCTTCGTCACTGTTCCTTCGTCACTTCACAGTGGTACACTTCATACTGCAGTACTGCTTCCCCTGTCTCTTGATCGGCTTTTTCTTCTTAGCGGTACTGCTAGGGTACTCTTGACCCAAGCGCCACACTTTCCCGCACCCCTCACAAGTCCAAACTCGAGGACGAGGAGAGATGACACCGGGATCGAAGGTAACTTTCTTACTCATCTGGTGGAGTACCAGAGGAGAAGGGAGAGAGAAAGTCATTTTTCCAACACAAGGTGGTACCTCCTGAGAGGTTTACTCTTTACCTCCTCAGAAGTTTACTCTTTACTTAGGGTCCTCAAAGGTTATCCGAAACCCGCGATCTTCTCCTGCTGGGACGACTCGAATCGTCCACTCGTTCAAGTGTCTCAGGATCTTCCACCCTGGTAGCTTGCACCGGAGCACTTGGTGGTGAACGTACTCGATCGGTTGCACTCGTTTCCCACCCCTCTCGATCATGTTGTAGAAGAGAGGGTCTCGTACTCCTCTCTCCTTGGCTACTACCACTGCCTCATCGGTGACAAACCCCACGTTCACGTACTGAGTGTAACGATCAATCGGGTTTTCGCACGTTTGCGCGAAGACTCTCTCCAGGGCTGTTTGTACATCCCCTTTCCTGACGTACCGCTCCCAGTACTTGTTCTCAACTTGCTTCGGGGTGGGGACGGTGCCTTCCATGGTGCTCCTCTTTTTCTTTCTCATTTGTAAAATCATTTTTGAGTGATACTCCGAAAAGTATCACTTTCTCGTCCTTCGTTCCTCGTCCTTCGTTCCTCGTCACAACAACACCACTTCTCTCCGCGTCACCTTGATCAACTCGTTCAAGAACACCCTCTTCTGAGTTCGGTACTCGAGCTGAACTCGCATGAACTTCTTCAGCTTGAAGACTACCTCTAAGACCTGATCAACCGAGTTAACCAGACTCTTAGCGTAGTAGGCCATGTCCAACCGAATGACGTCGGAGTGGTCTCGGTAGTAACTGATGTCCTCTATTTTTTGCCACACCTTGGCCTTGATCCCACCCATCGTCGTCATCACGAACTCTAGTCTAGACCCTGCTTCTACCAGCATTCCTCTCTTTCGCATTCTCTCCGCTAATTGCACTTGAGCTGGGAGACTCCGAATCAGGTAGTCACGAGTAGTGTGATGTTCCGAGTCGAGATTCTTGTTTAGGAACTGCTTCTTCCGCTTTACTAGGTCATCGTCGGGAGGTTTGACCTTGTAGTCTTCCACATCCTTGATACTCTTAGTGATGACGTACTCTTTGGTAGAGTACCCGTACCCGCACAGCACGTTGAGAGAGTCGACCAGGAAGGTAGTAATCTGCTCTTGGCTTTCTCGTGCTAGTACTCGAGTCAGCAGCTTGCTGAAGATGTCACGACAGGCCGGGGCGTTGTCACGACGGGCCACCATGATACCACGAATCTTAGTCTTGTCGTTGGTGAGTTCACAGATGTACCGCTTCTTGGTCAGAATGAGCATCTTCTTGGCCGTTACTTCCCACTCCAACTTCATTGGGGGCGGAAGAGCCTTGGAGACTTGTGCTGCCACTTCTAGGGCAAAAGCGGAGAGTTGAGCGTAGTCCATCTTCCCCTCAGTCATGAACTTCTTGGCCTCCTCGAACTGGATGAAGAGAGAGTCAGTGTCGCCGTAGATGATCTTGCAGGGGTGATTCTTCTCTATCTTCTCCTTAGCCTTGATCAGTTCACTTCTTCCACCCGCGGTGGTACACATGGCCCCGGGCATGAACGGTAACTTCCCCTTTCGGACCCCGAATCCACCGTACATGGAGTTGTGGACGATCATCTCACCGATTCCGGCCGCGAAGTGGTGGTTAGCCGTCTCGATGTCGTAGACGTACATCACTTCCGGTTCGACTTGATACGCTACCTTGTCATGGTAATCCGAAGGAGACCACCCTCTACACTTGCACGAGTACCTTTCTGGACGCTTTTCTTTCAAGGCTCGAAGAGAGATGTTGTTAGTCTCTCCGCAGCACCGCTTCTTGTAAATTAGATCCTTCCCTGAGGTAGAGTAACTAATGATATCCGCGTTTCTCTCGTCAGCCCTGAGGATAGCCTCATCAAGAGCATCGAGAAGTTTCTGTCGAGGAACTCGAACGCAACTGATCTCAATGTTCCGGTAACTAGACTTCCCGTCCTGAAGTACGATCTTTTCCTCATTTCGGACCAGATCAGGTTTCAACACCTTAAGAGGACGAAGTGGATGTTCTTCCTCGATACTCTTAATCGCGGTAGGGTTCTTGGTACGGAAATAACGCACGATACACTGCACAGAAAAGAGGTCATCCAGAGTATTGGTCACTCCGGTCTGGTACCCGATACTCTGGGCCAGAAACACTAGTGCCGCCGTTCCGATGTACCCGCGATTGGAGAAAACAATGCCTTTCTCCAGATGATGCCGTCCGTCTCCGAGATGCTTACCTAGAAAGAAGGCCAACCTTACTGCGTAGGGAGCATTGAGAATCTGCGAAGGAACGATCTTGTACCCTCTCGAATCGTAAAAGAGGGTTCTGAACTTCTTCACGATGGGGATGACCTTCTTTTTGGGGCGGAGATGATAGATCCCAACTCCGGCGTTAGCATAGAAGGAACTAACTTCAAACTCCTGACAAGTCTCCACCTCTTGCAGGTACCCTCGCAGCAGTTCCAGGTGTTCGAAGTTATTACTGTAGATAATCCAACTGGCCTTTGCCTTCATCAGATTCCCGTACTGTCCGCACGTTCCGTCTGCGAAGAAGTATCCCCAGACGAAAGCCTCCTTCTCTTCTCTCGAGGTTAGCTCGTGGCTCAGAATAGTTTGGTCGAGCATGTTGTCATACAGAGCTTTCTCGGGAGTGTCCTCTGGAAGAGGAAGAGGATAATGGAGAAGTTTGTCTCCTACCTGTAGATCAACTGGACGTACTTCCTTCCCCTCCTCGCTCAGAAGAGAGTGGTCTTGAGTGCAATCTACTACTCCTCGGTGAGTACTAACTCTTGTCAAAGGTTTTTCCTGCCTGTGCCTCATCACGAAGGGGACCGTAGTGAACCCTTGATCGCTCCATACTTCCAACCCCTCGATTGGGCGAGAAAACTCTTGACCGTTCTCCTCTAGCTTCCACTTGCCATCAGAAAGTTCCTCAATCTTGAGATACTTGAACACTCCTTTCATCCGGCAGGGGATGGGGGTATCGGCTCGGACACTGTTGGATGAGGTCTTCAAAGCCCCCTGCAGGCCGTCTAGAATCGAAGCCGCCAGCTCCACTTCTTTCCTCCTCGCCGGGTCCATCTCCTTGTTCTCCAGTTCTGCTTTCAGCTTCTTCAACTCGTTGTTGGCCTTCTTCCGCTCAGCTAGCAGGTTGATCAGCAACGTGGGGATGACCCCCTTCGGCTCCTTGAGAAAGCGATAGTATCTCTTGCAGCACAAAACCTTCTTCACCTTGGTCTTGTGCTTGACGGTGTCGTGCGAGCACCCGACGTGGTCCTCCCACTCGAAGACGTGACAGTCCTCGTCTGGGATCTTGGGGTCGAGAACCAGAGTAGAGTAGCAGATGTTGTGCGAGATCATCACGCTAGGGTAAAGACTGGCAAAATCGACGATGACCACGTCGTCGTGGATTCCTGCTTCCGGTTCCAGCACGATAGCGCCGGTATATGACTCGTTCTCGGCACAGACGTACCCGTCGTTCTGGACCACGAAGTTCTTCTCGAGACAGTCCCAGTAAACTTGCGAGTAGATCTTCAGCTGCTGGCCCTGAGTGTACAAGTCCAGGATGGTGACACGCCAGGTGGCCGACATCTGACAACTAGAAACCCAGGTCTTCAGCTTCTCGAAGAGTTGGAGAGTGATCAGGGAGTCCTTGACGCAGTAGGTACCTACCAGGCCAAGGGAGGCCGGCGAGAAGATACGATAACACTTGAAGATCCCCTTCACCGAGAGAGGGTCCTTCCGCTGCTTGATGATCTCACCGGCCACGTAGTCGAGACGGTAAGTGGGGAACTTGAAATCACGCTTGATGATGGGGAGCATGTCGATCAGCAACCGTCCCGGAGCATCGAGAAAGACGAAGAGCTGTTTGCTGAACGCGGTACTACTCCACTGAATCTCTCGTCGTTTGGCCGCCACCGGCAAGTAACCGAAAGATGAGAGTTCATTAAAGACCCCCAGTAACTTCCCACGCTGAATCAGGTACATGAAGTCCCAGCCTAGAATGTTGTACCCCCCGATGATTTGTGGATCTAGTTCTTCGATGGTCTCAGCAAATCCACACAACAAGTCTCCCTCGGTCTTGTAAGAGTAGACGTTAACGTCCTCTCCTACTATCTTCTGGTCAGGTTCTCCCAGACTGAGTAAATACTTATCCACTTTTCCGGACCCTTGCACTGTCACAGCCAAAGAGATCTGGAAGATCTTGTCGTCAGGACGGTTCTTGGGCATGGTGTTGATGTTACTGGAGTTAGCCTCGCAGTCGAACATCATCACCCTTGGGGCGGGGACAGTACGGAGCGTGGCGGGGTCGGTACAGGCATCGAGTTGATCCCACTCAACCACGAACTCGCGGTGGCAGCTACTGTGCTTATCACTTCCGATTCTCTCTCGCCCCTTCCCCGTGATCCACCCTGTCACCGGGATCCGTCGACAGGTGGTGAGTTGAAGCATGTCAGAGGCCTTATCCTCGTGCACCTTGAACTTGTACTTCTTTGACAATGCAGGGACGTAGAGCCCGTAAGGAACTTTGCGACAGAACTCCCGAAGAGACTCACGTGAAGAGAAAGCGGCGAAAATGAAAGGATAGGTGATGTGTTCGTAAGTACCTTGTTCAGTTCTCCGGACGTTTGCGTTGTAAAGTTTCTTCTTAGGAATTACGCTCATCAGAACAGGGCGGACACTGATCTCTCTATCGTCCCTTCGTGCAGGAGGAAGATTCTGAAACACATGAATAACGGACTGAAGGCGGGCTTCGCTCCAAACTACATCATCGGGGAGCTCCACATAGACATATGGCATATTCCCCCTAATTTCAAGGTGCACAGTTTGGTTGTTACTGTCCAGGGCGAAGGCGTGTTGTTTCTCATCGTCGTCTGTGAACCAACTGTAGATGAACGTCGTAAACTCTTTCCGAGCCATACTTTACGTGTGGGTGATGACTTTATTCCCGTTGATTTGAACGGAGAGTGACTCAGTTTTATGGTCTCTAAGAAAAGTGAGTCAGGCGAGAGAAAGGTGATGGGAAGAAATGTCCGTTTTCAATGTGGTTGAGGTGGTGAAGAAAGCGTTGGAGGAGTTCTGTGCATGCGTGGTTGCGGAATTGGAAGTAGAGGTAGAGAAGGTGGAACGAGCTTTGTGGAGAAAGAAAGGGTGTCAAGAGTGTGGAAAAGAGAAAGTTCGGTACGGGTACCCAGATGATGAAGAAGGAAGTTACTGTGCTCGGCATCAACGGAAAGGAATGGTTAACATAATGCTGGCTCCTTATCCTGAATTGAGGTTTAGAAAAACTATTGCTCGTTTAGGAGGAACTGTAGTGGGAGAATACAAAGGAAGTGGAACACGAGTAATTTGCCTGTGTCGCAAAGGTCACACTTGTCATACAAGACCAACGAGTGTGCAATGTGGTCAAGGAATGTGTCTAACTTGTTCGGGAAGGTGCCCTGAAAAATCAGAAACTGAATTTCGACAGAGAGTATTAGTACAAGGTGGAATAGTACTTGGAACTTACCAAGGTTCTTATGTCCCTGTAAAATGTAGATGTAAACTGAATCACGAATGCCACCCTAGGCCAAACAGTCTGCAACAGGGTCAGGGAATGTGCAAAAAATGTAGCGGAATGTGTCCGATACAAGCTAGAGATAAATTCAAGAAGCAAGTTTTACAACAAGGAGGAACATTGATAGGGGAATATGAAGGTGTTGATACTCCTGTACACTGCCGTTGCAAAATCGGTCACGATTGTTTCCCTGTCCCTCATGTTTTAAGAGGAAAACACAGCATATGTAAGAAATGTACGCATACATCTTCAATGCTAGCTGAACTTAGGTTTAGAATAATGGTTAAGAATCAAGGTGGAACTGTGGTGGGAAAATACAAAAGAGGTACCAAACCTGTTCAATGTATCTGTAAAGAAGGTCACAAATGTCAAACTATTCCTGCGTGTCTAGGTCAAGGGAGGAAAATGTGCCCTAGGTGCAATGTATGCAATAATTGTGGAGCACTGTCTACTCAAGGAGAACTTTGCCATTCTTGTGGTAAGGAAGTGATTCGTCCCATGAGAAAGAAGGAAACGATTGTTCTTGCGCGCTTAAGTGAAGAATTCGGCACGCTTTTTGATTATAACCGAAGAGTAGGTTCGTACTTTCCCGATTTTCTTTTCCGTATGGACGGGTACTTCTTGATAGTAGAAGTGGACGAACATCAACATCAAGGGTACGGAGAACTACCAGAAAAGAAACGAATGGAAACAATCAGGAATAAGTTAGATCAACCTTGTATCTTTCTCCGCTATAACCCCGACTCTCCTCACTCCTGTCTCGACTATTTAGTTAGGAGAATCAAGGAGTACTCCATCACACCACCTCAGTACGATGAAAACAACTTACACGTCGAGTACCTCTTTTACACACCCACAATCATCTTTGAAGATCAGTAAGACTGCGCGCAGTCTTACTTACTACCTTTTGAAAGGTTGCACTTGTAACACAACATCTGGTACTGAGCTCTCTCGTTGTGGTAGTTGACCCACACTTGTCTGTACAGACTATCTACCTCTCGGAAACAAGGTGTGTCGGATTCAGCTGAATCAAAACTGGTAGGATGTGGGGAAAGAAGCCACCATTTCTTGAACCCTACAAAGATAGTGTGGAAAGAAGGAGTTTTGTGGTCAACGTGAAACTTGTTCTCAGGAAGGTCACTTATCTTACACTTGGCACATTGTCGAATAGATCGTTGTCTGAACGCTTGAGTAAAAGGTTCAATCGCTTCGCGTAGTGCTTTCTCAAGCTTCTGATCGACTGTATCACCTGGAGCACACTCGGCGCATTTTTTCCAGCTGAAATCTTCAACACTTCCGTCAACTCGACGAATATCAGTTGCGTTAGCTGAGGTGTTTCTAGTGTTCTTCTTAATGATGAAGGAGAAAACGCCGCACCCTACCTTCTCAGCTTGTTTAGAATGATTGGCTAGTAGATCGGAGAAGAAATCGAAGTGTTCTTCTCCAGCCTTGATTTCTCTTGGAACTAACTGTTTCAGTAACTCTCTGACTGTCGCAACAGCTTCTGTCTTACTCTTGTACTTCCTGGGTCCTATCGAGACCATCGTTTTGATGTGCTTATGAGTCTTTTCATAGATCACTTTTGTATTCTTACTCGTCAAAACTGAACCACTCTCAAATCACCCTTCTCCAACTCACCTCATCGCATGGACCTCTCTACCATCGCCAAAGCTCTTTCTGGGTTCGGAGGTCGCAACACCATCAACCTAGAGAGTATGCTGGTTGAGTACCTGCAAGAACGGAACAAGAAAGTGCCCCTTTCTCCAAGGTTTAGGGACCGCATAATTGCGAGGTGGTTAGATGAGGCTCTCGAACACCTTCGCGTCGACATGACCCCGTACAACAAGGAAACGATCATCAAACAAGTTTGCAAGGATCTCTTCAAAGAAGAAGAACTGATCGCGGCTGACGTTATCATCACCGCTGCTAGTGCCCGAGAAGCGACCCGAGTTTCCCAACGACAGCAACAGTTGCAAGAGGTTTCCGGCCTCTCTCGTATCAGACTCGCAGTGATGGGAGACATTCACAGGGCTCGTTCAGAGGGACAAAGTGAGATTGAGTTCAAGACTGCTTACTACGACGACGAAGAGGAAGTAGCGAGGTTGAGAACGTGGCTGGAAAAGTTGGGGTACGAGGTCGAGGAATATCTGCAAGGGTACACGGTGCGGTGGAGTGAAAGTGAAGATTAATTCGTTATTACGTAAGACTCTGAGGAGTCTTACTTCTTAAACCTCTCCAACTCTTCTGGGGTGAAGTGGTGGACAGTCTCGTGCTCTTCAAATGAGAGAACTTTCTCCTCTAGGTGTACCTGATTGACTCCGATCTGCTTAGCCGTGTAGGTGTGGCGGTGAAAGTTGAGATTAGGCCCCAGTAGCTCGATGAAAGTGGTAGTGACGTCGTTCCCCTCTCGATCAAAGGCTTGGACCATGGGACTGAGCACGCTCTCATCCTTGAAGACGATTCGGTACTTCCTTCTTTTGTGGTAGTAATTGATGGCAAACATAGAACCCCCCAAAGCCTGAGTGGAGCGGTACCGAGTGTTAATCCAGGAGTTAAGCTGCTCTCTCTTCAAGCGGTAGATGTTCTTCACCGTTAACCACCAGACTCTCCCCCAAGAATTCTCCTTCTCAGCGATGACCCGCCTCACCCTCTCGATGTCATCCCAGTTCTCGTAGACGCGACTCACTGCCAACCCGGCCAGCGACCCCATCAAAAAGGTGAAGAGTGACCACATTTTCTTGCTGATAAAAATGAGCCTTTAAGTGTGGCTAGGACTCAAAGACAAATGGAGGAGGTGCACGTAGCTGTCTGTAAGTACGCTCGAGAGGAGGTACGGAAACAGTACACTCGATTAGTAGAACTGTTCGAGAGGGAAGTGAGTGACCCTCTCGCCCGAGAGGTACTGAGAAGGTTAACCCAGACTATCGAGGTAGACTCTCCAGTCTCGCATCAGGGCGAGTCAGTCTCGCCCTCACCCGGGTCCCCGGAAGAGAAGCACCACGACCTCAAACCTGGAGAACCAAGCTGTACGGCTGTGCTTAAGTCTGGGACCCGGAAAGGACAGTTGTGTCGGAGAAAGGTCTTCGCCAACAGTCTCTGCAAGATTCATGCTCCGCGTGAAATGAGCCAGGAGACCTGTCCCGCTCTGATGAAAGCGGGAGCACGGAAAGGTCAAGCTTGTGGGGGTTCTCTAGCAGTAGGTGACAGTCTCTGCGCTAAGCACAAGATCACCAAGTGTGTCTTCAAACTGAGCGGGACAAGAAAGTGTTGCGGGAAGAGTATCTCTAAGTTCTCTCCCAGCGAGACACACTGTCGAGTCCACCTGATCGAGGAGATGCACTTGGATACTAACAAGTTTGTGTTGTACAAGAACAAGTTCGGGAACAGTGAACATCGCTACTCGGAGTTAGTCTTCGAGAACAAGAAGGTGGTGGGGGTTCAGAACCCCTCTGGGAACGTGGAAGCTTACCTCAACGACGAGGATCTCGAGTGCGTGATCGCCTACCGCCTCCCTGTCTGCGAGGAACTGAAAGCGAGGTTGAGTTCTTATCTAAACGAAGGAGGAGAGAATGAAGTACCCGACGCCGACAAACCCGATGAGTAAGCCCTGGAAGTGTCAGCTGCAAGAGTACTGCCAACGTGTCAAGGTTCCGCTCCCGATTTACACTACCGTGGAGAGAGGAGGGCGGTGGGAGTGCAGAGTAAGTGCTTGCGAGTACGCTGAGACAGGGGAGTTGGGGGCGAGTAAAGTAGAAGCGGAGAGTTCAGCTGCCCGAAAGTTGTACGAGAGGTTGATCCGGTTGGGATCTTTCTCTGATCCGGATCGAGTGCGGGAGGAGAGAGTGCGGGAGGAGAGAGTGCGGGAGGACCGTCGTTCAGACCCCAACACCGTTACTCACCGCCTTCTCGACGAGATACGCGATCAAAGGGAGATTCCGAGACCTTTTCAGAGAGAAGAGAGACCGAGAGTTGAGAGGCCCCGCGAAAGAATCGACGAACTGCTGACTGTCCCGATCGGTCCTCGCCCTCTTACTCCGGAACAGAGGGGTGATCGCGAGGAACCCGAACGTAAGTACCCACGCCCGATCGGTCCCTCGAGAATGACTCCACAAGAGATGAGCGCGATGATGGCACGGAGTAGTAACACACTCAGGTTCCCTAACAACATCTTCGGGGATGACTTCATCTCTCACCTCAGTATGGTAGTTCAGAACAAGCAAGTAGAGGTTTGCTCCAATCTCTTGGAGGTTCCAACTGACGTACCAGTCCGAGTTCTTCTGACTGAGATCCCGTCTGAATGCATTCTCTCTGAGTTTGGGATCGTTGCAGGAGGAAGAGCTTGCGTGACTATCACCATCCCGAGAGCACACCAAGAATTCTCTTTCCAAGCCACTACGCTAGTGCACCTGATCATGCGTCGAAATGCGCACTCTTGCGCCCTACGAGGAGTTGCTGTTTAGTAAGACACCACGGTGTCTTACTTTCTTTTGTTCGCTTCACTCACTGTTCGCTTCACTCACTGTTCGCTTCACTCACTTAACCGTCCTCTTCATAGTCGTCTCTTCAGTGTAAACCAACAGCTGGTTGTCTCGGAAGTAGTTGTGTAGCATCATGCACAACCCTTGCGCGGTAGCCTTGTACAGCCTGAAGAACCTACGAGTGTCTTCTTCTGGAACAGTCAAGAACTTAGTACTGACCTTAGAGTCTGCCCGGAGAGCATCCCGAATCTTCTGCAGACTGAGCGGGGCATCCTTGCTGTTCTCGGCGTCCAACCCGAAGTTGAAGGCGATCTCAGCCATGGCCCCCAGAGTGTACTTGCCAGTGGAACACTTCACTCCCTTCTGTTCTTTTCTCTTGTCTCCGGGCTTGACTGTCTTAGCCACCAGATTGTCGTAGATCCAGAACCCTTCCTTCCATCCCTTCCCTTGGTTGAACTTAACCTTGTTAACAATCCCGTAGTAAGGACTCGCTTCCACGTTCTTGACTTCTTCCTTCCCCACGTTCTTGAGCAACTCCTGAATCTTATCTTCTTCCGCGCAGTCTCTCCACGCTCCTCTCGCGTCGCGGCAACGGTACTGAGGGAGGAAAGTACTGACTACCAGTTCGTCAGAGATCTTCCTGACACTAGCCCTGGCCAAATCCAGGAGCCAATCTCTGAAAGTGTCTCTCTCACTTGAGCCTCCGAAATCGTCAGCGTTGACCACGGCCTCGATGATCTCCTCCTTGATCTCATCAGAGAGTTTAATCCACGTTTCCCGGACTCGAGTGTAATCGTTAGCTTGAATAGCCTGATTGAGACTCTCCAGCAGGGTCAGGTTGTACTGCTGACGGTGTTCTGAGAGGTACTCGCTGAACGGGACCACACGCTTGACAGCCGGAGCTGAAGTGTAGTAGGACGAGAAGGAGGTCACTAGTTGATCCATGCTGTCAGCCAGAAAGTAGGTGTCGTTGTACTCTTTCAGGTAAGAACGGAACCCGTACTTGTTAGTGAAGGGGAAGTTCTGGTGAATGACGTTCTTGAGGACCGTCAAGACAACGAAAGGCTGGTACTCTGTCAAGCGAGCAAGCAGCTCAGTAAAGGTGTAACTGAAGGAGACACGGTACATCTTTCGAAGTTCGTCCACGATCCCGTTCTCTTCTGACTGGTAGTAAAAGTTGTTGAAGGAAGAGTGGTCTACTTCTGTCATGTCGTCGAGTTCTTCGGCCAGAACTCCTTCGCACTGGTACACGCAAGTAGTGTAGTCGCACTCTCGAGAACCGTCAACTCCGCGCATGTTCACTTTCCGGTTGTTGGCACAGTCGTAAGAGATCTCTTTCAGGAGTCTCTCTCCCAGTTTGATCCTTCGATCCTTGTCCTCACTGGTCCGGTACATAATCACGTCGATACACTCGTCAGGATTGTCGGCGACGGAAGCGTAGTGATGAATCTTGACCTTGAACTCTTTCCCTTGCTTGCGCATGATCTCCTCGATCACCTCGTGCGAGCGGTACCGAATACCACGAAAGATAGCTTGGTCGATGGGACCGTAGTTCCACCAACTCGTCTGCATCCCGATGTTCTCCACGTTGTAGAAGGAGATACCTTCTCCAGCCGTCCGACTCCCTAGTACTACCTGCAGGTACTCACCTTGCGCGTTCTCGGGACGGTTACACATTCTCTGAATGTTAGCGATGACGGTGCCCTCGTCGTCAGTAGTGAGGTGAGTGAGGAGAGCGTACCGTTTTCCCGGTGTCTTCTCTTCTCCGCGTTCAGAACGAGTGTACCCGAACAGTTCCAGTAACCGAGCGAACAAGACCAGCCCACTCCCCGAGACGGAGAGGTTGTAGATGAAACTGTTCCCTCTCTTCCCCAGACGCTGATCCAACACGTCACTGATACTCTTAGCATACTTAGCCGAGAAGCGGTGAATGTTAGCCAGCAACTTCTCCTCTTCAGCGCGAGTCTGAGTAGGAGAGTACTTCTCCGGGAAGCGGATCATGTTCTCGTTGACTCCGCTGGTGAGAATGATGCGGAACTCGGGTTTCAGCGTGGGGATAGGGAAAGTACGAGTCCCTTTCTTGGCTTTCTCCATCAGGAGGTTCGGCTTCTTCTTGGTCACGTTGAGGTACTTCTCGTACCCCACCTTCCCGTAACTCCCGTCGGGAAAGACAAAGTTAGAAGCTTGAGTCGAGGCCAGGTAGATACCCGTCTTCTGCTTCCCTTCTCTGTCCTTAGCGTAAGCTTCTTGGTAAGCGTTGGCTTGAAAGGGAGACATTCGGCACAAGTCCAGCTTGAAGACGGACATACCAGGGAGAAGTTGTCCCACGAACTCACGTTTGACGTTAGAAGGGATGGTGCGCAGACTCGAGACCATCCCCTTGAGCAGGTTCCTGAGCTCCTCTTGGTTCTCGATAGTGACACCATCGTTAGAGTAAGCTTCTTCAAACCCGTTCCCGATCGGGAGCTGCTTATCCATGGGGAGAATCAAGTTGCAAATATCAGCTATCTCGCTCCACCGATCCTTCATACAGCTCCCCGTCATCAGGATCTGCTTAGTGTTGACCACGGAGTGAAGGAGGAGGTGAAAGGCCTGAATGTTGTGACGTTTGGGGTCTTTTCTCTCTCGTTTCTTCTCTTCTTTCCCGTCCCCTTCCTCTCGCTTCTCCTTCCTTTCGCCCTTCTCCTTCCTTTCATTCTTTATCTTTGGGAGCATCTCTCCTTCGTCATCCTCTTCGTCCCCCTCACCCGCCTTGGACTCTTTCTCATCTTGGCGAAGGTTGTGAACCTCGTCGATGATGATGACTCGGTTGGAGTAGGTATCTCTCAACATCCCAGCTTTGTCCCCGCCCTCGTACCGAGCCAGACGGTTAGCAAAGGCGGAGAAGCGCAGGAAGGAGTAGACCGACTTAATGTTCTTCTTGATAGCGGCGTCGAGCTGTTTCTTGGTCATTTCGGCGTGCTTAACCGGGAAGTACTTCTGCCCGGTCAACTTCTTCACCTCATTAATGAAAGTACTCTCGAACTTCTTCCCTGACACACAGATCAAGGCCCCGACGAACCCGTGAGCCAGGTTCTTCTCTACTATCAAGACAGCCAGAGCCGTCTTACCTGTTCCCATCGAGTGAAAGATCAGTTGCCGATCGTAAAGGGTGTGATAAGAGGCGTAGCGACTGGCGTAAATCTGTTGCTCCTGAGGGGTGAACTCTCCTTCCACCTTCGGGAGAGCAGGACGGGAAGGGTCCAGTTGAAGCTGGTGAAACTCCTTCTTTCGGAAGAGAGAAGAGTAAAAGTTTCCCGGGAAGAGGTCAAATAAGTCATCGGGCTTGGAGTGAGGGTTCGGGTAAGCAGGGAGGAAATCGTTGATGTTCATTCTTCTCGCTTTTAACGTCGGGACCTCGTTTGAAGTGGTGAAGAAAAGTTTCGTGACTTTCTCTTCGTGATATATGTAAACAAGAGTGTTTACAGTAAAGTACGACGAATACGACGAAGAGAAAGACGACGAAGGATGTGGACGAAAGAGATCGAGGAGCAACTTCAGTCTCTCGGCAACTGTGCCCGAGGGTACATCTGGATGTACGATCGCGACAAATCAGTCCTCGAGCGCAAGTTCGAGAGGTTAAAGAAGGCCAGTGTAGTTATCTCTACTCTGAGCGGGGGACTAGGAGCCCTAAGTTTAGCTATCGGAGTAGACAACTCTACCGTGATCATCTTCTTCTCGGTGATCCTCTCCTTCATCTCCTCCATGTCACAAGGGTATCTCAACACAGCTGAGTACGGGGCTCAGGTCTCAGACTTGAACCGGAACATTCGCAAGTACTCCTCTTTCACTAACAACGTTCGACGCCAACTCTCTCGCCCTCGTAAGAGTAGAGAAAGAGCCGACGACTACTACCGCTGGATCTCAGAGAACTACAACCAGATTAACGAGGATCCTTTGGCTATCTCTGAAGAGACCGTGACTGAGTACAACAAGAAGGCCCCGATATTGGGACTCCCCACGACCGACCAGATCGGGATCGACAGTAAGATTGCCATTCACGGCGGGTCTAAACCTCCCTCGCGAATGATCGAGCCGGAAGAAGCGAGAGCAGAAGAAGAGCCCCGAGAGAGGGCCAAGAGTGAAGGGTTTAAGGAGGAAAAAGACCCAAAGAGTCCGAAGGGAGATGAAGAGAGGATGGAGGATCGGAACCTGGACGACGGGGTGATGAAGATCGAGATTCAGAGGGCAAGGGAAGACTATTGAGTAATACTTCTCGAAGTATTACTTTTTTAACTTAGCAGAGCCTCAGCCAAACAGTACCCGTGACCGTACGGGTGCAGAGCGTCGTACAAAAAGAGGGAGAGGTTGTGTCGGTTAGCCAGAACAGTGTCGCAGACGATGAAGGTTTCGTCAACCCCGTACTTCTCTCGGTAGTACTGCAGGCTCTCCTGATGGGGTCCGTCCACCTCGATGATGAGGAGATTGATCCCCTGTTTCAACTTACGTTTCAAGACCCCGAACTGTTCTTCCTTCCTGACAGCTCGGAGGTACTCAGGAACGTACAACTGACACCTGGCTGAGATGTACTCGACTCTTTCGTGAGTCACTTCCACTTCTCCGTCTCGTTCCACTCGCTTAGTCTCGATCAAACTGTGCAGGCAGTTGTGACGGTGCTTAATTCCCACTGGGTAGCGAATGGGGTACTCTGAAGCCAACCCCTTCTCGCGCCAGTTCCAGAAAGCCTCGGTTTCTTCTTCCTGGGTGAAGTGAACCTCGGCAGGATGATTCCAGATTACACGCTGATCGTACCGAGAGTAGTACTGCGTTGTCTTGGGCACGTGCGAGTAGACCTTAGAAAACTGCCACAAGTTCTCCAAGATGACTCCTCTCTCGTTTCGAAGCATGTAGGGAGAGAGCTTCCCGTAAGGAGAACTCTGAGTTAGGGAGAGGACAGGCTCAAACCCTGGACACTTGGGGTCGCGAAAAGACCCGTTCCGAGCGTAGACGCGACGTCCGACCCGAATCATGGCCAACTTTCTTTCTTCGCAGAATCAACCTCGAGACTCACTTTTCTTAGAGAAATGTACCGGCAACGTTGAGTTTTCAAGGCAGCTCGGTAACGAGCTTGAGAGTGAATGAACACGAACTCGGTCTCTAGGAAAGTGCGCAGTTCTCGCAAAGTTACCTTGATTGGTTCACTGAACTGGTTAATGTGATAGTGGTAGAGGTTGTAGACCTCCCGAAAAGCGTAGTAGTACTAGGTGGAAGGGCGTGAAAGAAATCGCGCAGGTATCGCAGCTCATACTGAGCCAAGATGTCCTCAGAGTAGTCCATCGCCAAAGAGGTGATTATTAACACTCGAGTAGAGTGTTAACTCACTTTTGTGGGTACCTTTACTACAGTAAGATCTTCAGGGACTCGATCTGGTGACTTAACTCGAGCTCGATCAGGTCTAGACTCTCGTAGGGAATGGAGAAATCTTGAGCTCGACTGTAAAACTCACTGGAAGGAGCGGACAGGTTAGGAACGTGGGGAACCACAGGTTGTTGCTGCATCAGTTCGAGATTTCGACGAGTGCGCGCCTCTGTTTTGAGGAGGGTCCTGGTCCTGGGTACGAGGAGTTCTTTCAACCCCATGATAGCACTCCGTGAGTTTTTGTGGTAAGTCAGTACTTCTTTACGTTCTTCTTGGTATGTCTCTTGATAAGAGAAGTGTTTTGACGTGACAACCAAGAACGATGCCATTGCTCTGATGAAAGGAAGGAACGAGGCCTCGGTCTGTTCAGCTCTGTACAATGCCATGGTCTGGTTCAATCTGAAGATTATATTCCGAACCTTCTCGACTGGTTTGGTCGTGAAGTACTCAATCTCGGCTGGATCTGCTGCATCAAACAAGTTCAAGTTCTGATTGAGAGTATCAGTGAGGGTGTCAAAGGTAGTTCGTGCCTCGCCCGTCTCGGTCAGATCCTTCTGCCATCGACGTTTTTGTCGCACGAGCCGGACTTGATGAAGAAAGTCGAGACGTTCGCGAATCTGCTCGGAGGTACTCATTGATACTCCTTAATCTCGTCCCTAGAATGTCATTTTTTACCTTCTTCTCGCCATCGCCCTACACATCTCGTTCGCCATCTCGTTCAGAATGGCACGGAGACAGTCCCGATCCGCTTGACTCTTCGCCATCTCAAGGATAGTGGCCGTGTTGACCTTCCTCTTCTTGAAGAAACGGGCTAAGACTCGAGCCTGTTCCCGAGCACTCTTCTCATGAGTGAACTTGAGCACCCCAACAGCGGCATCAAGGTCACGGATCTGTTCGTTCAGAACAGAACGTTCTTTGTCCGAACTTGCCTGCCTCTCCAATACTCTTATTATCGCGGCTAGATGCCGAATCCATATTTGAAGAACTTAAGGGGTAAGTTCTGTGACTGACTCAATTTTAGAAAGGGAGTGTTGTGAAGTCCCGAAGGACTTTACTCACTCTTTGGTATCTTCTCCCCTTCAGGTGCAGCTTAGGCAGTCGTCCAGCATCAGCACTGTCTGGAGAGGGAACTCGAGGTGGAGCTTCTCTTGAACCAAACCGAGAACTTTCTCGTCCCACTGAGTCGGGACGTCGGTAGTGGGAAAGGGGGCCTGCATGATCAGATCGACAGGGTAGATCTCGCCGTTAGACGCGATCCCGATGCACTTTTCGCAGAGAACAGAGTGGTTGTGTGCGCTCTTGTACTCTTCGCACTCCGCACACCAGGGACCCTTGGAGCGGACGAGTTCGCGCAGGACTGCTCCGATCACCCAGGGCGCATTCTCGGTGCAGCACCCTTGGCGATGGAGAAAGATCTCACCGATCTGGACCTTCGATCTAACGCCCAAACCTCGAGTGACCGACTTCGAGACTCTCTTGTGTAGGTACTCGTCGATGATCTCGTCAAGGTACCCAGCTTCTTCGGCCTCCTTGAACTTCTCTTCGGTCAACTTCTCTTCCGAGATGAACTTGGCGTCCTGCTTGAGCATCTCGAGAGCCTTCTCGTGCGTGATGACGACACCACGGAGGGTGTAGATACAGGTGTAAACCATCGTGGTGAGTTTTGTGTGATCTGGGAAGGAGGGGGAAATCTCCGATCATTTTTTGACTTCCTCTCTAATAGAGTCCCCGCACTCTTGTGCCAACTTACCGAAGATTCTTCGGAGGTGGTTGCGATCGAGCGGAGTTTTCACGTACTTCAACAGCCTAGCGATCTCGATCTTCTTGAACAAGAGGAACTGTCCCAGCTTCAGGGCTTGAGTGTGGGCACTTTCCTCGCGAAGGGAGTGAAGAAGCTCGATCGCAGTGTCAAGGTTCTGAATCAAGCCCGCAAGGGCAGCTCGGTCCTTCTTCAACCAAGGTTGGGGCTGTTGACGAAGGAGTTGAGTGATCTCGTTCAGGGGCTCAATCCACATTTGTTCCAGACTAAGGGTTTCTTAAGAAACCTCAATTTCTTACTCTCGAATTGTGGTGAACTTAGCACACCCTGCCGCGTGCCGAAGTGTAAGCTGACTCCGCTTCTTCCAGTCGAACCCTACTGCTTTTTCACTCATCAAGTAAATGTCTCCGTGGTCAAGCACTACCGAGTAGTGTTCTCCCACCGGCTTAGTGTTGTGGTGCCAATTAAAGTGTAAACTCATACTGGCCCCCAACCGTACTCCCACCACGACTCTCCGCTCCGTGTCCCCGTGGTACCCGATCCCACACTTCTTCACGTCGTAGTAGCGGTTCCCTTCTCCGATCATGCGCGCCCCGGTAATTCGCTCTAACTCGGTGTGAAGCTGCTGAGTGAGAGGGACGCTGGCCCATTCTACTACTCTCCCTCTCTTAGACTGATAGTCGGGCTCCTGGGCCACCTCGGCGAAACAGAGATTGTGGCGGGCTAACTTGTTGACCACTCGTCCGTACATGAACACTTTCGCGTCCCAAGTCAACCCTCTCTGCTCCTCCAAAAGAGACTCACTCCCGGTCACCACTCGGAAAGGCGGGACTAAGTAGTGCTCTCCCGGTAAGAGAGCATCAAACCCCACCTCGCACGATCAGTAACTGAGCTGCTTCGGCTCTCGGGATTAGTCGAGCTAGATCTACCAACTCGCACCTTCCGCCTCTCTCCTCAAAGACACTCTTGAAGCGATTTAGGTCCTCGATCGAGAACCCTCTTTCCACAGCCACTCCGATCTTCTGCATCCCAACATGATTCTCTCCTTGGTCCCCGAAGGTGAGGGTGATAGTCTCAGTGTTCTCGTGCTTTGCCTTCACTTCAGCCATCTCGAGTAAAAACTGATGTTGAAGTGTAAACTCGACTCATTTTTCACTCATCGTGACTCATGTCTCTCGACGAGAAGAGTGTTTGGAGACTGTTCATACATGAGGCTCGCACTCATAAGTACTATTTTTCAAATCCCATTCTCACCGAGACTGTGTCTGCGCGCATTCTCCCGATCCTACGCAACTGTACTCTCACTCCGAAGCGAATGTTCGTCTCGATCTGGAAAGTAATGGAAGAGATTGACCGCGAGTACCCAGGACGTGGGTTCCTGGTCACACCTCATGTTTCTTTTTCCAAGGCAATTGAAGACTTCGAGCGCGAGTTTCCTTCCCATAATCTTGTCTCTGTCACGATCTCGAGTACGGTTGAGAGGCTCGAGAAACAGCTCAGTGATCTCTCTCGGACTCACAGTGAGGAGATGGCACGATTGAACGACAAGATTGGGTTTCTGGGGACGAAACTGGACGAAGTACTGGCGAAGATCTGTGAAATTGATACTTCGCATTGTGAGAGAATAAGGGGTTAAATGGTCAGTATTCCTCTGATGAAAGCGTGCGAGACCGTTAACCTCCCTGAAGTGGTCAGGTTATTCGGAGATGCAGTTCTACCTCCGTATCTTGAGTACTAAAAGACCGTGGTCTTTTACATTCGAGATAAGTACCACTCCTCCTCGCTCAACCTAACCAACTCGTACCCTTTCGGGGCTACCTCTACTCGGATCAGATCCAAAACACTCTCCGGTATTCCTTTATCGAGAGGGTACCAGGGAAGAGTGTAATCTATCTCGAATAGAAGAGCCTCTACCAGAAGACGGTCAGCTTGGTTTCGTGACATCTCGGCCATTTTCGAAGACTCTTTCGACAAGGATTTACACTTTAAAAGTGAGTTAGTTAACTACTTAACTGGACGAATTACTTGTCCCTTCGTTCCATGTCTCTCCGCTTCCTCCTTCGTCCCGCTCCTCAGCTCTCTCGCAAGGAAGTGTGCTGGCAAAATCTCCTCTTTGCAGACAAGTACGCTCAGATCGAGGTACTGTGTAGCTCTTTCGTCGGGTTCCTTCAAGCAAGGTACGAGGAAACTAAGCAAGATCTCAACCTTCAAGAGGTGGAGCAACTCTTTCGGCTAGCGGGCTTAAGGACTCACCTGGTCGCGATCGTTCCACCCCCAGAACGAGAGTGTTACGATTACCGTGTTTTTACTACCAGAGAAAAGGTCCCTCGCAAGTACGCCTGCAACTTCGTCTGTCGTGAACGCGACTTGGCGCTGCAAGAACTGTTGCAAACCAGTGGTAGTTACGAAGAGAACTTCGCTAAACTCCTCGAGAGTGGGACAATGATGTCGGGTTTGTTTCAATTACTCGAGAGTGATACTCCGGTGAACTTAAACCTGAGTGAGAGTTTGATAACGGGAAAGTACTTGATCGTGGTGGTGTAAAGTCATACCCTTCGGAGTATGATACCTCAAGAGGTATCACTTTATTCCTGCTTAATCTTGCCCGGTACGATACCTGTAAAGATTTTGAAGTCTTCGGCGACACTTGTTTTTGGCCTCCGATACCAACTCACGTGTTTGGGATTGTACTTCATCAAGATTCTCACTTCTGGGTTCTCGGGGAAGAGAAGTACGCACATTCTCTGCACCAGTTCCTCGGGTGTGTCAAGAGGGACCCACTCTCGGTTAAGAATCTTCTCTAGAGTTGTAGCTTCCAACTTGAGACGTTCTTCGTAGTGTCGAAGTATTTCTAAACACCGGACTGCGTCCTCGAGGTTACTCGGACAAGTCTCAAACACTCCTTCACCTGCAGTTGGACCTAACCAACGGTGCCCATCTCGTATCTGAAATCGACCTCCCAACCTCAGCGCTACCTCGAGCGGTTCTGGAAGTCGATGCCGAGTACAGTACCTCATTGCATCACACATATTTCCTCTAGTTCCTCCTTTTTTGATGATGAAGACAAGAAACTTCCCCTCTGGGTCAAGGTGTTGTCTGTAGAGAAATCGTAAACCCAAGTGTAAGTAATTGTAAAGAAAATTCCCGTTACGTCCCAAGTTGGGGGTTTGAGACATCATCTCCTCAAACAGTTCCTCCCACCTTCCCTCGACGAAGTAAGATTGTGCATCAGAAGGAAGGACGTAGGGTAGGGACATTTTATTACTCATCTGAGTATCAGATAACAATCAATTTCTGTTCACGATCGCTTAAGCTTTACTGAGAAGCCGCTTGAGGTTTTGACATCTTCCCAAAAACTTAACTCTGGTCCGGTGTACCATTCCACGTATTTTGGCTCATACGTCATCAAAATTCTCACTTCTGGGTTCTCAGGGAAGAGGTGTACACACATTCTCTGTACTAACACCTCAGGTGTACCACGAGGGACCCATTCTCGGTTCAAAATCTTCAGTAAAGTTGAGGGTTTCAACTTGAAACTTTCATCACAGTTCCTGAGCAGTTCCAAGCACCTGACCGCATTCTCGAGGTTTCTTTCAGCGCTTCCAGTTTGATACATCTCAAACACTTTCTCACCTGCATTGCTAATCTGATCATACTCCCACCCAAAATCGTACTCACAAGTGAACCGACCTCCTAACTTCAGTGCTACCTCGAGCTGATCAGGAAGTCGATGCCGAGTACAGTACCGCGCTACATCGCACAGGTGTCCCCTATGTCCAATCTTAGAGATGAAAACAATAAAGTCTCCCTCTGGGTCAAGACGTCGAGAGTATAACGTCCTTAAACCCAAGAACATAAAATTTCTGAAGAAATCACTGAACAATCCCACGTCATGAAACCGAGGAACCATCTTCGCTAAGAGTTTCTCCCACTGTCCCTCCACGAAGTAAGTGTAAACATCAGAGGGGTAATCAACGGGTATGCACATTTCTAATACTCTTTGAGTATGAGAAAACGATCATTTTCTACCTTTCCGCCTTTCGCTCACTAAGCTACGCCAACATCTGTTCCCACAACCTCCCGTACCGTATCAGGTCCTCCTTGGCGATCTTCTCGTTGCTGAAGGTCTGAGAGAAGGTGCGAAAAACACTGTCCAGGATCTGCTTGCTGATCTTTCGATCCCGGCCGATGATCTTGGCCCCGGCCACGAAGCAGATGGGGTTATTGTACCGCTTCCACTTAAGTTTGCCCAATTTCGACTCCATCATCCCCCAGTTAACCAGTCCAGCATCTGAGACGGAACTGTTAAACTTGTCATAGTAGATTTCGCACAACATCACGAATCGAGACTCTGGGTCCATCCTGATCTTAGTCTTGTGAATGGCGGCATCCAGACTGAGGTCGTTCCGAATCGCCGCACTCAACAGTGCCTTGGCCCCTTGTGTAGCGGGCCCGACCTGATTCATCTGGTCGAAGGTAGGGACATAGTCCTTCTTCTCCTCGTAATCGTAGTCGTCTCCCTCGTCGTCGGACATTCTCAGAGATTGGAAGAGACGGTCGAGGAGACCCTTTGAAGTAAACAAGCAATTCTAAAAGAAACTCAGTTTCTTGACACATTCCCGATAACCCCTTGTATTACGCAAACTCACTGTTGAGAGGGTACTTGGCCAAGACCTCACTAGGTTGGCCTGGGAGAATCTCGATGGTCATGAATGGTCCACCCCCAATCTCCATTCGATAGTGTCCAGGAATGTAGTGCATCTCTCCCAGCAGAATCCCGGTCTGAGCAGTGATGACTTTGCGCAGTATCTCTTTGCCAAGGAGAGACTTGTACCTGCTTTGCTTCGACCACAAGTAAGGGAAATGACGTCGATTGTAACTACCTCGGAGTGATTTCTCCACCTCCAGAACAGCGTTGACCGCTTCCTCGATCTGGTAAGGAGTGTACTCGGTCACAGTCTTCTTCACCTTTCGGCACTCCTGAAAGAGTTGAGCTACATCCGCACCCTTAATCTCTCCTCTCCGGTTGAGAAGAGCGGCGAAATGGTCGAAGGGGGCCATCTCTGGTTGAGTCTCACGAAGGATTCGGGTGACTGATTCTCGAGTATCTTTGCGAGCTTCTCGACGTGCTTCTATCTCTAGAGAGGTCATCTTTTCTCGAGATTGTTTGTGTTTATATTTCTAAGGTGTGTCACTCTAAGTAAACTCTCCCTGGCTTGCTAGAGAAACTAGTAGAATCTCTTCTCGGCACTACAACAGGAGAAGGGGTGAGAGAGAAGATAGTGAGTAGACGACAAGCGACCAGCGAGGTACCTTCATGATGAACGAACCCTTCTACAAACCCGACCGGGTACCAGCACTCTCCACTTGGGAGTGAGACACGTGCAAAAACTAAGTATCCGTGACTACCGTAATCAAGTGCAGGGAAGTCGCAGGTGATCTGTGAGTCTTTGATAGCACTAGAAACTACTCGCCCGTAAGTAGGACTGCTGTTAAGGCGAAAAACGCACAATTGAGTATCGAAGATGCTTATACAAGCCTGAATAACAGTGTCTAAACTCGCCATAGCCACTACCGGGATCTCGAGATGTTGTTCTGGGAGAGGAGGAACCTCTTTCACCTCACTCTCGATTATCTTGACTGCCTCGTAAACGTCTAGACAACACAGTGCACCTACTTTTCGAAGAGCGCAGGGGACTCGAAGAGTCAGTAACCGAGAGAGACCTACTCGAGCCACAACTAGCTCTTTCTCGATGAGACTCTCTTCTCTCGTACCAAAGTTCACCACCCCGTGCAACCCTCCGTGCAGTCCTTTCCTAGTCGGAGATTGAGGAACACAAACCAACTGTTCTCCCAGGATGTTCTCCATCACGAAATAGTGACTCACCCAAGCCATTTCGGTAGGTACTTGTGTGTTTATACCTCAAGAGGTATAACACGTTTACTCTTTCTTCAAGTCCGCTACTTCTTTCTCTAGTTCTGCTACTCTTTCTCGCAATCTCTCTGCTTCCTCCCACACTTTGTTGATACGATCTTCGTAGTACAGGTCTTGGGCTTTCAAGGACTCGTTCTTCTGCATGAGAGAGATGACGAGGCGTTTCAGCTCTTCGAACTCGTCTCGATCAGGACGAACATCGGGAAGAACCAGTTGAGGAGGCGGAGGTGGAAACACATAAGTCATGTTCAATCCGGGAGAAACTTCCCCTTTCTCTTCATTCTTTACAGGAAGACTTGGTACGTTCTCTTCCACCTTCTTGTTCCAAGGGCCCTCTTCTCTGTACTGGTTAATCTCCTCATCAGAAAGGTAGCGATAGACGAACTTACTCTTGTCAAGACTCCAGTACAGCTGCCCGAACATCTTCTCGGGCTTCTTCCGAGATCCAGCTGCTTTTCGGACTGGTTCCTTCAGGTCTCGTTGCGAAGATTTCCCGATGAAGTACCCTTCCGCCTCGGGGTGCGTGACAATGTACGGTTTAGTGATGAGAGGAGATGCAGCCATTCTCGAAATTATTTCCTCTTAACAGTCTCTGTCAGAAAGTCATTTTTGTTTTTCCCTTCTATTCGCTTTCTCTTTCTCACCTTTCTCCGCAGAAAACTGATTTAATCTGGTCTTTCATAAGAGAACACTAAGACACCACCTCACTAACTCACGCACTTGACCACTCTACCACTCGTGCTATGTTCGTGCTCAAGCGCAACGGGACTCGGCAACTCATCGACGAGAAGAAGATCACCAACAAGATCAACTTCTTCATTCACTTTCTCTACCCTCTCGAGAAGGTGAGTGTGGAAGAAGTGGTGGAGATGGTGAAGAAGGGCCTGCATGACGGCATCTCCACCAGCGAGATTGACGTCTTCACTGCCAAACGGTGCATGGACCTCTCCATCCTCCAACCTGAGTACGAGATCCTGGCCTCGAGACTGCTGATCAATAACCACCACAAGAACACTTTGACCAGTTTCAAGGACAAGATCGAGAAGCTGTACCGGAACGTAGACCCGGCAGGAAAATCAGCAGGGTTGATCAACCGGAACTTCTACAAGTTCGTTTGCACCAACCAGCGCGTGATCGAGTCGATGATCGATTACGAGCGAGACTACCTCTTCGCCCCCTTCGGGTTCGGGACCCTGGAGAAGCAGTACGTCAACGTCATCCTGGACCAGTACGTAGAGAGACCTCAGGACTTGTTCATGCGGATCGCTATCAGTCAGGCCATGAACCCGAACGATTTCCGTGATCCTAAGGCTCTGGAGGACATTTGGGTCCTTTACGACTTGATGAGTACTCACAAGCTCACTTTCGCTACACCCGTGATCAACAATGCCGGGTTCCGAGAGCAGCAGCTCAGCTCTTGTTTCCTCCTCACCATCGTGGACTCGCTGGAGGGGATCAACAAGGTCCTCAATGACGCCTCTCGCATCTCTAAGTACAGCGGGGGGATCGGGATCGATGCCAGCGAGATTCGCTCGGCTGGACAGATGATTCGGGGCACCAACGGGAAGTCGTCGGGAGTTCGTAACTTCCTGATCATGTACGAGAAGGCGGCTAAGGCCTTCAATCAGGGAGGGAAGCGGAACGGGAGTTTCTCCATCTTCCTACGTGACTACCACCCGGATCTACTCGAGTTCATTCAGCTCAAGAACCCTTCCGGAGACGAGAACCAACGGGCTCGTGGCCTCTTCCTGGCTGTGTCGATGAGCGACTTCTTCTGGAAGACAGTGGAAGAGGACGGAGAATGGTACTTCGTTGATCCCGGAGCGTACCCTGGGATCAGTAGCTTGTTCGGAGACGAGTTCGAGAGAGTGATGAAGCAACTCATCGCCGAGAAGAAGTACACTCGGAGCATGCCGGCTCGAGAGGTGATCAAGGCCATCATGACTCAGCAGTTCGAGTCTGGAGTCCCGTACCTAGTCAACATCGACCAGATCAACAAGAAGAGTAACCTCAAGCATTACGGCCCGGTCCACTCCTCGAATCTGTGCGTAGAGATTACTCTCCCGGCTACTCCCTTCGAGTACGGTGTCTGTAACCTAGCCAGTCTGGTTCTCCCCAGTTTCGTCACCGACGCTCCCTCGCAGGGGAAGTTGGAACTGCTCCGCAAGCCTGTCTACCAGAAAACTCGGCTTCGGAACCCTCAGTTCGATTACAAGGGGCTGGTCACGGTAACTCGGGTGTTGACTCGGGCCATGGACAACGTCATCACTCGGAACAGTTACCCGGTCAAGGAGGCCATGGTCAGCAACCTGATTCACCGACCTCTCGGGATCGGATCCAGCGGGTTGGCCGATGTCTTCTGTCTGCTGCGAGTCCCTTACGATTCTTCCGACGGAGTGCAACTATCCGAACTGATCGCCGAGACTATCTCCTACGCGGCCTGCTCTGAGAGTACCCTGATGGCCAAGGAGTTTCGCGTCAAGGGGGTAGACGAGAGAGAAGTGTCGAAGAAAGTCTTTGAGATCTTGAAGAGCCACGAGAAGTACACTCAACTCAATCAAGAGATCGAGAAGATATGCAAGGTGACTGACTTCGATCGTGATACTTACATCGCGCTTCGTCAGGCTCGTGATGCCGAGGTCGAAAACCCCATCTTCGAGATTACTCCTCTGATCAGTCAGATCGGGCCTTACCCCAGCTACTACTACGGAGAAGGGGCCCCGATCTCGCGAGGAGAGTTTCAGTGGAAGATGTGGGAGCGAAAGCCGAGCGGGAAGTGGGACTGGGACTCGGTAGCCGCGCACATCGCTAAGTTCGGGATTCGCAACTCTCTGTTGACTGCTCAGATGCCTACCGCTACTACTGCTCAGGTGATGGGGGTGAACGAGGGAGTAGAGCCCTTCACCAGTAACTTCTACAAGCGTAACGTCCTCTCAGGTGAATACCAGGTCTTCAACAAGTACTTGGTTGCGGACTTGATCGAGCTGGGGATCTGGAACGAGGATCTCAAGAACACTCTGGTTAAGGAGAAGGGGAGCGTCCAGAACATCAAAGGCTTCCCGGAAGAACTGAAGGAACTGTACAAGACGGCCTGGGACATGGGGATGAAGATTCACGTTCTTCACGCCGCGGCAAGAGGTGCATTCTTGGACCACTCACAGTCCCTCAACGCTTTCATCAGTAACTTGATCCCCATTAAGCAGCGGGCCGAGGTTCTGTACATGTTCCTGTACTTTGGCTGGAAACTAGGACTGAAGACTCTGATCTACTACCTTCGCACTCAGCTAGCCATGGACGCGGCTAAGTTCACCGTCTCAGTGGAACTGATGGAGAAAACTTCGGAAGTGACCGTCAAGAACGGAGAGGTGCTGAAGAGTTTGAAGGGGAAGAGTGTCACGGCGGAGGTGGAAGAGGGGTGTGTAGTGTGCGGAACCTAAGAATGAGATGATTATACTTCGAGGAGTATAATTATTTCTCGACTTACTCAAAGACGACGCGAGGTAGTCGTGAAGATGGACGCAAGAAGACTAGCACGGTTCGATGAACTGTTGTTGATGTATCACGACAACTGGGCAGAGGAAGAGGAGTTAGTCGAACTGATCCGGTACGTACTCGAAGATATGAGTAGATTGAGGGAAGAGGTACAGAATGGCAGGGGTAGGAATGATCTAGAGGAGATTCTCTTGATAGCTAATCAGCTCGAGAGAGAGTATCCCGAACTTTACGTTCGAACTCAGAATGAGTTCGAAGAAGCTGCTTACCAAGAGAGAAGAGCACGAGAAGGACCTCGTGAAGAAAAAGAAGATCTTGTTGGGGATCACGCACGCGCCCAACGTGAACAAGAAGAAGCCTTTGCTGAAGAGGCGGCCGAGTTCGAACGGGCTCGTGAGGAAGAAGCCGAAGAAGAATTAAGGTTGAGACGAGAGAGGGAGAACGCAGACGATTTCGTGGAGGATCGGTTGGGAGAAGATCCCGAGCCGGAGCACAAGGATCCTGAAGAAGCCGAAGAAATGAAAGGTATCTCGCCTGCTAACAGAGATTGGCTCGAAGAATTGAGTCGGGCCAATCTTCGCATAACCGAGCTGGAGAGAAAGGAAGCGAACGGAGATCGAGTCAGGGGTGATGAGTGGATTGAAGCAATCAATCAACGTGATCAGCTAGAGAGAGAACTGAGGCAGCGGGGATTGGTCGAAGAGAAGAAGGAAACCGTCACCACTTACCTTCTCGAAGATGATGACATCAAAGAGGAGATTTTCAACGGTATCTCAAAAGAGTTCGACCTGAAGAAGCTGACCAAGCTGCTGAAACAGCACAACGCTCTCATTGCCGGTTCTTACCTAGTCATGCACAGTCTCGGGGTTGACGACGAGCCGGAGTGGGCTAACGCTGACGTGGACATCTGGATTCACCAAGGCTCGAAGGTAGACAAATTCTTGGCTCGTTTGACCCTAGATCTGGGGCTGGGGTTTCCTTCTCGAATCGGAATGCGCGAGAAGGAAGGGTACGAGAGGTTGTACAAACACATCTTCAGAATGTACAAGACCACTACACGAACTGATAGAAGGGTCCAGATCATCGTCACACGCCTCCCTCCTCCAGTAGTGGTGGGACAGTTTGACCTGACGGTGTGCCGAGTCGGGCTGGAAGGAGACGGGAAGATTCGAACCTACAACTGGACACCTGATCGGTACCAATGGATTGGTAACCTCATAGAAATGTCCCTCAACACTGATACCAACGTGAAACAGTCCACTTTCGAGTGGGTTCGCACTCTTCATCGCGTAGCTAAGTACTACGCTCGAGGGTTCTGGGATATAGAATCGCGTAACTTCAAACGAGAGATCACCAAGACTCTTCAAGGTCACGGTTCAGAGGGTGAAACTGTCGTGAAGAAGTGGAACAAGGCTATTTCTGCACTACAACTCCCTCTCAAAGAGATTAGAGAATTCATTCTCGTTTACGGCCCGAACGCTACCCCAATGTTCGTCTATGATGTCAACGATGACGCCGTCGAAGAAAGAATACTGAGCAAGATGAGAAAACGTGCCCTGGAATCGTGCAAGAAGGGTCTAGGGTACGTTACTCATTCCAAAGATTGGATCAGGTACTTCCGTCCCATTCAGATCCTGAAAGAGGAGGACCAACTTGAGGTGATGAGCGAGTACAATAAGAAGGCCAAGGGACGAGAACTTCCTCTCTTTTATGACTTGGGAAAAACGTACGCTTTCACTGTTCTCGGAGAACATCCCCTCTTTGTGATGTACAAAGCTGAAAATGGAGTTGAACATGACTCTCACCCTCCTGTTCTGGTGTCATCAGATCTCCTTCTTCCTCTGGAATTGAGAGGAGAATCTTCCTACCAAGCCCCAGATGTCGAGGAGTCCGATGTAGTCTACGAACAGTGTTTCGACTTTGTGGCTTACGACGAGATCAAGGACTTCATGCCTCATCTTCGAGAGAGTAACGGTGTGGGGCTGATCATGGGACGAAAGGTCTACTGTCTGGGAGTAGAACAGTTTCAGAAGGTCTTTGCCGAACAAGCGGGTGAGTTTGCTCGTGATCAAGACGTGATGGTGGAATGCATCATCGACCCGGAAGATGCCCGACGAAAGAAGGTTCTGATGAAAGACAGGTACGTTCAGGTTCGCCTGGAAGCTATCTTCCTGGTCCCTCTGGTGGACGTCCTCCAGCTCCTCCAACTTTACAAGGAGGAAGTGACGAGGTTGTTCGAGATCAAACCTACGGGGAAGAAGCTGGAGTTCACTGCTTCTCTGGGAGCGGCCACTCACCTTAGCCGTGAACTAGAAAGGCAGACTGAGTACCGCCGAGTAGAGGGTAGTTGGGTCTCAGCCGACCACTGTCAGACCGGGAGCGAGAAGATGCTTTATCGGCTGGTCCCGACGCGGAACCGTCAGTGAGAGACGGAACCGTCAGTGAGAGACGGAACCGTCAACGAGGAAGAGACGGAAGATTACACTTCTCGAAGTGTAATTATTTCTTGACTAGCTCAAAGCGAAGATGGATCTCGATGAACGTGATCTGCTGCAAGCCTACCAACGGAACGAAGCTCTCAGTCCTGAAGAGATCATGCAACTGGTTCAGGAGTTGAGAGAGCAAGTAGCAGCTGCCGAAGAAGCGAGAAGGGAGGGTATCGACGAGGAAATGTGGGATGATACTGTAAGAGAAACCAACGCGCTGCTAGCTCAACTTGAAGAAGAGTACCCTCATCAGGTTCGTCGCGCGTTAGCTGGTGCGTTCGAAGAAAAAGAGGAACGAGTGCTCGAGGAAACAGACGACTCTAGACTCCAACGCTTGTGGCGACTGTACCAGCTCATTCCAGTCCATCTCGATCCTGAGCAGATCACGGACTTGATCGGACTCCTGGAAAGAGGTGTGGTTCGGTTGTCTCAAGAAATCATGGACGCGGACGAAGAGGACGAAGACGAAGACGTCGTGGAAGAAAAAGAAGACACTTTGAGGAGAATGAGAGTAACATTGACGGCCCTTGAGCGCGAGTATCCTGATCTCTATCGTGCTCGAAGGGTTCGTCCGGTACGCTCTCGTCAAGCATTTGCCAGTGCCATCGAGGACGAGGCGGAACGGATGCGTGAAGAGAAAGAAATCTCGATCGACCGATTGTGGTCTCAGTACCAGGAGGGTAAGATCAGTCCTGAAGGAGTTGAGAGACTTGCTTCCTTGGTGGGGAAAGAAATGGAACGGTTGAGTTCAGAAATGTATCAAGCGGAAGTAGACGGGATCGAGGTTACTTCTCTTCGCTCAAGACAGACTGAGGTAGAAGAGATGCTAATGCGATTGGACAAAGATCATCCCGGTTTGTTCGAGCGAGTTGAGAATGAAGAAGTGCTTGTCCGAGAGAAGAAGTGGAAAGGCATGTGCGCTCGTATCTTGAAGGGGGTGAATTCGGAGTTTGATCTTGACGTCCTGGACTCCCTCTTGAAGAAGCACAGTGCGCTCGTGGCTGGGTCTTACCTGGTCATGCACGCTCTGGATGCGTCAGAAAGTTCTGCTTGGGCCCACGCTGACGTGGACTTGTGGATTCACAAGAACTCTCACCCGAAAGAGTTCCTCATCGGACTAGTATCGGAACTGGGAGTGGATTTCCCTACTCAGATCCAGATGCGTGGTAACACTACCGGGTATGAACGGCTGTACGCCCACATTCACCGTATCTACAAGACCACCACAGAAGGAGGGAGAAAAGTTCAGATCATCGTGACTCATCTCCCTCCCCCGATAGTAGTGGGACAGTTTGACCTAACAGTGTGTCGAATCGCTTTGGGAGGTGACCAAAACATTCTCACTCACAATCTTGGTCAGGAGAGGTGGATGAGCGATCTAGAATCTATGACTCTCCGTACCGATCACCACGTCAAGCAGTCAACACTAGAGTGGATTCGAACTCTTCATCGTGTTGCTAAGTACTACGCTCGTGGGTTCAAGTTCGAGACGAAGAATTTCCTTCAAGAGATCAGTCAGACTCTCGTTGAGGTGCAATTTCCTCCCCAGACGATAGAACACACATGGAATCAAGCTATTTCCAGAGTGCAACTCCCTCGGGAGACGATCACGGAGTTTGTCATGGCATTGAAAGACAATCTTCTCAGTTTCAAGACAGAAAATGCCGAGTTGGTGAAGAATTGGATCAAGATGACGAAAGCAGCTCGTCGAGATTGCAAGAAGGCGGTCCGAGAATGGGTTAAGCTGGGATGGAGGAAAGTTGTTCGCTACTTCCGAGCTATCGGGATTCTCCCCGAAGAAGAGCAACTCAGGATCATGCAAGACTACAACGCTGCAGTAAACCCGACAGGAGAAAACGTGTTCGTCCTCCTCTTTTACGATTCTGGAAACAAGATCGAGTTCAAGAATAACAATGAATCCCTCGTGACAGTGTGGAGATCCGGCCAGCCTTACGCGCCTAGACTGATTGTTGATCCTACACCGGAGCTACGAGGTGAGAGTACTTATCAAGGTGAAGATTTTGAGGACACCGAGGTGGTTTACGAGAAGTGTTTCGACTTCATCGCTTACGAAGAGATCAACGATTTCATGCCCCACCTTCGGGAAAGCCAGAGTGTGGGGCTGATCATAGGTCAGAAGGTCTACTGTTTGGGAGTAGAACAGTTCCAGAACATCTTCGAAGAACAAGCTGGGCTTTTCACTCGAGACCAGGACGTGATGGTAGAGTGCATCGTTGATCCAGAAGATGCCCGACGGAAGAAGGTCTTGATGAAGGACAAGTACGTCCAGGTTCGTCTCGAGGCCATCTTCCTGGTCCCGTTGGTCGATGTCGAGCAGTTGTTGGATGTGTACAGACTAGGGCTCACTCGTCTCTTCCAGATCAAATCTACGGGGAAGAAGTTGGAGTACACTGCTTCTCTGGGCGCGGCTACTCACCTCAGTAACGAGTTGATGAGACAGACTCGGTACCGCCAAGTAGAGAGTAGTTGGGTCTCAGCCGACCACTGCCAGACCGGGAGTGAGAAGATGCTTTATCGCTTGGTCCCGACACGAAACCGTCAGTGAGGGACGAGACCAGCAGTTTGTACACGGAGAACAAGTAACACTCTCGAGAGTGTTACGCGATAGCCGTTAAAAATTCTTGGTGCTCTACATTTCCCAACCCGAAAAACTTAGGGACTTGTCCAACCATGAGCACGAGCTGCTGCCAAGAATGCCTCCATCTCTTCGGGAGGAGTTTGTGATTGCAGACTGGTGAGAGTCGAGGTCAGCCAGGTAAAGGCGCTCGAGTACCCGTCGGACTGGGTACGTGTTATGAATTGTTCGTATAAGTCTGAGGGGTTCATGCTCTTCTTTGAGTAGTAACTTTTTCTGGCGATGCAAAATTGAGTCTTTTTCTCCCAAAATTCTCTCCTGTCAACAATGCAGTGGGCCAACGTCTTTCAGTTCTTCAAGCAAGGGATCCCTGATTTGGAGAGATCAGTGATCGAGAAGGTGGAAAGAGAGTGCCGGAGCTACCATCAAGAATGGTCTCACATCTCAGTCTCCCCTTACCAACACATCAAGAGGGTCAACGCGATCCTGACCGAGGAGATGATCGATTTCGAGGACCTGATTCTGTTCCCCGAGCCGTATCGCGGAGAACTGGTCACGATGGTTCACGATGCTCGAGAGAGAGTCAAAGCTCAAGTGGAGATCTTGACTCGAGAAGCGATTCGTGACTGTCGGGAGGTAGGACTGGAAGTGAGCATCGAAGTGTAAGTGTAATACTCCAAGGAGTCTTACCCAAAACACCACTCAGAATAACCACTTCAAGGTATGATCAATCAAGACTGGGACTACTGTAGCTACGAGAAGGAAAGGGAGGAATCCTCCTCTTTTCACCTCAGAGACTTTCTCTACTTTCTTGGGAGTGAACTGAGCTTGAACTCTTTCTACGTCTTCCTCGTTCAGGGCTCCCTCGTCCTGAAGCAAAATAAGAAACTTCTGCAAAGTATGTACTTCTTTGAGAGAAGTCTCTTCTACCTCTTGCCGGTAGCGGCGAATCGCGGTCAAGACTTTCTCGGACAGCTTAACTCGGACCGCGTCTTGAGTGTACTTCAAGTAGGTGACCTGAGTACTAATCGGTTTGTACCCTCCCTCCCAAAGAAAGTAGGAGCGGGAAGTGAGAGCCCGAAAGAGTACCCCTTGAGCCCCAGTGAGCTGATCGAGGTAAATTGACATCCAGTACTCTCCCTCGGGAGGAGAGTAGTCTTCTTGCGACTTTGAACCGATGAGAGTGAGGCGAGGCATGTTTAATGTTTAGAGAAAGAAAGCACTTTTTTGAATCATTTTCTAATTAAAGATGAGTTGGCGAAAGAAATGGGGAACACTTCCTCTATGTCAAGTACCAAGGGGGTTCATCTTCCTTACGAGCCCAAAATGGACACTTACATCTTGCAAGTGTTCGCGAACAGGGGAGATGAGGTTCGTCACACTGGTCTCTCTTTTCGGAGGAGAGATGGTCTTGTCCGCTTCCTCTTTGATATCCAAGACAAAGAAACTGGACCAACTTTTCGTACACCTATGGAAGAGTCGCAAGAGTACGAGTACTACGACATTACACTGATTCTTCTCACCAACGACGCTATCAAGGCTTTGAAGGACAAAGATTACGAACCGTACGACGCAATCAGAAACAACTGTCGACACATCTCGAGAAAGGCGCTTCGGATCCTGAAAGGTCACAATCAGATCACTCCTGCTCACTTTGAAGACGGAAGTGCCTTTCTGATGAAAGAGCAGCACCGAGATGCCGGTTGGCTGTACCTGTTCATACGAGTAGGTATGTGCGCAGCTGCAGCGGTTGTTGTCACTATCGCAATGAAAGGTAAGTAACACTTTCTCAAGTGTTACATCAACCTTCTTTACTCTCTCAACCCTCTCACCACCTCCCCCATCCTCACCACCTCTTCTTCTCGTAACCTCCCTTCTCCGTCCGGACCCAAGTTCATCAAGACTCTCCCTCCTAGTTCCTTCACTCTTCTTACCGTCTTAACAATCTCTTTCGCACTCTTGTACTCATCCTCTTCCATTCTCCCCCAAGAGTACCCCAGTGTAGTGATGTGCTCCCACGGTACTCTCGGTTTCTCACGAGGAAGAGCCCGATCCTCGTAGTTGCGGAAGGTGGAGACACCTAGAAAGTTAGGATCTGCGTACTCTTTGAGACTAGAAGAGACTCGATCGTTGATCTCCACTCCTCGAGCACGGTACTCCTCCAAGACCTTGACCACTTCACGAGTGGCTACTTGTGACTTCACGTTCCACCCTCCGTCCAACCAGAGAATGTCAGGAGAGTACCGAGCTAGCTCTCGAAGTTGTGGGATCAAGACTTCTTTGAGGTACTTCTGCGTGCACCCGATCCCGAACTCGGTCAGACTAAAGTACAACCCTACTTTGAGCCCGTACTTGCGAGCACTCTCGGCAAACTCTCGGACCAAGTCTCTTCTCGCTCTCGACTTCGTACTGCACTTCTCCGTGGTTGATGTCTCGAAGAGGCACCAGCCGTCATGGTGCTTAGTAGTAAGAATGACGTAATCAACTCCCCACTCCTTGCATTCTCGCATCCACTCGTCAGGACTGTACTCAGCCGCGGTGAAGTCCTCGGCGAAGGTGTAGTAGTCCCGTTCGCCGTACTTCTCACGGTGGTACTCTTGAGTCTCCTTCCACCCGGAGAGAGGACGATACTCTCCCTTCTCTCTGAGTCGAGCTAAGTACCACTCGGCCCCGTTCCACTTCCGCCTTCGTTTCATGCTAGCAAGGCTGTCATAAGCTGGAACGCTGTACAACCCCCAGTGAAAAATGACTCCGTCGATCGACATCTTGAAACATCAACTCTCTTCGAGAAAGAGATCACTTTTCAATCTCGCGAACTCGAATGGGGTGCACTACCAGTCTCGAGGTCGAACAGCCCAGAGAGGGAGTTTACACGCCTCCTCCTCACGAGTTTCGGGAGAAAGAGGTTCAAACTACCGAGGTCCTCCCGGAAAGGAACAACACTCAGAAGCGTAAAGAGGAGGAGTTGCTCCTTTCCTCGACACTCGAGACTGCTCTTAAGTTCCCTCCTCCCTTTTTCCAGGGGAAGTGCCTGAGTGTTTACGACGGTGACACTTTCACTCTGGGCGTGGTCCTGAACGAGAAGGTGTACCGCTTTCAGGTTCGTACCTTCGGGTACGATTCTCCTGAGATTCGCACTCGGGACCTAGCTGAGAAGAAGGCGGGACTAGAGGCCAAGAGAGTAATGTCAGAGCGAATTCTGGGGAAGATGCTCGACTTGGAGAACAAGGGGCAAGACAAGTACGGGAGACTCCTCTTATCTATTCGCGATGCGGAAGGAGAGATTAACGAGTGGATGGTTCGAATCGGGCACGGTAGACCCTACTTCGGGAAGAAGAAAGAAGCTTTTGTAGCCACGAAAAATATGAAGGAGACCACGGTAGTGGAAGAAGGAGTAGAGATCGAGTTTGTAGACTGAGGTCTTTCTGAAAAGGTTCTTATAAGTTCTTAAGTACTTCGGTACTTAAGAGATTCGAAAAATGAGTTACTTTTTCTCCCTAGTTTCAAGTACCACAATTCACATTCAAAACTCCACGAGCAAGATAAGTCGCAAAATCACTACCGGGTACCTACTGGAGGACACAAAGAGAGATCCAGACGCAGACGATTGGTACAGAAACCAGAGGGACGCGTTCTTCCTCACAGTCAAGGGCGTACGCATCGACAACGAAGCGATTCTCACCAGAGAGTTTCTGGCACGTCTTCAAGCTGAAGATCAGACTGAAGACCAGGAGTCTACAAGTCCGTACGGCGACTGCTACTTTTACGGTGACATCCTGTACGAGTGGCGCGATCGGCCTTTTTCTCAGGAGGCTTTTCTTCACACTGTCGACGCTTCGAACCGAGTCGTAACGGTGCAGTACATTTACCACCCCGACATCCTTATCGTCAATGGAGAGCTGCGATTGCGCGCCCTTCCCAACGCTCAAGTAGGGAAAGTGGCAATAAAAGGGTGGAAGATGGAGCCTTGGATGCTCTTTCTCCGGGAAGACCTCGGAGACGTGGACACTCTGATTCAGTGGAAACGCTGGGCAGCAGGACATGGACGTTTCTACAGTGAGGTTACGCTCGGGACCTTCCCGCATTGTTGAACCTTGTGAACCTCGCGGACGGTGCCTTAAGTACTTCGGTACTTAAGAAACACCACCCCTGCGTCACGAAGGAAGAAAAAATGACTTCGATTCTTCCCTCTGCTCCACCCTTCACACAAATTCTCACTCCCGCAAATGAGTTTTTACGACGTCGCGACCGGGTTTCACCTAGGACACTCTGAGAAAGGCGAGCAGGCTACCTTCCGGTTGGCAGTGCAGAAAGTGGTCATCGATTACGAAGAGATCAGTTCGGGCGAGTTTCTGTCTCGTCTTGAGAAAGAAATCGAGGAGAGCAAGGACATCAGGGACCGCCCTTTGATTTACGGCGATGTCTTTGAGCACTGGGTAAACGATTGTTCTCACCAGGTGGACACAATCGTTTACGAGTGTTCCGAAACGGAAACGAGAGAGGTGACGTTTCGCTTCCTCTACTACCCTGACATCCTCTTGTCAGAGGGGAAGATGTGGATGCGCGACCTCCCCACTATCCAGATCGGGCGAGTGATCGCTGACCAGTGGATGGTTGCCTTGTCGGTAGTGACTGAAGACAACCATGCTGGTATGGACGAGGAAGCGATGCTCCACCTCTTCAAGTGGAAACGCGAAGCTGTGCAAGCGTCCAGGATGGAGAACGTCTCGTTCGGGTCGTACAGAGGAACTTGAGACGAGAACGTAAAAACCCCAAGGGGTAAAAGAGACCCCCGTTAACGTGTTAAGTAAGAATACTTAACACGCTCGGAAACCAACGCTAACTTTCTCGGGGAGGAGGTGATAATCTAAAGGCCGTTCCTCGCTAACTTTTACATTGAAAAGAGCACACTCAAAAAGGAGAAAACCTCTGAGAACGTGACTTACTCGTCCCTGCAAAGTCCCTTCTCTTTGAGGTCTTAGACTGAAAAAGAAGCCGTCCTGACCAGTAGCTCAGGACGACTCCGGAGATTATTGAGAGATCACTCAAAACAGTCCAAACACCGCGCCTCGTACTTGTCTTCACCCCCGATCTCTTCCACACTCTCTCCTTCTCTCTTCACCTTCTTACTGGTGTAGTGTGCGTCTTGCCCACACTTGCTACAGCTGGCACTGAGGTGAACCAGTTCAGTAGCCAACGGGATAACCTCACTGATAGAGGGCCAAGGCTTCAAGCGAAAGTCTCCGCTCAGACCCGAGATGATCACCGTCTTCCCTTCTCTCCCCCACTTTAGCACCATCGAGGCTAGGTCCGAGAAGAATTGCCCTTCGTCGATGAGGATAGCATCGCACTCTTTCACTTGAGTCTCTTCGGCGAGAGAAGTCAAGTTGTCACAGGCGAAAGTAGCCTTGTAAGTGTTCTGATTGTGAGAGCAGATATCTTCCAGAGAGTAACGGGTATCTCGAGAGTACTTCACCAGAACAATCGCCTTCTTAGCCACCTTCAGCTTTCGAACTCGGGCCAAGAGTGTCTCAGTCTTTCCCGCGAACATACAGCCCAGGATCAAGATGATCTTGGACATAGTCGAAGATACTCGAAGATACTTGAAGTCGAGGTTCTTTTCTTTTGCCCCTTTTTTGTAGGACTAGATCATTTTAAAACTGATTCTTTTCTTTATCGCTCCTGTTCAAGTCACCCAATAATCCGTACTCGAATACATGTCTCGCCTCACTCGCTCCTCCTCCAAGCTCCGGGACATCCCGGAAGACGACGACAAGACCGAAGTGATCGCGGAAGAAGAGAACGGAAAACACGAGAAACCTCAAGTCGAAGAGCCCCCGCTCAAGAACCCGCGCGGAACTCAAAGCCAAGTGGCTCGCACCTTTCAGAACGGGAGGCTCCCGGTTGGAGAATTGGTTCAGGGTCTGATCCCTGGGCTGGGAGAAGTAGCGATCAAGCACTTGCGCTCGAACGGGATCGGGACGGTCAACCAGCTGGTGGCCTGCTTCTTCAATCACGAACGCGACGAGGTGGAGTTTATCGAGATTCTGGAGGCGATGGGAGTACGCAATCAGGACGCCCGAGTGGTGGCCTACAACTTCGTGATCAAGATGGGGAATTGGTGAGAGAGAAAGTAACACTCTTCGGAGTGTTACAAGGTAGGTACTTTACGGGTCCCTTACTCGTGTTACGGGTACTTCGCTTCGATTCGACTGATGACCGCTCGACGTAGTTCTTCTCCTCTCCCGGCAATCTTGTAAACACCGTTAGCGTCCTTCTCCGCATACGACTCGTACTGGTCTTTTCCGGGACGAATACCCGGAAGGTTAGTCAGCATGGGGAACTCCTCCACGTAATCGTTAAAGTACTGCGGACTCTTATCCCCCCTTCGAATCTTCTCCACCAACTTCTTCAGTTTTTCTCTGTTAACGAACGGTTGAGAAGCCATCGCGTTAGCCACCCAGACAGTGTAGACGAAGTTGAACAACCCGATTCTGACCTGCTTATTAGCTGGAACTTGACCGGAATCACACTTCTCCAGGAACAGTTCCACCAGCTCTCTAGCACACTCGGAAGTACTGCACCTGTCCAGGATACTCCCGATTACTCCCAAGTACTTGACACTGAACCTAAGGAACCCGATCTGATCGCTACTAATTCCCGCCTCTTTCCAGACACCGTTAAGATCAATCACTCCTTCAGAGGTAGTGTACTTTCCTGTCCTGATGTACTCTTCCCCTCGAGTGTAGTGATCAGGTTTCTCCGTGTAAGAGAAGACCAGGTCTCCGCCCTCTCCTATGTCGTGAACGAAGGCGGTGAGAAGGAGAGTCTTGCGCAACTTTTCCATCCCGATTGTGGCCGGGTACTGGTGCCGGAACATCCACTGCGCGAACAGAGTCGTCCAGACGGAGTGCTGGAGAAGGTTTCCGGCCCGTTTCTCGTCTAGGCTCTTGTAGCGGTCAAAGTCACGCATCAACCTCCCCATCGCCCCAAAAACGTACTTGTCGTCAGAGAACTGCCAGTCTCTAGGATCACCGTAGTAACGTCGAACCTTCTCTCTCATTCGTCCAGAAATGAAGAGAGTGAAAGGAGACTCGAGCACGATCCCGTGATACCCTTGTGGTTCCAAGTACTCCAGCAAGACGCGAATCAAGAGGTAATCGATCTGCTCCAACCCGATCACGATGGAGGGAGGTTGTTTCATCCACTTCTTCATTCTTTCTGTGCAATCAGCAGGTATGTTAGTCATCTTCTGGGTAATGGTAGCCAAACCGTCCCGAGCTTGCAGTTCCTGAGGGTAAGTGTGCAAGAACAGTAAGTAGGAGAGAGAACGACTCACTCGTTCTCGAAGAATCTCGATGTTCCCGGTGTTAAGGATGAAAAGAGGGAGAGTAGTCTTGAACTGAAAAGCCATCACGCACTTGTCTCCGCACTCGAGTGCCTGTGATGCACTCGAGTCTCGAAGAGCATCACTCCTGTCCCTGAAGATCAGAATGGGCCGATTATTAGCTTCTGAAACGTGGACTGAGCGGTTGGCCGCCACACTCTCTCCAGAACCCTGGTAGAACCGAAACTCAGGTGTGAACTCTACCACTTGATAGTTACCGTCGGAGTACTTCTTAGCACAGTCCATCGGGGTTCTCGCCTTCCCGTACTTGTCTTTCAAGACTACTTCTCCGTTACAAGGTGTGTGAACGGGAACACCTTTGTCGAGGTTGTAGATACGCTCCAGCACCTGTGTCATTCTCGAACACTTGGTCGTTTTGGTGTAGTCATCTTTGTACCTGAGCAGAGGTTCAGCAATCTTGAGGTAACTACACTCTCTTCCCAACCCCGTCGGGTAGAAGTAACTGGTGTAGTAGGTTCTTTGAAGGAACTGTTGAACTTGTTCGGGTGTAGCTGTGCCGAGAGTGAGAGCGGTCTGGTACACCCGGTAGTCACTCGGTGAGAAGTACTCTTGGAGTTTAACCCCCCATTGCTCAAAGAAGTCACGGTGAGCAGGAGTGAACTTCCCGTCAGAAAGGAGGATAGTGAGGAGGTGAGTGATCAGCTTGTGAAAGTCGACAAAGGGGTGATTCTCCTCGTACATTCTGGGGTGAGAAGGGATGGAATTGGACTCAAACTTCAAGGAGTAAGTTTCCCCCTCTACCACTATCCGTGAAAACCCGTAATCGATCACTACCGGAATGTACTTACTGGTCACCGAGAGACCAGCTCCCAGAGGGTACTGAATCGAGATAGGGCGAACCTCTTCTCGTACCATCACGTTCTTAGAGTGAAAATCGTAGTGAACGTACCCGAACTTGGCGTTAGCAATCTCCAAAGCACAGAAGAGGGCTAGAAGAATCTGACCTAGTTCCTGAGTCGAGACTTCGAGAACAATCTCTTCCAAAGGTCGAGCTCGAAGGAACTCGGTACAGACGTGCCCAGCTTGAAGAGTTCCCTGACAGAAGCGATGAGCAGCTCCCTTGACCAAGTTACCTCGAGGTTCCTCGCACTCGAAATGATCGTACACGTACATGAAGTTAGGGATCTGTGCTCGGAGCTGGTTGAGAAAGCTCCCCACCACGAACTCGTGCAACAACCCCATAGTCGGATCGGTAAACGAACCGGGCACCCGAGGCTTGTTGTACTTGACCACCATCATCTCGTCAACGTGTTGTTCTCCACTAATGAAGACGTTCCCTTCCAGACTGTCGACTGAGATGGTCCTGACATCGTTAAACAGTTTCGAGAGGGACTCCGAAGAGACTCCGGTTTGGCGATGATGACGAAGAATGTGACTGAACTCTACGTAAGGGGCCTCGCAGATGTACATCTGAGCCAGAGCTTGTTTCAGGTAGTCGCGGTTGACATTGTGGTAGAACCTGGTAGGCGGAGCAAGTGCCAAGATCTTGTTCTTGAGGTTAACCTCTCTCGGGTTGTACCCAGAGGACGACATTTTGGTTTCCCGAGATTATTTTTGCTTCCTCGTGATCTTCGTGATCTTCGTGATCTTCGTGATCTTCTCCTCGCGAGGAGAAGATCGCTTACAGGTATCAGAGGTATCACAAGTAAGCCTTGACTTTTTTGGGATTGAAGTTACCTGCTATCTCGACCGTGACACTGTCGGGAGTGTAATCGGGCGGAGGGATGATTCGTTGCAGTAACGAGTTGGCTTGCAGGTCCCCCTCGTTGTAGTTGACCTCAGTGTGATCTACACTGGGGTGCACGACTCGGTTACGCAAGAAATCCTCGAACTGTCGGGGAGGACCCAACCCGTAGACCCGAAACTTACCCCTAGAATGGTAGGGAAAACGATAAGTCAACCCGTTGGAGATACTGAGAGGGTTGAGGAGCTTCTTTCGCCTCATCAGACGGATGGTGAAGAGGATGAGGGCGATGAGGATGACTGAAACGATGAGTGAACGCATTTTCGGTGTAAGATGAGGTTTAGTACAACTGGGAAAAGAAGAATGTCTCAGTTTATTTCTCCGTGGGACACGGACGCCGTGGAACAAGAGAGACACGAGAGACACGAGAGACACGAGAGACACGAGAGACACGAAAGACACGAAAGACACGTGGTGTTAGTGTGAACGCTACCGCGTTTGAGTCTTCACGGTAAAGACGTTCTTACCGTTGAAGACAGAACTCCTTCACGTCGAAGGGAGTGGTCATGGTGAGACGAAAGCTGAGATCTTGTAGAGTAGGAGGGACGAGGTCGAGCTTATCAAGGCCCGCCCCTGTGGCGAAGGTAAAGGTAAAGATGGGAGGAAGTGTAATCCCGTACTTCTCAGCCAGAGGCTTCAGGTAGAAGAAAAGCTCGTTCCACCGGAAAGTCAGGGTGATGGCCTCAGATGTTTGACTGAACTTCAGCTCAGTGGGACTGGTGAAGAGACGTTTCAGCACTGCCGAGAAGAGAGACTCTTTCTCAGCGCTACTCTCGGCTGGGATCGTGAACAGCTCAGCTCGAGCCGGGATACGAAGGTTGGTTACCTTTCGAGTCTTGGCTGCTTCCTGGCACATCTTCTCCAGGTCAAGCAGGTACTGGCAGTTGAAAGTCAAGCGGAAAGAGTTCATCGTGGGATGAGTACTTTGAGGTGAGAAGGAGAAAACTCGATCAATTTTTCGATCCCGTTTCGCGAGAAGAGACGGAAGTTATGAGAGAAACGAGCGAAGGGAGAAGAGGATCATCGATCAGAAAGACTCTCAGATCGATGATCTCTCGAAACTCTTCCACTTTTCCGCTCATCAGCTCGTAAGTCTCTGTTGATACACGCCAGAAGTTACGACTGATTACTCCTATCAGAAAGTAAGCCAACCCGATCCGTTGTTCTCGAGTCAGTTCAGGATGATCTCGGTAGTAGAAGAGAGTTTTCTCCAGAGTAGCTAGTACTGATTCCAGTGTCCCGTCAAAGAGGTTCTCAGGTAGAGATAGACTCAGCAGAGGACTGACTTGAGACCACAAGAAGATTTGAGCGGATCGAACCTCGGATTGAGTGAAGACCCGAAACTCACGCTCACCTTCTCTTCGTTCGCGAGTCATGAGTATCTTGAAGTACCTTGAGGTAGTCTTTGACTCATTACAACCTGGCCCTGCGGTGAGAACACTCAGGGAGAAGTACCAACCTTCGGGACACCTTCTCTGGGTCCCAGACAGGTTGTTGAGAGAAGAGGAGTGTCTCAGTCCATGTCGATGTCGATCCACCCTTCTCTCACGTTCACTTTCCCCCTTAGTTTGGTCCTTTTACTTTGAAAAGTGTGACTCATTACCTCCTCATCGAAAGCTTGGCGGATAGTATCTTCACGATCGTACCCGTAAACGTCAGTGATCTTGACTATCAGAACTTGAAGACGTACTCTGAGTAGTCTCCCTCTCTTCTCGCGATGATTGCTTCAACGCACTTACTCTCTGTCACGGAGAGTAACTTGCGAAGTTGGTTCCAAGAAAGAACAGGCATGTTTCCTTCGTACAGAAAAAGAGGGGAAAGACTCAGTTTTTGGGTTATTACCCCTAGGTAATAACTCTTTACACTTAGTAGTTTTCCCGCTCCTCCCGGTGATACTTCTCGAAGGGAGGAATCGCCAAAAGAGGGACAGGTGCGACTAGATCACTGAAATCGACCGTCTCCTTCAACTCTTCTACCTTGTCGAGCACAGTCTGAAAGAACTTGGGGTGAGTTTTCAGTTTTCTTAAGCCTCGGCTAAGGAAGCCGAAGAGGAAGTACATCACCGCTATTTTCTTGATCTTAGAGAGTTTCTTTCTTCTCATTAGGTCGAGTACACCTCGAGTCACTTGGAAAACGTCCCCGTGCATACTCTCGTACTCACGCAGATCAATGAACTTGGAGATTTGGTTGAAGAGGTACTCTCGAGTCGACTCTACTTCGACCTTCTCGAACAGGGGGTAGTCTTGATACTCAGGTGGGAACTCAGGGGTGAGCTTGCGAAAGAGTTCTTTCTGCTCGGCGAGAAGTTCGTTCTGTTCGGCGAGAAGCTCCTGGATGACCTCGTTCTTCTCCTCAATGATCTTCTTCTTTTCAACACTTTCCTCCTCTTCTGAGTCACCCGTACACACTCTCGCTGCCTCTTCCGCGCTTACTCTCTTCGGTTGAAAACTCTCCGCCTTAAGATTAGCCATCTTGATGTAAGGGACTTTCTCTTCGAAACTCATCTCTACCCACTGAGAAAAGGGCGAGTCTTTTCCAGTCTCGACGAAGTGGTAGTAGGCGATCTTCTCTTTGACCCTCTCAGGAACAAGAGGGTAAGGGCTGGACTTCTGAATTACCTTGAAGGTGGGTTGGTACGTGATTAACTCGATCGCGTCAACAGCGCCACTGTTCTCGAGCGGGTCGACTAGACACAAACAGGCTCGCTTGATGAGATTTTCTTCATCGGGAGTGACGCAGACTCGACGGTACTGTTCGAAGAGGTGGTTCCACTCTCCCATCAGGTCGTACTCGAGCACGTTTAGCTCAGCTACCATCTTGTCCAAGTCAGAAGCGGGGAGTAGGGTCTTCAAAGGGTACGGTTGGCGACGTGTAGGAAGAGGGTGCTGGTAAAGGGGAGGGAGAGAGTAAATCTTTTCTCCTTCACCGGAAACCTTCTCTTCAACCCGAAACTGTGGAAAGTCTCGGGCCATTTTCTGAAGTATCTTGCGCAAGGAAGGGAAGAGGGTACGGTACGGTTGTTCGAAGATCGGGACTCCAAACTCTCTCCGGTACACTCCCGGAAAGTTTCGAAACACCCACTCACCCATGACTCCTATCTCACTCCCCTTGTCAGGCAGGTACCCGTTCAGAGCCATGTAGGTGTCTCTTCCATGATACCCGCCGTTGTACTGGTTGATGATCTCTTCGGAATCGCAACTGAGAAAGTCGAGGAACCGGTTCCGCTCTACTTCGGGATGATAAACAGAGGCTCGGTCAAAGTCGATGATCTTGACCAAGTGAGTAGTAGTGAAACTGACTACTTTCTTCCCGATGGCGAAACGGAGAACTCGAGGCTCGGACAAAGGAACTATCATGATGTTGTTACGGTGCAGATCGTTGTGGTTCAGCCCCACCCGCTCGAAACACCAGAGAGTGTACAGAATTTGGAAGAGGATAGTAGGGTCTTCCTTCGGGTGCTCCGACTTGTCAAAACTCTCTCCCTCGATGTGTTTCATCACCAGTGCCCTCAACCTGGTCAGGTCGTAATTGAAACCGTCTTCGATCTCCTCGTCAAAGGTACTCTCGCGATCCTCGTCATGATCACTCTGAAGTACCTCGATCAGTTCTGGAAGGTTGGGAGTGTGGGCGTGGAGTTGAGAGAGTACGTGTTGGTGAATCTGCATCTCGACCCGACACTCGTTACTGTTCCGGTTCCCCTCGAAGAAGAACTTGACCCACACTTTCTTTTCAGTCCCTCTCGAGTACTCAGTCACGAGAGTGTAAGCGTTGGTACGCAACTCCGCCTTGGTGAGATCAAAGAGATCTTGGATTCTCGTCTCTTTCTTGGCCTCCATCTCGCGTTTCCGTTCTGCCTTCTTCCTGTCTATTTCAGCCCTGATGCGTTTTCTCTCAGCTACAGCCTCGTCGCGTCTAGCGCGATACTGTGAAGAAGGATCGCTCATCGGTGCACTCTCTCTTTCGTTCTTTCTTTAGTTTTCGAGATGAAAGAACTGGACAGCTCATTTTTAATCGATCTTAAGCTGCTTTATCGCCAAAAAGAACCTTAGAGATGGCTCAAGAACCAAGACTAGACCCTCCTGATCTCGGCCCTTCTGATGGGGTTGTCTCACTCGAGACTCCTACGGTCGAGACTCCTAAGGTCATCTCTCTCGAGTGTAACTGGACTTTTGACTTGGCCCGGGACTGGACTAGAATGATCCCTCCTAAGTACCCTTACCGTGTCCTCAGTGCTCAAGAGAAGAAAGAAGGAGAGCCTTCTCACGATGTAGTCATCAACGGGGTCAACCGGCCACGTCGCCCAACGGATCTGCACTTGACCATGGAACCGAGTCTCAACCGTGGGCACTTTGCCGAAGAGTGGAGATGCAACGGGCTTCTCTCTCGCAACTTAATCGAGTGGCACCTCAACAAGACTTGGGAAGAACTGGTCTCGGATTACCCGGTGAGTGAGAAACGAGACCAACTCTCGATGATCATCTCAGCTGAACATCGTCTTCCCGGGCACCTCTACCGGCATCAACTAGCTGAGAAGCTCGACCAAGTTCCGCTTCTCCCCGTTGACATCTTTGGGCGGCACTCTCGGGCGTACCGTCACAACAAAGGGCCTCTGGTCCACAAAGACGAGGGACTGTTCCCGTACAAGTACCACTTGGCTTGTGAGAACTGTCAGGAACCTGGTTACTTTACCGAGAAACTGGCTGACTCGGTCTTGGCTGAGTGTCTCACCTTTTACTGGGGGTGCCCTAATATCGGTGAGTACATTGACTCACGTGCTCTTGTCATCCTCCCTGATGACCCGGAAGAGGCGGTAGCTACCATTTTGAGGTGCATGAGCGAGAACGAGTGGGAGAGAAGACTCGAGTACATTCGAGCGGCCAAGAAGGGGGTAATGGAGCTCTCGGTTTTCCCGACACTTCAACGTTTGCTCAGTGAAAGAGAAGGTGAGGACGCGTTCTCGCGTAAGAACCCGAAATAAACGTTCTCTTCTGAGAGTAAGAAAGATGGAAGCGGGCGATGAGACTTTCGCGGCTTACCTCGACCTAGACAAGGAGAGACTCCGAAAGATGCTCGACGAGACGCAGATTAAACTAGAACAGCTCGCCCATGTTCTGGATCTGGACCCGAACGATGATGAAGTGGCCAAAGAGTACAACCTAGAAGAAGAACGGTACCACTGGATCAAGCTGGCTCTGGTGGCTAGTGACGATTGCGCCATGCTCAGTACGGTGGACCTAGCTGAGTGCGGTTCTACTCTTGACGTGAACCGAGGGCTAGGAGGAGGGAAATTTGCGTTCAAGATCAACCTGAAGAAGAAAGAGGCACCGAAAGATGCACCTGTGAAAGAGGCACCGAGAGAGGCACCTCTGAAAGAGGCACCGAAAGAGGCACCTCTGAGAGAGGAAAAACTGGCGAAGAGCAATTTCCCCAAGAAGGGTGGACTCCCGACGAAAAAGGAGGTTCCGAAGAAGAGTGAAGCAAAGAGAAGATTCAAGTAGATTGTTAAACCTCTGGAGGTTTAACCGTTGTTACTCGCTCTCGATCTCACTTCGCTCGACCTCGCTCCTCTCGTACCGAAAAATCTCTCCGTTCTCAGTCGCTGCAGTGAAGAAAGCTTTTACCTTGATAAACCCAACCGGGACCAGGAAGGTAAAAGCGTACTCTCCTCTTGCTATTGAAGAGACAACCTCGTTGGACCACTCATCCGTCTTGAGAAGACAGTCAGTTGGGACAACAGCGGCAAACGGAACTTTAGTCTCGAGATCAAACACCATTGCTCCGTGATAAACTTTCCCTTCACTCAAGATGACCGAACACACTCGCGCAGGGAACCCGTCAACGTAGTAAAAATGGTGCAGAGGGACGGCAGTGTAGTAAGCTAGCAGTCTGGGAACTTCTCTTAGGATTGGACTCTCCAAGTACCCTCTTCGGAAAATCTCCTCTGCTAGAGCCTTGTGACGAGGGAGATCAATGTGAGTAGGGTTTTGAACTGAAGCTCGGTACAGCTCCCGGTACTCAGGAGAGAGGCTTATCTGCACGGTCTCTCGGGCATTTTCGTTAGAATTTGGGTTGGCCATTGTGAGAGTGAACAATCACGGACCTCTGATCAGTTTTATTGTGTCAAGGGGACGAAGGTACTGAACTCGTGTTGAAGGTCGAGTTTGAGCCTTTCTTGCGTCTCGAGACTCAACCCCACTCTCTCAAGGTGAGGGAAGAGTAAACTTGGGTTATCCTTGTCAACAGCCTCAACAGCTACCTCGATGATCTTCCGAATGAGGCTAAGAGTGTGAAACGGGAAGACCTCTACTCGATCTAAGTCTCGGCTAATCACTCGAAGGTAACGGTCGAAGAGAATGCGTTTGGTCGGGCAAACGAACCTGCGCTCAGACGTTGCAGTGCGATTGAGAGACATTCTTTCCTTTTCGGTTGATACTTACAGATCGAAAAATGATTTGAGTATTTTCCCACTCTTCTCGATTCACACTCGCTTCTCCTTACTCGCTTCTTCACTCACTTCTTCACTCGCTCGATGGCTTTCGGCAAAGCTCTCTGCATTCAGAAGTACACTGAGGCCTCCATCATTGTTCGCGGTGAGGAGACCAAGGCTCGGAAGGAAGAGATCAAGAAGATTCCCGGTTACAAGTTCGCCTTCTACGAGGGAGCGGCTGGGTGGATGTTCCCGGCCACCAAGGAAGCGGAGGTTAGACGCGTGCTCGGGATCAACACTCCCTACGTGGGAGGGATGAAATGTGCTTCAACTCCGGAACCGGCACAGAATGAGCCTCGACCGGAGTACAAGAAGGCAGCTGCTCCTCGTGGCAAGCTTCGCTCGACTGTCACTGATCCAGAGGAAGCTGGCACTCCTCCTCCCACGGCTGAGTCATCGGGAGGGAAGTCTCCCATGGAGCAGATCGTGGTCCTGATCGGAGGGATCAACGAGCAACTGACCAAGATCTTCGATCGTCTCGACAATCTCGATGCCAAGGTGGAGGCTATCAGAGAGAAGATGGTTCAGCTTACTACCGAAGAGGCGACCGAGGAGGTGACTGAAGAGGTAGAGAGTGAGTGAGCCAGCAAAGGGGAGTAGTAACCTACGGGTTACTACAAGACCCCACTTTTTTTGCAGGTCCCTTACGCACTCATCTCGTCAGTAATGCACCTACAGAACTCTAGGAAACTGTCTTCGCTACTAGGGAGGAGTACCTTTTGTGATCTCTCCAACCCGTACTTAAGCCGGTAGATGATCCAGTAAACGATGTGATGCCCGCACAGAGTCTTGTCGCCGTGTTTAGCTTGCATTCCTCTTTGAGCCACCAGGAGATACTTGATTTTTCGTTGGTAGGGGGTGAACAGTCCCGACAAGAGGTGGCTTAACTTCTCATTCAAATCGCCTTGGCGAGTAGCATCAGCTGGTTCGTACCTCTCGATCACGACCTCCCCTTTTTGTAGGTAACTGATCAGGATGTTGTAGTGCGAGTAAACTAGGAAGTCTCGAGTTTGAGGTTGTGTCTCGTCGACACGTTCCGGGTCTTTCTCCGAGCAAGCGTAGAAAACTATCGGGACGATGACTACTCCTCTCTCAAGTTTTCGAAGCCACTCTTTCATGTACCCAGACAGATAGTCTCGGATTAGAGAGGGACGCAACCCGAACCGAGAGGACCGTCCGCAGACCCACAAAGAAGGGAGAGAGTAAGTATGTTGAAATCGTGCTGCGACTCCGTTCATCACTGCCTCCATTCGGGAGGTGTTGATCTTAGGAATGTCGTACTGCGCCATTCTTGCAACGAAGAAGTATTCTTTACTGTAGCGAAGAAAATGATAGGTGAGGTGATATCTTTTCGTGAAGAAAGGGATGAACTGCGTGTGTCCGGAGTGTGGGAGTTCGGTGAGCAAGGGGTACCTCAGTAAGCACCTTCAGACTGAGAAGTGTCGAGTCCTCGCTGCCCAGAACTCCAAGTTTCGGTACGTTTGCCGAGACTGTAACATCCCGGTCGAGAAACTCTCTCAAACGCACAATCATATCTGCGGGGTTCTGTACGTCGTACCTGAACTCGTGGAACTTCGGGCCAAAAATCAAGTCTTGGAACAAGTCTTGGCTGCCCTGGGAATAAACTTGAACCCACTCCCTACACCCCTTCCTCGAGTAGAGGTAGTCTGGAGTGAACGTTCTGACTCCAAGACTCCTGAGGACTCTGAGACTCCCGACGTCAAGTCCTCTGAGAGTTCAGCCGGAGAGACTTCAGAGAACCCTTCTCCTAGTCAGCCTTCAGAACCTTCAGACCACTCCGGAGAAGAGATGCTTGCGGTCTTGGCCGAGTACATTAACCAACCTGATACGGGGGTAGAGAGTAAGGAAGTGAGAGTCACAAGTGGACCTCGAGTACGTGCTAAGCCCGCGGTACCTCGTGTCGTACCCCGGGAGAGAATGTCGAGAGAGACAACTTCTCAGCTAGAGGTAAATCAACACGAGGTAGTCCAGACTCTCAACGATCTCTTGGAAGGAAAGCTGAACAGTCCCGAGGGCGAAGACAACTACTACCTGCTCGGGTCGAAACTGGGTGAGCTAACAGCTCGATTCACTCAGAACCCTTCTGGAGTAACCAAGACTATCGGTTCAGTTCAGAAGCTCAAGCTCGGGTCTTGTTCACGCGCTCAGTACCTCTCTTTCATTTCCGGATTGAAAGACTCAGGGTGCAGTCACACGGCTTTCAACTGTGTACTGATGGTGCTGGGGTTGTACCGAGATCTTTACCCTGAGTGGCGTCCAGATCAGCTTGTTACCACTCCCACCCCAGCTAACCTGCAGGAGATCTGTTCTCTCTTTCAGCTCCCTTTCACCTTCCTGCCTCTGGAACAGTTCGTTCAGATCATCAAGACAGTCTACGTGAAAACTTACACATCGAAGATATCTGAGAAGAAGGAGAAAGGGTCTCGCATGTTCCAAGACTCTCAGTACTACCGGAAAGAGGGTGAGAAGTGGGTCCTCGACCCTTTTCTTCAAGATCTGACTCAGTACCTCTCGGGGCAAGTGGTGGAGAAGTCAACCGCGGTGTTCCGGGGTTTGTACAAGAACTGCTTCGGTGATAACATCTACCGTCGAGACTGGTACAAGGCCCCTGCTATCGAGGCTTACCGCGTCACCTTCAAGAACATTGAGATCTGCTCCACCGTCTTCGACCTCTTTCTCCTCATCGATGCTCACCTCTCAGTGCTCTCGACGGTACCGTGCAAGGAGAAAGTGAGTATGAACGCTCTGGACCAGTTCCAGCTTCTCTCTACTCGTGTCCACTTGGGGGCTCCAGCTTACGAGTTGAGTAACTTTTACGAGCGAGTCTTTGACGAGGACACGCAGGGACACTTAGTCGAGGACGCGGTTAAGTGGCACGGCAAGTACCTGAAAGGAGTCAAGGCCCACTCGAGTAAGTTCGCCCTCCACAAGCGTTTCCGAGCCCAGGTGGAGGAGGAGCTGAGGGATGTGAAGAATTAGAGAGAAAATGAGTCTGAGTGAAAAGGAGCAGAGAAGAGATATCTGTGTGACAGGCATGTCTCACCTCAAGTTCGTGATCGTCGCTCCTAGAGGTGGTGTGGGCTCGTCTACTTTCCTTGACTCTCTCCCTTTCCCTCGGGTAAAAGTACCGAATCCTCACATCAGCACTGGCAGTATTCACTACTACGCTCTCCCCTCCGGAGACATGTTGGAAGTGAGAGAATCGAGCCTCTCTTCACCCGAGACCGATGCATACCTGGTGATGTGGCGGAACTCGGTTTCAGGGTCGGAAGTTTCGGCTCGGGCTACTTACGAACGTATCACACAGAAGAAGGTTCTGATGGAGAACCTTGACGGGACCGTCGGGGCAAGTCAGGACTCGGTGGCCTTCTCTTTTCGAGACAGTCAGGAGTGTGCTCGGGTGGTGATGGAGATGGTGGCGAAAGTACGAGCCGCTAAGTGAAGTGTGAAGGTAATCATTCTCTTCGGAGAATGAAAATATACACTAAAAATGAGTCTACGTGAAAAGGTGTGGAAAAGAGTATCTCCTTGCGAAGATGACCACGGTCAAGCTTCTGATTGTGTCTCCTTGCGGTGGTGTGGGTGTAACCACTTTCCTCGACTCTCTCCCTTTCCCAAAGGTGAAGGTACCGAACCCGTTCGACTGCACTGAGTGTACTCACTACTTTGCTCTCCCGACTGGAGACATGTTGGAGGTGAACAGCAGTCGGAGTTACGAGCGAGAGACTTGTGACCCTTGCCTGGTGTTGTGGCGTCGATCGATTCCTCAGTCAGAAGAGAAGGCACGTGAGATTTGGGAGGGCATCTCAGTCCCGAAGATGTTGATCGAGAATCTGGTCGAAGGTTCAGAACCCTCCGTGTCTTCTTTCTCTTTCCAAGACTCGCAGAAGTGTGCTCAAACAGTGATGAAGATGGTGGAGAAGATTAAGACGACTTAGTAAAGGTGTAGAAAGGTTTCATTCTCTTCGGAGAATGAAAGTACCTTCGAAAATTGATCTCCGATCTCACAAAGAAAGTTCCAGCACTCAGAACACTCTCAAATGACCACGATCAAGATTGCTGTGATGGCTAACCCCAAGGTGGGGGTCACAACCTTCCTCAACGCTCTCCCTTACCCTCACGTCAAGGTTCCAGCTTCTTATGAAACCCTAAACCAAGCACCTCGCTACTACGCTCTCCCGACTGGGGACCTCTTGGAAGTGACTATCAACCCGTACTACTTGTACGACCGGGATGGGGTTTTGGTGATGTGGCGTCAGTCGATCCCGGGCTCAGAGGATCAGGCACGAGCGGTGTACAAGCAGATCGGACATAAGCGTGTGCTGATAGAGAACGTGACCGAGAGATCCGGAAGGAGCGACGATGCCGCTTTCTCCTTTCGAGACGGGAAGGAGTGTGCCCGAGTCCTGATGTTCTTGGTGGAAAAGATTCGTCGTGGTTGAGGGATGAGGATATTCATTCTCTTCGGAGAATGAAAAACCCAGGTTTAAAGAGAACCTCTTAATCTCAAATGGTGTACGTTTACGACTCTTGGATACTGGGGACCCCTCCCCACGTTAGCATGGAGGAGAGAGAGGTGTTCGAGGGGAACACCGACCATTTCCCTGTTGAGTTTCAGTTCCTGGGAGCTTGTTACAAGGGTGATTTGACCGCAGTCAAGAGACTTTTTGATCAAGCCTCTGTTGAGTTTCATATCACAGGAATCGAGTACGCCTGTCTCTTTCGGAAGAGAGAAGTGGTGGAAGAACTTCTCAATCGTGTTCATGCTTCTCTCTCGAATTTGATCCCGATCGCTTACCTGGGTGGAGATCTAGAAGTAGTCGAGTTGTTGAAAGCTCGCGGTCTTCATCAAGATGAGGAACGGTGCCTGATGTACGCTTACATGAACGGGAGTGATAACGTGGTCAGGCATGCTGATGCTTACTTTGATGTAAGTCCCGTGATTGGGGAACCCGTGAAGCAGAAGTGGAACAATGCTCTGGCCGGGGCTTGTTGGGGTGGTCACATCGGGTTGGTAGAGAAGTGCTGCCTCAAAGGGGCCACTGACTTTCGCGGCGGGTACGGCTTTGCGTTGAAAGGATGTCACTCAGACGTGGCCTTGATGATGCAAGAAAAGGGAGGATTTTGATTCTCTTCGGAGAATGAAAAGACCCAGGTTAAAGGGATGACTCAAGGGAAAAGAAGAGTACCTTCCACATGTCTACTTTTATACTCATCATCGTCTCTCCCGACGAGAAAGTGGGACTTGCCTTCCTTGATTCTCTCCCCTTTCGGTACGTGAAATCGGAGTACTGCAACTTTGGTAATCCCACTCGGTACTACTCTTTGTCTGGAGGAAACTTTCTGCAAGTCGAGATTTGGTCCACAATCCTGACTACTCTTTACAAAAGAAGTTACTACGATACTTGCCTGGTGATGTGGCAAAAGTCCGTGCCTGAGTCTGAAGAGAAAGCTCGTAATGTTTGGGCTAATCTTCCTGCAGATAAGAGAGCAATACTGGAGATTTTTGATGGTGACTCGAGACCGAGTCCTGAAGCTGTCTCTATTCAAGACATCAAAGAGTGTACTCGAGTCGTGACGGAGTTGATCAAAGAGTATACTCGAGCTCTGACGGAGGTGATCAAGAAGTCTTAGAATTCATTCTCTTCAGAGAATGAATTTGTTTCTCTCGGTTCGAGTTTGTCCTCTCTTTCACCCCCTTCCGGTTCGGGATCCCTCACTGCTGCACTTGACAGTACTGCGAGATGTACCCTCCCTGGACGAAGTTGGGGCAAGGAATGCTTTCAGGAGCCCACTCTGCCGAGGTGCACTTGTCATCGACCGTGAAAGTCCCTCCTTGAGTTGACGCTTGAGCGTGAAAGCACTTGCCTCGAGTATAGTCACCCAAAGCCCCGCCCGAGAACTGCAGATCTCCCTTGGAAGTAGGAACCAGACTCATGTTAGTAGTGTCGAGGTACCCACCCACGGCGTGGTTAAGATTGAGAAGGCTGCCTGAGTCGAAGCTCCACATAGATCCGAGACTAAGCTGCAATTTCTTCACGTCCGCAGGGTCAGGGTTAGTCTCGTGCAGAATCTGAGGGTTCCCGGTGTAGATGCACTCGTCTTGGAGACTGAGCTGTTGCTGATCGGGGTTGGTAAAGTCCCAGACCAGGTACTTACTACTAGGGAGGTGCTTGAGACAGAAGCGGTTCTGGTAAGCGGGGTCGTACTCAGTTCTAACCTGAGTAGTTTGAGCTCGGTCAGAGAGAGACTCGCGCTTACTTAGCTGTGCATAGGCATGACAGTCACTCTCGGTGCTATCATAGACCAAGACTGGTTCGGGTTGAGCAGAACACACTTCTTGACTTACCTTGGGCAGGACTCGACCCGGGGTGCGAGCAAAGTCGACTCCGGTTTCAGGGTAGACCTTGAAATCCCCTACTACTTGCACTGCTGCGGCTTGTTGCGAGTACTGGTACTCTTTCCACCCTCCTACTCCTACACAAGTACTGCTCTTGAACTTGTCCCCGGTCGTGGTGCACAGAAGCATGTCGATCCACTTCTCCGGGGGGTTGTTGAGACTGTAAACCAGGTCGTTCTCACGGTTGTTGGGGTCAAAAACAAACACACTCCACCCAAAACTGCTGAACTTGATTGTTTGGCCGGGCTGACCGGCATGCCCCGGTTGTAGCGGGGGCATACTCTTAACGTGAGACCACTCCGTCCACTTCCCACTGCTTTGATCAGTCTGTCCAAGCTGCCCGATCAAGTCTCCAGCCAAGTCGTACTGAACCTCGAACCACTTCCCGCTCCGGTACAGGAAGACCAAGTAGAACTGAGTCAAGTACTGACTGGTGTCAAGACTCTCAGTCTGGTACTTACTCAGACTAGTGATGCTGATCAGTTCGTCACCTGCCACGCTGGGGTAGAGAGCCTCAAAAGTACTCACACTCTTCTTGTACCCTTTCAGACTGGGACCGTACAAGTTCCCGTCAGTGTACAGGACCACGTAGTCGAACTCTCCTGGTCCCGCCTTGGTCATGTCGAGAGGGTTACCGCTGATCCCCACTCCCGCTTGCATCAGAGCCTTGGTGAAGTCGTACTTGCGCGCACTCCGATCGACCAGGTACCGAACCCCGTTCTCGTAGATGAGGAAGACAGGGACTCCTCGATCGTAGTCCGCTCCCATCAGGTAGAACTTAGCTGTGTCAGTAGGAGTGATGGGAATAGCATTGGGGATAGTCAAACCACTAAAGAGGGTAGTCCAGTCCAAGTACCGAATCCACTGAGAGTCTGAGAAGGGGACAGTCTCGAGAGAGTAGATGTACCCGTCACTGCTCACCGCGTACAAGACCCCAGCGTAAGAGTAGTAACTTTTCACGTTGAAGTTAGGGTGTGGGAACTCTACTCTTCGAGTGGGACACGATAGCGGTTTAGTCCCAGAAGTGTTAGCATCAGTACTTACGGAACAGCCACTCTCCTCGATGTAGTGCGAGGTGTAGTAGAATCGGAACAGAATCGAGGAGGGAGAGGTTCCGGTCTGGAGTTGCCCCTTGATCACTCCTGTACTCAGTGCTCTCCCGTCTACTGAGATGGGGTCGGTTTGAGGAAGGTTGAAGAAGTCTCTTCTCCAAGGATGAGACTGTGTGAAGGGGTTGTAAACCTTGCCGTCACTGGAGAAGACGACGAAGGAGCACCCTGCAAACTGAGTACCAGGGATCACTACCATCCCGGTGGGTCGACCCTTGAAAGGAGGGTAGAGGTCTCTCAAGTTAACTATGCCTGAGGGAGAGGTGTAATTCTGAGCGTGAACAATCCAGTACTCATTCCCGTTCTGAAACAAACCAAAAGACTGTGCCTCGCTGCTCAAGCTGGGAGAGTAGTGCAGCAATCGGTACTTGAAGTTGGCAGCCTGTGTCTTGGGAGTACTAGAAGGGAGGTACTTTCGTGAGACTCGAAGCTGGCGTTGGTACCGGAGAAGGAGGTAACAGACGATGGCCAACCCGATGAGCAACCAGACGGTCATCTTCGAAGATGGCCAGAGAATCTCAAAGACCAGGTACTTTCTCACGTCTCGATTTTTTCGCTCTCTGAGTAAAACACCACTCACACTCCGATGAGTACCGATTCATCGGCGAGTACCGACCCGTTCATTAACTCGTGGAACAACCTCTCAGCTACCTTCTCTGATCAGGACTCTCGTGAGAAGGTGGAGGATGTGGCGGTAATGCTAGCTTCGGTAGCAGTAGCTGAAGCCGTTCCTGGTCTGGGAGAAGTGCAGATGGGGTTGCAGTTCCTTGACTTCATCGACCCGTACGGGTACAACCAGGCCCTGAACCGTGACCAGATCACTAAGATTCTGACCGGTCAGTACCAACAGATTCAAGATGCTCAAACTGCTATGGCTGACTGTTACACTACTGGGGATGCTCCCAGTTGCACTAAGGCAGGAGTGAAACCGGCTGATCTACAAGCCTTTCAAGCCCTTCCGGCTGGAGTGCAAGCTAAGCGGATCAAGTCACTGAGCAGTTGGGCTACCCCCTTCCCACCCGAGGTTAACTACCCTGACATGATGCTGTGCAAGCTGGCTACGTCTCCGGAGAGAATGGAGAGGTGCCAGAACACCGTTTACAAGGGGTTATACCAAGACTACTTTCAGAAGCACCAGGCTGAGTATCAGGCTAACGCCCAAGCTGCGGAAGAGAAAGCGATTGCCCAGATGTCACAAGGGTTGGCGGGAGGTGGAGATGATCAGGCCAAGACGCTAATGAGAGTGAAGGGGTTGAGTTTGATCGGGTTGGTGATAGTGGTGGTGATCGTGTACAGAATGTTGAAGAGAGTGATGAAGGAGTAGAGATCAAGATCTGTACGTCTCGATAGCACGTGAGCTAGCATAAAATGATCCGTGCCGTTTTCCGTACACCCATCTTCAAGATGTCGAGCCAGCTCTACAATAGCACCAAGGGAGAGTCTCTCCGGAGCACTCCCCGCTTGATCAACACTCTGTTTCCTGTTCAAGAACTCTTTCACGTTTGCAAGGTTCTCAACTGGGACATCGAGAGAGATTTGATCCTCACCACGATCGAGAGCGAAGCTTTCTACCTTCGCGACGGAACTTGGGTCTTGATTCAGGCCGATGGTGATGAGGAAGAAGACCCTGAGTACAAGGAATACAAGAAGCGTTGCTTTTCTCCATCAAAAGAGGTCGAGAACGCCCTGGAGAAGAAGTATCAAGCGTACGAACCTCAGTACAATGAAGGGAAGTTTGTGGGGGCGAGGAAAGTAGAGTGAGAGACGAAAGAGTAATAACACTTCTCGAAGTGTTATAAATGACTCGAGCCCTCTCCTCTCGTGTAACTTTACACTCAGCAGAGATGGCCCAAGAAGAGAAGCACCGCTCTTTTCGGGTTTACACCCCAACCGAGAAGCGAGCCAACACTCGCTTCTACCTGGATCAAGTACGTCCCCATGTCGACCTCGCACTTGAAGAAGGGGACGGGACCGTTAACTCGATCGGGAGAATGATTCTCAAGGTAGTTTCGTACAAGGATACTCACCCTGAACTCACCCTAGAACAATCGTGCATCCTCTCTTACCTGATGATGGGCCTGGTTAACCAAGTTTTAACTGAGATCCCGGAAGATTACGTCGAGATGCTGTACAACTCTATCAAAGAGACAACGATCGACTTCTCTCGGTTCTTGAGACAAGAAGGGTTGGTCCCGGTCGAGAAAATTCTCACGTCCTTGAAAAGGAAGTGCCCCATTTGCGGCGAATTTTCACAAGAGGACCACGTTTTCCACCTCGATCACTGGGCTTGTGAAGTGTGCGCTCATAATAGTCAAGAGATGATCGGGGCTCGGTGTCCCTTTTGTACGGAAAAGACTGTCTCCTTTCTCAGGTGTCTAGGGAGAGACTTCTTGGTGGAAAGGTACCAGAAACGACTTCAAGAAAAAAGTGAGTAGTTCTTGCAAAGAAGAGACCCAGATAACCATGGCGAGAATGCTCGATGATTTCGAAGAAATGTGTGAGATGGAGAAACGCGAGATGAAGAGAATACACCCTCTTTTGAAGGGACTGATCTTGCAAGAGTGGGAAAGGAAAGTGGACGAGGCGAAGAGACAAGGACGAACCCAAGTTCCTTTGTTCACTTACACTGACAGTGATTATGTAGTAGAGGGGAAGATAGTGAAACGGAGTGGGTACGATGAGTATCCGAACGTGACCAGTATCAAGAGTTTGCTCTACACGTACGGGAGAGATCTCTTTCGAGAACTCGACGAAGCAGTTTACCCTTGTTACACCCTTCACCCTCACCTGCTCATGTACCAAGAAGAAGACCGGGATGACGGGAAGGAGTGGTTTCCTGAGTTGTATGACGACACCAGCGCGAAGTGTTCGATCCGTCAGACTAGTATCTCTGTTTGCTGGAATCCGGACAGAGAGAAGTACTGGGGGAACACGGTGGAAGAGTGTCCAATTTGCAACGACCTCACTACTATTATCCAATCGTTTCACCGTGCTGGAAAAGGACGCAACAAGAGAGGACACTGGGGGTGCGGAAAATGTGTTAGTCGATTGACTAAATTCTCCACCTTCGCGAACTGTCCTTTCTGTAACGAGAGAAGTATAGTTTCGCTGACAGGGACGCATGATCTGGAAGAAAACTACATCGAAGATGAGGAAGAGGAAAGGATGAGAGAGTAAAGGAATGGTAACACTTCTTGAAGTGTTACCAGGTAACCCCTTACTCGCTACGACGGGAACTGTCCACAGTCAGAGGGTAGTTCTGGTACGGATCCCAAGCAAAGGTGAAGTAAGTCCCGACTGGCACTTCGGACTGCGCTCCGAAAGTTGCCATCAGTACAGGGGTTCCGTAAGTACTGATAGCTACAGTCTCGTACTCGGTAGGGGTGCAGTTGCAGTACTCTGATTTCGTGACCACGTACTGCCCGAACCGAGCGAACCCGTTGTTCCCGTTCCACGGTTCTCCAGTATCACGAAGAGTTGCTGTGACCGCGCCGGTGGTTGCGATCTGACTTCCTGCTGGTAAGGGAACTGAAGTAGAGAGGAGCTTCTTTCTCCGTGCATAAATTAGGGCTGTCACGAGAACCACAACGAGAACCACACGAGGGTTCATCTTTAGTATCTTGCGGAATAAAGTCATACTCTTTAGAGTATTACTTCACTTCTTCAACAACCCCTTCAGCATCCACACCACGATCACCAGGCCGATGATCATCAGCGGAACTCTCAGGCTCTTGATGAAAGCCCAAGCTGAGGCCAGAATCGGACCAAAGAAAGCCTTGAGGAGGTTAGCGGCGACCTTGGCCAACTTGTCCACCGCGTCTCCGGCCATGGCTGCTAGCTTGTTGACGATGTTTCCTCCTCCCGGGACGAAGGTTCCGATCACTGCCATCACCAGCAGAGCCTTGCCGCCATAAGAAAGCAGAGTCTTGCCTGCGTCCTTGAGCTTCTCCTTCCAGTCAGGGTTCTCCTTCTCGATAGCGTCAGCCTTGTCGTTCAGACTCTTCTCGGTCCCAGCCGGGTCATCGATCATCTCGTCAACCAGAGGCTTTCCCGTCTCGGTAGGAGTGTTGGCATCGAAACCAGGTTCGTCCAGGGCTTGGTTAAGGGCGGACTTGTACTCAGTCTTGAGCTGATCACTGGCCGCCTTCACTCGCTTCTCCACCTCAGACTGGTAAGAGGTCTTCACCTCGTCAATACTGACTTGTGCTGGAGAGCCAGCCTTCTCGATAGCATCACTGAGTGCGTCGTTCCCCAGGTCACGAGCCCCTTCGGGAGTACTGACCTCGTTGATAACCTTAGCTTGAACCTGCTTTCCCATCACTCCGTCGGGCTGAATCGGCACACTCTTGACTGCATCACTGATCGCAGTCCCAGCCGTGTCAGGCATAGCTGAGAGCACATCAGCAGAGATCCCCGAAGGGACGTTGATCTCTCCGACTGCACCCAAAGCAGCTGTACTGGCCTTCTCGATAGCCCCTTCCACGCCACCATCAGCAGCCAAGGGGTCTTCAGGAACCTCTCCTGGATCGCCGTTGAAATCCGGCACGTCTGGGAACTCAGCCCCGACGATGAAGTAGACCATACGAACACGTACAAAGAGTACGAGAGCGCAGAGAAGCGTCTTTACAATCTAACACAAATAAAGTTGTCTCATTCTAAGAAAGTAATCTTCTGAAGAAAGTACCGAAGAAAGTACTGAAGAAAGTTTCGAACACGAATGACGACTCCTCCGCAAACCAACCCCGTCGCTCCTCCTGAGCCGGAAGAGAAGGATAAGCTCAAACTCGAGATGGCCTCACTCTACCCTGTCGCATCTCCTCCGAAGTCAAAGACTCGTCAAGCCCTCCTTATCGGGGGTATCTTCGCCTTCTTCTCTTCTCCCTTGATGGTCAAGATGCTAGCCGGTCTAGTAGAGAAAATGACCGGTTGGAGCATGCTGGACAGTACCGAGCACCTCTCTCCGATGGGGTGGGGTCTGCTAGTAGTCTTGATGGTGGTGATCGTGAGAGTGATGCTCTGAGTGAAATCCTGTCTCTAACTCTGAGGGCGAGTAAACAGAGTAGACTCCATCTTCCTTGTTCATCTCTCGGAATACTCTTCGCCCCTTAACGAACCCAACCGGGACTAAGAAGAGAAAGGCGTGTTCTAAACGTGCTAACTCTTCGTGAGTAGTGTTCTCCCACCTCGAAACCTCAAGTAGATCTTTCTCGTCGGCAGCCAAAGGGAAAAAGTCCTTCAGAACTGGATCATAACAGACACACCCGTACATGTCTCCAGGCAAGAATCTAACTACTCGACAAGGAAGACGGTGATTTGTCGGAGTCGGGAAAAGATAGAACCTCGAGAAAGGTTTTGTTACGAGACTCCTAATTGAGATGACTCGAAACGCTTCATCGGCTAAAGGTCGATGAAGAAGAGGGTCAATCTGCCCCGGGTTCTCCTTAGAAGCACGGTACAGTTCCAAGTACTCTCTCCCCATCACCATCACTTCTCCTTTCATTCTCACCTCTTTGGGACCAAGGCCTTTGTGCTCGGCCATTTGACAGTGAGACATCAAAGGAGAAGTTACTCAGTTTTAAGCAAGAAAGAGACCAACCTCGCCTTTCGTGGGAGGTTTGACCTCCCTTCGACTGAAAAAACGTTATCTAAAACGTAGCCGTAATGAAAAATAACGAAAAAATTTTTTCGGACACTCAAGTTCTCCGACGATGTCACACCCCTCCTCCGTCCTCTTTTTGGCTCGAACCTCTTCGGCCCACACTATCAAGGTACTGATGGACACTCTCGGTTTCTACCTCAATAACCGGGGTTCTTTCACCATCAACCCGAAGGGGATCTTTCTTCGAAACCAAGGACACCGTTGTACCGGACAACAAGACATCTACTACACTCTCTGCGACATGTCTCTGTTCGCTGAGAACTTTCAGGAGTACACTCTTCGCGCAGAGGAGATTCAGTTCACTATCAACTTGAAGACCTTCTACAGTGAGATGCTGAAGAAGATTCGGAAGAAGGACAGCCTCATTCTTCAGATTCTGAGAGAGGACGGGTGCCTCTACATCAAGATCACTATCGGGACTAACGATGACGGTAACTCTTCCTCGGCGCGCATGGCTATCGGAGAGTCTCGATACGTCCCAGTTGACCCTCCGGAGGGGTACCAGCAACCAATCACTATCCTGGCTAAGACGTTCCAGCAGTCTTGTCGCACCATCGTGATCACTAACAAGTCTACTAACAAACACCTCTCAGTAACGTGCTGGAACAACCGCTTGCTCCGTTACTTCGCTACCAAGGATGGGGTCATCAACGAGGCCAATTTCGGGGCTTTCGAGGACAAGTCCGAGGAGAAGGACGAGAAGATGGAAACCTTTAAGGGTACTTGTTCGGCTAGTCTGGCCATTCGTCCTACCAAGCTGGCCACTATCAGCAAATTGATCAAGATTTTCGTCACCAAGGGTCTCCCTCTCATGTACAAGGTCGATATCGAGACGCTGGGAGTCTTGTGCATATACATCAAGACCGAGGAGCAGATCGCGGCCGAGAAAGACACTGCTGAGGCCGAGGAAGCTGACGAGGAAGAGGAGGGGACAGATTAAATCTCCGCGTTCTCCGTATTCTCCGTATTGAACTCTTCGCGAAGAGTTAAATAAAAAGTAGTTCAATCAAAAGACGATCGAGAATGGCGTCGGCTTTCAACCTCAGTTACGAGATCAAGCTCTCTGTCAAGAGCAAGGCCAGCTACGATGCTCTGCTTGCAGAGTACAAGGAACAGAAGGAAGTGGACGAGCAGACCCGTGTCGACATGATGGCTCGGGCTGCTAACCTCTTCAAGAAGTACACCACGGTTCAGGGGAAGGTACTCAACCTTTCCGAGCAGAAACAGCTCCTGGTCATCTTCTACGGAGGTCTGGTTGAGAAGGAGGAGAACGGGTTCGAGCAGTACCCCAAGCTCGACAACCTCATTCAGACTCTGACTAACCTTCGCGACGGCACTTTCGACGTCGACCTGGGCCAGAAGGGGTGGGGGTGCCTTCCTTGCTTCCGGACTCTCCAGATCAAGGCTCAAGTGGCTGCAACACCCGATCCGGTGGCCCCACCTCCGTCTTGTTAAGATCAGATCTTCATCTTTCAGAGCTTTATCCTTCAGAGCTTCGTTCCTCAGTGATACTCCCGGGAGTATCACTCACAACCTCACTGAGTCTTCTTGTTCTCGTCATCGGTAACCGCCTCATCGGTAACCGCCTCATCGGTAACCGCCTCATCGGTAA